>NZ_BAAGTH010000001.1:0-662502 GCF_054782015.1 Salinifilum aidingensis | reverse complement strand
ATGAAGTCCAAGGTCAACGAGGAGATGAAGAAGCACTTCCGGCCGGAGTTCCTCAACCGCATCGACGACGTGATCGTGTTCCACCAGCTCACGCGCGACGAGATCGTGCAGATGGTGGACCTGCTGACCAGCCGGGTGGAGAAGGCGCTCAAGTCGAAGGACATGTCGCTGGAGCTGACCGACAAGGCCAAGAGCCTGCTGGGCCGCCGCGGGTTCGATCCGGTGCTGGGTGCGCGGCCGCTGCGGCGCACGATCCAGCGGGAGATCGAGGACAAGCTCTCCGAGAAGATCCTCTTCGGCGAGATCGACCCCGGCCAGATCGTCGTCATCGACGTGGACGGCTGGGACGGGGAAGGCTCCGACGAGGACGCCACCTTCACCTTCCGCGGCGAGAGCAAGCCCGCGGCCGTCCCGGACGCTCCGCCGGTGGGCGTCCGCTCCTCCTCGGACGAGCAGTCCGAGGGCACCACCTCCGACGAGGAGAACGAGGAGTGAGCTGCGGAGCGCACCTCCGCCGCTGACGGGCGGACGCGCGAGGCACCCCTGCTGACGGCCCCCGCACCTGCGCGGTGCGGGGGCCGCAGCGCGTTCGACGGGGTTTTCGGCACCGCGGCAGGAGCGCTGGGGCCGTGCAGCAGCGGTGAGCCGTCGCGGCCTCCGCGCCGCGGAACCGGCTGGTCGTGCGACGCGGGCGGCAGGTGCTGTGCGGCAACCCCGGTGCTCGCGCTGAACATCCCCGCAACACTGGTATCGCGAGTGATACCGTTGTGGCATGTCCATGACGCTGCGACTGTCGGACGAGGAAGCGCGAGCACTGCGCCAGCGCGCCGATCTCGAATCCCGCTCGATGCAGGAAGTGGCTCGGCAAGCCGTGCGGGAGTACGTCGAGAACCACAGCCGCGTGGATTTGCTGGACCAGGTCCTCGATGAAGAGCTGCCGCGGTACGCCGAGGCGTTGGAACGTCTCGCGCAGTGATCTACCTCGGCCTCGAGGACCTGTTCCACGTCGCCGAACGCACGCTGGGGGGCCGCCCCGCGGTGCGCGACGTCGGTCTGCTGCAAGCGGCAGTGACTCGACCGCAGGCCACCGCCTTCGGTGGGGAAGCGTATCCACGCGTCGTCGACAAGGCCGCGGCCTTGCTGCACTCGCTCGCGCGCAACCATGCCCTGGTCGACGGCAACAAGCGCCTCTCCCTGGCCGCGACACTGGCTTTTCTCGGTATCAACGGGTGGCGATTGACGTTCGACAACGATCAGGCCTATGACCTGGTCATCGCGGTCGCCTCAGGTGAGCTCGACGACGTGGCCGCACTGGCGGAACGCCTCGCCGGGGCCGTGCAGCAGCGGTGAGCCGCCGCGACCTCCGCGCCGCGGAACCCCGGCTGCTCGGGCGGTGCGGCGAACGCGCCGCGGGGCTGCTCAGCGGGGCCGCTCGTCCCGCTCGCCGCCCGCTTCGCCCGCCTCGCCGAGCGCGGGCAGCTGAGCGCTCGCCCCCGGCTGCCGCCGCGCCTGCGCCCCCTCCTCCGCGTGAGTCCGGTCCTCCGCCTGCGCCCGGTTGCGGCGCAGCCGCAGCACGACGAACGCGACGAGCGCGGCCGCGGCGGCGAGCACGACCGCGCGGGAGAACGCGCCGGCGTAGCGCTCGACCAGGTGCCAGCTCGCCCCGAGCCGGTAGCCGAGCAGGATGAACGCCGCGTTCCACGCGGCGCTGCCGCCGGCGGTGAACAGGACGAACAGCGGCAGCGGCATCCGCTCCACACCCGCGGGCACGGACACGAGGCTGCGGAACATCGGCAGCATCCGGCCGAAGAACACGGCTTTGCCGCCGTGGCGGTGGAACCACGCCTCCGTGCGGTCCACGTCGGACTCCTTCAGCAGCGGCAGGCGCAGCACCAGCGCCCGCGTGCGCTCCCGCCCGAGCTTCGCGCCGAGCCAGTACAGCGCGAGGGCGCCGACGACCGAGCCGACCGTGGTCCACACGATCGCCGCGAGCAGCGACATCCCGCCCCGGCTGGCGGCGAACCCGGCGAACGGCAGGACGAACTCGCTCGGCAGCGGCGGGAAGACGTTCTCGAGCGCGATGGCGGCTCCCGCGCCGGGCGCCCCCAGCGCGCTCATCGCGCCGTTGATCCGGTCGGCGATCCCGCCGGCGGAGCCGGCGGCGAGCGGAACGGTCGAGTCCATGGGTGCTCCGTGATCGGGGAACGGCGCAGCGGCCCGGGCGCGTGGCATCCGGCAGCACCCATCGTTCCAGCGGAGCGCGCCGCGATCGTCCGGATTGGTGCCGACCTGGGGATACCTCCCCGCCCCGGACGGCGTGATGCGCACCACGGCGGGCGCGCGCGGTGGTGTCGCCCGCCCCGGCCCGCACGGCGCGCAGCGGTTCCCGAGACCAGGCGGATCGGTTAACGTTTGCGGCCACGACGGGCGTGGCGGAAGATCGTCCGGTATCGCACGGTGGGCCACTGCGAGGGAGCGTCGATGAACGGACCAGGCGGGACCGGCGCGCAGTTCAGCCCGGAGATCGGGGAGACCTTCGAGCCGGCGAGGGTGTCGCGGCGGGCCTGGATCGGGCGGTTCCTCGGCCCCGCGCTGGCGCTCGCCGCGTACTTCCTGCTCCCGACCGGGCCGGACGGGCTCAGCGGCGACGCCCGCGGAGTGGCCGCGCTGGCCGTGCTCATGGCCGTGTGGTGGATGACCGAGGCGATGCCGCTGGCGGCGACCGCGCTGCTGCCCATCGCGCTGCTGCCGCCGCTGGCGGGCATGGACGTCGAGGACGCGACCTCGCCGTACGCCAGCGACACGATCTTCCTGTTCATGGGCGGGTTCATGCTCGCCCTGGCGATGCAGCGCTGGGGCCTGCACCGGCGGATCGCGCTGCGCACCGTCCTGGCGGTGGGGACGAAGCCGAACCGGGTGATCGGCGGGTTCATGCTCGCCACCGCGTTCCTGTCCATGTGGATCAGCAACACGGCCACCGCCGTGATGATGCTGCCGATCGGCCTGTCGGTGCTCCGGCTCGTCTTCGAGCGGGTGGAGGGCCACTCCGCGCCCCGCTTCGACCCGTCCGACCCGGGGGCGGGCCGGTTCGCCACCGCGCTGATGCTGGCGATCGCCTACTCCACGAGCATGGGCTCGCTGGCCACGCTGATCGGCACGCCGCCGAACCTGTTCATGGCCGGTTTCCTGTCCGACAACTACGGCATCGACATCGGCTTCGGCCAGTGGATGCTGTTCGGGCTGCCGCTGTCGGTGGTGCTGCTCCTGCTCGGGTGGTTGCTGCTCACCCGGGTGCTGTACCGGACGACGCTGCGCGAGATCCCCGGCGGGCGGGAACTGTTCCGCGAGCAGCTGCACACCATGGGGCCGATGACCCGCGGTGAGCGGATCGTCCTCGTCGTCTTCGCCTGTACCGCGCTGCTGTGGATCACGCGGGAACCGCTGGACGCGCTGCTGCCGTGGTTGAACATCTCGGACGCGGGCATCGGCATCACCGCGGCCGTGGTGCTGTTCCTGCTGCCCGTCGACCCCCGCTCCGGCGTGTTCGCCCTGGACTGGTCCTCGACGGCGCACCTGCCGTGGGGGGTGCTGCTGCTGTTCGGCGGCGGGCTGTCGCTGTCCGGCGGGATCTCCGACAGCGGGCTGGACTCGTTCATCGGCGACACGGTCGGCGCGTTCGGCGGAGTGCCGCTCGTGGTGCTCGTCGTGATCGCCGCGCTGGCCGTGCTCGTGCTCACGGAGATGACCAGCAACACGGCCACCGCGGCCACGTTCCTGCCGATCCTGGCGGGAGTGGCGCTGGGGTTGTCGCTGGACCCGCTGCTGCTGGTCATCCCGGCCGCGCTCGCGGCGAGCTGCGCGTTCATGCTGCCGGTGGCCACCCCGCCGAACGCGATCGTCTTCGGCTCCGGCTACGTGACCATCCCGCAGATGGTCCGCACCGGCGTCTGGCTGAACCTGGCCGCGATCGTGCTGATCCCCGCCGTGGTGTACACGCTGGGGCTGCTCGTCCTCGGCATCACCCTGTAGCCGAACCTTGTCAGGTCGTTTGCGCACGGACTTCCCGTAACAGGACCTCGCGCGCTCCTCTCGGAGCGAGACGCCGTTGGAGGTCCACCGCGTCGGCCGATCCGCGGAGGTCGCTCATGCCCGCTTGCGGTAGGCGTACATGGCCAGGGGGAGGAACACGGCCACGATGCCGAGCATCCACACCGCGGTCGCGCCGAGCGGGCCGGCCACGGGGCCGCCGATCATGAGCCCGCGGGCCGTGTCGGCCAGCTGCGTGACCGGGTTGACGTCGACCCACGCCTGCAGCCACCCGGGCATGGTTTCGGCGGGTACGAACACGTTGCTGGCCATGGTCAGCGGGAACATGAACGACATGGCCACGCCGGGCAGCGCCTGCTGGCTGCGGATCAGCATCCCCAGGAACACGGTGATCCAGCACATGGCCAGGGCGAAGGCGATGACCACGACCACGGCGCCGAGCACGGCCAGCGGCCCCGTCTGCACCCGGAAGCCCATGAGGGTGGCCACGGCGAGCAGTACCGCGATGGACAGCAGGTAGCGGAAGATGTCGCCGAGGACGGCTCCGACCAGCGGGGAGCTGCGCGCGATCGGCAGGCTGCGGAAGCGGTCGAACACGCCCTTGCTGATGTCGGTGTTCAGCTGCATGCCCGTGCCGAGGCTGGCGAAGACCATGTTCATCGCCAGCACGCCGGGCAGGGTGCGCTGCAGGTAGGCGCCCGTGTCCCCGGTGATCGCCCCGCCGAACAGGTACACGAACATCACGAGGAACAGGATCGGCTGGATCGTGACGTCGATGAGCGCTTCCGGGGACTTGCGGATCTTCAGGATGCTGCGCCACGACAGCGTGAACCCGTGCCGCAGTCCGCGGAGGAAGCCGACCCGGCGCGTGGACGGCATGTTCCCGGCCGCCGCGCGGGAATCGACTTGTAACGTGCTGGTCATGCCGCCTCTCCCGAATCCTCAGCGGAGTGCTCGTCGGTGCTCGGCCGGCCGGTGATCGACAGGAACACGTCGTCCAGACTGGGCAGTCGCAGCGCCAGTTCGCTCGCGGTGATCCCCTGGTCGTCGAGCCTTCGCACCACAGTGGACAGAACGGAGGAGTCGTCGACGGGCACCGCCAGCAGGCCGGTTTCCTCGTGCGCGGTCGGTTCGGAGCGCACCTCTTCGGCGAGGATCCGCCGCACGCGCGGCATGTCGGCCGGATCGGCGGGGCGCACCTGCAGCGTCTGACCGCCGACGCGTTGCTTGAGCTCGGGAGCGCGCCCGTCGGCGACGACGGAACCGTGGTCGATCACGCTGATGCGGTCGGCCAGCTGATCCGCCTCCTCCAGGTACTGCGTCGTCAGCAGCACCGTGACCCCGTCGGCGGTCAGCCCGCGCACGAGGTCCCACACCTGGTTGCGGCTGCGCGGGTCCAGCCCCGTGGTCGGCTCGTCCAGGAACAGCACCTCCGGTCGCGCCACGAGGCTCGCAGCCAGGTCCAGGCGGCGCCGCATGCCGCCCGAGTACGTCTTCAGCGCGCGGTCGCCCGCCTCGGCCAGCCCGAACCGGTCGAGCAGCTCGCGGGCGCGGGCCCGCGCGTCCCGGCGCCGCATCTCCAGCAGGCGCCCCAGCAGCACCAAGTTCTCGCGGCCGGTGAGCTCCTCGTCGACCGAGGCGTACTGGCCGGTGAGCCCGATGCGCGCGCGGACGGCGAACGGCTGCCGCGCCACGTCGAAGCCGGCGACCGAAGCGGAACCGCCGTCGGCCCGCAGCAGGGTCACCAGGATGCGCACCGCGGTGGTCTTGCCCGCGCCGTTCGGGCCGAGGACCCCGTGGACCGTGCCCGCGGGCACCTCCAGGTCCACACCCGACAGCGCGGTGTGCGCGCCGAAGCGCTTGATCAGCCCTCGGGCGCGAATCGCGTGGTCCATGCCCCTCTCCTCGTCGTGCTCCGCGGGCGTCCGCCCAACCGCCGAGTATCCACGGCGCCGGCGGTGAACGCCCGTGATTTTTCGGATCCGGCGCCCGAAGCGCACCCCGCTGCGGCGGGGGCGAGCGCGCCGGCGGAGCCGCGCGGAACGGGTGGTAGGGAGGTGGCATGCGAGCAACAGCGGGCGGGCGGACCACCACCGCGGTGCTGTGGACCGGTGCCGCGGCCCTGCTGGTGTGGCTGGGCGCGCCCCGCCTCGGGTGGGACGCGGCGAGCCGCTGGCTGGTGGCCGCGACCGCGCTGACCCAGTACGCGGTGCTGCTCGGCGCGGTGCTGCTGATCGTTGCGCTGCTGCTGCGGCGGTGGCCGTGCGCCGCGGCGCTCGGCGTGGTCACCGCGCTGCTGCTGGCCGCGGTGCTCCCGCGCGCGGTGCCCGACACCGCCGCGGCCGGCGACTCCACGCCCGACGCCGCCGCTGGCGAGGCCGCCTCCGGTGAACTGCGGGTGCTGACCGTCAACGCCTTCTTCGGCCGCGCCGAAGCCGAGCGGATCGTGCGCGCGGTGCGGGCCGGGGACGTCGACGTGCTCGCGGTGCAGGAGCTGACCCCGCGGCTGGCCGGGCGGTTGGACCGCGCGGGGCTGCGTTCGGCGCTGCCGCACCGCGTGTGGCACCCGGCCGCGGGTGCCGGCGGATCCGGCATCGCCGCGCGGTTCCCGCTGCGGGAGCGGGACCTCGCCGGCGCGACGACGATGGCGCACCCGGCCGCGCGGATCCGGATGCCCGGTGGGAGGCAGGTGGACCTCGTGTCGGTGCACCCGCTCTACCCGATGGGGGCGGGCACGGTCGCGCGCTGGAACCGCGACCTCGGCGCGCTGCCGCCGCCCGCGCGCGGACGGGTGCCGCTGGTCCTCGCCGGGGACTTCAACGCGACGCTGGACCACTCGCCGCTGCGCGAGCTGCTCGGCCGCGGCTACCGGGACGCCGGTGCCGCCACCGGCAACGGCCTCGTCCCGACCTGGCCGGTGGGGCGGCTCGCCCCGCCGGTGACGATCGACCACGTGCTCACCAGCGGGCCGGTCAGCGCGTCCGGTTACCGCGCGCAGCGCATCGCCGGTACGGACCACCGCGCGCTGCTGGTCGAGCTGTCCCTGACCCGGGAGCGGTCGGGCAGCGCCCCCGGGGCGCGCTCGGGCAGCGGTGGCTGAGCGGTCTCAGCCCTCGGCGCTCGCCCCCGGGCCGGAGGTGAGCACGACCTCGAACTCCAGCAGCGAGGCACCGCTCGAGACGGGGGACCGGTGCTCGGTCGCGTGGGCCTCCTTGCCCGGCCCGTTGAACCACTGCTGGAAGTGCTCCTCCGACTCCCACTTGGTGTAGACGAAGTAGCGGTTGTCGCCCTTGGTGGGACGCAGGAGTTCGAAGCCGAGGAAGCCGGGGGTGTTGTCCACGGCGCCCTGGCGCTCGCTGAAGCGCCGCTCCAGCTCGGCCTCGGATCCCTCGGGCACCTCGATCGCGTTGATCTTCACGACTGCCATGTCCCCAGACTACGCACCCGCGGCGGCACCTGCGCCGCCTAGACGTGATGTCCGGGGACGTTGTTCAGCCGGGTGACTGTGAGCTTCCTCGTGCCGGCGCGCCAGCACCGGAGGGCCGCACGCAGCCGAACCCGCTGCGGGAGGTCCCGCTGCGTAAACCCCCGTGCAAAACGACCCGACGATGTCCTGCTAGACCTCGATCTGCGGGTGCAGCCGCCCCGGCGTCCACATCCGGCGCCGCAGCATGGTCAGCGTCGTCAGCCCGAGGAAGACCACGAGCACGCAGCCGAGCACGACGAGATCGCGCACCAGGTGCTCGGTCAACCCGCCGGAGATCGTGACCCGCAGGCCGTCCACGAGGTAGGTCATCGGCAGGTACGGGTGGATCGCCTGGAACGGGGCCGGGGTGGTCTCCATCGGGTACAGGCCCCCGGAGGCGGTCAGCTGCAGGATGAGCAGCACCAGCGACAGCAGCTTGCCGACCGCGCCGAAGGCGGTGCGCAGGAAGTGGTCGATGGCGACGAACGCCAGCGCGGCCAGGCTCACCAGGCCGATCGTCCACCCCGCGTGCACGGGGTTCAGCCCGAGCCCGAAGTCCACCGCGGTGTAGAGGACCATCCCGCCGAGCACGCCCAGCGCCCCCGCGGGCAGGAAACCGCCCAGCGCCAGCGAGAGGACCGAGGCCCGCCCGGCCAGCGCGCGCGCGTTGAACGGTTGCAGCACCAGGTAGGCGAACAGGCCGAACACCCACAGCGCGATGCCGAAGAAGAACGGCGCGAGCCCGCGCCCGTACACGTGCGCCGGGTTCAGGTTCCGCTCCTCGATGGTGGTCGGCGAGCCCAGCACGTCCGCGGCCCGCGCCACCTGCGACGGGTCCGTCGGCGGGATGCGGTCGAGGCTGTCGGTGACCAGCTCGTGCAGCCGCTGCGCGCTCTCGCTCATCTGCTGGGCCCCGGTGTGCAGCGTCCGCGCCTGCGACTGCAGCGTCTGCAGACCGCTGACGATGCCGGGCATGCCTCCGGCCAGCTGCGACGTCCCGGTCGTCATCGTGTCGACGGGGGCGCGCACGGAGCGGACCTTCGCCTGCAGCTGGTCCATCCCGTTCTGCATGGCGACGGCGCGCTCGTTGGCCCCCCGCGCGGCGCGCAGCCCCTGCGCGGCCCGCTCGTCGGCGCGCGCCGCGGCCGCGGCGGCCTCGCGCGCCCGGTCGAGCGCCGCGGTGTAGGCGGAGTCCTCGCGCAGCTCCGGGTGGCGCTGGCCGAGGCGCTCCAACGCGTCCGCGGACTGCTGCGCCCGCGGCCGAACCGTTCCCGTCGCCTGCTTGACCGCCGACATGCCGCTGGCCGCGGTGTCGGTGGTGCGCGCCATCGCGTCCACCGCGCGGGGCAGCTCCCCGGCGGCCGCGTCGGTCAGCTCGGTCATCTGCTGGTCGAGCTGCCTGCTCGCCCGGGCCAGGGTGCTGACCCCGTCGGAGAGCCGTCCGGTGCCGTCCACGATGTCGCCGAGGCCCTCGCTGAGGTTGCTCGTGCCCTGCTCAGCCAGGTTCGTGCCGTCGACGAGCCCGCGCGTGGCCTCGGAAGCGGTGTTGAGCCGGTCGCGGATGCGGTCGAGCTCGCCGTACAGCGCCCGCGCGTAGCTGGTGTGCGCGGCCGCGTTGACCTGGTTCTGCAGTTCCGAGCGGACCGTGTCGGCCATGATCCCGGCGATGTAGCCGTTCGCGTCGTTCTTGGTGATGTGCAGCTGCGCCCGCTGCGGATCGGGTTCGCCGGCGGTGGCGAGCTTCGCGCTGAAATCGCGCGGCACCGAGATCGTGAAGTAGTACGTGCCGTCCCGGAGGCCCCGCTGCGCCCGGTCGCCGTCCACGAAGTGCCAGTCGAACGTGTCGCTGATCTTGAGCTGCTCCACGAACTGGTTGCCGGCGTCGATGACCTGGCCGCGGTACTCGACCGGGCGGTCGTTGTTGACCACCGCGACCGGGATGCGGTCCAACCGCCCGTACGGGTCCCAGTTCGACCACAGGTACAGCGCGCCGTACAGCAGCGGCACGAGGACCAGCACCACCGGGACGAGCCGCCGCAGCGGTCCCCGGAACCTGAGCAGCTCCAGCCGGGCGAGGGTGAACGCTTTCATCGGGGGTCCTCGACGGTCGGCAGCACCTCGGTGTCCCCCCGCCGGCCCCGCGGCCGGGCGTCCGGGACCGGCGCCTCGGTGCGCTCGTCCGCGCCGCCGGGGCCGAACACGTCGGCGGGAGGGGGGAGGCGGACCACGTCCACCGGCGTGGCGGGCGGGTCGGTGGCCGAGGCCACGACGGTCATGCCCGTGCGGGTCAGCGTGTGCAGCGCGCCCCACACCCGCGCCCGCTGCCCGAGCGGCAGTCCCGCTTCGACGTCGTCGAGGACGAGACCGGCGGGCCGGCGGGACGCGCACAGCGCGAGCGCGAGCAGCGTGCGCTCCACCGCGGGCAGCTCGCGGATGAGCGCCCGCGGGGTGAGCTCGAGCCCCACCAGCTCGCAGGCCCGGTCGAGGTCCGCGTCCGCGATCCGGTTGACCGAGCGGTGCTCGGCCACCGCCTCGCGGACGCGGTGGTTCGGCTCCAGCTCGAACCCGGGCGAGGCGCGCGCCGGGAGCACCAGGCGGCGCACCGCGCGCGCCCCGGAGGGCAGGATCTTCCCGGCGACCTCCAGGTGGCCGGCGAGGAGGCGCATCCGCCCGCACAGCGCGAGCAGCAGCGTGGTGCGGCCGGTGCCGCCCGGGCCGGTGATCACGGTGAGATCACCGGGCCGGACCTGCAGGTCGACGTTGGCGAACACGATGCCCTCCGGCCCCTTCGCGGTGAGCCCGCGTCCGAGGGCGGCGATCCCGTCGATCTCCATCGCGTTCCTCTCCCCGGGTGGCACCTGCGCGCCCGCGCCCGCCACCGCTGCGGGCGCGGTGCTCGGGACGCCGTCCGGAGGGGCGGCAGTGCCGGGCGGAGTCGGCAGTGCCCGGGCGCGGGCGGCAGCAGGCGCTCCGGGCGGCAACATTCCACAGTGGAGTATCGACCGCGCCGTGCGCAGCGGGGTGCAACCGGGGCCGGCGTGCTGCTGAAGGAACCCGAAAGGATGAGACCGGACGATCGGACCGCTGTCCGGGGCGGGAGGTCGGGGCAGCTGGAGCAGGTGGCTGCCCGATGTCGGGGATCCCGCAGCGAGGCCCCGTTCCCCCGCCCGCCCCGCTGCACCAGCCGGCCCGCGGACTCCCTAACCCCGCAGCGACTCGTGCTCCCCGGAGCGCGTGTCCACCACGGCGACGTCCCGGATGCCCGCGCGCACCGGCTCCACCGGGTGCAGCGCGGTGACACCGGCGGCCAGCTGCGCGCTCGTCAGCCCGCGGGCGAGCGTGCAGTGCGGGATCCACGCGCCCGGCAGGTAGTGCGCCGAGGGGGCGCGCACCCTGCCGGCGAGCACGTCGTGCACCGCCGAGTGCAGCGCGAGCACCTCGGTGTCCACCACCGCCGCCAGCAGCAGCACGTTGTCCGGATCGGGGAACGTGCCCAGCGTGTACAGCCACAGCTGCGGCACCGCCAGCACGGAGAGCTCGGAGCGCAGCGCGCGCCGCGCGGCCGCGGGGATCGACCCGGCCACGGCGAGCGTCACGTGCGGGCGCCCGCCGCCCGCCGGCACCCCCGCGTCCACGAGGCGTCCCCGCAGCGAGCGGACCGCCTCCTCCGCGGTCTCGTCGAGCAGCAGCTCCAGCGCGTCGGCCATCCCCGTCCTCGGTGCTCGCCGCGTCCTCAGCGCTCGCCGGGCAGGGCGAAGCGGCCGTCCTCGGTCTGCTCCACCAGACCGTCCACGAGCAGCGAGTGCAGGCAGCGGTCCCGCTGGCCCGGCTCGGACCACGCGGCGTCCAGGGCGGAGCGCTCGACCGGTCCGGGGGCGCCGCGCAGCACGTCGAGCAGCCTGCCGCGCACCTGCCGGTCCGTGCCGGCGAACTTCTGCACCTTCTTCGGCGGGCCCGCGTACTCCGGCTTGCCCGCGTGCACCCAGGCGCAGCCGTGCGCGACCGGGCAGATCTCGCACGCCGGCGAACGGGCGGTGCACACCGTCTGCCCCAGCTCCATCAGCGCCGCCGACATCCGCGCCGCCGTGCGGTCGTCGCGCGGCAGCAGCGCGTCCACGTCGTCCAGATCGCGCTTGCTCGCCGACGGAGCCGCGTCTCCCTCGCCGTGCACGGCGCGCGCGACGACGCGCCGCACGTTCGTGTCCACCACCGGCGCGCGGCGGCCGTAGGCGAACGCGGCCACGGCCCGCGCCGTGTACGTGCCGATGCCGGGCAGTGCCAGCAGCGCGTCCACATCGGCGGGAACCACGTCGCCGTGCTCGGCGGCGATCCGGCCCGCCGCCTCGTGCAGGCGCTGCGCGCGGCGGGGGTAGCCGAGCTTGCCCCAGGCGCGCAGCACCTCGCCCGGGCTCTCCGCGGCCAGGTCGGAGGGCTTCGGCCAGCGCCGCATCCACTCCTCCCAGATCGGCCGCACCCGGTTGACCGGCGTCTGCTGCAGCATGGTCTCGCTGACCAGCACGCCCCAGCCGGTCACGCCGGGCGCGCGCCACGGCAGGTGGCGGGCGTTGCGCTCGAACCAGTCGACGAGCTCGGTCGGTTCGAACGTCGGGTCCGTTGCGGGCGTCGCGGTCAACCTTCGGCTCCAGCCGTGGAGATCTCGGTCAGGCGCAGGCTCTCGATGTCCAGCACGAACCCGCGCACCGCGATCTCGGGCAGCAGGAACGGGCTCGTCCGCAGCTCGTGCACGCACCGGCGGACGTCCTCGGCGGTGTCGGTGTAGGTGCGCGCGCTCCACTGTGGACGGACTCCGGCGTCGGCGGCGAGCTCCGCGGCGAAGTCCTCGTCGGTGAAGCCGAGCATCCCGCACCCGGTGTGGTGCACGACCATGACCTCCCGGGTGCCGAGCTTGCGCTGGCTCACCGCCAGCGAGCGCACGACGTCGTCGGTGACGACGCCGCCCGCGTTGCGCAGCACGTGCGCCTCGCCCGGGCGCAGCCCGAACGTGGCGTAGCCGTCGATGCGGCAGTCCATGCAGGTCAGGATCGCCACGCGCAGCGAGGGCGGGGCGGGCAGCGTCGGATCCCCCGCGGGGGCGGAGGCGTTGCGGTGCAGCAGCTCGTCAGTGGTGCTCATCGGTGTTGCCCTCCTACTGTGATCACGATGCCCGGTCGGGCTCGGCCGCCTCCGCGCGGCGCAGGCGGCGCAGCGCGCCCCGGATGTCGTCGACTTCGGTGACCCGCATGCCCTCCGGCGGTTTGCCCGCTCCCGAAGGCACGAGGGCGTGCGTGAAGCCCATGCGCGCGGCCTCGGAGAGCCGGCGGCGCAGGGCGGTGACCTTGCGGATCTCGCCGGCGAGGCCGACCTCGCCGAGCGCCACGAGGTTCGACGGCAGCGGCACCCCGCGGCGCGAGGAGGCGATCGCCAGCGCCACGGCCAGGTCCGCTGCGGGCTCGAAGAGCTTGGTGCCGCCGACGGTCGCCGCGAACACGTCGTGGTTGCCCGTGTGCACGTTGCCGTGCTTGGTGAGCACGGCGAGCATCATCGACACGCGCGCCGAGTCGAGCCCGCTGACGTTGCGCCGCGGCATGCTCAGCTGGCTCTCCGTGGTCAGCGCCTGGACCTCGGCCAGCAGCGGGCGCTTGCCCTCGACCATGACGGTGATCGCGGTGCCCTCGACCTGCAGCTCCTGCCGGTTGAGGAACAGGCCCGACGGGTCGCGCACCTCGACGATGCCCTCGTCCTGCTGCTCGAAGCAGCCGATCTCGTCGGCCGGGCCGAAGCGGTTCTTCACCCCCCGCAGCATGCGCAGCGTCGAGTGCTCCTCGCCCTCGAACTGCAGCACCACGTCCACCAGGTGCTCGAGCGCGCGCGGGCCGGCGACCGCGCCCTCCTTGGTGACGTGCCCGACGAGGACCACGGGCAGGCCGCGCTCCTTCGCCAGCGCCACCAGCGCGGTGGTCACCGCGCGCACCTGGGTGACTCCGCCCGGTGTCCCGTCCGTCTCGGAGGACTGCACCGTCTGCACCGAGTCGACGATGAGCAGCCCGGGGGCGACGCCGTCGACGTGCCCGAGCACCCCGGACAGGTCGCTCTCGGCGCCGAGGAAGAGCTCGGGGTGCACCGAGCTGGTGCGCTCGGCGCGCAGCCGCACCTGGCCGGCCGATTCCTCGCCGGTGACGTACAGCGCGGGTGAGCTGCCCTGGGCCGCCCAGCGGTGCGCGACCTCGAGCAGCAGGGTGGACTTGCCCACGCCCGGCTCGCCGGCGAGCAGCACGACCGAACCGGGCACGATCCCGCCGCCGAGCACGCGGTCGAGCTCGTCGATGCCGCTGGCGACCGCGCGGGCCGACTCCAGGTCGACCTCGGCGATTGGGCGCGCCGGGGTGCTCGGCGCGCCCGCCGCGACCTGCTTGGTCTCCGCGCGGGCCGGGCGGGACTCGTCGATCGTCCCCCACGCCTGGCAGGACGGGCAGACGCCGACCCACTTCGCGACCTCGTGGCCGCAGTCCGCGCACCGGTACACGGGGCGCGCGGTGCGAGCGCTCTTCGGTGGCACGGCCCGAGACTAGTAGGCGGCACCGACGGTCCGGTCGGCGCCGGAGGGGATCACTCGGGCTGCGGGCTGCCGTGCTCGGGCCGCGGGCGGTGGTCCTGCCCGATCGGCACCTGCACCGTGATCTCCCCGGCCTCGGCGAACCGGAAGGTCACCGGGATGGTCACGCCGGGGCCGATCTCCTCGGTGAAGCCGTTGACGGTGATCGCGACCTCGCGCTGGTCGGGGTTCGACGTCGGCTGGACGTAGCCGGAGTCCTCGGTGCCCGGGGCCTGCTCGCCGTAGGCGTGCAGGGCGGTGTCGCCGGGCAGCTCGGTGGTGCCGCTGATGTCGACCGAGGCCGCGTACGGGCTGGAGGCCCCGACGAGGCGGTCGCTGGTCTCACCCGAATTGGCGATCATGAGCTGGACCGGCGCGGACGATCCCTGGGGGTAGGCGGTGCCGTCCTGCGGGAAGGTGAACTGCGCGTCCCGGACCGCGATGTCGCCGTTCTCCTTCGAGGCGCCGTTGACGGCCGCGACCTGGGTCTCCGTCTCCGTGGTCTGACCGGCGCTGCATCCTCCGAGGACGACGGCGGCGCCGAGTCCGAGTGCGGCCGGGACCAGTCGCAGGCGTGCGCTCTTGTGGTGCTGTGGGCGGATCACGGTTGCAGCGTCCCTCCCTGATAGCCGGACAACCCGGACCGAGCCTAGACCCCCGGTGCGGGCGTGGTGGTGCCAGGTCCCGAGGGCGGCGCGCAGGCGCCGGTGAGCGGGGGTGCTGCCCCGCCCGGGACGGCCGGGGCGTTCGGCACCGCCGCGGTTCCTCCCCGCCGCGCCCCCGGCCCGGGGTTCGCCCGGGAGGTGGCGATTTCCCGCAATGCGGACGGAGCGGGGGGCGGCGACCGGTTGCCGGCGCGCGTCCGGGCGGGCCGCGGCGTCTCCCGGACGCGGCCGCGGGGCCGGCGGCGACCGGGGTGCCCCCGGGGCGCTACCGCGGGGTGCTTCCGCGCGCTGATCAGCGCGTTCGCCGCCCGGAGCCGGGCGCGCGCGGAGGATCCGATGTGGGCAATCGTCCGGTTCACTCAATGTCTACTGTGGATTAAAACTGCCGCCGGATTCTCGTTGCTTGCACGATCACGAAGGGTTTGTCAACCCCTGTTCGCCTTCTGACCTGCGACGACGAACGCCGAGCCGCCGGTGGTGGAGTTGCTCGGCCGTGCTAGGCTGGACGAAGCGAAAGGGGCAGAGGACACATGGGTTTCAAGGTCGGAGAGACCGTCGTCTACCCGCACCACGGTGCCGCAACGATCGAAGCGATCGAGAACCGGGTGATCAAGGGTGAGGAAAAACAGTACCTCGTCCTCCGGGTCGCACAAGGTGACCTCACTGTCCGCGTCCCCGCTGACAATGCCGAAATTGTCGGCGTGCGGGACGTCGTCGGCCAGGAGGGTCTCGATCACGTCTTCGACGTGCTGCGCGCACCGCACACCGAGGAGCCCACGAACTGGTCTCGGCGGTACAAGGCCAACGTGGAGAAGCTCGCCTCCGGCGACGTGAACAAGGTGGCCGAGGTGGTGCGTGATCTGTGGCGACGCGAACAGGACCGCGGCTTGTCCGCGGGCGAGAAGCGCATGTTGGCCAAGGCCAGGCAGGTGCTCGTGAGCGAGCTGGCCCTGGCCGA
Organism: Salinifilum aidingensis; assembly: GCF_054782015.1. NCBI lineage: Bacteria > Bacillati > Actinomycetota > Actinomycetes > Pseudonocardiales > Pseudonocardiaceae > Salinifilum > Salinifilum aidingensis. The sequence goes on along the minus strand of NZ_BAAGTH010000001.1, from coordinate 646,774 downwards.
GGGCACGGACGAGGACAAGGCCGAGAGCCTGCTCGACGAAGTCCTCGCCACCGCCGTGTGAGCACCGGGACCGGACGAGCGTGAGTGTTGTCGCGCTGGTCCCCGCGGCAGGCCGCGGGGTGCGCTTGGGCGCGGGCAAGCCCAAGGCGCTGGTACCGGTGAAAGGTGAGTCCTTGCTGTCCCGCTCGGTCCGGGGGCTGCTGGCCTCGGGCCGAGTGGGGCAGGTCATCGTCGCCGCTCCCGCCGAGCAGCGGGACGCGGTGCTGGCGGAACTGCCCGGTGCCGCCGGGGTGCACGCCGTGGTCGGCGGGGCCGAGCGCACCGACTCCGTGCGCCGCGCCCTCGCCAGCGTCGACGAGCTGGCCCCCGGCGCGCGCACCGTGCTCGTGCACGACGCCGCGCGCGCCTTCACCCCGCCCGGAGTGGTCCGCGACGTCGTGGACGCGGTCGAGCGCGGAGCTCCCGCGGTGGTCCCCGTGCTGCCCGTCGCGGACACCGTCAAGGAGATCGGCACCGACGGGGCGGTGCTGCGCACGGTCGACCGCTCCCAGCTGCGCGCGGTGCAGACGCCGCAGGGGTTCGCCCTGGACGTGCTGCGCCGCGCCTACGATGTCGCCGAGGACGTCGCCACGGACGACGCGGGGCTGGTCGAGCGCCTCGGGGAGCCCGTGGTGACCGTGCGGGGGAATCCCCGTGCGCTGAAGATCACCACGGAATTCGACCTCGCGGTCGCGGAAGCGGTCCTGGCGACCACGGACCACGGTGGGTGAGCACGTCGTGACGGACTACGCGGAAAGCCCGGTGCAGGAGGGGCGCGCCGCCGGGGCGAGCGTCCTCGTGCCGCGCGTCGGCCAGGGCGTCGACGTGCACCGGATCGAGCCCGGCAGGGAGTGCTGGCTGGCCGGGCTGCACTGGCCCGGGGCCGACGGGTGCGTCGGGCACTCCGACGGCGACGTCGCCGCGCACGCGCTGTGCGACGCCGTGCTCGCGGCCGCCGGGATCGGCGATCTCGGCGCGGTGTTCGGCACGGACGACGAGCGCTGGGGCGAGGCCCACGGGGTGGACTTCCTCGCCGAGGTCGGGGCGCGGCTGGCCGCGACCGGCTCCCGCGTGGGCAACGCCACGGTGCAGGTGGTCGGCAACGCGCCGCGGATCGGTGCGCGGCGCGAGGAGGCCCAGCGGGTGCTGTCCGGGGCGCTCGGCGGCTCCGTGTCCGTGTCCGGGACGACCTCCGACGGCCTGGGGCTGACCGGGCGCGGCGAGGGCATCGCGGCGATCGCGACGGCGCTGGTGATCGCAGCGGAGTGAGCGGCCCCGGGCCGCGGGGTGCAAGCTGGCGCACATTGGCGTGTGTCCGGCCCCGCGGTGCCCGTATCGTGGATCTCGTGACGATGCGCGCGGTGTTGTTCGACTTCTCCGGAACGCTGTTCCGCCTGGAGGAGGACGAGTCCTGGTCGGCCGATTTCACCGATGACTCCGGCCGGCCGCTGGACACCTCCGAGCAGGCCGAGATCATGCGGCGGCTGACCGCCCCGGCGGGGCAGGTGGTGCAGCTCGGCCAGGAGTTCGAGGACGCGTGGGAGAACCGCGACCTGGACCCGGTGCTGCACCGCAAGGTCTACATGGCGGTGCTGCAGCACTCGGGCCTCGACGAGGAGCAGGCCGCCTCGCTGTACAGCAGGCTGATCGACCCCGACCAGTGGACTCCGTACCCGGACGCGGTCGAGGTGCTGCGCCGCTGCCGGGAGGCCGGGCTGCGCGTGGCCGTGGTCAGCAACATCGCGTTCGACTTCCGCGCCGCCTTCGAGCGGACCGGTGCGGCCGAGTACGTGGACGAGTTCCTGCTCTCCTACGAGGAGGGCCTGGTCAAGCCGGACGCGAAGCTGTTCCTGCGGGCCTGCGAGCGGTTGGGCGTCGACCCGGTCGAGGCGGTCATGGTCGGGGACAGCGCCGAGGCGGACGGCGGTGCGACCGCGCTCGGGTGCCGTTTCGAGCTCGTCGAGTCCGCCCCGACCTCCGAGCGCCCCGACGCCCTGCGCACCGCCCTCGCCGATGTCCTCGCCTGAGCTCCCCGGCGGCTCCCGCCCCTGACGAGCCCCGCCGAGCCCGCCCCGCGTCGGGTGCCGGCCCGGCCCGCCGAGCTGAGCCGGCTCGCTGAATCGGGTCGGCCCGCCGAGTCGGGTCGGCCCGCTGGACCTCGAGGATCCGGCGAATCCGGACAGAAATCCGACAAGTTGACCTCGATCGTGTTGATTGATCTCGATCGTGTGGGGATAACTCGTGCTCCACTCGTGTGGGGACAGCTCACAATTTTGATGAAAATTGTGCTCTCTGGAACGGTTCCAGTTTGGGGTGAGCAGGTTCCCGCCGACGAGCAGGGGACGTTGTCCCCGCTGCCCGCCCCGCTGCTGGCCGTTGCCGGTGGGGCCGCGGTTTCCCGGCGAGGCCGTGGCTCGGGGCGGGGTCGTGGTTCCGAGTGGGGTCGTGGTCTCCCGACGGGGCCCGTGGTCGCGGGTGGGGCGCTGCCGCTGCCGGGCGGGCGCCGTGCGGTGGTGGGCGCCGATGCCCGCGTCCGCGCCCCGTACCATCGGGGTTGTGAGCCTGCACCTGCATGACACCGCGACGCGGACCACGCGCGAGTTCCAACCGCGCCAGGACTCAGTGGCGTCGATCTACCTGTGCGGTGCCACTGTGCAGGACATTCCGCATGTCGGCCACGTCCGCAGCGGGCTGAACTTCGACGTGCTGCGCCGGTGGATGCAGCACACCGGCTACGACGTGCGGCTGGTCCGCAACGTCACCGACATCGACGACAAGATCCTCACCAAGGCCGCCGACGCGGGCCGGCCGTGGTGGGAGTGGGCCGCCACGCACGAGCGCGCGTTCGAACGCGCCTACGACCAGCTCGGCTGCCTGCCGCCCTCCGCGCTGCCGCGGGCGACCGGGCACATCACGCAGATGGTCGAGCTCGTCCAGCGGCTGATCGACGCCGGGTACGCCTACGCGGCCGACGGCGACGTGTACTTCGCGGTGGAGACCTTCGCCGACCGCTACGGCAGCCTGTCCGGCCAGCGGCTCGAGGAGATGCAGCAGGGGGAGTCCGGCGGCGCCAAGCGCGATCCGCGGGACTTCACGCTGTGGAAGTCCGCCAAGCCGGGCGAACCGAGCTGGCCGACCCCGTGGGGTGCGGGCCGGCCCGGGTGGCACCTGGAGTGCTCGGCGATGGCCACGTACTACCTGGGCTCGGAGTTCGACATCCACGGCGGCGGGCTGGACCTGGTCTTCCCGCACCACGAGAACGAGCTGGCCCAGTCCAACGCCGCGGGCGACGGGTTCGCGCGCTACTGGATGCACAACGCCTGGGTCACGATGAGCGGCGAGAAGATGTCCAAGTCGCTCGGCAACACGTTGACGATCCCGGCGGTGCTGCAGCGCGTGCGCGCGTCGGAGCTGCGCTACTACCTCGTGACGCCGCACTACCGGTCGACCGTGGAGTTCTCCGAGGCCGGACTGGCCGAGGCGGTGTCCACGTACCGGCGGATCGAGTCGTTCGTGCGGCGCGTGGTGCAGCGCACCGGCGCTGTGGACTTCGGCCCGGTTCCGGACGAGTTCCGCGCGGCGATGGACGACGACCTCGGCACGCCGCAGGCGATCGCGGTGGTGCACAACGCGCTGCGCGACGGCAACGCGGCGCTCGACAGCGGTGACGAGGGCGCCGCCCGCGGGGCGGCCGCCTCGGTGCGGACCATGACCGACGTCTTCGGCCTGGACCCCCTCTCGCCGCAGTGGGCCGAGGCGCGCGCGGACGACGCCGCGCGCCGAGCGCTGGGCGAGCTCGTGGACGACCTGCTCCAGCAGCGCCAGCAGGCCCGGCAGAACAAGGACTTCGCCACGGCCGACGCGGTGCGGGACCGGTTGCAGGCGTGCGGAATCGCCGTCGAGGACACTCCTGACGGTCCGATGTGGACATTGAAGGACGGGTAGGACTTGGCAGGTAACGACAGGCGCCGCGGTGCCACGAGCAAGAAGAAGAAGGGGATGGTCGTCGGCTCCGGCGGCCAGAAGCGCAAGCAGATCAGCAAGGGGCGCAAGCCGGTCCCGAAGGCCGAGGACCGCGCCAACCACCCCGCGCACAAGCGCAAGCAGGCCAAGGTCGCGGCCGAGCGCGACAAGGAGCAGCGGCGCGAGAAGAAGGAGAACGCCCCCGAGATCGTCGCCGGCCGCAACCCGGTCGTGGAGTGCCTGCGCGCGGGAGTGCCCGCCACGGGCGTGTTCGTGGCCTACGGCATCGACACCGACGACCGCGTGACCGAAGCCGTGGAAACCGCGCGCACGCACGGCATCGCCGTCGTCGACGCGCCGCGGACCGAGATCGACAAGCTCACCGGCGGGGCGAACCACCAGGGCTTGGCGCTGAAGGTGCCGCCGTACAAGTACGGCGACCCGGAGGACGTGCTCGAAGCAGCGCAGAACTCGGGCATGGCCCCGCTGATCGTCGCGCTGGACGGCGTCACCGATCCGCGCAACCTCGGCGCCGTGGTGCGTTCCGCGGCCGCCTTCGGTGCGCACGGCGTGATCCTGCCGCAGCGGCGCAGCGCGGGCATGACCGCCGTGGCGTGGCGCGCCAGCGCGGGAACTGCGGCGCAGCTGCCGGTGGCGCGGTGCGTCAACCTCACGCGCACGCTGAAGGACCTGAAGAAGGCCGGGCTGATGTGCGTGGGCCTGGACGCCGACGCGGACATCAGCTCCGACGATCTGGAGCTGGCGACGGAACCGCTGGTCGTCGTCGTCGGTTCCGAGGGTCGGGGGCTGTCCCGCCTGGTCCGCGAGACCTGCGACCAGACCGTGTCCATCCCGATGGCCGGCAGCGTCGAATCGCTCAACGCCTCCGTGGCCTCCGGCGTGGTGCTGGCGGAAGTGGCGCGCCGCCGCCGCACCCGCTGAGCGGTGCGGGGCCGGGTCGGTGCGGGGCGGCCCCGTGCCGGGCGGCCCCGCGCGGCGTGACCGGCCCGGCGAGCGGTCGCGGATTCGGGAAGCGGCGCGGGTGCTGCCGCGCTCCGCGGGACCCCGGCGCAGCACCCCACCGGGGCGCGACACCGCCCGAGGGCGCCCCGCTCGGGCGGTGCACCCGCGCGACGTGCCGACTACGTGCCGCGCATGTCCCCGCGGAGGTCCAGGTCGCGACCTTCGCGCGTGGCCAGCACGCAGGCCCCGGCGGCGAGGAACGACAGCGCCCACGCGGTTCCCAGCAACCACAGCTGCCCGTCGGCCAGCAGGACCAGTGCGGTCGCGATCATCGGTGTGAAGCCACCATCCACCGTGGACGCGGTCTGGTACGTCAGCGACGCGCCCGTGTAGCGGACGCGGGTGGGGAACAGCTCGGCGGCGAACGCGCCGAAGGGCCCGAAGATCACGCCCTGGATCACGCTGTTGGCCAGGAACAAGGCGAGGGCGAAGCCCCACAGCGCCTCGGTCTGCAGCAGCCACAGGATCGGGAAGGCCAGTACCGCCCCGGCGAGCATGCCGCTGAACATCACCGGTCTGCGCCCGCGCCGGTCGCTGGCGCGGGAGGCGAACCACACCAGCACGGCGGTCAACGTCGCACCGACGGCCTTCACGTTCAGCACGGCGGTGCGGTCCAACCCCGCGTCGATGACGTAGGACACCGCCCACACCGTCATCAACCCCTGCACGGTGTAGGAGCTCATCCCGGCGATCACGCCCAGGGCCCAGTTGCGCGGGTAGGTCGTGACCACTTCGGTCAGCGGGATGCGGCGCTGCTCCGCGGTCTTCTCCAGCTCCGCGAACAGCGGGCTCTCGACGACCTTCAGGCGCACCACGAGCCCCGCGATGATGAGCAGGGCGCTCAGCAGGAACGGCATCCGCCAGCCCCACGCGAGGAACTGCTCGTCGGGCAGCGTGGAGAACGCCGACACCGCGAGGGTCGCCAGCACCGCACCGGCGGGACCACCCATGTTCGCGAAGCTCGCCGCGAAGCCGCGGCGCGAGTCCGGTGCGTGCTCCAGGGCGATGAGCATCGCTCCGCCCCACTCGCCGCCCACCGCGACTCCCTGGAGCATCCGCAGCAGCACCAGCAGCACGGGAGCGGCCATGCCGATCTGCGCGGTCGTCGGCAGCAGTCCGATCGCCATCGTCGCGGCGCCCATCAGCACCATGGACACCACCAGGACCGTCTTGCGGCCGGCGCGGTCACCGAAGTGCCCGAGGACGACGCCGCCGAGCGGGCGCGCCACGTACCCCACGGCGAGCGTCCCGAAGGAGGCGAACAACCCCACTCCCGGCGTCAGAGCCGTGAAGAACACCTGGTTGAACACGATGCTCGCGGCCATCGCGTACAGGATGAAGTCGTAGTACTCGATGGAACTGCCGATGAAGCTCGATGCCAGGATCCGCCGCAGCTGTCCGGTGTTGACGCTGTCCGGGCGCGTTCCCCTCGTTTCAACGGGATTCTGCGTCATGGTGCGGCCTCACTTCGGTGCCGGGGTCGTCGAGCCGATCGGGAGGACGTCCAGATCGGACGGAACGTGGAACGCTCCGTCGAAGTGCCCGGCCGCTTTCCACCACACGGCGCGGGAGGCGTTGCCCGGGACGAGGTGGTGCAGCGCCAGCCCCCTCGCACCGGCGCGCTTCGCCAGTGCTGCCGCGTCTTCGGGGCTCGTGTGCGAGCGGTGGTGGTGGTCGATCGACGCTTGGCTGAACTCGTCCGCGTGCGCGGCGTACGTGCGCCGCACCCAGTCGAAGTCGATGGCCTCGTGCAGCAGCAGATCGGTGTCCTCCGCGATCCGCACGAGGTTCTCGCACGGGGCGGTGTCGCCGGAGATCGTCACCGATCCCGCGTCCGTGTCGAAACGGAACGCGTACGCGGGCGCGACCGGCGGGTGGTGCACCAGGATCGCGGTGACCCGAACCCGCTCGTCCTGGTAGACCTCGAACGGTTCCATCGGCGGATCCGGGCGGTCATCGGGGTCGAAGTCGCACCCCTCCGGCAGCGCGATGTCCGCGCAGTCGAAGCACTGCAGCGGCGAGGGGCGCAGCGCGCCGAGCACGCGGTAGTTCAGGTCGGTCGCGTGCGCGGCCATCAAGTGGTGGAACATCGAAACCGTGCCGCCCGTGGGGTTCTCCGGGAACAGCGGTTCCGGAGGTGTTGCCGCGCGGGCGGAGACCGGTGGCAGGGCGCCCCGTTCGCCCGGCCCCAGGACGTGCACCGGTGGCAGTCCCCGGTCGGCCCGGTAGAACAGGCCGAACACGGCCAGCTCGTCGAGGTCCACGGTGTGGTCCGAGTGCAGGTGGGTCAGGAACACGGCGCGCAGCGCGGAGATCGGCAGTCCCGCCCTGACGAGCTGGTGCCCCGCGTTGCGCCCGCAGTCGACCAGGTACACCGCGTCTCCGACGACGACCGCCGTGGCGATCCCCGCCGAGTGGTGCTCTGTCATGCCTTCCCACCACCGCGGCCCCCCGACGGTGCCGAGGGTGACCACGTGGGGTGCGCGGGTTTCGCCGGTGAGCGCGGATGCCATGAATCCTCCCGGAGCAGCGGGGTGGCGCGGACCGCCGGCGCTGAGCGCGCGGCGCACGCTCCGGTGTCCGCACCACCGGACAGCGACGTGACCCATTGCACAGCCGGCGCTGCGGTGGCACAAAGACCGGTTCGGCGCCCCTCCGGATAGCAGTTCGCTATGGCGGGCGGGCACCGCGCGGCGCCGGGACCGCTACTCGCCGCGCAGCAGCAGCTCCCGGAACTCCCGGGCGGCCGGGGACAGCCGTCCGGCGCGGCGCAGCAACCGCAGCTCGCGGTGCAGCGGGGGCGAGGTGCGGGCCGTCACGGCGCCCTTCAGCGCGGCGATGTCCGCCAGCGGTGCGGGCAGCAGCGCACATCCGGCGCCGGCGACCACCAGGTGCAGCGCCGATTCCCGGTGGGAGACTTCGACGACGAGCCGCAGCGACGCGCCGCGCCGCCGGGCCTGCTCCTCGAGGATGTCCCGCCCCACGGTTCCGGGGACTCCGGTGACGAAATCGCGCGCCAGCAGCTCGTCCCAGGGCATCTCCCCGGTGGGCGGCGGGGGCGAACCGGGCGGCAGGACCGCGACGAAGTCCTGGTCGCCGATCCGTTCGGTGGCCAGTTCGGGGTCGGGTTCCCCGGCGGCGTCGGCGACGCCGAGCTCCGCCTGCCCGGAGGCCACGCTGTCCCGGACGGCGGCGCGCTCCTCCGGTTGCACCAGGCGCAGCGTGATGCCCGGTCGTGCGGTGCGGAACCGGCCGATCACCGGTGCCAGCGGGTCCAGCGCGAGCGTGGGCAGGCTCGCGATGTCCAACCGCCCGGACCGCACCCCGGCGACTTCGTGGACCAGCGCGCGGCCGACTTCGAACTCGCGCAGCGCGTGGCGGGCGGAGTCCAGCAACGCTTCCCCGGCCGCGGAGAGGCGGATGCCGCGGGGGAGGCGGTGGAACAGCTCGGTTCCGAGCTCGCGCTCCAGGGTCTTGATCGCCCGGGACAGGGATGGTTGGGCCACGTGCAGCGCGTGCGCCGCAGCGGTGAAGCTGCCGTGGTCCGCGACAGCGGTGAAGTACTCGATCTGACGGCGTTCCACTCGCGCCCCCGACGAACTGCTCGGCCCCGACGGCGGTGTCGGCATCGCGCGAACGTACCCGATCGCGGAGCGCCCCCGCTGCGTTCGGTTCCCGCGCGGCAGCTCACCTCGGAGCCGGCGGCAGGCGGGTCTGCGGCCGCGCGTCGAGCACCGCAGTGCTGAGCGGTGCGCGAGTCGGGATCAGGCGGACCGGCCCGGCCGGTTCGGGGTGGTCAGCTCCGCGCGGTGCGCCCGGCCCTGCGGCCGCGGCGGAAGATCAGGCCCCGCTGCACCGCGAAGTTGCACGAGGTGGCGAGCGCCTGCGCGAGGAACCAGCACAGGGTGATCTTCCACGGCATCTCCGGCAGGGAGTACCGCAGCGCGGCGTAGGCGCTGACGTTGAGGCAGAAGGCCAGGCCGTAGGCGCCGGTCACGCTGACCACTTCGCGCGCGTCGCGCCGGGCCGCGAACGTCCAGTTGCTGTTGATCGCGTAGCCGACCGTGCTGCCCAGGACGAAGCTGATCGCCTTCGCCAGTTCGGAGAGCAACCCGGCGCGGGTGAGCAGCTGGAGGCTGCTGTAGTCGGTGATGCCGGCGACGGCGCCGGCGAGGCCGAAGCGGAGCAGTTGGCGGACCAGCCCGAGCCGCGCGGTCGGAGCGGCGGCGGTGCCCGACGCCCCGGCGCGCGCCGGGGCCCTGGTGTCCGTTGTCAACCTCTCCTCCAGCTCACCCGTGCCGCCGCGACGGGCCGCGGTGCCGCGGTCGGCGTACCGGAAGGACGCGCTCCGGGTCAGGGTAAGGATTCCCCCCGCCTCGTGTCCTCCTCGTCCGGATTCCTCCTGTGACCGCCCCGGTGCGCACCGTGCCCGGAAGGCCCGGTCGCGCGGTGTTCCGGAGGTGCCCGCGCGTGTCCGGCCGGGTGCTGGATCTCGCGGAGTGGCGGGGAATTCTCCCGGCGCCGGCCGCTCGTGTGCGCGCCGTCCGTCGACGACCGGCGGTGCGCAGCGCCTCCGCGCACCGAGCCGGCTGCTGCGCCGGGGTGTGATCAGCATCGCCGCTGTGTCGCATCCCACGATCGGGTGGCAGCGGTCGACCGGAGGGCGGGGACCGACCAGGCATCAGCGACCCCGCCGGGCCTCAGCGGCGCGGGATCATCACCCACAGGACCAGGTAGATCACGAACTGCGGGCCAGGCAGCAGGCAGGAGAGCACGAATGCCAGGCGCACCAGTCCGCGCGGCAGGCCGAACCGGTCGGCCAGGCCGGCGCACACGCCGGCGATCCACGCTCCCGAGCGCGGGCGGATGAGTTCGTTCGCACGTGCCGTCATGCCCCCATCCTCCCGCGGCTGAGGGGCTCGGGGATCCGGGACGAACCCTGAGAACACCCCGGCGCAGCCCGCAGCCCGCAGCGCGCCGCGGCACCGGTGCACCCGGGGCCCCGGCACGCGCCGCGGCGCCCTCACGCCGCGCGGGACAGGCGCCGCAGCCGGTGCGTCCCGAGCCCGCGGCAGACCAGGTAGATGATGAACGAGATGCTCGTGACGAACGCGCTCACCGGCGCCCCCGGGGCCAGGGAGAGCACGATCCCGCCGAGCGCGGCCGCTTCGGCGAACACGACCGACAGCACCGTCGCCACCACCGGGTTGGCGGTCACGCGCGCGGCCGCCGCCCCCGGTGTCACCATCAGCGCCATCACGAGCAGCGCGCCGACGGTGTACACGCCGAGGGCCGTGGCCACGCCGACGAGCACGGCGAACACGGGGGTGAGCACCCGCGCGGGAACACCGCGCGCACCGGCCACGTCCGGGTCGACGCTGGTGAACAGCAGCGGCCGGTAGAGGCAGGCGAACACGACGAGCACGACCGCGGCGCTGGTGCTCAGCAGGGCCACGTCGAACGAGTTCACGCCGACGATCTGCCCGATGAGGATGCTGAACTTGTTGGCCGTGCGTTCGGAGTTGAGCCACAGCAGCAACACGCCCACGCCCATGCCGAAGGACAGGATCGCGCCGATCACCGAGTCGCGCTCCGTGCCGCGCTGCCCCAGCAGTCCCAGCAGCAGCGAGGCGATCACGGCACCGACCAGCGATCCCACGCCGACGCTGATCCCGAGCAGCAGCGCGGCCGCGGCCCCGGTGAAGGCGAGTTCCGCGGTGCCGTGCACGGCGAACGACATCTTGCGGGCCACCACGAGCGGGGCCAGGCAACCGGAGACGAGCCCCAGCGCGGCCGCGGCGAGCAGCGCCTGCTGCACGAACGGGTAGGCGAGCAGTTCGCCGGTCACCGCGAAGTCGAACATGCCGCCGAGGTCCTCACCCAGCGAGTTCACGCGTCCTCCTGCTGCACGTGGTGCGCGGCGCCGTGCGGTTCGGCCGCCGCGGTGTCCTCCGCACCGGCGATCACCAGCCGGTTGCCGACGCGGGCCACTTCCACGTCGGTTCCGTACAGCTCGGACAGCGTCGCCGAGTTCATCACCTCGTCGGGCGTGCCGAGCCGGAACCGGCCGTCGGCGAGGTAGAGCACGCGGTCCACCACCGGCAGCACCGGGTTGATCTCGTGGGTGACGAACAGGACCGCGGCTCCGGTCCCGCGGGCCTGCCGCGCGATGAGTTCGCTGACCTTGCGCTGGTGCGCCAGGTCCAGCGACAGCAGCGGCTCGTCGCACAGCAGCACGTCGGGATCGCCGACGAGGGACTGCGCCACGCGCAGCCGCTGCTGCTCCCCGCCGGAGAGCAGACCCAGCGGCACGTGGCCGTAGGCGGTGGCCTCCACCGCGCGCAGGGCCGCGTCGACGCGCTGCTTGCGCCGGCGCCGGTTGCGCCAGCCGAGGCCCCAGCTGTGCCCGTCCAGCCCGAGGCCGACGAGGTCGCGGCCGCGGATGGTCACCGTGGTGTCCACGGCCCGCTGCTGCGGGATGTAGCCGATGCGGTCGCCGCCGCGGCGCACCGGCCCGCCCGCGATCTCGGCGGTGCCGCTGCTCAGCCCGGTCAGCCCGAGCAGGACGCGCAGCAGGCTCGTCTTGCCGGTGCCGTTCGGGCCGAGGACGGCCACGAACTCGCCGGGATGCACGTCCAGGTCCAGGTCGTCCCAGAGGGTGCGGGCGCCGTAGCGCAGGCCCGCACCGCGGAGCCGGACGGCGGGCGCGGTGGTGCTCTCCGCGGGCGCGGTGGTCGCCAGTGGTCGGGAGCGTGTCACTCGGGTCCCTTCGGTGTGCGCGGGGTGTGCCGGTGCGGGGGTCACGCGTTCAGCGCGCGGGCGAGCGCGTCGACCTGCCCCCGCATCCACGGCACGTACTCGGACCGGTCCTGCGGCAGCGTTTCGGACATCTGCACCACCGGGATGCCGTTGTCCGCGGCCTTCTGCCGGACGTCGCGGGTCACGGGGGACTCGGTCTGCGGGTTGTGGATGACGGCGGAGGCGCGGCCGGAGGACACGGCGTCGTCGATGGCGGCGACGGCGGCCGCGGACGGGTCGTTGCCGGCTTCGACCGCGTTGACGAACTCCTGCGGCGTGGTGTCGCGCAGGCCGGCTTCCTCGACCAGGTGGTCGGCGATCGGTGCGGTGACGATGACCTGATCGCCCCGGTGCGCCTCGCGGATCTCGGCGACCCGCTCGTTGAGGCCGTCGATCTGCTGGCGGAACTGCTCGGCGTTGCGCCGGAACTGCTCGGCCGACCGCGGGCGCAGCTCGCCGAGCTTCGCGGCGACCTCGTTGCTCACGTCCGCGACCGCGTGCGGGTCGTACCAGATGTGCTCGTTCCCGCCGGCGTGGTCGTGGCCACCGTGCTCTTGGCTGCCGTGCTCGTGGGAACCGTGGCCCTGCTGCTCGGCGTGGCCCTGCTGCTCGGCGTGGCCCTGCTGCTCGGCGTGGCCCTGCTGCTCGGCGGAGCGCTCCCCGTGGCCGTCCCCTCCGTCGGGCTGGCCGTGCTCGTCCTGCTGCTCGGCGCCGTGGTCGTGGCCTCCGTGGTCGTGGCCGCTCCCGCCGTCGAACGCCTGGATGGTGGGTGTGCGCTCACCGGTGGAGGAGACGATCTGCGGCATGAACTCGTCGTAGCCGCCGCCGTTGAACAGGACGAGGTCGGCATCGCTGACCGCGGCAGCGTCCCGCGGGGTGCTCTCGTAGGAGTGCGGGTCGGTTCCCGGGTCGTCGATGATCGACTCGACGTCGACCTGCTCGCCGCCGACCGCCCGCACCACGCTGCCCCACACGTCGGTGGAGGTCACCACCGACGGCTTGCCGTCGGAGCCGCCGCCCTGCTCGCCGCTGCCGCAGGCGGTCAGGACCAGTGCGGTGGTGGTGACGCCGGCCAGGGCCGTGGTGGTGAGTCGGTACCTGCGGCGCGCCATGTGCGCACGGACGGTCATCACTGGGCTCCTCGATCGAATGAGATCGCCACGAATGGCTGAGCAACATGCCACGACACGACAAACGGAAATCGTTGTCATGTGCAGTTTAGGGCTCTGCTGGCCGCTGGCGCCATCCGATCGAGGTATTTCGTGTCACAACTCGCGGGGAAATGCCCGGTCAGCGCATTTCGCATGCGCACTTCGGCATGCGTTCCGCTTTTCGAGCGGCGGGACTCCGCGGGTCCGGCGCGATTCCCGCATTCCGCATGCGCGCATTCGCATATTTTCACGATCCGCCGGTTGGTGAATTCGGGCGGGATCCGGGCGGACGCGCACCGGCACCGCACCGGAGCGCCCGGTGCGGTGCCGGTGGGGCCGCGAGTGCGCCGGCGCTACGCGGCGGCGATCCGGTTGCCCGTCTCCGGGTGGAACACGTGGATCTCGTCGGAGTCGCGGAACGTGACGTGCACGCGGTCGCCCAGCGCCGGGGGCGTCCGCCCGTCGGCCCGCACCACGAACCGCTGCGGCGTGCCGCCCACGTCGATGCTGCCGTGGATGAGCGCATCGGCGCCGAGCTCCTCCACGAGCTCCACGGTCAGCGTCAGGCTGTCCGGGTCCTCGGAGGACGTCAGGCGCAGCGACTCGGGGCGCACGCCGAAGGTCACCTCCTGCAGGCTCCCGGCGGCCGAGATCGCCGTGCGCGGCAGCGGGACGGTGTGCCCGTCGAGCACCGCTCCGTCCGAGCTCAGCGGCACCGTCTTGAGGTTCATGGCGGGCGAACCGATGAACCCGGCCACGAACGCGTTCGCCGGGTTCTCGTAGAGCTCGCGCGGGGTGGCGACCTGCTGCAGCAGGCCGTCCTGGAGCACCGCGACCCGGTGGCCCATCGTCATCGCCTCGACCTGGTCGTGGGTGACGTAGACCGTCGTCGTGCCCAGGCTGCGCTGCAGCGCGGCGATGTTCGCGCGCGTCTCCACGCGCAGCTTGGCGTCCAGGTTGGACAGCGGTTCGTCCATGAGGAACGCGCTCGGTTCGCGCACGATCGCCCGTCCCATCGCGACCCGCTGCCGCTGCCCGCCGGACAGCGCCTTCGGCTTGCGGTCCAGGTACGGCTCCAGGTCCAGCATCCGCGCCGCCTCGGTCACCTTCTCGCGGATGAACTCCTTCGGCTTCTTGCGCAGCTTCAGCGCGAAACCCATGTTCTCGGCGACGGTCATGTGCGGGTACAGCGCGTAGGACTGGAACACCATCGCGATGTCCCGCGACTTCGGCGGAACGTCGGTCACGTCCGTTCCACCGATCGTGATCGCGCCCTCGTCCACGTCCTCCAGTCCCGCGAGCATGCGCAGCGCGGTGGACTTGCCGGACCCGGAGGGTCCCACGAGAACGAGGAACTCGCCGTCGGCGATGTCGAGGGAGAGCTGGTCCACGGCCCGGACCGGAGGGGTGCCGTGGTAAACTCGCGAAGCGTTCCGGAAAGCGACCTCGGCCATGTGTGACTCACCTTTCACCTGAACCGGCTCACACAAGCTAACCGCCGAACGCGACGTGAGATAGACCTCACCGGAGTGCGATTCACTCCGTGTTCATCGCGGTCGCGTACCGTGACCGGTTCGGCGCGGACGTGTCGTGCGCCTCACGCCCGCTTCACCACGCCGATCTGAACCGTTACGGTTCCCGCATGGCTCGGCCAACGAATGCCCGACGCCCTGCGACTCTGGCGTCCCTCGCCGCGGAGCTGGGCGTGTCGCGGACGACGGTCTCGAACGCGTACAACCGGCCCGACCAGCTCTCCCCGGAGCTGCGCAAGAGGGTGCTGGACACCGCGCGCCGGCTCGGCTACCCCGGGCCCGACCCGGTGGCGCGTTCGCTGCGCACGCGCAAGAGCGGCGCCGTCGGTCTGCTGCTCACCGAGAACCTCTCCTACGCCTTCCGCGACCCGGGGGCGCTCGGCTTCCTCGAAGGCCTCGCGCTGGCGTGCGAGGACGCCGGGCAGGGCCTCACGCTCATCCCGGCCAACCCGGAGCGCGAGGACATCGCCGCGGTGCACCGGGCCGGGGTGGACGGGTTCGTCGTGTACTCGGTGCCGGAGGACGACCCGCACTTGGCGGCCGTGCTCGAGCGGCCCCTGCCGGTGGTGATCTCCGACCAGCCGCGGCTCGACAACCTCGACTGGGTCGGCCCCGACGACGCCGCGGCCATGCGGGGCATGGCCCGGCACCTCATCGAGCTGGGGCACCGGCGCATCGGCGTGTGCTGCATGCGGCTGGCCCGCGGCCGCAACGACGGGTTCGCCGCACCGCACCGGCAGGCGCACGCCAGCTTCCACGTGCAGAAGGCCCGGCTGACCGCGCTCGCCGAGGTCTTCAGCGAAGCCGGGGTGGACTGGGCCCGGGTGCCCGTCGTGGAGCGGTTCGACCACAGCGTCGAATCGGGCGCCGCGGCCGCCGCGCAGGTGCTCGACCACGACCCGGAGGTCACGGCACTGGTGTGCACCTCCGACATCCTCGCGCTCGGCGCGCTCGACGAGGTGCGCAACCGCGGGCGCCGGGTGCCGGAGGACGTCACCGTCACCGGCTTCGACGGCATCGCCGAGGCCGAGCGGGCCGGGGTGACCACGGTGCGGCAGCCCGTGCTGGAGAAGGGGCGCGCCGCGGGGCGGCTGCTGCTCGAACAGGCCGAACCCGGGCGCCCGGGGCAGGTCACCCTGGAGACCGAGCTCCTCGAGGGGCAGACCGCGGCTTCGCCCCGGTCCCTCGAGGAGCGCTGGTTCGGGCCGTGACAACAGGATTTTTCTGATCCGCGCGGAGGGTCCCGTGGCGGAACCTCCTGCACGGCTCTCGCTCCGGGTGCTCGACATCGAGCAGCGACCTGCACAACGTCGAGCCTTCCTCGCGACGAGCCGCACAGGAGAACCCCCGGTGGGTCCAGTTGCCCGGGCGGTCCCTCGACGCTGCCGCGTCGAGGTGGAGGACGCGCGACCACCGCTGGTTCGGGCCGTGATGGTCAGTAGTTCTTCCAGGCGCCTTGGGAGTACTGCAGGATCCGCGGGTGCATGAGCGTGGAGGGCTGCACGTCCTCGACGCGCGCCCGGTCCGGCGGGAACGTCGCCGCGGCCTGCAGCGTCGGCTCGTCGAGCGACCGCAGCCGCGGCACGTCGTCCGGCAGGCCCAGCTCCGGGGTGCGCTCCGCGCTGGCCAGGTGGAACCCCCACTCGCCGAAGCTCGGCACCTGCACCCGGTACGGCACCGTGCGGAAGCCCGCCTCCCGCATGCTCGCCTCGATGCCCCAGTAGGCCTTCGGGGCGAAGTACGGCGATCCGGCCTGGACCGCCACCCGGGCGTGCGGCGCGGTCGCGTGCCGCACCAGCGCGTAGAACTCGGCGGAGTACAGCTTCGCCGTGGACTCCGAGTCCGGGTCGGGCATGTCCACGAACACGGTGTCGAACCGCTGCCCGCGGTGCTCCCGCAGCCAGCTGAACGCGTCGTCGGCGATCGCGGTGACGCGCGGATCGTCGAACGCGTGCTCGTTCACCGTGGACACCCGCGGGTCGTCGCGCCCCAGGCGCAGCACCGCCGGGTCCAGGTCCACCAGGGTCACGTGGCGCACGTCCGGGTAGCGCAGGATCTCGCGCAGCGCCAGTCCGTCCCCGCCGCCGAGGACGAGGACGTTGCCCCGCGGGCCGTCCATCGCCGGGTGCACCAGCGCCTCGTGGTAGCGGTACTCGTCCACGGTGCTGAACTGCAGGTCCCCGTTGAGGAACAGCCGCGTGTCGTTCGGTCCGGTCGGCGAGCGGGACTCCGTCAGCACGACCTCCTGGTGGCGCGAGCGCTCCGCGTGCACGATCGGATCGGAGTACAGCGCCTGCCGCGCGGTGACCTCGAAGCGGTCGGCGAAGGCGTAGGCCCCGCCGAGGACGCCGCCGACGAGCACGCAGCCCAGCGACAGCAGCACGACCGCGCGCCGCGGCAGGTCGCGGCGGAAGACGCCGAGCACGAGCCCCAGGCCGGCGGCCGCGTTGACCATGCCGACGACCAGCGCGCCCTGCAGCTGGCCGAACAGCGGCAGCAGCAGGAACGGGAACGCGAGCCCGCCGACGAGCCCGCCCACGTAGTCGGCGGCGAACAGGTCGGCCACCGCGCTGCCCGCGTCCTGCCTGCGGATGCGCTGCAGCAGCACCATGAGCAGCGGGATCTCGGCCCCGACGAGCGCGCCCAGCACGAGCGCGGTGACGATCAGCGCGGGCATGTACAGGCTCAGCCACGCGAACGCGGCGTAGAGCCCGAGCACGCTCAACCCGCCGAGCAGGGCCAGCGCGATCTCGATGCTCGCGAAGGCCGCGGCGGGGAAGCGCTGCAGCGGTTTCGCCGCGAGCGCGCCGACGCCCATCGCGAACACCATCAGCGACAGCACGATCGACGCCTGGCCGATCGTGTCGCCGATGAGGTAGCTGCCCAGGGCGACCAGCGCGAGTTCGTACACCAGTCCGCAGGCGGCGCAGACGAACACGGCCACGAGCACGGCGGTGCGCGCCAGCTTCCCGCGGTGACGCGCAGCACCGCCCGCGTCGTCCGACGTGGGCGGTTCGGTGCTCGGTGCGGTTTCCTGCTGTGCGCGGTCCGCGTCAGCGGGTGCTTCGGCGGACTCCTGCGAGACGGACATGAATCACCAGATCGCGGCGGCCATGATGGTTGCGATGACCACGTGCGCCGCGGCCGACACCCACGTGGCGGGGTGCAGGCGCGGCTGGGACAGCTCCTCACCGAGCCTGCCCGGGGTCATCACGTCGATGATCAGGAACGACAGGCTCATCATGAGCAGCCCCAGCAGACCGTAGGTCACGGTGCCGACCAGCCCGGCGGCGAGGTCGTGCGCGCTCGCCGCGATCGCCGTCGTCAGGATGATCCCGACGCTGAGCAGCCCGGAGACCAGCAGCAGCGCCGCGTTCGGGTTGGCGTCGCGCCAGATCAGGTTCCGCAGGCGGCCCGGGGTGCCGAGGTCGACGAGCACGTAGCCCAGGGCCATCATGGCGAGCCCGACCGCTCCGTAGAGGACTGCGGACAGCAGGCCGAAAAGCAGATCGTTCACGAGCACGGGGTGCGTGTCCTTTTCGTCGTCGTGGTCGCGGGTTCACCGCGGCGGGTCCGCGGTGTCGGGCGGGGGCGTGGACGGTCCCGCCGGGGGCCGCGGGACGGCGCCGTCTTGACCGGCCCGCGGTGGTTGCTGACCCGGGGCCGCGGGTGGCGCCGCCGGGTGCTGCGGAGCGGCGGCCTGCCCCGGCCACGGTTGTTGCTGACCCGGCCACGGCTGCTGACCCGAGGCCCCGGGGTGCGGCTGGCCGTGCGTGCCCGGCGGGGCCGGCTGGCCCGGCGTGAACTGCCCGGACGCGGGCCGTCCCTGACCGGGCATGGGCTGGTTCGGCATCGACGGGTCCGGGACCCCCGGAGGCGGCCCCGCCGGTCCGCCCGGCCCACCGGACGGACCGGGGCCGCCCGGACCGCTGGGCCCACCGGGACCACCGGGTCCACCCGGCTCACCAGGACCACCGGGGCCGTCCCCGCGCGACTCCCGCTTCATCCTGGCGCGCGTCAGGAACCCGCCGAGCAGCGCGCCGATCGTGATGAGCACCAGGACGCCCAGCCAGGCCACCACCATCCACGCGCCGTTGCCGCCGCCGGTGGGCGGGGCCGCCTCGTCCGGCGGCTCGGCTGCTGAGTCCGCGGGGGAGGCGGGCTCCAGCTCGCCCTGCTCGGTCAGCAGCAGCGGCAGCAGGAGCGCGGCCTGCCCCGTCGCGCCGACCGGCTCCGCGACGAGCGTGTCGGCCGTGATGCCGCTGCTGACGAAGTCGTCCTCGGTGATCAGCGCGTGCAGGTCGGGCGAGGTGTTCACCGCGATCTCCGCGGCGTCCCAGTCGTTGCTGTCCCCGTACGCCACGGTGACCACCACCTCGGCCCACCGCGAGCACCGGTCCGCCGGCACGTTCGGGCCCTCGCTGGAGCCGACGCCGCGCGGTTCCGGATCAGGCGTCCCGGTGCCGTCGAGCAGGCGCCACCCGAGGCAGAGGTCGCCGTGGGGACGGGCCGCCTCGGCGAGGGCGCGGGAGAGCTTCTCCGCGTCCTGCTGCGTGAAACCGGGGATCGACGCGCCGGTGTAGAGGTCGCTGTCGTTGTAGCGCTCGGTGTCGTCCGAGGTGAACGTGTCCTGGTCGGAGCTCGGCAGCATGCCGCTGGTGATGACCCAGATCAGCAGGCCGCCGCCGAGCACGGCCAGCAGGCCGAACAGGGTCCGCTTGTCGTTGGTGCTCAGCGAGCTCCGGTTCTGGGCTGAGTGCCGGTTCATTTGCCCACCCCCGGGCCGCGTCCGCGGAAGCTCTCCCCGTAGGTGCTGTTCCACCCCCAGGCGCCGCCGATGATCCCGTAGTAGTGGTGGTACGCGCGGCGCGCGTCCATGACATCGATGCGGGAGCCGCGGCCGCGCGGTTTCACCACGATCGCGTCATCGGGGTAGCGCAGGTAGATCCCGGAGCCGTCGGCGTAGCGGTTCTGCGGCCGCCAGTGGTCGCTGATGTCCGCGGCGACCTGCGTGGGCGGCTGCGGACTCGTGTACGCGCGGCTGTTGCGCCCCGGCGGGTCCATCCGCTCCGCGCGCGCGTAGTTGTGCTGCACGTAGGAACGCGGGCTCAGCCCGGTGGAGAACGCGGTGGTCAGTCCGAGGATCAGCGCGAAGACCCCGGCTATCCCGGCGATGGTGAACCAGCAACCCGGCTTCATGCGTCAGCTCGCAGCCGGGTAGACGCGGACCTCGTACCGGGTGAGCTCCTCCCCGGTGCTGGCCTCCCACTCGGCTCCGCCGGACCCCTCGGCTTCGCCGTAGGACTCGTAGCCGAGCATCGTGCCGTCGGAGGCCTCGTAGTCGTAGTAGCGGACCGTGCCGGCCTCGTCCAGACCGGTGGTCGCCTCGCTGCGGAACTCCGCGGACCCCGACTCCTCGCGGCGGAAGGTGCGGCCGGCGTGCTCGAGCTGGCGCGCACCCGGTTCCGGGGCGTCGGGGGCCTCGGTCCACAGCGACAGCTCCAGGTCCGGGTCCTCCTCGACCTCCAACCACACCTGGGTTCCCCTGGCGTCGTCGAGCAGGTGCGAGTCCCAGGTCCAGCCGCCTTCGGAGAACCGCAGGCTGCCGCGGACCGTGTAGGTGTGCTCGCGGATCTCCACGATGTCCCCGGCGCGCAGCTTGCGCGGGTCCCCGCGCAGCGCGTCCTGGTCACCGGTCCCGAACGGGTCGGTCGGGGCCGCCTGCGCGGGCGGCTGGGCGGCGGCTCTGCGCGCCCGAACGCCGAGCACGACCGCGACGACCGCCACGATCACCAGCACGGCGATGATGATGTACAGGAAGGTCACCCTGCTGCGCCTTTCGGTTCGGAAGTCGGCTCGCACCTGCCCGATGAGGGTACGGGGTGCGATCGGTTCCGTTGTGCGGGTTCGGGAAATTCGCCCGGCGCGGTGCTCCGACCGGTCCTGAGGAGTCGCGCGGATCGGCGGCCACGTGCTCGACCGCACCGGTCCGTCAGGCGGGCGGCGCAGCCGCTTCATCGCCACGTGCGCGGAGCGCCCCGCCGCGGGAGGTCCCTCCCAGCTACCCCCGTCCACCCGCCCTCAACAGCCGATCCGCGGACTCCCTAAGCGGACAGCAGCTGGGCGCAGCGGACGAGCCCCAGGTGCGAGTACGCCTGCGGGTGGTTGCCGAGCGAGCGCTCCGCGATCGGGTCGTACTCCTCGGAGAGCAGCCCGGTCGGGCCAGCCGTGTCCACGATCTGCTGGAACAGCTCCTCGGCTTCGGTGCGCCGCCCGGTCAGCAGGTAGGCCTCGATCAGCCAGGCCGCGCACAGGTGGAAACCGCCCTCGTCGCCGGGCAGCCCGTCGTCGCGCCGGTAGCGGTACACGGTGGAACCGCTGCGCAGCTCGGCCTCGATCGCGGTGACCGTCGCGCGGAACCGGTCGTCGGACGGGCTGATGAGCCCGGACAGGCCGACGTGCAGCGACGCGGCGTCCAGGTCGGAGCCCTCGTAGGCCGTGGTGAACGCCTGCACGTCCGGGTGCCAGCCGTTCTTGAGCACGTCCTGGGCGATCTCGTCGCGCAGCGCCGTCCACGAGGGATCGATCCTGCGGTCGTGCGCCTCGGCGAGCTTGAGCGCGCGGTCCACGGTCACCCAGCACATGACCTTGGAGTACACGTGGTGGCGCGGGACGTCGCGCTCCTCCCAGATCCCGTGGTCCGGTTCCTGCCAGCGCTCCGCCACGGCGCGGACCATCGCCGTGGCCAGCTCCCAGTCGCGGTCGCGCAGCCGTCCGGTGGTCTCGGCCAGGTGCGCGATGAGCTCCACGACCGGTCCGAACACGTCCAGCTGGACCTGCTGGTCGGCGAGGTTGCCCACGCGCACCGGCCGGGAACCGGCGTAACCGGGCAGGCTGTCGATCACCGCCTCCGGGCCGAGGCTGGTGCCCTGCAGCGAGTACAGCGGGTGCAGCCGCTCCGGACCGGGCAGGCCTTCGAGCACGCGGTGCAGCCAGTCCAGGAACGCCTCGGCCTCGGTGGGGGAGCCGAGCGTGGCCAGGGCCTGCGCGGTCATCGCACCGTCGCGCAGCCAGCAGTAGCGGTAGTCCCAGTTGCGGACACCGCCGATCTCCTCCGGCAGCGAGGTGGTGGCCGCGGCCATGATCCCCCCGGTGTCGGAGTTGCACAGCCCGCGCAGCGTCAGCGCCGAGCGGGCCGCGAGGTCCCGCTGCACCTCCGGCAGCTCCAGCGAATCCAACCACTCGGACCAGTACCGCTCGGCTTCGGCGCGGCGGTGCGCTTCCGGCGCGCCCGGGGTGGCGAGTTCCGCGGTGCCGCAGCGCAGTTCCAGCACGACCGGTTCGTCCTCGTTCGGGTGCACCACGGCGTGCGCCTGCTCGTGCATGCCGTCGGAGGTGATCGCCCACTCCACCCCCGGCGAGTACAGCACCATCGGTTCGGCGGTGCCCTGCACGCGCAGCCCGCCGTCCTCGGGGGTCATCCGCACGGGCACCTGCCCGAACTCGGGACGCGGGGCGAACTCGACGACAGCGGGCACGCTGCCGCTGAGCACCCGCACCAGCTCGGTGCGGTGCCCCTCGGTGCCGTGCGCCAGGTAGTCGGTGACCAGCAGCCGCGACCACCGGGTTTCCACGGTCATCGTGTTGGGCACGTAGCGCTGCCCCAGCGGCAGCGGGCTGCGCTGGGCGCCGGAACCGTCGCTGTCCGGGTGGACGCTGAAGTGGCCGGCGCCGGCCCCGCCGAGCAGGTCGGCGAACACGGAGGCCGCGTCCGGCCCGGGGTGGCACATCCACGCCACCCGCGCCTCCGGGGTGAGCAGGGCGACGGTGCGCTCGTTGGCCAGCATGGTGAGCCGTTCGATCGGCGGCGCCTGCTCGCCGTACAGCCAGGTGCGGCGCTCCTCCATCAGCAGCGCGAGCACGGTGGCCACGTCGGCGGTCTCGCCGATGCGGTGGTGCGCCAGCGTGTCCCCCTCGCCGACCTTGATGCCCAGATCGGGCCCGTGCAGCTGGGCGAACGCCTTCTCGTCGGTGACGTCGTCGCCGAGGAACAGCGCCGCGGTCGACCCGACCTGGTGGCGCACGGCGTCGAGCGCGCTGCCCTTGTCGGTCTGCACGACCGACAGCTCGACGACCGACTTGCCCTCGGTGACGTGGATGCCCTCCCAGCAGGCCGGCCCGGTGCGCAGTTCCGCGCGCACGGCCTGGGCCGTCTCCGGGTCGGCGCGGCGCAGGTGCACCGCGACGCTGGCGGGCTTCGCCTCGAGGGTCACCCCGGTCCTGCTGGAGGTGATCCCCTGCAGGCTGCGTTGCAGGTCGGTGCGCAGCTGCGTGGTCTCGGTGTCGAGCTCGTGGACGAATCCCACGTCGAACTCGGAACCGTGGCTGCCCACCAGGTGCACCTCCGCGGGCAGGCGCGACAGGGTCGCCAGGTCGCGCAGGGCCCGCCCCGAGATCACCGCTGCGGTGGTGGCCGGCAGCGCGGCCAGCGAGCGCAGCGCGTGCACCGATTCGGGAAGCGGTTTGGCCTGTGTGGGATCGGCCACGATCGGCGCGAGGGTGCCGTCGTAGTCGCAGGCGACCAGGAGACGCGGTGCGCGCGCGAGCTGCACGATCGCCCGGCGGAGGTCAGCGGGCAGGGCTTCGGCGGTCAACGCCACACTCCTCTGGGGCCGTGATCGGTCGGTACGGACGGAAGGCTTCGGCCGAACGCGCGGTCGACCGAACGTGTTGTGGCGGGCGTCGATTCGCGCTCGCGGTGCGGCCGCGGCCGCGCACGAGCTCCGACTCGACCAGTATGGACGCACGGCGGTTCGCCGCTGACGCCGGTTGTCCGGGTGCCCGCTCACTCCGCGAGGGACGTGCCCAGTGCTTCGAGGAACGACCGCGCCCAGCGGTCGACATCGTGCGTGAGCACTTGCCTACGCAGTGCGCGCATCCTACGGCGTCCCTCGTCCGGCGCCACGTCCAGGGCAGCGAGCAGGGCGTCCTTCACCCCGTCCAGGTTATGCGGGTTCACCAGGAACGCGCTCGTGAGCTCCGCGGCCGCACCGGCGAACTCGCTGAGCAGCAATGCCCCGCCGAGGTCGTGCCTGCAGGCCACGTACTCCTTGCACACCAGGTTCATCCCGTCGCGCACGGGCGTGACGACCATGGCGTCGGCGGCGCAGTACAGCGCCACGAGCTCCTTGCGGTCCACCGAGGTGTGCAGGTAGTGCACCGCCGGGTGGCCGACGCGCCCGAACTCCCCGTTGAGGTGGCCGACCTTGCGCTCGATGTCCTCGCGCATCTGCTGGTAGTGCTCGACGCGCTCCCGGCTGGGAGTGGCCACCTGCACCATCGTCACCTCTTCGGGTGTGATGCGCTCTTCGGCGAGCAGTTCGTGCATCGCCGACAGGCGGACGTCGATGCCCTTGGTGTAGTCGAGGCGGTCCACCCCGAGCACGATGCGGCGCGGGTTGCCGAGCTCCTGCCGGAGGGCGCGGGCCCGCTGCTGCACCTCCCTGGTGCGGGAGAGGCGGTCCAGGTCGGCCGAGGCGATGGAGATCGGGAACGCGCCCACGCGCACCGGCCGGTCGCCGACGCGCACCACGCCCGGCCGGGAGCGGACCCCGACCTGCGCGCGGCTGTGCTCGAACCCGCCGAGCCGGCGGGCCAGCCACAGGAAGTTCTGCGCACCGCCCGGGCGGTGGAAGCCGACGAGGTCGGCGCCCAGCAACCCCTGCACGATCTCCGTGCGCCACGGCAGCTGCATGAACAGCTCCACCGGCGGGAAGGGGATGTGCAGGAAGAACCCGATGCGCAGGTCGGGCCGCAGTTCCCGCAGCATCGCCGGGACGAGCTGCAGCTGGTAGTCCTGCACCCACACCGTCGCGCCCTCGGCGCTGACCTCGGCGGCGGATTCGGCGAAGCGCCGGTTCACCTGCCGGTAGGTCTGCCACCACGAGCGGTCGAACACGGGCGGCACCACCACGTCGTGGTACAGCGGCCAGAGGGTCGCGTTGGAGAACCCCTCGTAGTACTCGCGGTGCTCGGTGGCGCTCAGCTGCACCGGGCACAGCTGGAGCTCCCCGTCGCTGAAGGGGTCGACGGCGACGTCGGCGACGCCGGGCCAGCCGACCCAGGCGCCGCGCCGCGCGCGCAGGAACGGCTCGAGGGCGCTGACGAGTCCTCCGGGGCTGTGCCGCCACTGCTGCGTGCCGTCCTCGGCGCGCACCAGGTCCACCGGCAGCCGGTTCGCGACCACGACAAAGTCCGCTCGGACGGGTTGGTTGCCGTTGTTCACCCGTTCTCCTTCGCACGTGGGCACTACGCCGCAGGCTATCCGGAGCGCGCGGGACGTGCGTGCCGCGTGTGGCGGAAATCGATCTTGGCGGCGTGGGCCGAGCGGGTGCGCGCTCAGTCCAGGCGGCGGTTCGCGGGGCGCAGCGGTCCGGACATCCGCGGCCCGGCGAGCTTGCGCTCCAGGCGCCCCAGGCGGGTGCGCACCGGCTGGGCGAGGAACTCGCCGAGCACGATGCCGGCGCCGAGGGCGAGCCCGGTGGCGACCGCGAGCATGATCGTGGTCAACCCGGCGGGGTTGCCGAGCACGGACAGCTCGAACAGCCCGCGGTAGGTGGCCAGGCCCGGCAGCAGCGGCACGACGGCCGACACGGCGACGACCAGCGGCGGCACGCGCAGCCGCCGGGCGACGATGCCGCCGATGAAACCGACGACGGTGGTGGCCGCGGCGCTGGCGAGCACCGAGTCGACGTTGACCATGATCAGCAGCGCGTGCACCATCGCCGTGATGGCGCCACCGATCCCGGCGGCGATCCACGGCCGCGGTTGCGCGTAGCTGGCCAGGGCGAAGCACGTCGCGGTGGAGGCGCCCGCGAGCAGCTGCACGGGCAGGTGCACCGCTGGGGAGAGCATGGTGGCGCGCCCGATGTCGCGGACGTCGAGCCCGCCGACGAACCCGTTCTCGCCGAAGATCTGCAGCCCCCCGTACAGCGCGAGCACGACGCCGGCGATCAGCCCGGCCGACATGAGCGCGATCTCGGCGATGCGTCCGGCCGCGGTGACGTTGTAACCGGTGATCGCGTCCTGCATCGCGCCGACGACGGTCATGCCGGACAGCAGCACGATGATGCTGGAGGCCACGGCCAGCGCGGGGTTGCCGAGGATCCCGAGGCCGTGACTGACCAGCGCCACGGTCGTGGCGATGCCCCCGCCGATGATCTGCTGGTAGAAGAACGGCAGCCCGCGCCGGTTCACGTAGCGGCCGATGCGGTCGATGAGCGCGGTGGCGACCGCGGCGACGATCGGCAGCGCGCGGTCCTCCGAGCTGGTGAGGCTGCCGCCGGCGAGCAGCACGGCCAGCGAGGCGGCCATGCCGGCCCAGGCGAGGGTGGCGACCCAGCGCGGGAAAGGGTGCGGTGCGGTGGTGATCCGGTCGAGTTCGGCGTAGGCGTCGGCCGAGGTGATCTCGCCCGCCGTGATGCGCCGGACGAGGCTTTCCACGTCGGCCAGCCGCGTGTAGTCGGTCGACCGGTTGCGGACGACGCGCGCCGAGGTGATGGGCGACTGCTCCGTCCCCCGGTAGCACGACACGGTGATCGACGTGTAGATCACGTCGACCTCGCAGTGCGGCAGCCCGTAGGCGTTGGTGACCGCGATGATCGTCGCCGTCACGTCGGAGGCGCCGGCCCCGCTGGCCATCTGCACCTCACCGATGCGCAGGCCGAGGTCGAGGACGAGGTGGACCGTGGACTCGTCCGGGAGGTGCGGGCCGTAGACGACGTTGCGGATGCCGGCCGGATGGGTCGCTTCCGGGCCGCGGCGCCACAGCGCTCCCCGGGCACGCTGCGTGATGCCCACCGCTGGATTCCTCCAATGCTTGGCCGCCTTGTGGGCGTGCCGTGCGTGATCTCCCTCTCGATCATCGGCTGTCATAGAGCGACCGTTGCACCTCTCGGCTATGTCGTCGGTCACGTGGGCTCGGCGCACCGAGGATCGCCCGGCCGCGCGGGGTCCCGGGAGACCCGATCCCGCCTCCGGCGCGTGCCAACTGTGGGAGGAGCGGACCGTCCCCGCGAGTCGGGTGGCCCGCTGCGGCATCGGTGGTTCGGGCGCTTACGATGTCCGGTGCGCACCCGTTGCGGTGCGCAGGCCGCCGTAGCTCAGTTGGCAGAGCGCCCGCCTTGTAAGCGGAAGGTCAGGGGTTCGAGTCCCCTCGGCGGCTCCGAGCCTACCGAAGCCGCGTCGCGCGGTCCGCCGTTCGGGAGCGGGCGCTCCCGCCGAGCAGTTCTCACCTGGCCTCGCCGGACCTGTGCGCCGCCGCCCTCCGCGGCGGCTGTTGCGGCCGCTGGTGCCGGGGCAGGACCGAATCTGGTGCCGGGGCAGGACCGAATCCTCTGGGAAGTCGCCCCGCGAGTGCGCACGGTGGAAGCGGGCGGCGGGCGCCGCCCGCCCTGCTGGCCTCCGGGTCGGGAGCTGGTCAGTTGGTCCGGAGGTCGGCGCGGCGCGTTGAGAGGAGTTGACGTGTCCAGGAAAGTCGCGGACTGCCGCAAATCCCCGAGCGAGATGAACTGCACGCTGACCATCAGCGGTGAGCAGGAAGAAGTCGTCCGCGCCGCGGCCGAGCACGCGGCCTCGGTGCACGGGCACGAGGACACGGACGCGTTCCGGGCGGAGATCCGCGCGGGCCTCGAGGACGAGGCAGCGCTGTCGCACCAGTCCACCTGAGCCCGCGCTCGCCGGCGAGTC
Organism: Salinifilum aidingensis; assembly: GCF_054782015.1. Lineage (NCBI taxonomy): Bacteria > Bacillati > Actinomycetota > Actinomycetes > Pseudonocardiales > Pseudonocardiaceae > Salinifilum > Salinifilum aidingensis. The sequence goes on along the minus strand of NZ_BAAGTH010000001.1, from coordinate 619,521 downwards.
CGGTGCAGCGGCTCGCATCTGCGGTCGCCGATCAGCCCAGGACCGGGCCGATCAGCCCAGGACCGGGGCGCAGCTTCCCGTCGCCCCGGTCGTCGTCCTCCGCGCTGGAGCGCTTCGGGGGCAGCCGCCCGGGGAGAGGTTGACATCCGGTTCGCCCGGGTGTGCGCTGTGCTCGCGAGCGGTGCACGACCGCTGCGCGTGAGCGCGGCTCCCCGCGGCGGCCGGGTGAGGAGGTCGCCATGCGGCAGGCCCGGCGCGGAAAACCGGTGGTGATCACGGACGCGGCCCCGTCGCTGGCCGCGGAGCAGCGCGTGCGCAAGCGCGTGTACGCGGTGCTGATGGCGGTGCACCTGGCCGGTTTCGTCGCCGCCGCCCTGCTCGCGCACATCTGGTGGTTGGCCGTCGTGCTGATCCTGATCACCGTCCCGCTGCCGTGGATCGCGGTCGTGATCGCGAACAACCGGCTGATCGGCGGTGAGCTCGCCCGCCGCTGGCAGCGGGAGACCCGGGGCGGCGGTGAGCGCGGCCTCGAGCAGCGCGGTGGGCAGCCCCCGCTGCTGTGACCGGGAGCGCTTGTGACGGGGGCGCTTGTGGCCGGGTGCCTGCGACGGGCGCCGGCGGGCAGCCCTGCGTGCGCGGGAGGGAAGCGGCTGCGCCGCCCGCCTGACGGGCCGGTGCGGCCCGAGCGCACGGCCGCCGATCCGCGCGGTCACTGATTCCGCTGGGTTCCTCCGGCCCGGGTCGTCCCGCTGTCGTTCACCGCGGGGCCACCCCGTGTTCGCGCATGTAGTTGTGTGCTACAACTAAAAATGCGAATGCTGATCATGTTCGAGTGCGTCGGCTCGCCGAACGGCACCCCGCCGCGGGGTCGCTGCGCTCACGTCCCGCGCTCCGGCGGCAGCGGCCGGCGGTGCCCCCGGAGCGGGTTGACCGCGCGAGCGGTTCCGCTCCGCGGGGAGCCCCGCGGCCCGGGGAACCCGGGGTGCTGCTGGAGGTGGTGCGCGCCTCGGCGCACCGGTGCGTGGCGCGGTCGGGGGTCTCGGCGGGACGGCGCAGCTGGCCGGGGGTCGACGCGGCACCTCCCGGGAGGAAAGGAGCGGTATGTGCTGTGGCGTGCGTGACGCCGTGCAGGACGAGAGGGGCGTGCAGGACGGACGGGCGGGCCTCATCAGAACTCCCGAGGAGATCACCGCCGAGTGGCTGGGCGCGGTGCTGCGGCGCCCGGACCTGTCGCTGGTCTCGGCGCGGCCGATCGGGACCGGCCAAATGGGGCGGTGCTACCGCGCAACGCTGCGCACGGGATCCGGCGGGGCGGAGAGCGTCGTCGTGAAGTTCGCCTCCGACGACGAGTCCAGCCGCTCCCTGGGCGTGGACCTGAGCATCTACCACCGCGAGATCGCCTTCTACCGCGATCTCGGCGGTGAGCTGGAGGGGATCGCGCCCCGGTGCCACTTCGCCGAGTACGACGAGGGCGACGGCGCGTTCACGCTCGTGCTGGAGGACGTCGCCGGTGCCGGCCAGGGCGACCACATCGCGGGTTGTTCGGTCGGCGCGGCGCGGATGGTCCTGCGCACGCTCGCGCACCTGCAGGTGCCCGCGCTGCGCGACCCGTCCCTGCCCGAACGCGACTACCTCCGGCCGACCTCCCGGCAGGTCGATCCGGACAGGATGGACGCGCTGTTCCAGCGGTTCCGCGAGCGCTACCACGAGCGGGTCGCGCCCGAGCACCTCGAGGTGTGCGAGTTCGTCATGCGCGCCGCGCACGCGTGGACGCCCGAGGCGGACACGCCCATGGGGCTCGTGCACGGTGACTACCGGTTGGACAACCTCCTGCTGCGCGAGCACGACTGCCGCGTCGTCGACTGGCAGACGGTCGGCTGGGGGCCGTTGTTGTCCGACGCCGCGTTCTTCCTCGGCGGCTGCCTCGACGTCGACGAGCGGCGCGCGCACGAGGAGGAGCTGGTGCGCGCCTACCACGACGAGCTGGTGCGCTGCGGAGTGCGCGATCTCGACTGGGAGCGGTGCTGGCAGGAGTACCGCCGGTGGTGCTTTCGCGGCCTGATCTTCACGATCGGCGGCCCGCTCGCGGTCGAGCGCACCGAGCGCGGGGACGAGCTGTTCCGGGTGTGGCTCGAGCGCAACGCCCAGCAGCTGATCGACCTCGACGTGCCGGCGCTGCTCTCCCGGTGATCCCGCGGGCGCCGGGTGTGCATTTCGCGCGAAATGCACACCCGGCGGCGCGGTGTCGCGGTGCGGGCGCGCACTCGTGGTAGGGGCGGTCCGCAGTCGTGGTGGGGCCGGTGCGCCGACGTGAAAAGGGTCCGCCCGAAGCGCGTCGGGCGGACCCCATCACCCCTGGGAGGGAGGGTGCGTGCGCCGCGGAGCGGCGTCGTCGCGGAGATGCCGGCGTCGTGTCAGCGCTGCCGGCCCAGCACCACGCCTGTCGTGCCGAGGAGGAGCAGGACGAGGGCGGTGAGCGCCCACGGCCACAGGGTGCTACCGGTCTGCGCCAGTTCCTCCGGCTGCTGCTCGTGCGGCGGAGGCCCGTCCGAGGTCGGCACCCCCGGTTCCGCGGAGCCGGACTCCGTGGGTCCGGGCCCCGCCGGCTCGGTCGTGGTGCTCGGCGGCCGAGGTGTCGTGGTCGGTGGTTCGTGCGTTGTGCTCGTCGGTGGCGGGTGCGGCGTCAGGGTCGGTGGCTGAGTCGTCGTCGGACCCGGCGGTGGTTGGGTCGTGGTGGTCGGCGGCTCCTGGTCCGAGCAGTCCACCCGGACGTCCCCCGCCGCGATCGAACCGAGGGGGCCCTCGTGGAGGACTCCGCCGTCGGGTCCGCGCAGCACCCCCGCGAGTTCCACCACGACCGCAGCGCGGGCGCTCGTCCCGTCGTTCTCCGCCACGTGCCGCACGGTGATCGTCAGGTCCGCCGTGGACACACCGGGAAGGCCGAGCTCCTCGCCGGTGGCGGTGACCTCGTTGGGCCCCTCGGCGAGCGGGCGGGTGGGGTCGTCGAAGAGGTACACCGCGTTGCTGTCCGTGGCCGCGGACGCCTCCGCCGTCGGGGCCAGCGGGGAGTGCGTGCAGCGGGCCCAGGTGCTCAGCGCGCCGAAGCTGATCACGTTGCGCTCGGAGTCCGCGGACAGGCGCACGCCGAAACCGCTCCAGTTCGCGGAGGCCTGCCTGCTGCCCGCGGGATCGGTCACCTGCACCGTGGTGGTCCCCGGCGGAGCGGGCCCGCCGTGCCAACCGCCCACGTGGGACAGCACCCCCTCCGGGTCCTGCTGGTCCCAGGTCGCCACGTGGGTGCCGGGCTCCTCTTCGAGGTGGCCGAGGGAGCCGCTGAACCCGGGCATCCCGATCCCGGGGATGTCCGGCAGGCTCACCTGCAGCAGCGTGCTCTCGGCGACGACGTCCTCCTGCTGGGCCGCGGCCTGCCAGGACGCGCCCAGCGCCGCGCCGAGCAGAACCGTGCTGCCGAGCGCCGCGCCGAACACCGCCAATCGCTTCATGGCTCGGAGGTTAGGGAGGCGCGGCGGGCTGTTCGGGCACCGCCGCTCGGGTCTCGGAAGATCGTGTGATCACGGACCTTCCCGGCGTGCGGAAGTCCGCTGGCGGGTGTAAGGGACCGCGCGGGGTCTGCCGTCCGGCGGTCGTGGAGCTCGGCGGGTCAGCTCAGCGACAGGTAGCGGCGCTCGTTGAAGCCTTCCCCGGTGCAGGACTTGCCGAGGTCGTGCCCGATGCGCTCGATGACGTCGGCGAGCTCCAGCCGCGCGAGCCACTGCCGGGGCAGCACGTCGGTGCCGTGGCGCGCTCCGAGCAGGAAGCCGGTGATCGCGGCGGTGGAGTCGCTGTGGCCGGAGTGGTTGGCGGCCAGCCGCAGCGCGTCGGTGAACTGCTCGGGCTTGGGCAGCGCCAGCGCGCAGTACGCGCCGATGGCCAGCGCCTCGGGGCCGATCCACCCCTGGCCGAGCCGTTCGATGTGCCCGGTGCTCGCGCCGAGCCGGGCCAGCGTGGCGGCTTCGGCGAGCGCGTGCGCGGTGGGCTGGTCCTCGCGCAGCACCCGCCCCGCGGCCTGGTCGGCGGCGGCGGACAGGGAGCGCCCCTGCACGGCGAGCAGGTGCACGGTGAGCGCGAGCGCGCCCGCGGGGGCCCAGCCGCCGACGCCGCCGTGGGTGAGCGCGGCGAAGTGGGTGGCGAGCTGGTAGCAGAGCTCGGCGCTGGGGGCGAACCCGGCGGGCGCCGCGCGGTCGACCCCGCCGCAGCCCTGCGAGGTGTTCCGCGGCTGGTCGGGCGTGCCGAGCGTCGGCTCCTGCAGCGCGCGCAGGCTGGTCAGGCCGGGGGCGCGGTTGGCGTAGAGGGCGGACTCGGCGAGCAGGCCGGTGACCCCGGGCTGCGGCCGCTCGTCCTGCTGGGTGGTGAGCCACCGCCGGTAGGCGGCCGCGACGTGGTCCACCGGTTGCCAGCCGCCGCCGTTGTGCCCCAGCGTCCACGCGTGGAGGTAGCCCTCGCCGGTGAACAGCGTCATCTGCGCCGCGTCGCCGAGCAGGGCCTGCGCGGGTGGTTCGGTGACGCCCTGCGGGCCGTGCTCGTGGCGGATGTCGGCGAGCTGGGCGAACTCGACCGGCGTGCCGAGGGCGTCGCCGAGGGCGCCGCCGAGCAGGCACCCGACGGCGCGGTCGACCACTGCGGACGTCGTGGACACGGGGTGCGGTTCTCCTTCCACACTGCTCGAGGCGGCGCCCGGGGCGATCGACGCTCTCCGACTCTACTCGGATTCTTATCACCCTTTCGGGGAATGAGGGCGCGCGCCAGGGGCTGTCGCGGATGCGATGTATGCCAGATCCGCTCCTGGATGTCCGCTCCCGTGAGATCTGTTCGGGTGACACGCGCCGGGAGATCACGGGGTTCCCCGCGCGCAGTGGTTAACGTGTGACGGCCCCGCCGCCGTGCGCGGAGGCGGGTCGTGGGGGCGGCGGAGCGGCGCTCCGGGCGGACGCGGAACAGGGATCGGTTTTCGGCATGACGGCGCCACTGGACACCAGCAACCCGAGCGCGCGCAGCGGATTCGCATTCCGCCTGCTCGGACCGGTCGAAGTGCTCGTCGACGGCGCGGCGCAGACCGTCGGCAGCGCCAACCAGCGGCTCGTGCTGGCGGCGCTGCTGCTCGAACCCAACCAGGTGGTGCCCGTCGAACGCCTCATCAGCATGCTCTGGGGCGAGGAACCGCCCGCCACCGCGCGCACGATCGTGCAGGGCTGCGTCTCCCGCCTGCGCAGGCTGTTCAGCACCCCCGCCGCGGACGCCGACCCGCCGCGCCTGGCCACCCGCGCCCCCGGCTACGCGCTGCACGTCGACCCCGGACGCATCGACCTGCACCGCGCCCGCGCGCTCATCGACCAGGCGCACGGCCTGCAGCTGGAGGAGCGCTCGCGCTCGCTGGCGGCGGCGCTGCGGCTGTGGCGCGGGCCCGTGCTCGCCGACCTCGCCGAGACCCCCCTCGGGCGCACCACCGCCCCGCAGGCCGAGGAACTGCGGCTGGCCGCGCTGGAGGAGCGCGCCGCCGCCGACCTCGAACTGGGGCGCCACGCCCAGCTGGTGCGCGAACTGCCCGCCCTCGTCGCGCGGCACCCGCTGCGCGAGCGGCTCGCCACCCAGCTCATGCTCGCCCACTACCGCTGCGGCCAGCGCGCCCAGGCGCAGAACTGCTTCCACGCGCTGCGGATCCGGCTGTCCCAGGAACTGGGCATCGACCCCGGTCCGGAGGTGCGCGACCTCTACGAGCGCATGTTGCGCGACGACGCGGCGCTGCTCGGTCCGCGGCAGCGCGCGCAGACCGCGCACCGCAGGCCCGTGCCGGCGGAGCTCCCGCCCGCCCCGGCCGGCTTCGTCGGCCGCGACGAGGAGATCGCCGAGCTGGACGGCATGCTCGACGCCTCCGGGACGCGCGCGGTCAGCCCGATCGCCGTGATCACCGGAACCGCGGGCGTGGGCAAGAGCGCGCTGGCCGTGCACTGGGGGCGGCGCGCGGCGCACGCCTTCCCGGACGGCCAGCTGCACGTGCCGCTGCGCGGGTTCGACCCGGAGCGCCCGCCGCTGGCCGCGGGCGAAGCGCTGACGAGCGTGCTCAAGGCCCTGGGCATGGCTCCGGACGCGATCCCGGTGGACCTGGACGACCGCACCGCGCTGTACCGGTCGATGCTGGCCGAGCGGCAGGTGCTGCTCGTGCTGGACAACGCGCGCGACTCGGAGCAGGTGCGGCCGCTGCTGCCCGGGAACTCGGCCTCGGCCGTGGTGGTGACCAGCCGCCGCAGGCTCGACGGGCTCGTGGTGCGCGGCGGGGCGCGGGTGTTCCCCCTGGAGACGCTGCCCGCTCCCGCCGCGGTGGAGGTGCTCGCGCACGCCGGGGACGTGGCGGCGGACGCCGCTGCGACCCGGCTGGCCGAGCTGTGCGGTGGCCTGCCGCTGGCGCTGCGGATCGCGGCCGCGCGGGTGCAGGCCGACCCGGGTGGCGGCGCGGCCGGGGTCGTCGAGGAGCTCGCCGACGAGCGCAACCGGCTGCGCGTGCTCGACACCGATGACGGGGAGACGAGCGTGCGCGGCGCGTTCGACGTGTCCTACCGCAGCCTGCCCGCGCCGCTGGCGCGGACGTTCCGGTTGCTCGGCCAGGTGCCGGGGCCCTCGGTGAGCGCGTTCGCCGCGGCCGCGCTGTGCGGCACCGACCTGGGCCAGGCGCGCTACGCGCTGCGCGCGCTGGGGCGGGCGCACCTGGTCGGCGAGAGCGAACCGGACCGGTTCGGCATGCACGACCTGCTGCGCGTCTACGCCCGGGAGGCCGAACCGCTGCCCGCGGAGGAGTGCGACGCCACCGCGGAGCGGGACGAGCGCGTCGAGGCGCTGCGCCGGCTGGTGCACTACTACCTGGCCGTGTCCGACCACGCGCGGCGCTACCTGCGGCCGGCGCGCGACGAGCTGCGGTTCGCCGAGCGGGCGGCGGTGGAGCAGCCGCAGCTGGTCGATCGCGCGGACGCGCTGGGGTGGTTCGACGCGGAGTGGTCGAACCTGGTCGCGCTCGTGCGGCGGGCCGCCGACGCGGGGTTCTGCGGGCTGGCGTGGCGGCTGGTGCGGATGCAGTTCAACTACCTGATGGTCCGCTGCCCCTGGGAGGACTGGATCGCCCTCTACCGGATCGGGCTGCGGGCCGCGCGCAGCGCGGGCGAGACGGAGGGCGAGGTGCTCATGTCCGCCGGCCTCGGGGTGGCCCACTCGCGCTCGGGCGACCCGGAGGCGGCGCTGGAGCACTACCGCGAGTCCTACCGGGTGGCCGAGGGGGCCGCGAACTCCTCGTGGTTGGCCATGGCGCGGGTGAACCTGGCGAGCGTGCTCATCCGCCTCGGCCGGCACGAGCAGGCGCGGGAGCACTGCCGCGCGGCGCTGGAGGGACGCTGCGAGCAGCTGGACCGGTACTTCGGGGCGGGCGCGCTGAACAACCTCGCGCAGGTGGAGCAGGCCGCGGGCCGGCCCGAGCTGGCGCTGCGGCACCTGCGCGAGGCCGAGGAGCTCTACCGGGAGATGGACGACCTGGAGACCCTGGCGATGGTGCTGAACAACTGCGGCGAGGTGCACATCGAGCTCTGCCGGCTCGAGGAGGGCGAGCGCTATCACAGCGAGGCCCTCGAAGTGGCGCTGCGCTGCGGTTCGGCGATGCGGCAGGCCGCGGCGCACGTGGGGCTCGGCGACGTGGCCTGGCACCGCGGGGACGCCTCCGTCGCCCGCACCCGGTGGAACACGGCGCTGATCGTCTTCGACACCGGCGGGTCCCCGATGGGGCGGGAGGTGCGCGCGCGGCTCGCGCGCTTCAGCGGGCCGGACGACACCGATCACCGGCGCGTTTAGTGAGCGATTAGTGCGTGGTGAGTACCCGTTGCGAACGTGATCACCACGCGGTTCGGCCAGGCCGAACCGCGCCCGGGTGGCTCTGGGGGATCCAGAGGGGGGAGTGTCGCCCGGCCGCGTCCGGGCCGCGCCCCGGGGGCGGTGTGATTCGGGTTCGCCCGGACGATGGGGGTGGGTGCGGCCCCGGCTCGCACACCCGGTCACGACCGGACGTGCCGCACGGGCTCGGCGTTGCGCCGAACCCGTGCGGCCGGGGCCGTGCTTCGTCCCGGGGCTCCGGCCCAGGCGCGTCGACCAGCGGGACCCCGCTGCGCCGCCGGCGTTCTCAGACCCGCAGGTACGGCTCGTAGCGCGGCCGCTTCGCGCGCCGCCCGTCCCCGCTGGAGCGGCCCCGCAGCCGGCGGCCGATCCACGGCACCAGGTGCTCCCACGCCCAGCGCAGGTCCTCGGCCCGCTGCGCGCTCCACGGCTGCTCCGGCATCGGCGGCCACTCCGCGCGCCAGTCCTCCGCGACCGGGACCCCCAGCGCTTCGCACGCCCGCAGCGCCACGCGCCGGTGGCCTTCGGCGGACAGGTGCAACCGGTCCTCGCTCCACGCCCGCGGGTCCCGCAGCACGTGCATCGACCACAGGTCGAGGACGTGGCAGCCGTGCGCGTCGGCGATCGCGCGCAGGTGCGAGTTGTACGTGCCGACCTTGCCGCGCACCGCGCTGAGCACCGGGGTTCCGCGGGTGTCGAAACCGGTTCCGATGAGCACGTCCGCGCCGGTGGAGCGCAGCTGCCGCACGGCCGCTTCGAACTGCGCGGCGGTCTCGTCCGGGTCGCAACCGGGGCGGATGATGTCGTTGCCGCCCGCGTTGAACGCGATGAGGTCGGCGCCCAGTTCGGTGGCCCGCGGGACCTGGTCGGCGACGATCTGGGAGATCAGCTTGCCGCGCACGGCGAGGTTCGCGTAGCGCAGGCCCGGGTTGCGCTCCGCGAGGTGCCCGGCGAGGCGGTCGGCCCAGCCGCGCACGTCGCCGGACTCGTCGACGTCCTGGAGTCCCTCCGTGAAGCTGTCGCCCACGGCGAGGAACGCGCTCCAGGGCGCCCTCCCGGAGGATCCGGCGTCCGCCGGGAGCTGCGGTCGCTCGGATTCGGTGGGCGCGCTGCTCGGCGAGTCGCCGCGCTCGGGGGCATCAGCCATCGCACTGCCTTTCCATCTCGTTCCTCGGTTCGCGCCGGCCCGGGGTCGCGCGTGGGAGCTGGCGGCGAGCGCCGGGTGGTCCGGCGGTTCGCGCGTGCCGCGCCGGAGTCGGCGGCTGGCTGATCCACGTTGCCGCTGCGGCGCGGACCTACGCCACCGTCGGTTCCGTTCACCGGACTAACTGCACCGCTGAGTTCAGCAATAGAGGCTTCGTGTCCAGGGAGTTCGTTTTGCGAGGTCTTTTCCAGTGGCGCTGTTCACGTGATCGCCCGGCGTGTCGTCGGCCTGCGCCCGTGATCGGGGGGCGTTGTGCGGAATCGCCCGTGTGGCGCCTGATCAACTGCTACCGTCCTGCGGCGGCGACAAATCCGAAATCGAAGGGGGTTGGCCGCGTGCTGGTAACACGACGTCCGTGCGCGTCGATGCCCCGCGCAACCTGTTTCACGCGTCCGCGGCGAGCTCGCGGACGTTCGGACTGCAGTGACCAGCTGGGGGAATCGTGACGTCGGCAGAGCATCCCGGAGCGTCCCCGGCTCCCGCGGACCGAGGGCCGCGCGAGCCGGTGCGGCTGGACCAGACCGCCGAATTCACCTCCCTCGCCGCCGAGCAGCACCCGTTCGCGCTGTGGGAGCGGATCGAGCGGTTACCGGAGCGGTTCGACCGGGAGCAGCGGGCCGCTGCCCCGGACCGCTCCGGGGACGCACCGGCCGAGGGGGTCACCGCGCTGGCCGGGGACCTGACCCCGCCCGCGGGCGTGCCCGGCGGGGGAGCGTCCGGTGGCGGTTCGCCCGAGGGCGGCGCATCCGGCGGCGGGGCGCGCCCGGCCGGTTTCGCGGGTGCCCTGCCGGAGGGATCCGACCGCCCGGCGGGGGAGGACCGGGACGCCCCGTTCGGCCGACCGGACGGGAGTCGCCCGGACGGGACGGGGCGCGACCCGGTCGGGCGTTCACCGGCTGCGGAACACCCCCCGGCTGCGGAACACCCCGAGGAGGGCGAGGCGCACACCCGGGTGGAGCCCGCCGTCCCCGCGGCGGGCCCGGAGCAGGCGGCTGAGCCGAACGGGGGCCGGGACGAGGAAGCCGCCCCGGAGCACGGTGCCGCCCCGGAGCACGGGGAAATCCCGGAGCGCGGTGCCGCCCCGGAGCACGGGGAAATCCCCGCCTCCGCGGGGGGAGCGGACCGCGGTGGCGCCCCGGGACCCGCCGGAGCGGGCGGGTCCGGAGGTGCTGCGCACCTGAACGGAGTGCTGCCGGCGGCGCCTCCGCCCGATCCCGCTGCGGAGGCTCCCCTGCCTCCCGCGGAACCGGCCTTCGAGCACCACCCCGGCGCCCAGCCCCCGGCCGGGCCGCCGCCGTCGGTTCCGCAGCCCGGGCAACCGGATCGGCCGCAGCCCGGCACCGCCCCCGCTCCCGGCACACCGCCCCCGGGGCAGCCCGCGGGCCCACCTCCTCCGGGTGGTCCCGCCGGGGCGCGCCCGGACGCACCGCCGAACGCACCGCCGAACGCACCGCAGCCAGGCTCACCCGGCCAGCCCGGCCCGGAGCACCGCGCGCCCGGTGGTCCGGGGACACCGCCGGGAACCCCCGCCCCGCCGCACGCTCCGCCGCACCCCGGATCCCCCGGGGCGGCGCCGCACGTCCCGTCGCAGGGGGAAGCGCCGGTACCCGGCCCCGCCCGGGGGCAGCCGCATGCGCAGGAGCAGGGGCCGGCTTCACCCCCGGGCGGCGCCGCGGCGGCACCACCCCGGCCCGCGGAGCGGCAGCGACCGGAGCCTGCGCAGCACGGCGGGCAGCCGTCCCCGGCCACGCCGCAGCACGGGGGAGCGCATCCGGCACCGCCCCGGCCCGCGACGGGGCCGCCGCCGGCCGGGCCCGGACCGGCAGGTCCCCCAGGGCAGGCGGCGCCCCCCGGTCAGCCCGGGAGCCCCGGGCAGCCCGCGCCTTCCGGGGGCACCGGGCGCGGGCGGCCCGCTCCCGGTGCCGACCAGCAGGTCGCCGGGGAGCGCTCCTCCCGGGGCGCCTCACCCGCCGGGGAGGACGGATCCGCCGGTGAGGCCGGCGAGCGGCGTTCGGCGCAGCAGAAACCACCGGCGCGTGCGCAGCGGTTCACCCCGCGCGGCGACGGCGGTTTCGGCCCGATGGGTTCCTCCGCGGTGCCCGCCGCGGCGGGGCCCTCGCCGCGCGATCCGGTGCTGTGGAGCGGCGAGGAACCCGCGGAGGAGCGCAGGGGATCCGTCGAGTTCCGCAGCGGTTCCGGGTACCGGCCGGAGGAGGCCGAGGGGGCCGTGCCGCAGTTCCTGGTGGAGGCCGATGAGCCCTTCGACGAGGACGGCGGGGAGAGCCGCCTGGCCGCTCCCCCCGTGCTGGGAGAAGCGCCCCCCGGCTACCGCGATTTCTAGACAGCCTCGAACCTTCGACGGAGCGGGACCTTCCATGGTCGACACCATCACCCTGTCCATCCCCGCCGTGGACGTGCTGGCCGAGCAGTTGGAGCTGGCTGTGCGGCAGTACCCCTTCGACGTGCCGCGCGGCGGGGAGGAGGAACGCGCGCGAGCGCGCCCGCGCGTGTGGGAGGAGTTGGAGCGCGGCGGCTTCGCCCGCCAGGGCCGGACCGAGCCGGAGGTGGAGGACGCGCTCTACCTCCTCTCCGGCGCGGAGATCACCGTCGCCGCCGCCGGGCTGCTCGACGCCTCCCGCGGGCAGCGGCTCGCCGCGCGCGTGGTCGCCACCGGTGAGGTGGGGTTGGTCGGGGTGCTCGGCCCGCGGGGGCTGCGGATGACCTTCATCGACCCGGAACGCGTGCCGTGGGCGTGCGTCGAGCTGCTGCCGGACGCGCCCGCGGGTCCGGGGGAGCGGGCGCGCGCGGTCGCCGACCGCTCCCGGGGCGTGCCCGCCGACGAGGACATCGAGGGGCTCGGGCCGCTGAGCGCGCTCACCGCGGCGCCGAAGACGCGGCTCGGGCACTTCCTGGTGACCAGCGGGGACGACCGGGGGCAGCGCCGCCGCGCGGGCAACGTGATCTGGTTCGACACGGCCCGGGGGCGCTACGCGCTGCGGGGGGAGCGCGGTCAGGCCGACGTCGTCGAGGCCGAACCCGCCGATCGCCACCGGCTCGCCGAGCACCTCGCCGGGCTGGTGCAGCACACCGATTCCGGGGTTGCGCTGGGATGACTCCGGAACCGCCGGGGGCGGGGCTCCGCGGCGCCGCCCGGACGCGGCGATGCGCAGGCCGCGTCCGGAGGGGTCGTGAGGTGTGACCGATCCTCATGTGCGTCACGCGTCCGCGGTAAGGCAGGCTGGGGGACGTGCAGCGGCAGCGGACCCATCCACCGGAGGAGACCCCCGATTCGCTGACGCGGCTGCTCGGCAACCGCACCAGCGCGCTCGACGCGAGCGTTCCCCCGCTGGTGTTCGGCCTCGGCTGGTTCCTCGGCGGTGAGTCGATCGCCGTCGGCAGCGGTCTGGCGATCCTCGCGGGTGCCGTGATCGGGGCGTGGCGGCTCAAGCGCGGGGCGCGCCCGCTGGCGGTGCTGGTGAGCATGCTCGCCGTGTGCTGCGGCGCGCTCATCGCGCTGCACACCGGGGAGGCCGTGGACTTCTTCCTGGTCCGCCTGGTCAGCAACGCGGCCAGCGCGCTGGTCTGGATGGCGAGCATCGCGCTCCGGTGGCCGCTGCTCGGGGTCGTGGTCGGCACGGTGCTGGGCCAGGGCAGGCGGTGGCGGCGCGATCCCGACCTGCGCCGCGCCTACGGCCTGGCCAGTTTCGTGTGGGTCGGCCAGTACGCCGTGCGCCTGCTCGTGTTCATCCCGCTGTGGATGATGAACCACGTCGTGGCGCTGACCGTCGCGCAGGCGGTGCTGACCTGGCCGCTGGTCGCGCTGTGCGTGGTCGCGAGCTGGTGGGTGCTGCGCAGGGCGCTGCCCGCGGAGCACCCGGGGGTGCGCCACCCGCGCGACCCCGCTGCCGCGTGAGAACTCCGCGCCGGAACCTCCTCCGCTGCGAGCGGGGCCCGCGAGGCGGCGGGGGCAGGCCGCGGAGCCGCTCCTCCCAGGCGCAGGCCGCCCCGTTCCCCGCGGGGTCACGACGTCAGCCGCTCCGCGGTCCCTCCCACCAGGCGGCGGTGCAGCGCGGGCAGGTCGGCCCGCTCGGCCGCGGACGTGCGGTGCGCGGCGAGCCAGGCCGCGCCTGCCGCGCCGGAACCGGCGGTGCGCAGCACGGGGCCGCCGGGTTCGGCGAGCTCCGCGCGCAGGGCCGCGCCCACCGGGTTGTCCGGGCCGGTGAGCCCGCCGGCGAGCACCAGGTCGGTCGCGGCCGGAGCGACCAGCCGGGCCGTGTCCGCGAGCGCGCGGGCGGCGCGGTCGACGAGGTCCCGCGCGGCCGCGTCCTCCGCGACGGCATCGGTGACCAGCGGGGCGAGCTCGGCCAGCCGGATCGGCGGTGCCGCGTGCACCGCGGCCACCGCGGCGGAAGCGGCCGCGCTCCCCGGTGCGGCCTCGGTGCCGGGAGCGGCGCCGAGCGCGCGCAGCACCGAACGCCCCAGCGCGCCGAGCGGGGATCCGGCGTCGAGCGCGTGCAGCGTCACCCGCACGGCCTCGCGGCCGATCCAGAACGCCGAGCCCTCGTCGCCCAGCAGCCAACCGTGCCCGCCGGCGGTGGCCGCGGCGCGGTGCTGCTCGACGCGTGCGGCCACCGCACCGGTTCCGGCGATGAGCACCGCACCGCGCGGCGCCGGGGTGCCCGCGGCGAAGGCGACCTCGTAGTCGGTGAGCACCGCGACGTCGCAGCGCAGCCCCAGCTCGGCGCACGTCCGGTGCAGTTGCTCGGCGGTGTCGCCGCTGGTGAGCACGGTCGATCCGGCGAGACCGAGCACGACCGCGCCCACGGCGGAGGTCTCGGCGGAGCCGAGCGCGGCGCGCGCGGCCGCGCCGATGTTGCCCAGGGCGGTGTCGAGCGGGTGGGAGTGCGGGTTGCCGCCCCCGGCGCTGCCGGTGCCGCGGACGCGGCCGTCCAGGTCGGCGAGCACCGCCCGGGTGGCGGTGCCCCCGATGTCCATGCCGAGCACCAGCGTCGTCGTGCTCATCGGTCCTCCCCGGGCGCGCCGCCCCATCGGTTGCGGGTGGCCCGGCTCGGCGTACGCTGGCCTTGCCCGCCTCGCCCCGCCCCCTCGGTGAGGCGGGCCTTCGCGTCCATTGTGCACGGTCCCGTGCCGGGCCCGGTGCCGCCGGGCGGCGCGTCAGCGGGTCCGGGTGACCTTCCGCAGGCCGCGCGGCTGGTCCGGGTCCTCGCCGCGGGCGACGGCCAGCTCCAGCGCGAAGCGCTGCACCGGCAGCGCCTCGAGCACGGGTGCGAGTTCCTCGGCCGTCTCCGGCAGCACGACCCGCGTCGTCGCGGGGACGGACTCGGCGGCGGACCCGAGCGCGCAGACGTCCGCGCCGCGCGCGTGCACCGCCTCGACGACGTCGCGCATCGCCTCGCCGCCGTTGCCGCGGCTGCACAGCGCCAGCACGGCCGTTTCCGGATCGATCGCGGCCACCGGGCCGTGCAGCAGGTCGGCGCCGCTGTAGGCGCGGGCGGGCAGGTAGCTCGTCTCGGCGAGCTTCAGCGCCGCTTCGGAGGCGGTCGCCGAGGAGTAGCCGCGTCCGGTGGTGACGAGGTGCTCGGCGAACCGGTAGCGCTGCACCATCGCGTCCACCGCACCGGTGGTCTCGTCGAGGGCTTGGCGGGCCAGCCTGGGGATCTCGGCCGCGGATTCGCCGCCGCCACCGCGGAGGGCGTCGATGAGCAGGTACAGCGCGAACAGCGTGGCCGTGTAGGTCTTGGTGGCGGCCACGGCGTTCTCGCTGCCCGCGCGGATGTGCACGCCGAACTCGGCCGCCTCGTCCAGCGCGGACTCGGACGTGTTGGTCACGGCCACGGTGGTGGCGCCCTGGCGCCGGCCGGATTCGGTGACCTCCACCAGGTCGGGCGAACTGCCGCTCTGGCTGACCGAGATCAGCAGCACGTCGGTGAGGTCGGGTTCGGCGCCGTAGAGCGTGGTCGTCGACGGCGACGCCAGCCCCACGGGGATCTGCAGCAGCACTTCGACCAGGTACTTCGCGTACTGCGCGGCGTGGTCGCTGGAACCCCGCGCCGCCAGCAGTGCGAAGCGGGGGCGGCGCTGCCGGATCTCCGCGGCCACCTCGGCGATGTCCGCCCGGTGCTCGAGCAGCGCGGTGAAGACGTCCGGCTGCTCGGAGATCTCGGTGCGCATGTGGTGGCCTGGCGCTGGGGCGGGCTCGCTCATCGCGTGGTCCTTCCGACGTCGGTCTAGACCAATCCTACCTGGTGCGCCCTGCGGGTACCCGCACTCCGGGCAGCGCTATGACACCGGGCCGCTGCGCTCTCGGGCCAGTCGCGGCCCCGGGCCGCTGCTCTGCCGGGCCGCTGCGCTGCTGGGCGGGCAGTGCGACCGTCGCGTGGCAGAATTCCCGGCCACGAGCAGCGCGGCCGGCGAGTTGGAGGGACCATGGTCGAAGCGGGCCCGGGCGGGGACGCCGACGTCCCCGGGCGGCAGCAGCGGGAACCGAAGTACTGGGGGCTGAAGCAGCACCTGCTCGACATGCTGCGGGCCATGCCCGCGGGCACGCCCATCCCCACCGAGCGCTCCCTCGCCTCGAGGTTCGACGTCTCGCGCACCACGGTCCGGCAGGCGCTGGCCGAGCTCACCGTCGAGGGGCGGCTGCTGCGGGTGCAGGGCAAGGGGACGTTCGTGGCCACGCCCAAGGTCGCCCAGCGCCTCCAGCTGTCGAGCTACACCGAGGACATGCGCGCCCAGGGGCGCCAGCCCGCCTCGAAGCTGCTGGAAGTGCTGGAACTCCCCGCGGAGGCGGAACTCGCGCGGCTGCTGGACACCGACCCGCGCTCGCAGGTGCTGCGGTTGCGGCGACTGCGGCTGGCCGACGGCGAACCGATGGCGATCGAGACGACGCACCTGCCGCTGCCCCGGTTCCCCGGCATCGCCGAGCCCCTCGAGCAGGGCGCCTCGCTGTACCAGGTGCTGCGGGAGCGGTACGCGGTCAGCTTCGGCCACGCCGAGGAGACCATCGAGACCGCGCTGTCCAGTCCGGAGGAGGCGGAGATGCTCGGCTCCGACGTCGGCCTGCCGATGCTGCTGCTGTCCCGGCACTCCTTCGACGCGGGAGGGCGACCGGTGGAATGGGTGCGGTCGATCTACCGCGGGGACCGGTACAAGTTCGTCACCCGCATCGACCCGCCCGAATGAGGCCGCACGCCTCGGACCCGCCCGGACGAGGCCTCGTTCCCCGATGCACCACGATCGCGTGGGGATCATTCGTCCCCCAGTGGCGTGGGGACAGGGCACAATTTTCATGAAAATTGTGCTCTCTGGAATAGTTCCAATCTGCGCCGAAGGGGGTTGCGCTGCGCAGCCACGAGCGTTGCGCGATCACGAGCGCTGCGTGCTGCGCACGGAGCGCGTTCGCCTTCCCTTCGTCTGTTCAGCCCAGCGTGTTAGCCGCCCGTGGGAGTACTCACGCATCGCCCATGATCGGGAGAAATCCCAGGTCGGCGCCCGTTGTGTGAGCGGAGAAGGAACCCGGGAGCGCGCGTGGGGGGAGCATGTGAGCGGCAGGGACGAACGCGCCGAGGGGCGGAGCAGCGCTGCGAGCAACGGGGACGACCAGGACGGCGGCAACCGCACGCTGCTGTCCGACGTCTCCCCGGCTCAGGTGACCGGAGGTGCGCTCGCCTCGGTCACGGCAGCGTTCCTCGGTTCTCGGCTGGGAGTCGCCGGCACGTTCGTCGGCGCCGGGCTGACCAGCGTGGTCATCACCGTGGGAGGAGCGCTGTACCAGCGTTCCCTGGAGAAGGGCCGGGAGAAGGCGAAGGTCGCGGCGAGCCGGGCGGCCGAGAAGCGCAACCGCGTCGCCCGCACCACCGTGGTCGACCCGTCAGCGCGCCGGAGCGCGACGCCGGCGGCCGGCGCGCCCGCGGCCAACGAGCCTGCGGCCGGCACGTCCGCGGCCAGTGAGCCCGGGACCAACGCGATCGGGGCCGGCACGCCGGCGGCCGGCACGCCGGCGGCCAGCGCGGCAGCGGCCGCAGCGCGGCAGCGGCCGCAGCGCGGCGGAGCTCCCCGGAGCTGCCGCAGGGGAGCCCGGCTCCGC
The DNA here is from genome assembly GCF_054782015.1 of Salinifilum aidingensis. Taxonomy (NCBI): domain Bacteria; kingdom Bacillati; phylum Actinomycetota; class Actinomycetes; order Pseudonocardiales; family Pseudonocardiaceae; genus Salinifilum; species Salinifilum aidingensis. The sequence continues at coordinate 602,284 of NZ_BAAGTH010000001.1, read as the reverse complement.
GGCAGAACGGTGCACCGTCCGGGGCAGCGCACGAGGAGGCGACGCGGGGGAACGAGGCCGCCCGCGGTGCCGTCTGGCCCGGTGGCGAACGCGTCGTCGACACCGACCCGGAGCAGCGCACCTGCCGCTCGTCCGGTGGCCGGCAGGACCGGGCGGTCGACCGCACCGCGCGCGTCACCCGCGACGACGCGGTGCGCAGCCTGCGCTGGGACGGCACCCGGTTCGTCCCCCAGGAGGCGCGGCCCGCGGCTTCCTCCCCCCGAGCGGTCCCCGCCGAGGGAACCGCGCAGGAGGGAGCGATCCGGAGGGGGGCAGCCCAGCCCGCGCCGGAGGGACGGACAGCCCCGTTCCCTGGTGCGGCGCCGACGCACCGCACCGGGGACGGACCGGTGCGGCCTCCCGACGAACGGCGGGCGGAGCAGGCCGCAGGCCAGCGGTCCTCCCACCAGCGGGAAGCCCGCGGTGCCGCAGCTGACCCCGCCGCAGCCGGCGGGGCCGGGACCGGCACGGCCGAACCTCTCCGCGGGGAGGAGGGGCACCGCAGCGCCCGGCAGCCCGGCGGAGCGGTCGCCCCGGCGTCGGGGCGGCGCTTCCCGCTGCGGTGGATCACGTTCGGGATCACCAGCCTGGTGATCTTCGTGCTCGGCATGCTCGTCGTCACCGGGTACGAGGCGCTCACCGGTTCGCCGCTGTCCGGGGGCGACGGCGGCACGACGGTCGGGCGCGCGTTCCGGCCGCAGCCGGCCGACCCGAGCGGCCCCTCCGAGCAGCGGGCCCCGCAGCCGTCCACGTCGGAACCGGCGCCGACGGAGACCGGGGAGCCGACCGCACCGGAGACCACGGGAACATCCGAGCCCGCACCCACCGGCCAGCAGCCGGGGGAGTCCGCGGGCGGTGGGACCACCACGACCGCCCCGGCCCCGACCGAACAGCCCCAGCGGGGGCCGACCGGCGGGACGGAGACCGCACCGCTCGGCGGCGTCCTGGACGGGCCGAGCGGGGAGACCGCCCCGGACGGGGGTTGAGGCGCTACCCGCTCAGCCGGTAGCGCATCTCGCGGGCGGCGGCCGCCGGGTCCTCGGCTTCGGTGATCGCGCGCACGACGACGACGCGCTGCGCGCCCGCCGCGATCACCTCGTCGAGGTTGCCCTCGTCGATGCCGCCGATGGCGAACCAGGGACGGCCGTGCCCGTGGTGCTCGGAGGCGTGCTGCACGAGCTCCAGCCCCGCGGCCTGGCGACCCGGTTTGGTCGGCGTGGTCCACACCGGCCCGGTGCAGAAGTAGTCCACGCCGGGTTCGGTCGCCGCCGCGTCCGCCTGGGCGAGGTCGTGCGTGGACCGGCCGAGCGCCACGTGCTCGCCGAGGATGCGCCGGGCTTGCTGCACCGGCAGGTCGTCCTGCCCGAGGTGCAGCACGTCGGCCTCGGCCGCGAGCGCCAGGTCGGCCCGGTCGTTCACCGCCAGCAGGCGGTCGTGCCGCACGCACGCGTCCGCGAGGACCTCCAGGGCGTCGAGCTCGTGCCGCGCTTCCAGCGGTGCCCCGTTCTCGTCCTTGTCGCGCAGCTGGATGATGTCGACGCCGCCGGAGAGGGCGGCGTCGGCGAACTCGGCGAGGTCCCCGCGCTCCGAGCGCGCGTCGGTGCACAGGTACAGCCGGGCCTCGTCCAACCGGGCGCGAATACCGAATCCGTCGTATCCGGGCATGCCGCACAGCGTAACGACTGACGTCCGCGGTGCGCCCTGCCGCGGCCCGTCTCGATCGGAGTACGGTGGATACCGGTGAGCACGGGAGTCCGCCGAGCGACCGGAGAGCGGTGGACTGAGAGGGGGCGCAGCCCCGACCGTCGAACCTGATCCGGGTCATGCCGGCGCAGGGAGCGTGAGGTGAGCGAAGGAAGTGCGCGTGTCGCCGTCGTCGGCGGCGGTGTGATCGGTCTGTCCGCCGCCTGGCGAGCCGCGGCGGCGGGATTCCGCGTGGAGTTGATCGATCCGGCCCCGGCCGCGGGCGCCTCCTCGGTGGCGGGCGGGATGCTCGCGCCGATCGCCGAGGCCTGGCCGGGCGAGGAGGAGCTGCTGGAACTCGGTTCGGCCTCGCTGCGGCGCTGGCCGGCCTTCGCCGAGGAGCTGGCCGCGGCTGCCGGGCGCCCCGCCGGGCTGCGCACCGAGGGCACGCTCGTCGTCGGCGTGGACAGCGCGGATCGGGCCGATCTCGACCGGCTCTCCGAGTACCTCGACCGGATGGGGCGCAGCGTCACCCGCTACGACGGGCGCGAGCTGCGCCGGCTGGAACCGTCCCTGGGACCGGGCGTGCGGAGGGGGCTCGTCGTCCCCGGCGATCTCGCGGTGGACAACCGCGCCGCGCTGGCGGCGCTGCGCGCCGCGGCCGAGGCGGCCGGCGTGGTGTTCCGGGCCGAGCGGGCCACCGAGGTCCGCGCGGGCGAGGTCCGCACCGAGGGGTCCGCGGTGGACTGCTCGGTCGCGGTGATCGCCGCGGGGGCGCACTCGGCGCAGCTGCACCCCGCGCTGGCCGGGCGCATCCGCCCGGTCAAGGGGGAGGTGCTGCGGCTGCGCGCCCGCACCGGTGCGCTGCCGCCGCCGCAGCGCACCGTGCGGGGGCCGGTGCACGGCCGTCCCGTCTACCTCGTGCCCCGCGACGACGGGGGAGTGGTGCTCGGGGCCACGCAGTACGAGGCGGGGTTCGACACCGACGTGACCCTCGGCGGTGTGCGCGACCTCGTCGTCGACGCCGAGGAGCTGCTCCCCGGCCTGTCCGAGTACGCGCTGCTGGAGGCGGAGGCCGGGCTGCGCCCCACCACCGAGGACAACCTGCCGGTGCTCGGCAGGCTCGAACCCGGCGTGCTCGCCGCGACCGGGCACTACCGCGGCGGTTTCCTGCTCGCGCCGATCACCGCGGAGGCGGTGCTCGCGATGCTGCGGGAGGAGGAACCGCCGGTGGAGGCCCGCGTCGCCGACCCCGGACGATGGGAGGAACAACGGTGCGTGTCGTGATCAACGGGACCGGCAGGGACGTGGCCGAGGCGGCCAGCCTCGACGACGTGCTCGCCGACTACGGAGTGCCGGAGCGCGGTGTGGCCGTGGCCGTGGACGGTTCGGTCGTGCCGCGGGCCGACTGGGCGCGGACCCGGCTGGCCGACGGCGCGTCCGTCGAAGTGCTCACCGCCGTGCAAGGAGGATGACCATGGACGATCCCCTGGTGATCGCGGGCCGGGAGTTCGGCTCGCGGCTGATCATGGGAACCGGCGGGGCGAACAACCTGTCGGTGCTGGAGCAGGCGCTCATCGCGTCGGGTACCGAGCTGACGACGGTGGCGATGCGGCGCGCCGACGCGCAGGGCCAGACAGGCGTGCTCGAGCTGCTGCACCGGTTGGGCATCGACGCGCTGCCGAACACGGCGGGCTGCCGCACCGCGGCAGAAGCGGTGCTCACCGCCCAGCTGGCGCGGGAGGCGCTCGGCACGAACTGGGTGAAGCTCGAGGTCGTCGCCGACGAGGACACGCTGCTGCCCGACCCGGTCGAACTGGTCGACGCCGCCGAGCAGCTCGTGGACCAGGGTTTCGTGGTTCTCGCCTACACCAACGACGACCCGGCGCTGGCGCTGCGGCTGGAGCAGCTCGGCTGCGCCGCGGTCATGCCGCTCGGTTCGCCGATCGGCACGGGCCTGGGCATCCGCAACCCGCACAACATCGGGATGATCGTCTCCCGCGCGTCGGTGCCGATCGTGCTCGACGCGGGCGTGGGCACCGCCTCGGACGCCGCCCTGGCGATGGAGCTGGGCTGCGATGCGGTGCTGCTGGCCTCGGCGGTCACCCGGGCGGAGCAGCCGGAGCGCATGGCCGAGGCGATGCGCTCGGGCGTGACCGCGGGTCGGCTGGCCGTGCAGGCGGGGCGCATCCCCCAGCGGTTCTGGGCCAACGCCTCCAGCCCGGGCCGGCCGATGGGGTGAGCGCTCACTGCAGGCGCAGGTGCTCCTGCTGCCCGTTGTCCAGGAACGTGATCGTGTAGCTCTTCCACGGGGTGCCGTCGCCGAGCGCGCGGTCGACCGCGGTGCGCGCGTGCAGCGCGTTCTCCAGCAGCATCCCGGAGAGCGCGTCCACCACGACCGAATCCCCGCCGTGCACCTCGGGGATGCTCGTGCTCTGCCGCCCGCTGAGCAGTTCGTCCACAGTGGCCAGAACGGGCTCGGCGGCCGCGCGGCGCTCCGGGCCGTGCAGCGTGAGCATCGCGAGGTCCTGGCGCAGCGCCTCCAGGGCCGCGGCGGCCTCCGCGGCCGAGTCGTCCTCGGCGGCCCGCTCGCCGGTGCCGTCCAGCAGCGCGGGCATGCCCAGCAGGTCCTGCGTCCGCCGCTGGGTGAGCACGTGCAGGGCCCGCCACTCGTCCCGGGCGGAGTCCTCGGCGGCCGTCGCGCGCACCCCGCGCAGCAGGTCGGTCATGGCCCAGACCGTGGAGCGCACGGCCCCGCGCACGTCCGGGAGGGCGCTGCTGGGCAGCACGAGGTAGCCGACGAACCCGATGCACAGCGCGATCGCCGCGCCGACGGCCGTGTTCGCGGCGAAGGCGATGCCGACGTTGATCAGCGGGCGGTCCAGCAGCAGCGTCTGCTCCACCGCCAGCACCGCGATCAGGCACACCAGCAGCGCCTGGTAGTGCGCGCGCAGCTGGTCGACGTGCAGCAGCATCCCCGCGATCAGCAGCGGCCCGAGCAGCAGCGCACCGGGTACGAGGGTGATCACCAGCGCCAGGGCGGTCACGCCGAGCACCGCCGCGCCGGTGCGCTCCAGCGCTCCCGTCATGCTGTCCCGCGCCGCGGGCTGCAGCACCAGGTACAGCGCCAGCAGCAGCGTCGACGCGGACGGGTCGTCCAGCAGCGCGACCACGACCATGCCGATCGTCGCCGCGAGGGCGCAGCGCAGGGCGTGGCGGAACAGCGAGGAACGCGTGGACAGGTGGGCGCGCGCCGCGTCCCGGAGCCGCTCCCGCCACGGTCCGGCGGCGGTGACGGGCACCGGGTCCTCGGACCGGTTCACCACGGCGGCGCGGATCCGGTCGAAACCCGCGTTGAGGCCGTGCACCGCGTGCGGCAGCGAGCCGTGGTACCCGCCGTGCGCGATGACCGGGTCGCGCCGGGCCAGCGGTGGCAGGCCGGTGCACGCGCGGGCGCGCACCGCCCGCGCCAGTTCGGCGGCCACCCGGTCGGCTTCGTCGACGATCGCCCGCAACCGCGCTGCTTCGGCCCGGTCGGCGCGGTTCGCCCGGGTCAGCAGGGTTTCCCGGGCAGCGCGGAAGCGGGCGAGGCCGGCGAGGACCTCGCCCAGCCAGCGCGGGGCGCCGTCGGTGCGCCAGGCCGCCATCGCGCCCTCCAGCACGCCCGGACCCGGTTGCAGCAGCGTCCGGGCCACCGCCAGGCGGGTTGCGCGCGTCGGATCGCCGAGCCCGGTGACGACGCGGAGGACCAGCGCGAACACGACCCCGGCGGCGCTCGCGCACAGCAGCGTCCACCAGGGGTCGTCCCGGCCGATGCCGCTGGTCGCGGCGAGCGTCGCGGCCGCGACGGTCTGCGCGCCGGCGCGGTAGCGCTCGCTGAGCGCGGGCAGCATGCCGGTGCCGAAGATGACCACGGCGACCAGCGCGCCCGCGGCGAACGGGATGCCGCGCAGCAGCGGCCCGCAGGCCATCACCACGACCAGCGCCGGGGCGAACCGGCTGAGGCGGTGCAGGTCCGAGCGCAGCGACTGGCCGCCGGCGGCGATCAGCGTCAGCACGGCGGTCAGCGCCGCGATGAGCGCGGGCGTGGTCGCGTCCAGCCACCAGCCGAGCGCGCTGCCCAGCGCGACGGCGCACAGCACGAGGATCGCGTACTGGCGTTGTCGCGGGTCGGGCGCTCCGGCCTCGGTCGTCCCCGTGATCCGCGCCCACACTGCACGAGCCGTCGTCGATGCCTTCGCCACGCCGCCGCGTCCTCTGTCGTCCTCGCTTCGTCCCGGCAGTGCCGAACCGGGCCGCCGGCACCGGTCCGCGCCGTGCTTCCTGTTTACCCGACTCCGCCGCAGCTGCCCACGATGTTGGGACGTCATCGGCCGCATCGCCGGTGAATATCACTCGATGGCGCTCATCGCGGCCGCGGCGGGCTCACGCGGAACCGTCCGGGGTGCTCCGGTCCGCCGCGGCACCGCCCTCCGCGAAGGCGTCCTCCGCGGGCGAGCCCTCCTCCGCGGCGTCCTCCTCCACCGGGGTGGAGCGCACGCGCCAGAACGTCGACACCGGGCCGAATCCGGAACCGAGGGGGTAGGCGTCGTGCACGCTGCGCGTGACGAACGCCTTGCCGATGCGGACCGCGTCCGGCACGGTCGCGCCGCGCGCCAGCAGCGCGGTGATCGTGGAGGCGAACACGTCCCCGGCGCCGTGCGTGTGCGCGGTGGGGTAGCGCGGACCGGGCAGTTCGATGGCTTCGGAGCCGTTGAAGAGCAGGTCCACGCACTCGGGGTCGTCGGGCAGGTGCCCGCTCTTCACGAGGACCCAGCGGGGGCCGAAGTCGTGCACCGCCTTGGCGGCGTCGAGCAGGTCGGCGCGGCTGCGCGCGGTCACACCGGTGAGCAGGTGGACCTCGTCCAGGTTCGGCGTGACCAGGGTGGCGCGGGGGAAGACCCGGTTGCGCAGGGCGTCCAGCGCGTCGGGGTCGAGCAGGGGCTCGCCGGCGCGGGAGGCGGCGACCGGGTCGACGACGAACGGGGTGGCCCCGGAGCGGCCGATGCCGTTGCGGTCGCAGGCCGCCACCACCGCCTCGATCGTGTCGGCCGCGGCGAGCACGCCGGTCTTGGCGGCGTCCACGCCGATGTCGCCGGCCACGGCGTCGATCTGCGCGGCCACCTGCTCCGGCGGGATGCGCACCACGTCGCTGACGCCGCGGGAGTTCTGCACGGTCACCGCGGTCACGGCGGTCGTGCCGTGCACGTGGTTGGCGAAGAACGCGCGCAGGTCGGCGTGCATGCCGGCGCTGCCGCCGGAGTCCGAGCCGGCGATCGTCAGCGCCGTCGGGGGAGCGGTGCCCACCGCGGCGTCCGAGCCTTCCGCGCTCGTCGGGGAGGCAGCGCTCACCGGGGCGTCCGCTGAGGCTGCGGGGTTCACCGGGGCGGCAGGACTCGCCGCGGCTCCCGAGCTCGCCGGGGTGGTGGCGTCCACCGGGGCGGCGTCTGCCGCGGGCGCGGTGCTGCGCTCGGAGTCGTTCTCGCGTTCGCCGGAGGTCTCTCGCATCGCCCTCATGCTACGGCGCCCGGCGCCGCACCCGGTTCCGGCGGAGTCGCAGCTCACCGGGGCGGAGCGGGGCCGCGGTTCCCGGGGGCGGACACCAGGTCGCCTCAGACTGGAACCGTTCCAGAGAGCGCAATTTTCATGAAAATTGTAAGTTGTCCCCACGCGACTGGGGGGCAAACGATCACCACCCCATCGGGGTGCATCCCGTGGGATCCGTGGTGACCGGGGATGCCGGGCCGGTGACCTGGCCGTCCCCGGTCAGGGTCGGGCCGGTGATCCTGCTCGTGGCCCGGCGGTGGTCCCGGCCGCGCGGGAGGGCGGCAGCGCCCACCCGCGCGGCCGCGGGCGACCGGAAGCCGCCCCACCGGCGACGCGCCGCGCTGCGCACTCCCCGGGCACCGCGGCGAGCCGCCCCTGCGGAGCAGGCCGCGCGGGCGGCCGGCCGCCGCGCCCGCTCAGCTCGCCGAGGCGTCGGTGACCGGCAGGTACACCCGCCCGCCCTGGGAGTTGAACTCCGCGGCCTTCTCCTGCATCCCCGCCTCGATCGCCTCGACGGAGGTCAGGCCCTGCTCCTCGGCGTAGGCCCGGACGTCCTGGGTGATGCGCATGGAGCAGAACTTCGGCCCGCACATCGAGCAGAAGTGCGCCTTCTTCGCCGGCTCGGCCGGCAGCGTCTCGTCGTGGTACGCCTGCGCCGTCTCCGGGTCGAGCGAGAGCCGGAACTGGTCGTGCCAGCGGAACTCGAAGCGGGCCTTGCTCAGCGCGTCGTCCCACTCCTGGGCCCGGGGGTGCCCCTTGGCCAGGTCCGCGGCGTGCGCGGAGATCTTGTAGGTGATCACGCCGGTCTTCACGTCGTTCCGGTTCGGCAGTCCCAGGTGCTCCTTCGGCGTGACGTAGCAGAGCATCGCCGTGCCGGCCCAGCCGATGACGGCCGCGCCGATGCCCGAGGTGATGTGGTCGTAGCCGGGGGCGATGTCGGTGGTCAGCGGGCCGAGCGTGTAGAACGGGGCCTCACCGCACAGCTCCTCCTCGCGCGTGACGTTCTCGGTGATGCGGTGCATCGGCACGTGGCCCGGGCCCTCGATCATCACCTGCACGTCGTGCTCGCGGGCGATGTGCGTGAGCTCGCCGAGCGTTTCCAGCTCGGCGAACTGCGCCCGGTCGTTCGCGTCGGCGATGGAACCGGGGCGCAGCCCGTCGCCGAGGGAGAACGTCACGTCGTAGGCGCGCAGGATCTCGCACAGCTCGGAGAAGTGCGTGTACAGGAAGCTCTCCCTGTGGTGCGCCAGGCACCACGCGGCCATGATCGACCCGCCGCGGGAGACGATGCCGGTCACGCGCTGGGCCGTCATCGGCACGTAGCGCAGCAGCACGCCGGCGTGCACGGTCATGTAGTCCACGCCCTGCTCGCACTGCTCGATGACCGTGTCCCGGTAGATCTCCCAGGTCAGGTCCGCCGGGTCGTCGACCTTCTCCAGCGCCTGGTAGATCGGCACGGTCCCGATCGGCACCGGCGAGTTCCGCAGGATCCGCTCGCGGGTCTCGTGGATGGCGTCACCGGTGGACAGGTCCATGACGGTGTCGGCGCCCCAGCGCGTGGCCCACACCATCTTCTCCACCTCCTCCTCGACCGAGGAGGTCACGGCGGAGTTGCCGATGTTGGCGTTGACCTTCACCAGGAAGTTCTTGCCGATGGCCATCGGCTCGGTCTCGGGGTGGTAGTGGTTGGCGGGGATGACCACCCGGCCGCTGGCGACCTCGTCGCGCACGTACTCCGGCGAGAAGCCCTCGCGCGCGGCCACGAACTCCATCTCCCGCGTGATGGCGCCCTGCTTCGCCCAGCCGAGCTGGGTGTTGCGCGAACTGCCGTCCATCCAGCCGGCGCGGGTGCGGTGGAGTCCACTGTGGACGTCGATGGTGGCGGTCTCGTCGGTGTACGGACCGGACGTGTCGTACACGTCGAGGTGTTCGCCGTTGGTGAGCTCGACCCGCCGCTGCGGCACTTTCAGCCCGGCGGAGGTGTCCGCGTAGACCTTGCGCGAACCGGGGATCGGACCGGTCGTCACACCGGGCGAAGCGGACGGATCGGAGTCCGAAGAGGACTGATCGGTGGAGGTGGAGCTGTTGCTGGACGCGTTCTGATACAGATCGACCACTGCGGTCACGCTCCCTACGCCGGCATTATCCGTTCAGGTTCTGCGGTCGGCGGCGCCGGATCGCTGGTCCAGCCGCCCTCTCAGCTCGCTTCCGGTGCGAGCTCCCGCGGTTGAAGTTGTCGCGCCAGACACTAGCCCGCGCTCGCGCCGCTGGCAACCGCGCAGCGGAGTTCTGCCCCCAGCGGGTGCTCCCGGACCAGTCGGCGAACGACCCAACGGGGTCCTGTTGCGCCACCGCCACTCGGGCACGGGTGCACGAGAGCACGAACGAAAAATGACTTGCAGAGCGCCAACAGCGCTGTGTTGCGTCCCTGCCGGCCGTTGCCCGGAGACCGCGAGCCCTTCATCGTTTCGGCACGACAGCTTGCAGCTGTGGCTGCCTCGACGGCCGACTCCGATCGCAGCCGGAGCGACCGCGGAGGTTCCACCGCGGAAGTCCACGCGCAGAACGATTCAACAACGTCCTGCTGATATCAGTCGGCGAACGGGTCCTCCTCGACCGTCGGGTCCCAGGACAGCCCGGGCACGCCCCAGCCGTTGCGCTTGACGGCCTTCTTCGCCGCGCGCACGTGCCGCCCGGTCAGCCGGTCCAGGTAGAGGTGGCCGTCGAGGTGGTCGACCTCGTGCTGCAGGCACCGCGCGAAGAACCCGGTGCCCTCGTCCCGCACGTCGTGCCCCTGCGGGTCGCTGCCGGTGACCCTGGCCCAGTCCGCGCGCCCCGTCGGGAAGAACTCGCCCGGAACGGACAGGCAGCCCTCCCAGTCCTCGTCCGGGTCCGGCATGGTCTCCGGGACCTCGGAGGTCTCCAGCTGCGGGTTGACCACCACGCCGCTGTGCTGCACGCCGTCGTCGTCCGGGCAGTCGTAGACGAACACGCGCAGGTCCACGCCGATCTGGGGCGCCGCCAGGCCGACGCCGTTGGAGGCCTCGAGGGTCGCGAACATGTCGTCGACGAGGGTGCGCAGGTCGGCGTCGAACTGCTCGACGGACCGCGCCGACGTGCGCAGCACCGGGTCGCCCACGATGCGGATCGGGTGGATGGCCATGCACCGACTGTATCGGTCCCGCCCCGGAGCACCGCGAGCGCTGCGGCGAACGGCCTCCGCCGGCGGAGCTCCGGCGCGCGTCGTGATCATCGCAGCGCGTGGTCGCCGACGTGGTGTAATGGGGCCGCGGGGAACGGCACCGCGAGCGCCCGGTGCGCCGCCGCCTGCAACCACGACGAGGAGCGAGATGGAAGCCGCGCAGATGCTCACCGCGCAGCGGATCGCCCGCGAGTGCCGGCAGCTGGCCGGCGCCGCGGAAGCCGCGCAGCAGCAGGGTGGGCAGCAGCGGGACGAGCGCGGGCGGCGCCTGCGTCCGGTGGAAGCGCTCACCGAACCGCTGCCGCGCGTGGCCGAGCCGGTGCCGCAGGAGGAGCCGGAGGTGCAACCGCCCGCGCCGGAGGGGGAGCTGTCCGAACGGGACCGCAGCGTGCTGGCCTTCGAGCGGCAGTGGTGGAAACGCGGCGGTGCCAAGGAACGCGCGATCCGTGAGCTCTTCGACCTCACGCCGACGCAGTACTACCGGCTGCTCAACGCGTTGGTGGACCATCCCGCCGCGCGGCGGTACGACCCGATGTTGCTGAAGAGGTTGCGCAGGCTGCGCTCCGGTGACCAGCCTGCTCGTCGAACGGGAAGCGAGTGGCCGCGATGACGCCAGCCGAACCGCCGTCGAAACTGCGCGCGACCGGTTACGGACTCATCGGGGTCGGTGCGGTTGCGGCCGTCCTCGGGGTGACCACCCTCGGGTGGACCGGCTCCTCGGACGAAGCGGCACCCCCGCCACCGGAGACCGGTGCGGTCGTCACCCCCGATCCCGGCGAGGAGGACCCGCGACCGCCCGCGACGAGCGACGGCACCGCGGAGCCCGGTACCACCGCGCCGGGGACGTCCGAGCAGGAGCCGTCCCCGACGGGGCCGGCGGAACCCGGCGGGTCCGGCACACCGCCGCGGGAGACCCGCGCACCGGGGGACGAGCCGGGGTCCGGGACCGGTTCGGGCACGCGGGGCTCCGCGAACGGGATCTCCGTGCGGATCCTGAACAACAGCACGATCCGCGGACTGGCGCACGAGGCCGGCGGGGACTTCGAGGACGAGGGCTACGACGTGGCCGCGGTCGGCAACTACGCCCGCGGCGTGGTCGCGCACACCACGGCCTACTACCGCCCGGGCACGCCGGAGGAGCAGCAGGCCCGGCGCGTGGCGCGCGATTTCGACATCGCGGCCGAGCCGCGGATCGAGGGTCTCGCAGGTTCGGACCCGGGCGTGATCGTGATCGTCACCAAGGACTACCGCTCCTGAGCACCGGAACCGCGGCACGCGCGGGCGCGCCGGTCACCGCTGTTCGGCGAAGCGCCGCAGCTCCTCCAGCTGCGCCTGGTCGAGCGAGGGGCGCACCGCGCGCAGCGCCGCGTCCAGGTGCGCGGCGGTGACCTCCGGCGCGGACAGCGACTCGCGCATCGCCGAGAGCGCGGATTCGCGCACCAGCGCGCTGCAGTCGGCCGCCGAGTAGCCGTCCAGCTCGGCGGCCAGGTCCTCCAGGTCCACATCGGAGGCCAGCGGGGTGTTCTTCGCCGCTGAGCGCAGGATCTCGGCGCGCGCCGCGGCGTCCGGCGGTGGCACGTGCACGAGTCGTTCGAGGCGGCCCGGGCGCAGCAGCGCGGGGTCGACCAGCTCGGGGCGGTTGGTCGCGCCGAGCACGACGACGTCGCCCAGCGGTTCGGCACCGTCCAGTTCGGTCAGCAGCGACGCGACGACGCGGTCGGCGGCACCGGAGTCGGAGGACTGGCCGCGGCGCGGGGCGAGCGCGTCGATCTCGTCGAGGAAGACCAGGGCCGGGGCGGCGTTGGCGGCGCGCAGGAACAGCTCGCGGACGGCCCGCTCGGACTCGCCGACCCACTTGTCCATGAGCTCGGCGCCCTTGACCGAGAGCACGTTCAGCTGGCCGCTGCCGGCCAGCGCGCGCACGAGGAACGTCTTGCCGCACCCCGGCGGCCCGTACAGCAGGACACCGCGCGGCGGCACGACTCCCAACCGGGAGAACGAGTCCGGGTAGCGCAGCGGCCACAGCACCGTCTCCGTCAGCGACTGCTTGACCTCCGCCATGTCGCCGACGTCGTCCAGCGCGATCCCGCCGGTGTGGATCTCGTCCGAAGAGGACATCGACAGCGGGCGCACCGCGTCGACAGCGCCCGCCAGGTCGTCGTGGCACAGCACGGGTTCTCCGGTGGCGTCGCGCTGCCGCAGCGCCGCGTTGACCGCGGCTTCGCGGCACAGCGCCACGAGGTCCGCGGCGACGAACCCGGGGGTCTTCGATGCCACAGTGGACAGATCGACGTCGTCGTCGAGCGGGGCGGGGCGCAGCAGCACGCGCAGCAGCGCCGCCCGGTCGCGGGCGTTCGGCGCGGACAGCGTCAGCTCCCGGTCCACCGCGCCGGGTTCGCGCAGCCGCGGGTCGATCCCGGCGGGCGCGGAGCTGGTGACCACCACGGCCACCCCGGGCGTGCGGATCGCCGCGCGCAGCGTGTCCGCCGCGACCGTGGCCAGCGGCGGCGCGTCGGTGGCGGGCACGAGCTGGTCGACGTCGGTGAGCAGCAGCACGCGCGGGTGCTCCGGCGTGGCCTGCGCCGCGCGGTCCACGGCCGCGCGCAGGCGCTCCGCGGCGGTGCGCGCTTCGAGCGCCGCGATGCTCGGGGCGGCGAGCTCCACCAGGCCCGCCCCCACCTCGCGCGCCGCGGCGCGGGCCAGCGTCGCCTTGCCCACGCCGGACGGCCCGCTGATCAGCACACCCAGGTGGGCGTCGGCGCCGAGGCGGTGCAGCAGCTCGGGTTGCTCGAAGGACAGGCGCAACCACTCGGTCAGCCGGTCGGCCGCGGAGCGCGCGCCGACGAGGTCGTCGAGACCGACCTCCCGCGCGGCGGATTCCTCAGCGGCGTCCGCGCCGTCCTGGGCCGGGCCCGCCTCCGGCTGCTGCACCGCGGGGGAGGTCGGACCGGTCGAACCCGCCGGGGTCGCCGGAGCCCCCGGTCCAGCCGGAGCGGGCGGCGCCGGTGCGGGTGCGGTGCCCGCGGCGGCCGGTTCCGCTCCGTCGTGCCAGGTGACGACGGTGGAGGGCTGCATCGCGACGGGTCCGCTCGGCGCGGCGTCGACGATGGTGAGCAGCTCGCTGGTCCACGTGCGGCCCACGGTGTTGCTCAGCGTCCGGCGCACCTGCTCGGGGCTGCTGCCGGGAGCGGGTGCCACGTCCTGGGGCAGCAGGGAGACCGCGTCGGCCGGTTGGAACACCTTGCCGGTCAGGGCCTGCCGCGCGGTCTGCGCGGAGAGCGTCGCGCGCGCCATCCGCGAGGCGCTGAGGGTCACGTGCTTGGCCGGGCGCACCTCGGCGGGGCTCACCGCGACGCGGGAGCCGTCGGTGCAGCCGAGGTTGAGCAGGACGAGCTCGTCGAGCAGCACGACACCGGTCGGAGCGCTGCGCTCGGCGGGGGCGGCCAGCGCGACCGTGCTGCGCGCGCCGGAGAGCCGGATCGCGCTCCACGGGCGCAGCCCGAGCGCGTCGAGCACTTCCGGGTGCAGCCGGACGAGGCCCCGGCGGGTGTCGATGATCGAGCTCGACACCTGCGCGGTCAGGTTCAGCGAGGTCACGTCCCGAGCCTAGTAGCGCATTGTTCAGTCGTTGTGGCTACTCGAGGTCGAGCACCCGGAGCGAGAGCCGTACAGGAGGTTCCGCCACGGAAGTCCGTACGGCAAAGCATCTAACGAACTCCTTCTATCGGGGACCGTCGCGCCAGGGCGCTTCCTCGCGACCGGTGCGCAGCGACAGCCGGCGCCAGCTGCGCCGCGGCCCGCCGGGCCGCACCGGGCGGCGGGGCAGGCGCACGCGCCGGGCGGCACCTGCGACGCCGCGCCGCAGCGGCGGGCGCAGCCCCAGGTGGCGCTGGCTGCGGCGGCGGATCGCGCGGCGTTCCCGCGGGGGCGCCGACCAGGCCTCCGGGTGGTTGGCCAACCAGCGGTACCGGTAGACGGCGTAGGGGATGTGCACCAGGTACAGCAGCAGCAGCACGGCCAGCGAGGCCAGCGGGAACCGCACCACGGCCGCGGCCAGCAGGGCCACCAGCACCAGCAGCCAGGGGAGGATCTTCGGCGGCACGCGCATCGTCTTCAGCGACAGCGTGGGCACGCGGCTGACGGCGCACACGGCGATGAGCAGCATCCACGCCATGACGACCGGGGGCCAGGCCCACCAGCCGGCGTGCTCGAAGTGGGCGGTGAGGACCAGCGGGACGAGGGCGAGCAGCCCGGCCGCGGGCGCCGGCACGCCGACGAAGAACTCCTTGGTGAAGGCGGGTTTCTCGGTGTCGTCGAGCAGCGTGTTGAACCGCGCCAGGCGCAGCACCAGGGACACGGCGAAGATGAGCGCGATGATCCAGCCGGCGCGGTTCTCCTGCAGCTGCCAGGCGTAGAGCGTGAGCGCGGGGGCCACGCCGAACGACATCGCGTCGGACAGCGAGTCGAGTTCGGCGCCCATGCGGGTGGTGGCGTCCAGCATCCGCGCGATGCGCCCGTCCAGCGCGTCGAGGACCGCGGCGACGGCGACCGCCGCGACCGACGCGACGAGCTCCTCGGCGAGGGCGAACTGCACGGCGGACAGGCCCGCGCACATCGCGAGGACGGTGATGGCGTTGGGCAGGAAACGTACGCCGGGGGTCGTGCGCATGCTCATGACGTGGGTGCCTCGGTCGCGGGGGAGGCCCGGCCGGTGCGCGCGGGCAGGTCAGCGAGCACGGTTTCGCCGCCGATCGCGCGCTGCCCGGCGGCGACCCGGACGTGGCTGCCGGTGGGGACGTACAGGTCGACGCGGGAGCCGAAGCGGATGAGCCCGTAGCTGCGGCCCGCCGGCAGCCGGTCGCCCTCGGTGACGGAGCAGACGATGCGCCGGGCGACGAGTCCGGCGATCTGCACGACGGCGACTTCGGTGCCGTCGTCGGTGCGCATGAGCATCGCGTTGCGCTCGTTGTCCTCGCTGGCCTTGTCCAGGTCCGCGGAGACGAAGGTGCCGGGCCGGTAGGCGAGCGCGGCGATCGTGCCGCTCAGCGGGGCGCGTTGCACGTGCACGTCGAAGATGCTCAGGAAGGTGCTGATGCGGGTCATCGGCCGCTCGCCGAGGCCGAGCTCCGGCGGCGGGGTGGCCGCTTCGACGGCGGAGACCGTGCCGTCGGCCGGGGCGACGGCGATGCCCGTGCGCTCGGGGGTGGCGCGGCGCGGTTCCCGGAAGAACCAGGCGCACCACGCGGTGAGCAGGCCGCCGAGCACGCCCGCCGGGCGCCACAGGCGGCGCAGCAGCAGCGTGCCGGCGGCGGCGCCCAGGACGAACGGGCGGCCCGCGGGATGCATCGGCGGGATGGTCTCGCGGACGAGCGTCCGCAGGTGGGCCGCTCGCGTGCGGTGGGTGTCCGTGTCCTCGGTGCTCATCCAGGTGCCAGCCCCTGCGTCGAAGGTACCGCGGCGGGGGAGTCCGCGCGGTGTCGTCGGTACAGCATCGCGGATGGCGTCACCCTACCGGCCCCCAGGGGGAGGAGTTGATCATGGAAAGCGTCCGGTGGGGGCGGATTCGTCCCGGTTGTGCGCCTGCGCCGGTTCCGGTGGCCGGGGCGGGGCGTCCCGGCGGCGGGCGACGGCGCGCGGCGCGGCGCGCCCGGGCGCGAACGTGCATCGGGGCCGGTGAGCAGTGCCCCCGATGCACTGTTCACCGGCCCCGATGTCGGCCGCGGCACCTCCCCGACAGGCGCCCCGACCTCCCCGACGGGTCCGTGCATCCCCCGACGGCGCACGGGCCCAACGCCGGTAATGATCGACGATTCGTTACCTTGATTCCTAGTGTAAGGGATTTCACAGGAACACCGTAGCCTCGTTCGGCTGACGTTACTGCGATATTGCTCACGCAGAGTAGTCGGTTGGAGGGGTGCGAGCACGGACGTGTCACCCGTCGCAGTGCCACCGCACGGCACCTCAGGCCGCTCCCCGCTCCGCGAGCTCCGGCTCCGGTTCCTCCTCCGCGGCGGAGTGCGGCCGTCCGTCCACGGTCATGCGGGCGCCGAAGAGCTCGCCCAGGCCGCGGTACGGCTCGCCGTGCTCCATCACCTCCGCCCCGCAGCGCAGCTCCAGCACGCTGACGTCCTGCTCCGCGCCGCCCGCCACGAGGGTCTCGTCGAGTTCCGAGACGGCGTAGTCGTCGTAGTACAGGTCGATGGCCACCGACCACCCCGCGCGCCGCGAGGACAGCCGCGCGGCCGCGATGTCCCGGGTGTCCACCCACTGCGCTCCCGCGCGCTCCAGCAGCGACGCGGCCTCGCCGCGGCCCAGCTCGACCACCGCGGCGCGCTCCGCCCGGCGCAACCGGGCCGCGGCGCCGGCCGCCAGGCGCCGCAGGGTGCTCACCCTGGTGGGCAGCAGCACCAGGCCGCGGTCGGTGACGACCAGGTCGTGGACCTCCGCGCCGCAGTGCACCGGGCTGACCACCCCGCGCGTGACCGGGGCGGGCTGCGTCGCCGGGTCGCGCCCGTGCTGCAGCGGCACTCCGAGGCCGACGAGGGCGCGGTGCAGGCCGGGCACCAGCCGCGGATCGGCCACGGCGGGCCGGACGAGGCGGTCCGGGTCCAGCGGACGCCCCCCGCTCAGCTGCACCCGCGGCGGGCCGGACCAGTCCAGCTCGTGCTGGGCGAGGCCCGCGCTCACCAGCGCGTCCACCACGGTCGCGCCGAGCAGCTCGACCAGCGCGTCGGTCGCGGCCCGATCGACCCGGTCGGGATCGATCCCGGGGTTGAGCACCGGATTGATCAGGTCGCGTCCCTGCCCGTGGTAGACGGCGCCGAGCACCCCCGCGATCGTCGGCGCGATCGGCACGCCGCTGAGCTGCACCGCCAGCGCCAGCCGCGCCGCCTGCCCGGAGGCGCGCACCGCGCCCGCGCGGCGCACCAGCTCGGGCCAGTGCAGCCGTTCGCCGAGCCCCTCGGCCAGCAGCCGGTCCTCCAGCTGCGGCACGCTCTCCCGCGGTTGCTGCAGCGCGCTGAACGCGGGCCGATCGGAGGGGGAGCTCTCGTCGGTGCGGGGGGCGCGGCGCAGCGAGGCGAGCCGCTCCCGGGTGCTCGGACGGCCCCGCTCGGCGGTGAGCTCCTGCTCGGCGATGGTGCGCTTGGCCCGCTCGGCCAACCGCGGCTTGCGCGTCGCGTTCTCCATGAAAGCGCGGAACCCGAGCACGACGTCGGGCGTGCTGCCGACCTCGGTGGCCATGCTCAGGTACTCGTCGACGTACTCGCGCCAGCCGATCCGGACGGCTTCGTGCTTGCGCAGCGCGGTGGTCGCCACGCGGCGGCCGAGCAGGCGCACCGCGGCCGCGTCGGCGGCGAACCACAGCGGCCCCGCGTTCGGGGCCACGGCGCGGTAGGCGCGGACGTACCCGCCGAACAGCCACTTCACCGGGCCGCTGTGCATGCAGGACAGCTTCACCGCCAGGGCGTCGTCGACGCGGTGCGCCAGCGCCCGCGCGCGGCCGCGGCCCGGGAGCGTGCCGTCCTGCCTGCTGCCGGCGAGCCTGCCGAACTCCCCGATGAGCACCGCGCGCAGCTCGTCGTCGGTGAGCCCGGCCAGCAGCGGGAGTCCGATCTCGACGGTGCGCCGCCGCACGTGCCAGCCGAGCCAACCGCGGTCCTCGCGCACCGCCGCTTCCGGTTCGGAGGTGATGCGCAGCTCGTCCGGTTCGGGCGCGGAGCCGGCTCGCGCCGACGAGGTCGCCAGGCGCCACAGCTTCGGCTGCTCCTCGCGGCCGATCGGCACCCCGCGGACCGGGGGGCGGGCGCGCCGGAGGGCGCGGGCCGCCACCGCGCTCGCCGCTGCGACGAACAACGCCGCGCACGCGGCCTTCGCGCCGCTGCCCCGGTCGTGGAGCCCGACGTAGCCCGCGGTGGCGAACAACCCGAGCACGAGGCCGAGGGGCACGGCGAAGAAGCTGAAGTGCAGCACCAGCGCCAGGCTGGCGCGCCAGGAAGCACGCACGTGGGAGTACTCCGTTTGGGTGTTGCTGGCTGAGGCAGTTTCCGGTGCTGGGCCGGGCGCGTCAATGCGGCCGTCGCGGTCGTCACTCCAGCACGCGGATCACGACCTGCGCCCCGGCAGGCACCGACGTCACGTCCTCCGGGATCTCCACCAGGCAGTTCGCCCGCGCGAGCGCGGACAGCAGGTGCGAGCCCGGCCCGCCTTCCGGCGTCACCGAGCCGGTCGCGGGGTCGTGGGTGCCGCGGCGGAACTGGCGCTTGCCCTCCGTGGACGTCAGGTCCTCGGTGATCGCGGCCCGCCGCTGCGGCCGCTCGATCGCGGAGTGCCCGGCTGCGGCGCGCAGCGCGGGCCGGACGAACACCTCGAACGAGACCATCGCGCTGACCGGGTTGCCGGGCAGCGTGACCACCGCGGTGCGGTCCCGGTAGCGGCCGCAGCCCTGCGGCATGCCGGGCTGCATGGCGATCTTGTGGAACGTCACGCCGTGCTCGGCGAGCGCGTCCTTGACGACCTCGTAGGCGCCGGCGCTCACACCGCCCGAGGTGATGATGAGGTCCGTGCCGTCGAGCTCCTCGTCCAGCGCGCGGTGCAGTTCGTCCACGTTGTCCGGAACGAAGCGCAGCAGCCGCGCGGAACCGCCGGCCGCGCGCACCGCATCGGCGATCATGATGCCGTTGGACTCGTAGATCTGCCCGGGTTGCAGGGGTTTTCCCGGTTCGACGAGCTCGGAACCGGTGGACAGCACGAGCACGCGCGGCGGTTCGCGCACCGCGACCGGGTCGGCGCCCACGGCCGCGGCCACGCCCAGGCGCGCCGCGTGCAGCTCGGTCCCGGCCGGCAGCACCACCGAGCCGCGGGTGACGTCCTCGCCGGCCCGGCGGACGTGCGCGCCCGGCTGCGGCGCCTGCCCGATCCGCACCGTCGCGGTGCCGCCGTCGGTGCGCTCCACCGGGACGATCGCGTCCGCGCCCTCCGGCAGCAGCGCCCCGGTCATGATGCGGTGCGCCGTTCCCGGCTCCAGCGCGGGCACGTCGGTGCGCCCGGCGGGCACGTCGGCGCTCACGGGCAGGGCCACCGGCCGCTCCGGGCCCGCCTCCGCGAGGTCGGCGGCGCGCACCGCGTAGCCGTCCATCGCCGTGTTGTCGAACGGCGGCAGCGGCAGCGCCGCGACCAGGTCCTCGGCGAGGGCGAGGCCGGCGCAGTCGGCGAGCGGGCGCCGCCGCACCGGGGTGCTCGGCAGGAGGGCGGCGACGCGGTCCCGGTGCCGGGCGACCGAGTCGAGTTCGGAGAGCGGGGTTTCCTTCGACACGCCTCCGATCATCCGCCATGGAGCAACACGCTGTCGCCACCGGAGCGGTCGGGCGGCGCGTGTCGTGCGGCGAACGGAGCAGCGGTCGCGACCCCGGGTGAGCGCGCTGCGGTGCGGTGGCGCTCCCGGGCGCACCGCCGGTGCGCCCGGTCGCTGCCGCCCGCTGCGGGGGTGGTCACCCGGCCGGGGAGGACCGCCGGGATCGCGGGAACGGAGCAGCGCCGCGGACGCGACTTCGCGGGGGATGTCCGGTAGCGTGACCGGTGCTCCAACGGCGCTGCGCGCCGTGCACCACTTCTCTAGGAGGACGCCGTGGCGGTAGGCACGGTCAAATGGTTCAACTCGGAAAAGGGCTACGGCTTCATCGCCGTCGACGGTGAGTCGGACGTCTTCGTGCACTACACCGCGATCAACATGTCGGGGTTCCGCACCCTGGACGAGGGCGATCGGGTCGAGTTCGAGGTCAAGGCGGGGCGCGACGGAAGGACCCAGGCCGACGGCGTCCGCAAGGTCTGAATCCGAGCAGGCGCGTCATCGGCGGGCCCGGTCCGCTCGCGGGAGGCGGTTCCCGCGGGAGGGCCGGGCCCGCTCGCATGCCCGGGACCTCCCGCAGACCGGCCCTTCCCGCGGACCCGTCCCGCCGCCCCTCCGGTGCCGGAACAGCTGGGCGGCCGCGCGGATCGGTGGTCGCGTGCTTGGCCGCAGCGGTCCGTCGGGCAAGCGGCGCAGCCGCTTCTTCTCCGCGCGCAGACCGACCCGACGGGGTTCTCCCACCCGACCCGCTACGCCAGCCGATCCGCGGACTCCCTAGGCTGCGGTCGTGTCGGAAGACCTGACCGGTAGCCGCTTGGGCCACTACAAGATCGACGGCGTGCTCGGGCGCGGCGGGATGAGCGTCATGTACCGCGCGACCGACGTCCGGCTCGGCCGCAAGGTCGCGCTGAAGGTGATGGCCGAGAACATCACCGGCGACGCGGAGTTCCGCGAGCGCTTCGTCGACGAGGCGCGCAACACCTCCGCGATCGACCACCCGAACATCGTGCCGCTGTACGACTTCGGCGAGATCGACGGCGTGCTCTACCTCGCGATGCGGCTGGTCGACGGCTCCGACCTGGCCAGCCTCCTCGCCGACGGCCCGCTCCCGCCGCCGCGCGCGCTCGACCTGCTCGGGCAGGTGGCCGAGGCGCTCGACACGCTGCACGAGCAGGGCCTGGTGCACCTCGACCTGAAGCCCGCCAACGTCCTGGTCACCGGCCGCGAGTCGCACGAGCACGTCTACCTCGCCGACTTCGGGCTGACCCGCCGCGGCGCCACCGGCCACCGCACCGCCAGCGGCGACTTCCTCGGCTCGCCGACCTACGCCGCGCCCGAGCACCTGCGCGGCGACCCGCTGGACGGGCGCACCGACCTGTACTCCCTGGCCTGCGTGGCCTACACGTGCCTGACCGGGCGCGCTCCGTTCCAGGGCGAGGTCCAGCAGATCATCCAGGGGCACCTGAGCGCGCCGCCACCGGCGGTCAGCGCCGCCGTCCCGGTGTCGCCCGCGGTGGACGAGGCGGTGCGCACGGGCATGGCCAAGAACCCGCGCGAGCGCTTCGGCACCTGCCGCGCGCTCATCGGGGCGCTGCGGCGCGCGTTCGACACCCCGCAGCCCGCGCCGGGCGCTCCCGGCCAGGTGCCCGGCGCTCCTCCCGGTCCTGCTCCGGGGCCGGCGCCCGGGCACCCGGCCGCACCCGCGGCCGGTCCGGCGACGCCGCCGGGGCAGCCCGCTCCGCCGCCTGCCGGGACGGGTCCTGCGCCCGGTCCGGGACCGCGCACGCCCGGCCCGCCGCCGCAGCCGGGGAGCACGTCCGGCGGGCCCGCGGGAGGTCCTCCGCGGATGTCCGCCGGGTCGTCCCGGGGCGGCGCGGCGCGGTGGGTCGTGCCGCTGCTGGCCGGGGCGGCGGTGCTGGTCATCATCGCGCTGTTCGTCGTCATGGTCGTGGGCTGAGGGGCGCTGCCGAGGGGTGCTGCGGGTGCTGTCATCGCATCGGTCGAGTTCGCTGCCGGACGCGCCACCCTTGCTTGCACTCACTGTGCGGGAGTGCTAAACACGGTACTGGCACTCGCGAAAATCGAGTGCCAGGTCGGGACGGTGAGGCCGTCCGCGACGACACCACGGGGCGGTGTCGTCGGGCGGTCGTCCGTCGCGGGCACCGGGCCTGGCCGAGCACGAGTCCTGCCGGGAAGCGCACCGGCGCTTCCGCGGCTCCCAGACAGGTGGAGGACCACACCGCAATGGCCAAGATGATTGCGTTCGATGAGGACGCCCGCCGCGGTCTCGAGCGCGGCATGAACACCCTCGCCGACGCCGTCAAGGTGACGCTCGGCCCCAAGGGCCGCAACGTCGTGCTCGAGAAGAAGTGGGGCGCGCCGACCATCACCAACGACGGTGTGTCGATCGCCAAGGAGATCGAGCTCGAGGACGCCTGGGAGAAGATCGGCGCGGAGCTCGTCAAGGAGGTCGCGAAGAAGACCGACGACGTCGCCGGTGACGGCACCACGACCGCCACCGTGCTGGCGCAGTCGCTGGTCCGCGAGGGCCTGCGCAACGTCGCCGCCGGTGCCAGCCCGATCGCCCTGCGCCGGGGCATCGAGAAGGCCACCGAGGCGATCTCCGAGCAGCTGCTGAAGAACGCCAAGGAGATCGAGACCAAGGAGCAGATCTCCTCGGCCGCCGCGATCTCCGCCGGTGACGACCAGATCGGCGAGCTGATCGCCGAGTCGATGGACAAGGTCGGCAAGGAAGGCGTCATCACCGTCGAGGAGAGCAACACCTTCGGCCTGGAGCTGGAGCTCACCGAGGGCATGCGCTTCGACAAGGGCTACATCTCGCCCTACTTCGTCACGGACCAGGAGCGGATGGAGGCGTCGCTGGACGACCCGTACATCCTGCTGCTGAGCTCCAAGATCTCCAACATCAAGGACGTTCTCCCGCTGCTGGAGAAGGTCATGCAGGCCAACAAGCCGCTGCTGATCATCTGCGAGGACGTCGAGGGCGAGGCGCTGGCCACCCTGGTCGTCAACAAGATGCGCGGCACCTTCAAGTCCGTCGCCGTCAAGGCCCCGGGCTTCGGCGACCGCCGCAAGGCCATGCTGCAGGACATGGCCGTGCTGACCGGCGGCACCGTGATCAGCGAGGAAGTCGGCCTCAAGCTGGAGAACGCCGAGCTGAACCTGCTGGGTCAGGCGCGCAAGGTCGTCATCACCAAGGACGAGACCACCATCGTCGAGGGCTCCGGTGACGACGAGCAGATCGCCGGCCGCGTCAACGAGATCCGCGGCGAGATCGAGCGCTCCGACTCCGACTACGACCGCGAGAAGCTGCAGGAGCGCCTGGCGAAGCTCGCCGGCGGTGTCGCCGTCATCCGCGCCGGTGCGGCCACCGAGGTCGAGCTCAAGGAGCGCAAGCACCGCATCGAGGACGCGGTCCGCAACGCCAAGGCCGCCGTCGAGGAGGGCATCGTCGCCGGCGGTGGCGTGTCCCTGCTGCAGGCCGCGCAGAACGCCTTCGACGACCTCGACCTCACCGGTGACGAGGCCACCGGCGCCAACAGCGTGAAGCTGGCCGTCGAGGGCCCGCTCAAGCAGATCGCCATCAACGCCGGCCTGGAAGGCGGCGTCGTCGTGGAGAAGGTCCGCGGCCTGCCGGCCGGCCAGGGCCTCAACGCCGCGACCGGCCAGTACGAGGACCTGCTCACCGCCGGCGTCATCGACCCGGCGAAGGTCACCCGCTCCGCGCTGCAGAACGCGGGCTCGATCGCCGGCATGTTCCTGACCACCGAGGCCGTGGTCGCCGACAAGCCGGAGAAGAACGGCGGCGGCGGTGAAGCCGCCGGCGGCGGCGACCCCATGGGTGGCATGGGTGGAATGGGCGGCATGGGCGGCATGATGTAAGACCGCCCCGGCCGTCCCGCCCCGAGTGGGATTCCGCCTGGTTCTGTCTGCGAAGGGGTCACTCCCGCTCCGGCGGGGGTGGCCCCTTTCGCGTCCGGGGCGCGCCACCGCGGTCCCGGCGGGCGGGCGTGCGAGGATGATCCGGTCTCCGCGTCGAGGCACGACGGCACGACTCCGGTTGGGAGGCGGGATGTTCCACCGCGGGTTCCGGAGCCCCAGCTCCTGGCGCTGCGCAGTGGCGCTGCTGCTCAGCGCCACCGTGCTCGCCGGGTGCACCGGCGGCTCCCCGCAGGGCGGCGGTGGCACGGCGGATCCCCCGCAGCCACCGGACCCCGTGCCCGCCTCCGGCCCGCTGCCCCGCGTGACCCCGCAGCCCAGCGAGATCTCCCGCCTCGGCGACGACGTCCGCGTGACCGGCACGGTCGACCTCGTCGTCGACCCGCTGGCCGACCGCCCCACCCGGGAGCTGGCGAAGCGCGTGCTGCGGCAGGCCGGCGCCGAGCGGGTGCTCGAGCGCGAACCGGGCCAGCGCCCCGAGGGCGCCGCGCTGCGCGTGCGCATCGGCAACCGGGCGGGCGCCACGAACATGCGCGGCCTGCAGCGCGCGGGCATGGACGCGAGCGAGAGGCTCGGGGAGGAGGGCTACCAGCTCGCGGTGATCGCCGACGCGGAAACGCCCCAGGTGGTCATCGGCGCGCAGGCGACCCCGGGCGCCTACTACGGGGTGCAGACGCTGCGGCAGCTCACCTCGCCCGGGCGGATCGCCGGTGCCGAGGTCACCGACACCCCCGCGACGCCGATCCGCGGGGCCATCGAGGGTTTCTACGGCAGCCCGTGGACGCACGAGGAGCGGATGAACCAGCTCGCCTTCTACGGCGAGAACAAGCTCAACACCTACGTCTACGCGCCGAAGGACGACCCGTACCACCGCGAGCGCTGGTACGAGCCGTACCCGGAGGAGGAGCTCGGCGAACTGCGCGAGCTCATCGGGCAGGCGCAGCGGCACCACGTCAAGTTCACCTTCGCGCTGCACCCGGGGACGTCGCTGTGCTTCAGCGACCCGGAGGACGTGGCGCAGCTGCAGGGCAAGCTGCAGCAGCTCTACGACAACGGCGTGCGCGACTTCCAGGTGCTCTTCGACGACATCGACTACGCCTCGTGGAACTGCGCCGGCGACCGGGCCGCGTACGGGCCCGCGTCACCGGAGGCGGCCGGCCGCGCGCAGGCCGAGGTGCTCAACCGGGTGCAGCGGGAGTTCATCGCCACGCACCCGGGGGCGGAGCCGCTGCAGACCGTGCCGACCGAGTACTCCGAGATCGAGGACTCGCCCTACAAGACCGCGCTGCGCGGCGCGCTCGACCCGGACGTGCAGCTGATGTGGACCGGCGACGGCGTCATCCCGGACGGCATCACCACCGCCGACGCGCGGCAGGCCGAGGAGGTCTGGGGGCGCTCGCCGATGATCTGGGACAACTACCCGGTCAACGACTTCGACGCGGCCGAGGGGCGGCTGATGCTCGGCCCGTACGCCGAGCGCGAGAAGGGGCTGTCCGAGCACATCAGCGGCGTCGTGGTCAACCCGATGAACCAGGCCGCCGCCAGCAAGGTCGTGGAGGTCGGCGCCGCCGCCTTCGCCTGGAACGACGAGGACTTCGACCCGCGGCGCGCCTGGCGCGCCACAGCGGACCAGCTCGCCGGGGACAGCTTCCTCGGCGAGCCCGGGTTGCGCCCCGACCGGCGCACCGCCGAGGCGCTCGTGGTCTTCTCCGACCTGAACCACCGCGCACCGCTGGCCGACGGCGAGCCGTGGCTGCCGCCCGCGCCGCGCCTGGCCGAGCGGATCGGCTCCTTCCGCGCGGCCTGGGACCGGGGTGACCGGGCGGCGGCCGTGGCCGAGCTGCGCCGCTACGCCGAACGCGTCCAGGGCGCGCCCGAGCGGATCCGGCAGGGCGCCGATGCGAACTTCGTCGCCGACGCCGAACCGTGGTTGCGGGCCACCGACCTGTCCGGCGATGCGCTCGTGCACACCGTCAACGCCCTGCAGGCGCGGGTGGGCGGCGACCGGCAGCGGGCCGCGGCGGAGTTCGACCGGGCCGCGCGGGCGCAGCAGCAGGCCGAGCAGGTGCGCACGATCCCCGGCGAGACGCGGCCGCAGGGGCCGGTGCGCCTGGCCGACGGGGTGCTCGACGAGTTCCTGGCCGGCGCGCCGCAGCTGTGAAGAAGGGAGTCCGCGGGGTGGCTGGCGGGTCGGGTGGGGGAACCTCCGGCGGGGCCTCGCTGCCCCCGACCTCCCGCCCCGGACAGCGGACATCGGGTAGCGACCTACTCCCAGCTGCCCCCGGCCACCCTCCCCAGACGGGGGCAGCGCTGCCGGGGCTGTCCTCGCGAGGCCCAGCGCCGGAGAACCCCCGGTGGGTCGGGCTGCGTGCGTGAGGAGGAAGCGGCTTCGCCGCTTGCCTGGCGGGCCGGCGCGTCCAGGCGTGCGGCCGCCGATCCGCGCGGTCGACGAGGCCGTCACCGCTGCTCGGGGACGATGATCCAGCAGGCGAGGTAGAGCAGGATCCCGGCGCCGAACCCGAGCAGGGTGCCGACGACGAGCAGCACGCGGACGATCGTCGCGTCGATGCCGAGCAGGTTCGCCGCGCCCGAGCAGACGCCGGCGAGCATCGCGTCGCCGCGGTCGCGGCGGAACCGCCGCGGGGCGTCCCCGGCGGTGTGCGCGTCGGCGGTGCGCGGGGTCGCCGAGGCCTCGGCGTGCGCGTCGGTCGAGTGCGGGGATGCGGTGGGGGCGGTGTGCGCGTTCTCGGTCATACCGGCACCATGCCGCCGCGGCGCGGGCCGGCACGTCCGGTGGCGCCCCGGAGACGTCCCCGAGCGGACCCGCAGGCGCCCCTGATGCCGGGCGCCTCCTCGGTGCCGCCCGCGGCCGGGCGCCCACGAGCGTCCGGCCGTTGGCGGGCGATGCCGGGGGCGCACCGGGCCTCCTGCGCCGTGGAACTGCTCCGGCACGTTGAAGATGCCGCGCAGCGCGGATTCTGCGTCCTGGCACATGCCGACCGCTCTCTCGTGGACGGTGGACACCGTCGGCGAGCGGTCCTTGGCGACCTTCTCCAAGCGGCAGCGGAAGCGGTGAACCGGGGGTCGAGACCCGGACTCGCACTCCTGTGTGAACTTTGATCGCCGTGCTGGCGTTCACGCAGCTCCGCGCGGCTCTGCCGAGGGGTCGCGAGAACCCATTCCGCCCAGCGTGCGCTGCGGAAACGGGAGGGGCGCGCGCTCCGGGAAACGAGAAGGCCCCGGGTTTCCCCGGGGCCAACCGTGCTATTTTCCAAGTGCGACCAAAGAAAAAAGCTGGGGCTGAGCATACCGCCCGGAAGGTGCTCCCGCCACAGCGGACCCACGCACGCTGCGGGCACGGACGAACGTCGTGGCCACGGTTCACAGCCGTGCGGACCGCCGTCAGAGGGCGTGAACCGCGCGCGTCAGGCAACGCAGGATCTAGGCGGACCCGGCCCTGTCGGTCGTAGGCCCTGACGCACACGCTCGCGGCACCCCGGCCACCATCCCGGCTCTGCGCGTAACCCCCGGACCGGCGCAGGTGTAACACCCTGCGCGAGGTGGACCTCCGAAGGCACAACTCCGGTAGACCGGAGGCAGCTCACGTCGCACGGCTCCGGCACTCAGCTCCGCACGGCTCTCCCGCGGCCCGCTCCGCGGGGCTCCTCCCGTGCGGTGCTGGTGCTGAGCTGTCCGACGGCCTCCACCTCCCCTCGAACTCGGCTCCCGCGCGTCCAACGCCCCCGCGGACCCGAGTTCGGGGGGCTCCCAGCCTTACGTGTCCACGAGGTACCCGGAGGGGCCGCGCAACCCCGCGCACGCAACGACCGGGCAGCGCGCCGGCGTCCCGGCCTACGCCGCGGCGGGCCGGTGGACGTCGCGCAGGTCCACCTGCTGCTGCTCCCACCGGTCGTACAGCGCGTCCGCGCCCTCCCGCGCCGCGAGCTGCGCTTCGCCGCGGCTGACGGGGATGAGCGTGACCAGCTGCAGCGCGGGCTCGCCGTGCTCGTCGAGCAGCACGTCGAACTCCTCGTCCAGGTACGGGTGCGGCGCGGCCAGCGCGCCGGCGATCTCCGTGTCCGGCAGCAGCAGCCGGTCGTTGGTGATCAGCGCGCCGTACCCGACGCGACTGCCGGTGTCGGTGAGCAGCTCGGCGACCACGCCGGTCAGGTGGCGCGCGTAGTGCCGCTGCTCGGCCCGCACGGTGCACAGCACCTCCTGCGGCAGCGGGGCACCGCACAGCTCCTCGCGCAGCCCGCTGGACAGCACCGACACGTGCGCGCCGTCCGGTTGCCGGCAGTGCACCAGGTGGTAGTCGCGCAGGCGCTGGTCCGTCTGCCTGCTGTCCGCGCCGAGCACCGGGCCGAGGTGGGTCTCGACGTGCGCGGGCAGTGCTGCGAATCGGCTCATGGTCCCCGGGGATCCGGTCGCTGGGAGTTCGGTCGTCGGGAGGCGCCCGCTGGGGCCGCTCCGCGCCGATTCTCCCCGGACGCGGCCGCCGCGACGATCGCCCCGGGCGCGGTGCGTGGCATAGGCTCGGCGGCATGGCGGTGGAAGACGCGTTCGGGATGCAGAACCCGTCCGATGTGGCGAGGGCGTTGGACGACACCGGCTACCTGCCGGACGACGGGATCGCGACCTCGGCGTTCCTGTCGATGCGCATGCGCCGCCCCCTGCTGTGCGAGGGCGAGCCCGGCACGGGCAAGACCGCGCTGGCGCAGGCGCTGGCCGGCGCGCTGGGGCTGCGGCTGATCCGGCTGCAGTGCCACGAGGGCATCGACGCCGCGCAGGCGCTGTACGACTGGGACTTCCCGCGGCAGCTGCTGCACCTGCGGACCGTGGAGGCCGCTTCGCAGGAGCCGCTGGACGTGGACGACACCGAGTCCGCGCTGTACACCACGCGCTTCCTGCTGGACCGCCCGCTGCTGCGCGCCCTGCGGGAGGCCCCGTGCGTGCTGCTCGTCGACGAGATCGACCGCGCCGACGACGAGTTCGAGGCGTTCCTGCTCGAGGTGCTGTCCGAGTACGCGGTGAGCATCCCCGAGTTCGGCGAGGTGCGCGCGGAGGAGCCGCCGATCGTGCTGCTGACGTCGAACCGCACGCGCGAGGTGCACGACGCGCTGAAGCGCCGCTGCCTGTACCACTGGCTGGAGCACCCCTCGCTGGAGCGGGAGGCCGCGATCCTGCGCCGCCGGCTGCCCGGCATCGAGCAGCGGCTGGCCGAGCAGGTCGCCGGGGCCGTGCAGCGGATGCGCGGGTTGGAGCTGCTCAAACCACCGGGCGTGGCCGAGGCGCTGGACTGGGCGCAGGCGCTGGTGGCGCTGGACCGCACCGAGCTGGACGCGGAGACCGCGGCGCACACCCTCGGCGCGGTGCTGAAGTACCGCGAGGACGCCGAACGCGTGCGGGCCGCGGACGTGCTGGGGACGTGACCGGCGCATGCGAGCGGACGGGAACGCGCCCGCGGACGGTGCCCGGGAGCCCGGCGCCGCCAGTGACGCAGGCACCGCCGCCGGTGACGGCTCCCCGACGGGGCTGACCGGGCTGCTCGGGTTCGCCCGTGCGCTGCGGCACGCCGGCATGGCCTGCGGACCGACGCGGGTGCAGGCGTTCATCGAGGCGGCCGCCGCGGTCGGGCTCGGCGACCGCGGCGGCGTGTACTGGGCGGGGCGGGTGACGCTGTGCTCGGAGCCGGACGACCTGCCGACCTACGACGCGGCGTTCGCCAGCTGGTTCGGCAGCAGCTCCCCGCCGCGGCCGGTCGAGCAGCGGCCGCGGCCGCAGCCGGCGCGCATCGCCGCGCTCTCCGCGCCCGAGGACGCGGAGGAACGCGCGGCCGACGACCCGCTGGCCGCCGCGGCCAGCGACGCGGAGGTGCTGCGCAACCGCGACATCGCCGATCTCGGCGAGGCGGAGCGGGAGCACCTGCGGCGGTTGCTCTCGGTGCTGCGGCCGGATCCGCCGAGCCGCCCCGCGCTGCGGCTGCGTCGCTCCCGGCGGGGCGAGCTGTCCCCGCGGGCGGTGCTGCGGGAGATGGTGCGGTCCGGCGGGGAACCGGTGCGCATGCCGCGCCAGCGCCGCTCGCGGCGGCCGCGGCGCGTGGTGCTGCTCGTCGACGTGTCCGGGTCGATGGCCCCGTACGCGGACGCGCTGCTGCGGTTCGCGCACGTGGTCACGCGGCGCGCACCGCGCAGCACCGAAGTGTTCACCCTGGGCACGCGCTTGACGCGGGTGAGCCGTCAGCTGCGGCAGCGCGATCCGGAGGCGGCGCTGGCGGCGGCCTCCCGCGTCGTCCCGGACTTCTCCGGCGGGACGCGGCTGGGCGACACGCTGCGCGTGTTCCTCGACCGGTGGGGGCAGCGCGGGTTGGCCCGCGGCGCGGTCGTGGTGCTGTTCTCCGACGGTTGGGAACGCGGCGACGCCGGTGAGCTGGGGGCGCAGACGCGGCGGCTGCGGCGGTTGGCGCGCGCGGTGCTGTGGGCGAATCCGCACGCGGGCAACCCCGAGTACCGGCCGGTGCAGTCGGGAATCGCGGCGGCCCTGCCGTACGTTGACCGGATGATCGCCGGCCACAGCCTGGAGGCGCTGCGCGAGCTCTGGTCGTGGGTGCACCGGTTGGCGCACTCTGGTGGGGAACCGGTCGCTCCGGCGGCCGGGGTCCCGGACGACGGCGGCGGCACGGGTGCCAGCGGCGTCCCCGATCGCTAGGGTGTCGCGGCGTGCGCGACTCGGGAACTCCTCCGGGACGCGCGGACGGTTTCGACAACTGGAGGTGCGCGGTGCGTGACGTCCTCGACCGATTGGCGAAGCACTGGGAGGCCGGCGAGTCGGTGGGTCTGGGCACCGTGGTCGCCACGTTCCGGTCGGCGCCGCGTCCCGCCGGGGCCGCGATGCTGGTGACCGAGCAGGGCGAAGCGGTGGGCAGCGTCTCCGGCGGGTGCGTCGAGGGCGCGGTCTACGAACGCGCGGGGGCGGTGCTCGAGGGCGACGAGCCGGCGTTGCAGCGCTACGGCGTCAGCGACGACGACGCGTTCGCCGTGGGGCTGACCTGCGGCGGCATCCTCGACGTGTTCGTCGAGCGCATCGACGCGGAGACGTTCCCCGAGCTGGGCGGCGTGGTCGAGTCGGTCCAGCAGGAGGAACCGGTGGCCGTGGCCACGGTCGTGGAGCACCCCGAACCCGGCTGGGTGGGCCGCAGGCTCGTGGTCTGGGAGGACCGCTCGGCCGGCGGGATCGAGACCGGCCGCGTCGACGACGCCGTCGCCGACGACGCGCGCGGCATGCTCGCCAGCGGCCGCACCGGCACGCTCGAGTACGGCGCGCGGGGCGAGCGCCGCGGCGAGGGCATGCGGGTGTTCGTGAACTCCTTCGAGCCCGCTCCGCGGATGCTCGTGTTCGGCGCGATCGACTTCGCCGCGGCGATGGCGCGCATGGGCTCGTTCCTGGGCTACCGGGTGACGGTGTGCGACGCGCGGCCGGTGTTCGCCACGCGCAGCCGGTTCCCGGAGGTCGACGAGGTCGTCGTGGACTGGCCGCACCGCTACCTGGCCGCCGAGGCGGAGGCGGGCCGGTTGGACCGGCGCACCGCGGTCATGGTGCTCACGCACGATCCGAAGTTCGACGTGCCGGTGCTGGAGGTGGCGCTGCGCAACGAGGTCGGCTACGTCGGGGCGATGGGCTCGCGGCGCACGCACGACGACCGCGTGCAGCGGTTGCGCGACAACGGCATGACCGAGGGCGAGATCGCGCTGCTGGCCTCGCCGATCGGGTTGGACCTGGGTGCGCGCACCCCGGAGGAGACGGCGGTGTCGATCGCGGCTGAGCTCATCGCCACCCGGTGGGGCGGGGACGGCAGCAGGCTGTCGCAGACCACCGGCGCGATCCACCACGACTGATCCGCTCCCGCGCGACTGGTGACCGGGTGCTGCGGCTGGACCGCGGTGTCCGGGTGCGCGCGGTTCCGCTCGGGTCCGGTCGCTGCGCGAACCGCGGCGTCCAGGTGGGTGACGATCTGGCGTGTTCACTTGCTCCGAGCGGGTGGCCGTAGCACGCTCGGAGCCAGTGACATGAGTCACTCGGGCGGAGGAGTCCGGGGAGTCGGTGGCAGCGGTCCACCCACTGCGGTGGTGCCGGAGCGCGCACCGTCGGGAGTCGACGATCCGGGTCGGGCGCGCCGCGCGCCCGACCCGGATCCGGACTCGTCCGGCTCGTCCGCACCGCTCCCACCACGCAAACCGGGAACCGCTCGTTCGCGTCCGCGTCCCGGACGGAACCCAGGGAGGCCCCCATGCCGCGGATCACCGTCACAGTCGACGGAACGCGATACACCGACGAAGTCGAACCCCGCACGCTGCTCGTGCAGTACCTGCGGGAGCGGATCGGCAAAACAGGCACCGTCGTCGGCTGCGACACCAGCAACTGCGGAGCCTGCACCGTCCACATGGACGGGCGCAGCGTGAAGTCCTGCTCCGTGCTGGCGGTGCAGGCCGACGGCAGCGACATCACCACGGTCGAAGGACTGGCCAGCGACGGCCAGCTGCACCCGATGCAGCAGGCGTTCCACGACAACCACGCCCTGCAGTGCGGTTTCTGCACGCCGGGGATGATCATGCAGGCCCTCGACGTGCTCGCCGAGGACCCCGACCCGGACTCCGAGAGCATCCGCGAAGGGCTCGAGGGCAACCTGTGCCGCTGCACCGGCTACCAGAACATCGTGCGCGCGGTCTCGGACGCGGCCCAGCGCATGCGCGGCAGCGGTGCGGAGCCGGTGGAACCCGCCGCTGAAGGCACCACACCCTCGCCGCGCACGCCGGCGGCCGAGGAATCGCACGAGGTCACCGGAGGTCGGCAGGCATGACATCAGTCGCGGAACCGGAACTCGGGCGCGCCCGCCCGCGCAAGGAGGACGCCCGCCTCATCACCGGACGCACCCGGTGGACCGACAACATCACCCCCGCGGGCACGCTGCACCTGGCGCTCCTGCGCAGCCCGATCGCGCACGCCCGCATCACCAGCATCGACACCACCGAGGCCCGGCAGATGTCCGGTGTGCGCGCGGTGCTCACCGGCCGGGACCTCGCCGACAAGCAGGGCAGCCTGCCCTGCGCCTGGCCGATCACCGAGGACATGGCGCACCCGTCCGCACCGCCGATGGCCGTGGACACCGTCCGCTTCGCCGGTGAGGCCGTGGCCCTGGTCGCCGCCCGCAGCGCGGCCGAGGCGCACGACGCGATGGACGCGATCGACGTGGACTACGACGAGCTGCCGGTGGTGCTCGACATGGACTCGGCGCTGCGGGCGGACTCGCCGCTGGTGCACGAGGACCTCGGCACCAACCGCAACGCGACCTGGACGTTCGACTCCGCCCAGGCCGGCACCGGCGGGGACGTGGAACGCGCCCTGGCCGAGTCCGACATCCGCGTCGACCGCACGTTCCGGCAGCAGCGGCTCATCCCGTCGTTCATGGAACCCCGCTCGGTCGTCGTCGACCCCACCGGGGAGCAGTTCACCGTGTACTCGGCGACGCAGGTGCCGCACATCCTGCGCCTCATGCTGGCGATGACGCTGGGCGTGCCGGAGCAGAAGATCCGCGTGATCGCGCCCGACGTGGGCGGCGGCTTCGGCGGCAAGCTGCAGGTCACGCCGGAGGAGGTGCTCTCCTTCCTCGCCGCGCAGGAGTTCGGGGTTCCGGTGAAGTGGACCGAGACCCGCTCGGAGGCGATGGTGTCGGCCCACCACGGCCGGGACCAGCTGCAGCGGCTGTCGCTGGCGGCGCGGTCCGACGGCACGGTCACCGGGCTCAAGGTGGAGCTGCTCGCCGACATGGGGGCGTACCTGCGCCTGGTCACACCGGGCGTGCCGATCCTCGGCGCGCTCATGTTCAACGCGATCTACAAGTTCCCCTCGTACCACTTCAGCTGCACGAACGTGTTCACCAACAAGACCCCGACCGACGCCTACCGCGGCGCGGGGCGGCCGGAGGCCACGTTCGGCATCGAGCGGATGATGGACGAGCTGGCCGCGGAGGCCGGCATGGATCCGCTCGAGGTGCGGCGGAAGAACTGGATCGACGAGTTCCCCTACGACACGGTCGCCGGGCTGACCTACGACTCCGGGGACTACTCAGCGGCCACGAACCGCGCCGCCGAGCTGTTCGACTACGACGCGCTGCGGGCCGAGCAGGACGAGCGCAACCGCCGCGGCGACACGGTGCGCCTGGGCATCGGCGTGTCCACGTTCACCGAGATGTGCGGCCTGGCGCCGTCGCGCGTGCTCGGCTCGCTGTCCTACGGCGCCGGCGGCTGGGAGGAGGCCGCTATCCGCGTGCTGCCCACCGGCAAGGTCGAGGTCGTCACCGGCACCTCGCCGCACGGGCAGGGGCACGTGACCGCGTGGAGCCAGATCGCGGCCGAACGGCTCGGCGTCGACTTCGACGACGTCGAGGTGCTGCACGGCGACACGCAGAGCTCGCCGCGCGGGCTGGACACCTACGGTTCGCGCTCGCTGGCCGTGGGCGGCATGGCCGTGGTGCAGGCCGCCGACAGGGTGCTGGAGAAGGCCAAGCCGATCGCAGCGCACATGCTGGAGTGCTCCGAGGCCGACGTCGAGTTCTCCGGCGGGCGCTTCGGGGTGCGGGGCACGGACCGGTCGACGACGCTGGCCGACGTGGCGCTGGCCGCGTTCACCGCGCACGACCTGCCGGACGGCACCGAACCCCGGCTGGACGCCGAGGCCACCTACGACCCGGAGAACTTCTCCTTCCCGCACGGCACGCACCTGTGCGCCGCCGAGGTGGACACCGAGACCGGCGGGGTGCGGCTGCGCTCCTACGTCTGCGTCGACGACGTGGGCACCGTGGTCAACCCGATGATCGTGGAGGGCCAGGTGCACGGCGGGCTGGCGCAGGGCATCGCGCAGGCGCTCTACGAGGAGGCCGCCTACGACGAGTCGGGCACGCTGACCACGGCCACGTTCGCCGACTACCTCATCCCCTCGGCGATGGATCTGCCCGAGTTCACCACCGACCGCACCGAGACGCGCGCGGAGTCGAACGCGCTGGGCGTCAAGGGCGTGGGCGAGGCGGGCACGATCGCCTCCACCCCGGCGGTGGTCAACGCGGTCGTGGACGCGCTGCGTCCCGACGGAGTGCAGGACGTACCGATGCCGTGCACGCCGAACCGGGTGTGGCACGCGATCAACCAGGCCCGGCAGGGAGGTTCCCAGTGATTCCGGCGCAATTCGAGTACAAAGCACCGTCCACCGTGGACGAGGCGGTCGCCGCGCTGGCGTCCGCGGGCGAGGACGCCACGGTGCTGGCCGGTGGGCACAGCCTGCTGCCGGTGCTGCGCATGCGGATGGCCGACCCGGGGACGGTCATCGACCTCGGCCGCATCCCGGAGGTGCGCGGCGTCCGCGAGGAGGGCGACATGCTGGTCATCGGGGCGATGACCACGCACCACGACGTCATGCGCGACGAGCTCGTGCGCCAGCACGCGGCGCTGCTGCCGCTGGTCACGCGCACCGTGGCCGACCCGCAGGTGCGGCACCGCGGCACGTTCGGCGGCGCGCTGGCGCACGCCGACCCGGCGGGCGACCTGCCGGCCCCGGTGCTCGCGCTGGACGGGGAGATGGTGCTGGCCGGCCCGTCGGGCCGGCGCACCGTTGCCGCCGCGGAGTTCTTCCGCGACTACTTCACCACGGCGCGCGAGCCGGACGAGATCCTCGTCGAGGTGCGCATGCCGAAGTGGACGGGGTGGCAGGGCCACTACGAGAAGTTCAACCGGGTCGCGCAGGCCTGGTCCATCGTGGGCGTGGCCGCCGCGGTGCGGGTGGACCGGGGCACGATCGAGCAGGCGCGGATCGGCCTGACCAACATGGGCCCGACCCCGGTGCGCGCGACCGCGGTCGAGCAGGCCCTGCTGGGCCAGCCCGCCACCTCCGAGGCGGTGCGGGAGGCCGCGCGGCACGCCGCGGAGGGCACCGAACCGGCCGAGGACGCCAACGCGGATCCGGCCTACCGCCGCCAGCTCGCCGAGGTGCTCACGGGACGCGCCGTGCTCGCCGCGGCGGGCGGCTGACGCGGCAGCGGAACTCCGGTGGCCGGGGCTCGTGCGCGGGCCCCGGCCGCCGTGCACCCGGCGGCGGCTCGCCGGTGGGTGCGGAGACTGTTGTGCGCGGGCGCGAGCAAGCATGATGCTGGTTGCAGTGATGCAGCGGCAACGAGCGTTGCCGGCTGCGATCCGACGGATCCCACGCCGGCCCGGAGGGGCCGGCCGCCATCGGTAGGAGGACTCGCCAGTGCAGATGGAGCACCACTTCACCGTTCCGGTGCCGGTCGACGTGGCTTGGGAAGCGTTGCTCGACCCCGAACGGGTCGCCCCGTGCATGCCCGGGGCGACGCTCAGCAGCGTCGAGGGCAGCGACTTCTCCGGGTCGGTGAAGGTCAAGCTCGGCCCGGTCACGCTGCTGTACAAGGGCAACGGCACCTTCTCCGAGGTCGACGAGTCGGCGCGGCGGGTCGTCCTGGACGCCAGCGGCAAGGACTCGCGGGGCAACGGCACCGCTGCCGCCACGGTCACGGCCACCCTGTCCGAGGACGGCGGTACGACGGCCGTGCGGGTGGACACCGACCTGAAGATCACCGGCAAGCCGGCGCAGCTGGGCCGGGGCCTCATCTCCGAGGTCGGCGGCAAGCTCATCAACCAGTTCGCCGACTGCCTGTCCGAGCGGCTCGCCGGTGCGGACGCGGCCGAGGGGACCGCGCAGGGCGCGGCCGCCGAACCGGCCGCGCAGGGCTCCGCGGAGTCCGGGAGCGGCGGGCAGACCGCCGAGACCCGCTCCGCCTCGACCGAGACGGCGGGCAGCGCCGCTCCCGCCGCCGGTGCGGCGGCCACCGGTGCGACCGCGGCCGCGGCCGGGGCGAGCGCCAACGGCGACCGCCCGGCACCGGAGACCGCGACCTCCGAGCGGGGCGAGCGGTCGAACTGGCGGGTGACGGCGCCGGGCTCGGCGGGCTCGGCGACCGCGAACGGCACCCCGCGGCACGCCGCCCCGGAACCGGAGGCGATCGACCTGCTGGACACCGCGGGCACGCCGATGCTCAAGCGGATCGCGCCCGTCCTCGCCGGGGCGGCCGCGGTGTTCGTGCTGCTGCGCCTGCTGCGGCGCCGCCGCAACAAGTGAGGCCGTTGCCGGAGCCCGCGGCTGCGGTCGCCCTCCCGCGGTGAGCGGTACCGCGGGAGGGCGAGCGCTCACCGCGCCTCGGCGAGCGCGTTGACCCGCTGCAACCGGTCCAGCCACCGGCGCTGCACCTCGGCCGGCGGTGTCGCCGCGGCCACCTGCGCCGGGTCCGGTTCCGGCGCGCGCCGCGGCACCGGCAGGCCGCCGCCCTGCGGCAGCAGCGGTTCCGCCACGACGTCGCCGTCGAGCAGGGCCACGGTGCCGAGGCCGCAGGCGAACGGGAGTTCCGGCAGGGCCCCGGCCAGCGCGAGCTGCGCGGCCAGGCCGACGCTGCTCTCCACGGCCGAGGAGACCACGCAGGGCAGCCCGCTCGCCTCGGCGACGCGCAGCGCGGTGCGCACCCCGCCGAGGGGAGCGGCTTTGATGACCGCGACGTCGGCGGCCTCGGCGACGGCCACGCGCAGCGGGTCCTCGGCGCGGCGGATCGATTCGTCCGCGGCGATGCGCACGTCCACCCGCCGGCGCACCGCGGCGAGTTCGTCGATGCCCCCGCAGGGCTGCTCGACGTACTCGAGCCCACCGGCGGCGCGGTCGAGCTCGGTGATGCGCCGCACCGCGGTGTCGGTGTCCCACGCGGCGTTGGCGTCCACGCGGATCGCTCCGGACGGGCCGAGCGCGCTGCGCACGGCTTCCACCCGCGCCAGGTCCTCGTGCGGCGCCGCGGAGGCGTCGGCGACCTTGACCTTCGCCGTGGTGCAGCCGGAAGCGGCGACGATGCGCGCGGCCGCGTCCGGGTCGACCACCGGCACGGTGCAGTTGACCGGGACGCGGTCGCGGACGGGGGCGGGCCAGTCGCCCGCGCAGGATTCGAGGGCGGTGCGCAACCAGGGCACCGACGGGGCGTCCGCGTAGTCCTCGAACGGGCAGAACTCCCCCCAGCCGTTCGGGCCGTGCAGCAGGACCCCGTAGCGGATCGTGACGCCCCGGAAGGGGTTGCGCATCGGCAGCCCGAACACCCGCACCGCGTCCAGTTCGGCCAAACCGGTCACGCCGTTCTGCGCCCTCATGCTCATCCCTTCGTCGGTGTGCTCCTCAGCAGCGGGGCCGCCTGCGCCCGCCCGTCGCCAGCGGGCCGCACACCGGTGCTCGCCCAGGAGCTGTTCAGCCGGGTTCACCCCGCAGCTTGCGGTAGGCGACCCAGGCGACGTTCGCCGCCGCGATCAGCGCGAACAGCACGAGAACCCAACCGAGCCAGGGCGCGTCGGGGACCAGCGTGAACGCCGCCACGGCGGCGGCGACCCACAGGACGAAGCCCAGCCCGGCCAGCCACAACCGCAGCGTCAGCGCGCTGCGTCCCGAGGGGGCTCCGGTGAGGCGGGCCAGCACGTCATGATAGCCGGGCAGACCTTCGGCGTACCGGTTCCGGCGTGACTTGCGTTCCATACCTCACGGTTACCCGTCCCGGGCCGATGGGCAACGCCGCAGCCGCACCGCGGCGCTGCGGCGCGGCCGCCGGTGCGCGCGGGGTCCGCGGTGGAACGCGGTTCGGTGGAGCACCGGAACGGCGGGGAGCCGGAGCAGCGGGAGAGCCGGAACGGGCGGTCCGGGTCAGGCGACGCTCGGACGCCCGAGGTCGAACACGTCGACCTCGAAGCGCGCCCACTCCTGCCGCAGCCGGGTCACCCCGTTGTCCAGGATGAAGTTCAGCTCGCCGAGGGTGACCGGCAGCAGCGTGAACACCTGCAGCTGCTCCGCGCCGTGCTCGTCGGTGAACCGCGTGAACTCCGGGGGGAACATGGGGTGGCCGCTGGCCAGCACGCCGTGGAACTCCGTGTTCGGCAGCAGCGGCTGCTCGTTCGGCACGATCTGGTCCGGCACCAGGTGGGTCCCGTTCTGCACCAGCAGCTCCGCGGTGATGTCGACCAGGTGCCGGGCGGCCTCGGCCTGCTCCTTGTACACGCTGCACGCGAGCTCCTGCGCGGGCTCGGCACCGATCGGCTGGAAGCGGAGCCCGCTGCTGATGACGGTGCTCAGGTGGTACCGGTCCAGGTGGAAGAACACGAGGCCGTACCCCCGGTCCCCGCCGTGGACGTTCGGTGGTTCAGCCCCGGTCGGCGTACCCGCGTGGTGCTCCAGGTTCTCCGCGAGCCCTTTGAACCGGTGCGCGCCGCCCAGCGCGGCGCGTTCCTGTTCCGTGGTCAATCCGATCTCCCGTTGGCGGACTCTTCGGCTCGCCGATCACCGTAGCCGCTCGCCCGGCCGCGTTGGACCGGTTCGGCGGCACCGGTGCTCCTCGTCGTGAAACATCTTCGCCGATGTCACGCGCGCGAATCCACGGAGGGGCCCTGCAGGTCGTCGGCGTCCATGATCCGGTAGGCGTAGCCCTGCTCGGCGAGGAACCGCTGCCGGTGCGCGGCGTAGTCGGTGTCCAGCGTGTCACGCGCGACCACGGAGTAGAAGTGCGCCTGCCGCTGCTCCGCCTTCGGGCGCATCAACCGCCCCAGCCGCTGCGCCTCCTCCTGGCGGGAGCCGAAAGTACCGGAGACCTGCACGGCCACGGAGGCCTCGGGGAGGTCGATGGAGAAGTTCGCGACCTTGGAGACCACGAGCCGGTTGACCTCGCCGCGGCGGAACGCGTCGAACAGCGCCTCGCGCTCCTTGTTCTTCGTGGAGCCCTCCACCACCGGCGCGTCCAGCGCCTTGCCGAGCTCGTGCAGCTGCTCCAGGTACGCCCCGATGATCAGCGTCGGCTCGTCGGGGTGCTGGTCCAAGATGGACTGCACGACGCCGGCCTTGGTGCGCGCGGTGGAGCACATGCGGTAGCGCTCGTCGGCATCGGCCGTGGCGTACTCGAGGCGCTCGTCGTCGGTCAGCGTCACCCGCACCTCGGTGCACTCGGCGGGGGCGATCCAGCCCTGCGCCTCGATCTCCTTCCACGGCGCGTCGAAGCGCTTCGGGCCGATCAGCGAGAACACGTCGCCCTCGCGGCCGTCCTCGCGGACGAGCGTGGCCGTCAGCCCGAGGCGCCGCCGCGACTGCAGGTCCGCGGTCATGCGGAACACCGGCGCGGGCAGCAGGTGCACCTCGTCGTAGATGACCAGCCCCCAGTCGCGGGTGTCGAACAGCTCCAGGTGCTTGTACTCGCCCTTGCTGCGGCGCGTGATCACCTGGTACGTGGCGATCGTGACGGGGCGGATCTCGCGCTTCTCCCCGGAGTACTCGCCGATCTCCTCCTCGGTCAGCGAGGTGCGCTCGACCAGCTCGCGCTTCCACTGGCGGCCGGCGACCGTGTTCGTCACGAGGATGAGCGTGGTGGCCCGCGCCCGCGCCATCGCCGCAGCGCCCACCAGCGTCTTGCCCGCGCCGCACGGCAGGACCACCACGCCGGAGCCGCCGGCCCAGAACGACTGCACCGCCTGCTGCTGGTAGTCGCGCAGCTGCCAACCGCTCTCGTGCAGGTCGATCGGGTGGTGCTCGCCGTCGACGTAGCCGGCCAGGTCCTCGGCCGGCCAGCCGGTCTTGAGCAGCGCCTGCTTGAGCCGGCCCCGCTCGCTCGGGTGCACGATCACCGTGTCCTGGTCGAGGCGCTGCCCCAACATCGGGGCGATCTTCTTGCTGCGCAGCACCTCCTCCAGCACCGCGCGGTCCAGGGCGGTGAGGATCAACCCGTGCACCGGGTCGTTGGACAGCTGCAGCCGCCCGTAGCGGCCCATCGTGTCGATGATGTCGACCAGCAGCGGCTGCGGGACCGGGTACCGCGAGTACGACACCAGCGCGTCCACGACCTGCTCCGAGTCGTGGCCGGCCGCCCGGGCGTTCCACAGGGCCAGCGGGGTGATCCGGTAGGTGTGCACGTGCTCCGGGGCGCGTTCCAGCTCGGCGAACGGCGCGATCGCGGTCCGCGCGTCGTCGGCCAGCTCGTGGCCGACCTCGAGCAGGACCGATTTGTCGGACTGGACGATCAGGGGTCCGTCGGTCAACGGTTCGCTCCAGACGTGATCAGCGAAAGCGGTTCGCGCCCCCGCGGCGCGCAGGTCCGGGGCCCAGTATTCCACCGCGCGCCACCCCGCGAGGGCGGGGAAGCGCCCGTCCCGGGGCCGCGGCGGAGCGCCGGCCCGACCAGCCCTCCGGTTCCGCCCGATCCACCTCCGCCCGCGCGGGAGGATGAGCTAGGTTTCGCACAGCGAGACGGAAGGAGGGGGCAGTGACCTATCCGCCGCACCCGGGGGCGCCGGGTTCCCCGCAGGGATGGAACCAACCCCCGGGATGGGGGCAGTACCCGCAGCCGGGGCAGGGGCCGCAGACGACCGGGCCGTACGGGGCGGGCGACGGGCAGGACTTCTGGCGCCAGGTCGCCGCGGGCGGTCCGCAGCGCAAACCGCCCCGCAAGCGGCGCCTCGGGTGGATCCTCGGCATCGCCGGCGGTGCCGCGGTCGTCGTGCTGGCAGCCGTGCTCGGCACGCTCTGGGCGCTGAGCTCGGGCGGCGTCGAGGCGGGGGACTGCGTCTCGCTGGAGGGCGAGTACGGAGGTGCGGTGAGCGAGGCCGACTGCGGCTCGCCCGAATCCGACTACGAGGTGCTCCGCGTGCTCGACGGGCGCGATCCGCGGGGCTGCTCGGGCAGCTTCTACAACGTCCACGAGGAGACCACCTACTGCATGTCCCTGGACGTCGTGGTGGGCGACTGCCTGAGCGCCTACCGCGAGGAGCAGGGCTTCCTGCCGGTCTCGCGGGAGTGCGGCGAGCCGGGCGCGCAGCAGGTCACCAAGGTCGCCAACCGGAGCGACGCGGACAACGTGTGCGGGGAGCAGGAGGGGCGGTACTGGTTCTCCAACCCGCCGCGGACCGTGTGCTTCGGCCCGGTGCAGGACCAGTGAGCCGCGGATCGGCCGGGTCGTGGCCGGGCCGGGAGGACCCCGGCCAGCGCCGCCGGGTGGCCGCGGGGCGTGACGAATGTGATCTGGCTGCGCCCCTCGGTAGTGTGGTGTTCTCACGAATGACCACGTGCGGTCGCGAACGAGGGAGGGGCGCAGTCGATGAGCGGTGAGCACCGCACCGTGCGCGACATCACCAGGGGGCTGATGCGGCAGCTCGGGCTGACGACGGTGTTCGGCAACCCGGGCACGACCGAGGTGCCGTTCCTGACGGAATGGCCCGACGACTTCCGCTACGTCCTCGGCCTGCAGGAATCCGCCGTCGTGGCCATGGCCGACGGCTACGCGCAGGCGCGGCGGGAGCCGGTGCTGGTGAACCTGCACTCGGCCGGTGGCGTCGGTCACTCCCTCGGCGCGGTGTTCACGGCCTCCTGCAACCGCACCCCGATGATCATCACGGCCGGGCAGCAGACGCGCACGCTCATGTTCGACGAGCCGTTCCTCGGCGCGCGCGACGCGGCCCAGTTCCCCAAGCCGTACGTCAAGTGGAGCTACGAGCCGGCGCGGGCGGCCGACGTCCCGGCGGCGCTGGTGCGCGCGCACCAGATGGCCACGACCCCGCCGTACGGCCCGGTGTTCCTGTCCGTCCCGGCCGACGACTGGGACGAACCCGGCGCGGAGGTCGAGGCGCGGCCGCGCACGCCCGGCTTCGCCCCCGACCCGGAGGTCGTGGCGGAGCTGGCCACGCGCCTGCGCGAGTGCAGCCGCCCCGCCTTCGTCGTCGGCCCCGAGGTGGACGCCGACGGCGTGGTGGACGACATGGTGCGGCTGGCGGAGAAGACGCGGGCAGCGGTGTGGGCCGCTCCGATGTCGCCGCGCTGCTCGTTCCCGGAGGACCACGACCTCTTCGCCGGGTTCCTGCAGCCCGAGCAGCGCCTGCTGACCGAGTCGCTGCGCGCGTACGACCTCGTCGTCGTGTGGGGCGCCCCCGCGTTCACCTTCCACGTCTACCGGGGCGAGGCGGAGCACGAGCTGCCCGAGACGTTCGTGGTGCACGACGATCCGGACGTCCTCGCCCGCGCCCGGCGGGGGCAGGGCGTGCTCGGTGCGATGCACCACGCGGTGCGGCAGGTGGAGCAGCGCGTGGAGCCGCTGAGCCGCGCGCAGCCGGACGGGTACGTGCGCCCGCGCCAGCCCGCCGCCACCTCCCCGCTGACCGCGGCCTACGTGTTCGACGCGATCCAGCGGAACCTGCCGGACGGCGCGGCGATCGTGGAGGAGACGCCGAGCCACCGCAACGACCTGCACGAGTACCTGCCGA
Organism: Salinifilum aidingensis; assembly: GCF_054782015.1. Taxonomy (NCBI): domain Bacteria; kingdom Bacillati; phylum Actinomycetota; class Actinomycetes; order Pseudonocardiales; family Pseudonocardiaceae; genus Salinifilum; species Salinifilum aidingensis. Next base: position 559,095 of record NZ_BAAGTH010000001.1, on the reverse strand, counting down.
TCCGCTCCACCGACGGCGGTTTCTTCACCGGGTTCTCCGGGGCGCTGGGCTACGGCATCGGTGCCGCGGTGGGCGTCGGCATGGCCGATTCCCGGCGGCGCACCGTCGCGGTGCTCGGTGACGGGGCGACCATGTACGGCCTCCAGGCACTGTGGACGGCGGTGGCGGAGCAGGCCCCGGTGACGTTCGTGGTGCTGGACAACTCGCGCTACGCCGCGGTGGCTGTTCTCGGCGAGGCCGGTGGAGGGGAGAAGCTGCCGGGCGTGGACCTCGGCGGCATCGACTTCGGCGCGCTGGCGGGCAGCATGGGCTGCCCGTCGCGGGTGGTGCGCGAGCCGGAGGACCTGGACACCGCGCTGTCCGAGGAGATGAGCTCGCGGGTGGGGCCGTCGTTGCTGCACGTGCCCGTGGACCAGGGCCAGCGCCACCTCTACTGAGGGGGCTTGTCGGGAGCGTTCTGCGTAGCGGATCCCGTAGCGGAACCTCAGCGCTTCCCTGGACTGCGGGTGCCCCTCCTCATGTAGCCACCTACCCCCAGCTGCCCCCGACCGCCCTCCCAGCTGCCCCCGACCACCCGCCCCGAACAGCGGACGGGGGCAGCACCTTCAGGGACCGTCCTCGCATGAGCCGCACAGGAGAACCTGCGTCTGGGCCGGTTGCGCAGGGGGTGTTCGACGCTGCCGTTCCGAAGACGCGTGGGCGGAATGGCGTTCGTCCGGCACGCCGCTGCGGAACCCCTGCGCGAGAAGACCCCGGCGAACTCCTCCTCAGACGTGGGTGCTGAGGGCGTCCTTGGCTTGCAGCATCCGGGCGACCTCGCCGCGCAGGCGCACGAAGTCCGCGGACTCCCGGGTGGCGATCTGGTCGCGCTCGGCGCCGAGGTCCACCGGCAGGTCGGCCACGACGGTCGCCGGTGCCTGGGAGAGGACGAACACCCGGTCGGAGAGGTAGACGGCCTCGTCGATGTCGTGCGTCACGAGCAGCACGGTGCTGTCGAACTGCTTGCGCGTGCGCAGCAGCAGGTCCTCGAGCTCGAACCGCGTCTGCGCGTCGACCGAGGCGAAGGGCTCGTCCATGAGCAGCAGGGCGGGCCGGCAGGCCAGTGCCCGCGCGATGGACACGCGCTGCTGCATGCCGCCGGAGAGCTGCCACGGGTACTTCTTCCCGGAGCCGCCGAGCCCGACCCAGTCGAGCACCTCCCCGGCGCGCTCGCGGCGCTGCGCCTTGGACATGCCGCGCGCCCGCAGCGGGAATTCCACGTTGGACTGCACGGAGAGCCAGGGGAACAGCGACCGGCTGTAGTCCTGGAACACGACCGCCAGGTCGGTCGGCACGCCGTCGACGGCTTCGCCGCGCAGCCGCACGTCGCCGTGGCTGGGCCGCAGCAGTCCGGACACCGTGCGCAGCAGGGTCGATTTGCCGCAGCCGGACGGGCCGACGATGCAGGCGAGCTCCCCGGGATGCACGTCGAACGTGAGCTCGTCGATGGCCAGGTGCCCGTTCGCGCCGCCGTAGCGGTGGCCGAGCTGGGAGACCTCCAGCATGCGCTCGTCACTCATCGGCTCAAGCCAGCTTTCCTCGTCGGTGTCGGTCTACTACGCGGTTTTCCAGTTGAGGGCGCGCCGTTCCACGGCCAGCAGGGCGGTGTTGAGCACGTACCCGAGCACGCCGAGCAGGACGATGCCGGCCCACATGCCGGGGAAGTCGTAGGCCTGCTGGCGGAACATCAGCTGGTAGCCGATTCCGCTGGTGGATCCGACGAGTTCGGAGATCACCATGAGCACCAGGGCCAGCGACATGCTCACGCGCAGTCCGGCGAAGATCTTCGGCGCCGCCGCGGGCAGCACGATCCCGAAGATCCACTGCCCGCGCGGGATGCGGAACGACCGCGCCGTGTCCACCTTGGTCTGATCGATGGACTGCACGCCGTCGACAGTGTTGAGCAGGATCGGCCACACGATGCCGAAGACGATGACGGTGGTCTGCATCGTCACCCCGAGCCCGAGCAGCACGATGAACACGGGCACCAGCACCGGAGGCGGCACGGCCCGGATGAACGCCATCAGCGGTCCGGCGTAGTCCATGGCCGTGCGCGAGCGCCCGAGCAGCGTGCCCGCGCCGATGCCGATGACCGCGGCGCTGACCCAGCCGAGCGCGATCCGCCCGAGGCTGCCGAGGACGTCGCCGATCGCCGTGTCGGTGAGGAACAGCGCGGAGGCGGGACCGCTCAGCCACTGCTCGCGCGCGGCGGTGAGGATCGCCGTCGGCGGCGGGAAGAACGCGCTGCCGGCCAGCCGTGCGACCACTTCCCACACGACGACGAAGCCGAGGAAGACCAGCCAGCCGTGCAGGTAGCGGGAGGCGGTCGACATCTCCTCCGGCGAGGCGGGGGCGCGGCGGGGGCGGGCCGGTGCTGCGGAGCTCTCCCGCACGCCCGTGCTGGTGCGTTCGCTCATCAGGCACCCTCCGGTTCGGTCGTGCTCCACCGCAGTCCGCGTTTGTGCAGCTGTTCCAGCGCAGCGTTGCTGGCGAAGCCGATGAACCCGGCCACGAGCGTCCCGGCCAGGACGAGGTCCATCCGCCCGGCTCCGGTGCTGGCGTCGAGCACGAACGTGCCGAGCCCGCTGCTGCCGCCGGTGAGGAACTCGGTGCTGACCACGACGATCAGCGCCACGGCAGCGGAGGTGCGGATCCCGGTCAGCACGAACGGCGCCGCGTTCGGCAGGGCGACCCGGGTGAGGATCTGGCCGCGGTTGAGCCCGAAGGACCGCGCCGTGTCCAGGTAGAGCGGTTCGATCTCGGACAGCGCGTAGATCGTGTTGAACAGGATCGGCCAGATCGCCGCGTACACCGCCAGCGTGATCTTGGTCTCCGGTCCGGCCCCGATGAGCACCATGGCCAGCGGGATCAGCGCCACGGACGGGATCGGCCGGAGGAACTCGACGAGCGCGCGCGTCGCCATGCGCACCCGCGGCAGGCTGCCCAGCAGCAGGCCGAGGACGACGGCGAGGACGGCGGACAGGCCGAGCGCGATCAGCCAGTTGAGGATGGTCGCGATGACGTCCAGCAGGAACGACCGGTCGCCGAGCAGTGCGAACAGCTGGCTGAACACTGTGGACGGCGGTGGCAGGTACTCCCGGGGGAAGGAGCCGGACCGGCTGACGACCTCCCAGGCGATCAGGAAGACGAGCAGTCCGGCGCCCCCGCGCAGCGTTTTGCGCATTCTCAGTTCTTCGGCTGGTCGACGATCAGCTTGGACACGTCGAGGTCCTTGTTCAGGTACCCGAACTGGCGCATGAGGCGCGGCACGCGCGCGATGCGCCGCGCGTCGGCGCGCGACTCGTAGTCCAGCAGCTCGATGATCTTCGCGGTCTCCGGCTCGATCTTGGCGTACTTCGGCAGCAGCGGTTCGACGTTGGAGCGGTCCTGGGCCTCCATCGTGGACCGCAGCATCGCGCGCTGGAAGGCCTTCACCGTGCGCGGGTTCTCCTCGACGAACTGCGCGGTGGCCGCGTAGCAGCCCATCGGGAAGTTCTCCAGCGGGCCGGTGGCCACGTCGAGGACCTGCTGGGCGTTGGCGTCGCGCGCGGCGAGCGTGACGAACGGCTCGGTGAGGATGCCCGCGTCGATCTGGTTCTGCGCCAGTGCGCTGGGCATGTTGGCGAATCCGAGCGGCGCCCACTCCACGCCGGAGAAATCGACGTTGTGCGCCGCGAGCGCGGCCTTGGTGAGCAGTTCGGAAATCGTCCCCGGTCCGCTGATCGCGATGCGCGTTCCGGCCAGATCCTGCGGGGATTCGATTCCCGCATCGGGCGAGGCCATGATCTGAGTTGCTTGCGGGGACAACGAGGCGCAGTCGGAGACGATCCGCAGATCGGCCGCGCCTTGGGCCTGCGCCTTGAAAACCGGCATGTAGCTGGAGAACGAAATGTCGTAGTCCCCGCCGATCGTGCTGTTGAGCGCGGCCGAGCCGTCGGAGGCGTTGATGATCTCGACGTCGGTGAGGCCCTCGGCGTCGAAGTGGCCGCGTTCCTTGGCCAGGTGCAGCGGGGCGACTTCGGTGGTGGGCAGCGCACCGAGCTTGAGGTTCGCCTTCTCCACCTTCTCGTTGCTGGTGGAGGCACCTTCCGAGCCGCCGAGCAGGCCGCAGCCGGTGGTTCCCAGCAGTGCGGAGGCTGTCACCGCTGTCCCCGCGAGTCTGAACAGGTTGCGTCGCGGGATGGCGCTGCTCTGGCCGGAGCGCATGTGTGGTCCTCCTCGAGGGCAAGGTGTCCGTGGCTGCTTGCCGACTGCTGCCGTGCGTGCGCACGGCGTACGTGTCGTGACCGGTGCATCCGGAGGGGCGGCAGCGCGGCAACGCCCGTCCAGTATGCCCACTACGGACAGTCATGAGGACGAGGCGTCCTGCGGTTAACCCCGATTCACCTGCGGTTTCCTCGGGCGGCACGCGCGCGTGCGCCGCGCGGACAGAGGTGGCGGGATGCAGCGTTCCTACCCTAGGTGGTGCAATCTTCAACGACAAGGCGTGGCGAGGTCAGCGTCACATCACGAATGCGGAGCGAGATCAACGCGCCCGCCCGGGTGACAAAGTTCAAGCTAGGGCGCTGACTTGTGACTCCTAGTTAAGTATAGTCTCCTCCGTCGAGGTGATCCGCCTTGTTTTTCGGGGGAACCGCGAAGTGTGCGCGAGGAGCGTGATGGCACGCCTGGTGGGACGGGCAATCGGAACGCCCCGGCGTACTGGTAGGACTGACGGAGACGGTCCGACCGTCAGTGCTCCGGCCACTGCTGGCGGCGATGTGGCCGCCATGTCGGAAATGACCGACTGCTCCGTATGGATCGGGCGTTCGCGCACCCGCCGAGCCCGCGCCGTGCACGCGAACACCACCTCGGCACGGACAGGAACATGGCCGTGACGAGGCCGCACATGTCCGCCCCAGCGCAGGAAACAGGGATGCTCAACAACGACCCCGATGCCGCAGCTCGCCCGATGCCGGAGGCCTCGGGCATGGACGACCGCGGTGGCCGCTGGCGGCTCCGCAACTGGCGCCTGCGGTGGAAGATGGCGGCGGTGCTGCTCGTCCCCACGATCGCCGCCCTCGGGGTGGGCGGTGTGCGCGTCTACGACGGCATCGCGACGACGCAGCGCCTCAGCGCGCTCACCTCGGAGGTCGAGCTCGCGCAGCGCTCCGCCGACCTCGCGCACGAACTGCAGCGTGAGCGGGATCTCGCCGTGATCCGCACGACCTCCGACGCGCCCGCGGCCTCCCAGGACTACAACGCGCAGGCGCAGCGCGTCGATCAGGCCGCGCGGCAGCTCGAGGCCGTCGGAGGGTCCGCGGACGAGTTCTCCCCCGGGGTGCGCAACGCCTACGACAGCGCCTCCCACCGCGTCGACAGCCTCGGTGCGCTGCGCAGCACCGTCAACGGCGGCTTCACCACCCCGCAGACGGTCAACGCCTACAACTCGGTGCTCTCCAGCGTGCTCGGCGTCGGCAGCACGGTCGCCCGCACCGCCACCGACACCGAGGTCAACGACGTCGCGCGCGCCGCGGAGGCGCTCGGCCGCGCGAAGGAACAGCTCGGCCAGCAGCGGTCGATGCTGCTCGGCGCCAGCATGCGCGGTGTCTTCCGCGCGGGCGAGGCCGACTCCATCCGCCAGGCCAAGGCGCAGTACGAGGCGGCGCTGCGCGAGTTCACCGGCGCCGCCACGGCCCGTCAGCTCGGGCGCTACAACGCCACCGTCGCCGGTGAACCGGTGGACCGCAGCGAGCAGATGGAGCAGAACGCCCTCATCTCCGCCGCCCCGGGCGATGCGGTCACCATCGACGCGGGCGAGTGGTCCTCGCAGTCCAGCGCCCGCACCGACCTGGTGCGCCAGGTCGAGGAGCGGACGCTGACCCAGTTCCACGACCAGGCCCAGGAGCTGACCAGCTCGGTGCGCTGGGCGGCCATCCGCGACGCCGTCGCCGTGGTGCTGCTGCTCGCGGTCGCCTTCGGCGTGGCCGCCTACATCGCGCGGTCGATGCTGCAGCCGCTGCGCACCCTGCGCTACGGCGCGCTGGGGATCGCCCAGGAGCAGCTGCCGGAGGCGATCACCCGCGTCAACGAGAGCCCGGCCGGGTCCCAGAACGTGTCCGTGCCGCCGGTCCCGGTGCACTCGCACGAGGAGATCGGCCAGGTCGCCCGCGCGTTCGACGCGGTGCACCAGCAGGCGCTGCGGCTGGCCTCGGAGCAGGCGCTGCTGCGCGCCAACATCAACGACCTGTTCGTCAACCTCGCCCGGCGCAGCCAGACGCTGGTCCAGCGCCAGCTGTCCCTCATCGAGCAGTTGGAGCAGGACGAGCAGGACCCGGACCAGCTGGCCAGCCTGTTCGAGCTGGACCACCTGGCGACCCGGATGCGGCGGAACAACGAGAACCTGCTCATCCTCGGCGGCACCGACCTCACCCGCCGCATGGTCCGCCCGGTCCCGTTCAACGAGGTCCTCGGCGCTGGCGTCTCCGAGGTCGAGCAGTACGCCCGCATCGCCGTGGCCGACGCGCCCGACCTGGCGCTGCAGGGCCGCATGGTCAACGACTTCGTGCACCTGGCCGCCGAGCTGTTCGAGAACGCCACGGTGTACTCGAACCCGGACACCGAGGTGACGGTGCGCACCGCCTACCGGCGCCAGCAGCTGGTCGTGGAGATCCGCGACCGCGGTGTCGGCATCGACCCGGACGACCTGGAGGAGATCAACGAGCGGCTGCAGCGGCCGCCGGAGATCGACGTGGCGGCCTCCCGCCGGATGGGCCTGTACGTGGTCGGCCAGCTGGCGCAGCGCAACGACATCCGGGTGTTCCTGTCCAACAACGAGGACCTGGAGGGCGGCGCCACCGCCACCGTCCAGGTGCCGGGGGAGTACATCTACCAGCTCACCTCCGAGGGTCCGAAGCCGATGCCGGACATGCCGCGGCCGGACCAGCGCGACTCGGTCACCGAGACCGGGTCGCACCTGGGGCTGGCCGCCGCGTTCGCGCAGGGCGGTCCGGCGCAGAACAACGGCGCGGACCCGGACGGCACCGCGGCCGTCGAGGCGCGGGAGCTGCCGCCGCTGTCGCCCGCGCCGACGAAGGAGCAGTCCTCCGACGCCGAAGCGGCCGAGTTCGCGGAGGGGACCTCGGCGGCCGAGAGCCCGGAGCCGCCCACCGACTACTCGGTGCACTACACGGCGGACGCCCCGATCGGTGCCACCGACGTGCCCTCCTGGGAGGCCGACTGGCCCGCCGCCGAACCCGACGGGGCCGGCGGTGCGGCCGGGAGCGCGGGCACCCCGGCCGAAGCGCCGCTGTGGCCGAGCGAGGACCTGCCGGAGGGCATCGGCGGCACCTGCGGGGTGCCGGAGGACGCGTCCAACGAGCTGTTCAACAACCCGTTCGAGGCGGACAAGACCACGCTGATGGAGCGCGTCCCGGCCGAGGACGTCCCCGAACCGGACGGGGCGCCCGCGGACGGACCGCAGACCGCGGAGTCGGCGGCCGTCGAGGCCGAGCCCGCGGAGCCGGGCCCCGCCGAACCGGGGGCAGCGGCCGCGCCGGAACTCCCGCGGCGCGCGGGCCACCCGATGGCCGGCGGGACCACCGAGCGGACCGGTCCCGCTGCGGATCCCGACGCGCAGGGCGCGTCCTGGGACGACACGCCCACGCAGCGGCTTCCGATCTACGAGGCCGTGCTGTCCCAGTGGTTCCGGGAGTCCGATGTGGATGAGCCGATGCTGTCCGCCGCGCAGGGCGGAAGTCCCGACGGCGCGAGCGGGGACGCCTCGACCGCGAACGGCGCTTTCCCCGGCGGCGTGAACGGTGCTGCCGCACCGCAGGCCGGTGAGCAGCTCGGCGCCTACCCGAGCGCGCCCTCGCCGGGCGCCGTGCCGGAGACCTCCGCGCCGGCCCCGGAGCTCCCGGACAGGACCGCGTCGTCCCCGGAGACCTCCGCGCCGTTCCCGGACGGCGCCGGGCGGGCACCGGAGCCCCCGGAGGAGAACGCCCCGGCGTTCGAGGTCGCGGACCAGGGGCCGGCCGAACACCAGCCGGCGACCGAACACCAGCCGGCGACCGGGCACGAACCGGCGACCGGGCACGAACCGACGACCGACGCACCCGGCGACCGCGGTGACGACCCGGGTTGGGGTCATGCGGATGCCGGATGGAAGGCCGCCGAGGCGCTGCTGGAAAATCAGCAGCCGCAGCAAACCACCGCCGCGGGCCTGCCGAAGCGAGTGCCCAAGTCGAACCTCGTACCCGGTTCGGCCGAGTCTCGTTCGCAGTCCGGGGCGCGGCCCGCAGCATCGACGCCGCGCTCGGCCGATGCCGTACGCGGCCGGATGTCCAACTTCCAGCAGGGCATCCGGCGGGGTCGGCACGCGAGGCCCGAGTCGGCGTCGGACGAATCGCCTAGCCGTCACGAGGAGCAGGAGTGAACGGGTCCGTGCAGCAACCGATGAGCAGCAACAGCTTCAGTTGGCTGATCACCGACTTCGTGCGGCGTGTCCCCGGGGTCGCGCACTCGGTGGTGGTCTCCGCGGACGGCCTGCTACTCGCAGGCTCGCAGGGGCTGCCGCGGGACCGCGCGGAGCAGCTGTCCGCCGTGGCCTCCGGCCTGGTCAGCCTCACGCAGGGCGCCGCGCGCTGCTTCGAGGCCGGGGAGGTCACGCAGACCGTCGTGGAGATGGAGCAGGGCTACCTGTTCCTCATGTCCATCAGCGACGGCTCGTGCCTGGCCGTGCTGGCCGCGCCGAACGCGGACATCGGGCTGATCGCCTACGAGATGACACTGCTGGTGGAACGGGTCGGGCGGCAGCTGACGCCGGAACTGCGGGCGCAGCTGCAGGGCTCGGTGCGCCAGTGACGCCGGCCGGCGACGCGCGGAAGGGAGTTCGTCGTGAGCAGCGGTTCCGAACCCGGCTGGGATGGTGACCTGTTCCGCCTGTACCACAAGCGGCTCGGAGCGGACTCGTGGCAGGACGACTTCGCCGACGCGGCGGAAGCCGGTGGTTCAGAATCCGATGTGGACGCCTACGGCCGGGCGCTGTTCGGCGGCCCGGGCGCCGACCTGTTCGGCTCCGGCTCCGGCGCGGACGACGGCGCGACGGCCGCCCCCGGCCTGGACGAGGGCTTCGGGCAGGGCCCGCCGTCGGTGTCGATGCCCTCGGTGTCCCAGTCGATGATGCCGCTCGGGCAGTCGGGATCGGGCGGGCCGCCGGAGGTGTCCCAGCCCGGCACCGGTTCGGGATCGCTGCCCCCGGTCAACGAGTTCCAGCCCTCGCCGGACGAGCTGGAGGACGGTGGTGGTTCCCTCGTGCGCCCCTACGCGCGCACGCGGGGACGCACGCGCACCGAGTACGAGCTCGCGATCGAGACGCTGGTGACCACCAGTGAGAGCGGGCGTGCGCAGAACACGCCGGTCAAACCCGAGCATCGGACGATCTCCGAGCTGTGCGTGCAGGCCAGGTCCGTGGCCGAGGTCTCGGCGCACTTGCGGCTCCCGCTGGGCGTCGTGCGGGTGTTGATCGGCGACATGGCCGGTCTCGGCCTGGTCCTGATTCACGACGGTGGCATGGTCGTCGGCGATCGGCCGTCCCTGGATTTCTTGGAAAGGGTGCTCAGTGGGCTTCGCAGGCTCTGATCCCCGGTCGGCGCCGCAGCAGTCCGGCGCGGCGCAGACCGGATCGCCCGACACGCAGAAGACGTCCACGAAGATCGTGGTCGCCGGTGGGTTCGGGGTCGGGAAGACGACGTTCGTCGGCTCGGTCTCCGAGATCGTCCCGCTGACGACGGAGGCGGTCATGACCGAGGCCAGCCTCGGCGTCGACGACCTCACCGCCACACCGGGCAAGTCCACGACCACGGTGGCGATGGACTTCGGCCGCGTGTCCCTGGACGCCGACCTGATCCTCTACCTGTTCGGCACCCCCGGGCAGCACCGGTTCTGGTTCATGTGGGACGACCTGGTGCGCGGTGCGATCGGGGCGGTGGTGCTCGTGGACACGCGGCGGCTGGCCGACGCGTTCGCCTCGATCGACTTCTTCGAGGACCGCGGTCTGCCCTACGTCGTCGCGGTGAACACGTTCAACGGCGAGCTGCACCACAGCGTGGAGGACGTGCGCGAGGCGCTGACCATCAGCGCTGACGTGCCGATGGTCACCTGCGACGCCCGGCACCGGGAGTCGACCAAGCAGACGCTGATCACGCTGGTGCAGCACGCCATGCGGCGCCACATGGCCGCGGCGCAGTGAGGTGCTGATCGGTGGGTTGCGCTGCGTGCGGGGTCCCTCAGCAGCTGCGGGAACACCTGCGCGGCGGGGTGCGCGCTGGACGACCGGAGTCGAGCGCGGCCGCGCTCCGGGGGATTGCCGAGCTGGCGCGGCGGGTATCCCGGTTGACGAGCGAAGCCGAGCCGGGAGAGGGCAAGCATGAGTGACAACGTGTACCGCGTGACCGAAGTGGTCGGCACGTCGGCGGATAGCGTCGAGGACGCCGTCCGCAAGGGAGTGCGGCGCGCTTCGCAGACCCTGCGCAACGTCGACTGGTTCGAGGTGTCCTCCGTTCGCGGGCACGTCGAGAACGGCGAGGTGGCGCACTTCCAGGTCGGGCTCAAGATCGGCTTCCGGCTGGAGGAGTGAAGCGCTCCGGGCTCCTCGACGCCCAGCACGAGAACGCGCACCGCGCGGGAGAACGGGGCCCCGCCGCGGCCGCCACGGGCTCAATCCTCGACGAGGGCGACCGACGTGATCCGGTGCAGGGGGAACCTCCCCTCCTCCCGGCGGTCGGTGTCCACGCCTTCCAGCACGCCGCTGCCCACGCGCACCGGCAGCACGACGCGCTGGCTGCGCACGCCGTGCGTGTCCACGAAGCCGAGCCACACGCTGCGCCGCTGCTCGGCGGCGCTGCGCAGCAGCTGCAGCGTCGCCTCGGCGCTGGGGCGGCCCCGCTCCGGCACCACCGTGCTCCCGCGGCGCACGGTGCCCGCGTGGTCGCCGGAGCGCAGCTGGCCCACCACGTGCGCCAGCTGCTCCTCGCCGGGCGTGCTGCTGCTCGTCGGCTGCTCCCGCTTCGGTTGGGCGCGCACCCGGTCGCCGCGCTCGGCCAGGTCCAGCACGCCGCCGTCCGGTCCCTCGGCGACGGGGGCGAAACCGGCGGTGCGGAGTCCTTCGAGGACCTCGGTCAGCGGCAGCGGGCTGATGAGCACGGTCGGTGCGATCTGCCGCAGCTGCAGCTCCTGCACGTTCGGGTTCGCCAGCACCTGCGTGATCAGCACCGAGTCGTCGCAGCGCAGGAAGGCCGTCGCGGTGCCGGCGCGGAGTTTGCCGTGCCGCCGGGCGACGTCGTCGACGAGGTAGGTCAGCGTCTGCGGCACCGGGGTGCGGGAGCGGTCGCGGAACAGCGCGTGCAGCTCGTCGGCGGTGCGACCGGCGTCGAGCGCGCGGCGCACGCTGGACTCGCTGACCCGGTACATGGTCGCGCTGCCCGCCGACTCCACGTCGGCGACGAGCCGCATCTCCTGGGCCAGCTCCGGTTCCAGCGGTCCCGGTGCGAGCACGCTCAGGTCGGCCTGCACGAGCACGTGGTCGAGCGGCTCCGGCAGCGAACGCGCCAGCGCCCGCGCCGCCTCGTCGACGTCGCCCTCCAGCAGGGTCCGCCCGTGCGTGGTCAGCGCGCCGTGCGCCGCGATCCCCAGCGCGGTCGCCTCGCCCAGCGCCCAGTGCACCGCCTCGTCGCGCACCTTGCCGCCGCGCCGCGGCGCCCGCCAGGCCAGTACGGCGGCCGCGTCCGCAGCCCGCACGCCGTAGCCGCCGGGCAGCTCGTCCAGGTAGGCCAGGGTGCGGAGCCGTTCGCGGCGGGCCCCGGGGTGGCGCAGCCCTTCGGACAGCGGGCCGAGCGTGCGCTCCCGCTCGTCGCGGGTGCCGACGAGCCCGGGCAGCCGCGGCAGGTCCAGCCAGGCCTGCGCGAGCGCGCTCCAGCGCTGCTCCGGCGGCGCCATCGACCACGTGTCGAACTGGGTGGTGGGCACCCAGCGGGGCTCCTCGTCGTCGGTGGCGGCCAGCAGGTTGGCGGCCAGGACGAGCTCGAGCAGCAGCGCCACCCGGGACTCGTCGACGTCCAGGGACTTGGCGGTGCGCCGCGCGTCGCGCATGCCCAGCCCGCCGGAGCGCAGCACGTCCGGCGGGTCCTCGCCGAACCCGCGCAGCAGCGCCTCGGCGTGCCGGAGCAGCTCGAGCGCCTCGTTCGCGGCGGTGGTGTCGACCGAGGCGTTGCCCGGTTCGGTGAGCTCGGGAACGGGCTCCTCCGGCTGCACCTCGCCCATGGGGTGGTCCCCGCGGAGCGCGAGCCCCACCTGGCGGGGCAGCTCGACCGCGCTGCGGTCGGCGCGCAGCAGCAGGCCCTTGGCGCGCAGCCGCGGGACGGGCGAGGCCGCCCCGGTCGAGGGCTCCTCCTCGGCCTGCTGGGTGCTGCCCACCGGGGATCCGCGGGTGAGGGCTTCGACGAGGCGGCGCTCCTCATCGTCGAGCTCGGCCACTGCGGCCTCGGCGCCGTCGACGGTGAGCTCCTCGGCGGGACGTCCGAGTCCGCCCGGGTGGGCGGTGACGACCTCGCGCGCGGTGGGCACGACCGCCAGCTCCTCGTCCGGGCCCCAGGCGATCGCCAGGGCGCGCAGCTCGTCGACGCCGCGCCGCGCGCGCTGCGGGGTGACCTCGGCGCCGAGCCAGGCCGCCGGCACCTCCAGGTCCACCGGGTCGGTGTCGGCCTCGCTGAGCACGAGCGCTTCGAGCACCGCGAGCGCGAACGCGTCGAGGCCCTCGCACGCCCGCGCGACGGAGGAGCGCACGGCGGCGCGCGTGGCGAGCACCGAGCTGTCCGCCGGCGGCGGTGTGGCGAGGTCGGGGCGCGCGCGCAGCAGCGCGATCAGCTGTTCGTCGCTGCGTTCGCGCAGCCATTCCGCGAGCGAGGCCATCACGACCACGATACCCAGCGCGGCCGCCGCACCTGCGCGCGTTCGCCTCCGCTGGCCGGGTGGTCCGCGGCGGCCGACCGCGCTGCGCCGGCCTTCCGCCGCTGCCGCGGGGCCGCCGGCGGTGGTGAGTTCGCGCACGGCGCGTGGCGCGCGGCGGCCGCGACCTCCCCCGACCGCGTGTCGAGGCCGTCACCCTCGGCTGTGGGGGTGCGGTGCGTTCGGGCAAACTGGAACCGAGCAGCAACCGAGCCCCAGGAGGAACCGTGGCCAAGTCCAAGCCCGAGCGCATCGACCCGAGCTGGCCCGACGTCGGCGAGGACGAGCACGCGGTCAGCGAGTTCACGGCCGACAAGGCCGGCGCGCTGTCCCCGTTCGGTGACGTTTCGTTGCCGATGGAGGACATTCCGTATGTGCATCCCGTCACACGCATCAACAAATAACCCACACCGGGATGGAACGCGGCGGAGAAAGTTTTAGGCTTTTTCTCCTGGGTGAAGTTTTGACCGCTGAGCGAGCCGCAGGGGCTTGCGACCCGGATCGGCGGTCCGCGCCGGCGCCAGCCGGGAACGGCACCCGCCGAGTCCACAGCATTACTGCCTGACAGGGGTGTACCCATGCCGGTTCCAGGTCCGGGTTATTCCATCACCGTCCGGGTCGAGGCCCCGCCCTCGACCTCCGCGGCCGGCGATCTGACCAGCGCCGTCGGCCGCGCCGGTGGTGTGATCACCGCGTTCGACGTGGTGGAGTCCCACGCGGACCGCATCGTCGTCGACATCACGTGCAACGCGCTCTCCGCCGAGCACGCCAACGACCTCACCGAAGTCCTCAACGGACTGGACGGGGTCCGGGTGCGCAAGATCTCGGACCGGACGTTCCTCGTGCACCTCGGCGGCAAGATCGAGGTCTCGCCCCGGGTCGCGCTGGCCAACCGCGACGACCTCTCCCGCGCCTACACCCCCGGCGTTGCGCGGGTGTGCACCGCGATCGCGGAAACGCCGCAGGACGCGCGGCGGCTGACCGTCAAGCGCAACTCGGTGGCCGTGGTCACCGACGGCTCCGCCGTGCTGGGGCTGGGCAACATCGGCCCGGAGGCCGCGCTGCCCGTCATGGAGGGCAAGGCGGCGCTGTTCAAGAAGTTCTCCGGGGTGAACGCCTGGCCCGTGTGCCTGGACACGCAGGACACGGACGAGCTCGTGCGCGCCGTCGAGCTCATCGCCCCCGTCTACGGCGGCATCAACCTGGAGGACATCGCCGCGCCGCGCTGCTTCGAGATCGAGGAGCGGCTGCGCGAGAAGCTCGACATCCCGGTGTTCCACGACGACCAGCACGGCACCGCGATCGTCGTGCTCGGCGCGCTGCGCAACGCGCTGCGCGTGGTGGACAAGGACATCGCCGACTGCCGCGTCGTGGTCTGCGGCGTGGGCGCGGCCGGTTCGGCCATCATCCGCCTGCTGCAGCACAAGACCCCCGCCGACATCACCGCCGTGGACGTCGACGGGATCGTCCACACAGGACGCGGTGATCACGACCCGAACCTGCGGCGGATCGCCGAGACGACCAACCGCGACGGCCGCACCGGCGAGCTCTCCGACGCGGTCCGGGGGGCGGACGTGTTCATCGGCGTCTCCGCGCCGAACCTGCTCTCCGCCGCGGATCTGTCCACGATGAACAGCGACTCCGTGGTGTTCGCGCTGGCCAACCCCGACCCGGAGATCGACCCGCTGGAAGCGCAGAAGCACGCGCGGGTGGTGGCCACCGGGCGCAGCGACTACCCGAACCAGATCAACAACGTGCTCGCCTTCCCCGGCGTGTTCCGCGGCCTGCTCGACGCGCACGCGCACAAGATCACCGACGAGATGATGATCGCGGCCTCCAACGCGGTCGCCGACGTCGTCGACAGCGAGCGGGTCAACGCCTCGTTCATCGTGCCCAGCGTGTTCGACTCCACGGTGTCGCCGGCGGTGGCCGAGGCGGTCAAGCGCACCGCGATCGCCGAGAAGGCGGTGGACCCGGAACCGACCGGGGGGTCCTCGCTGCCCTGGTCCATGGCCGAGGACTTCGAGTACTAGGGAGCGGTGCGCGGGGCGGGAAGCCCGGGACCGTTGAGGGGCGTCCGCGGCGGGACCGGGTGCGACCCGGGGCGAGTGCTGCTCGGGGAGTCGGCAGCTGTTGCGGCGGCGTTGCCACCGGGCCCTGCCGCCTGGTCCGCCCGGCAGCGGGGCAGGCCAGGCCGGCAGCGCCGGGTCCGGCCGGGCTGGCCTGCCGCAGGTTCAGCGCGGGGCGGCGCCGCGGCTAGGCTTGCCGCATGGCGCAGCACACGCAGGACGACCTGACCCACCTCGACCGCACCGGCGCGGCCCGCATGGTCGACGTCTCCGCCAAGGACGCGAGCGCCCGCACCGCCGTGGCCACCGGAGTGGTCCGCACGACCGCGGAGGTCGTGGACCTGTTGCAGCGCGACGGGCTGCCCAAGGGCGATGCGCTCGCCACCGCCCGCATCGCCGGCATCATGGCCGCCAAGCGCACCCCGGATCTCGTGCCGCTGGCGCACCCCATCGCGCTGTCCGGGGTGCACGTGCTGCTCGCCCCCGGCGAGCAGCAGGTGTCCATCACCGCCACGGTGCGCACGACAGACCGCACCGGGGTGGAGATGGAAGCGCTCACCGCGGTGACGGGCGCGGGGCTGGCGCTGCACGACATGATCAAGGCCGTGGACCCCGCCGCCGTGCTCGACGCGGTCCGCGTGGAGCGCAAGGAGGGCGGCAAGACCGGCCTGTGGGAGCGCGCGGCCGAGTAAGGGCTCCGCTGGGGCTGCGCGCCCTCGGATCGGTCGTTGGGGCGGGTGGTCGGGAGGAACCTCCGGCGCCGCCCCGCTCCGGGCGACAATGCACACGCGCCGAGCCGCACCCATGACGCGTTGCGGCGACGAGGACGAGCTGGAGGTCGCATGACCAGGACCGCGCGGGTGATCGCCGCCTCGAACCGGGCGGCTGCCGGGACCTACGCCGACACCACGGGCCCGGTGATCGTGGAATGGCTGTCCGAGCGCGGGTTCGACGTGCCCGCGCCGTTCGTGGTGCCCGACGGCGAGCCGGTCGGGCAGGCCCTGCGCAGCGCGGTGGACGGCGGGGTCGATCTCGTCGTCACCACCGGCGGCACCGGGCTCAACCCGAACGACCGCACGCCCGAGGTGACCGCGCAGCTGCTCGACCGCGCGGTGCCCGGGCTGGCCGAGGCCCTCCGCACCGCGGGGCTGCCGCACGTGCCGACCGCTGTGCTCTCCCGCGGCCTGGCGGGTGTGAGCGGGCGGACGTTGATCGTGAACCTGCCCGGCTCGCGCGGCGGCGTGCGGGACGGGCTCGGGGTGCTCGACGGGGTGCTCGACCACGCGCTGGAGCAGATCGCCGGCGGCGATCACGCCCGCGAAGCCGGTGCCGGTGAGCAGGCCGGTTCCGGTGAGCGGGGTGGGGGCTCCGGCAGCGGTGCGCACGAGCGCGGCCGCACCGGGTGCGGGCAGGCATCCGAGGAGCGGGCGGCCGGGCCGGCGCAGGTGGTCCGCGCGGAGGTCACCGAGGAAGCGGTCGACGTGGCCGCGTTGGAGCGCGCGGTGGCAGGTGCCGCTTCCGGGGCCGTGGTCGCTTTTTCCGGGGTGGTGCGCGACCACGACGACGGCCGCGCGGTGCACGAGCTCGAGTACGTCGGCCATCCGACCGCTTCGACGGTGATCGGTGAGGTGGTCGCGGAGATGGCCGGGAGGTTCCCGGGCGTGCGGGCGCTGGCCGCGCAGCACCGGGTCGGTGTCCTCGGCATCGGCGATGTGGCGCTGGGCTGCGCCGTCGCGGGGGAGCACCGCGCCGAGGCGTTCGCGGCAGCGGCGGAGCTCGTCGACGAGGTCAAGCGCCGGCTGCCGATCTGGAAGCGGCAGGTTTTCGACGACGGAGCCGAGGAGTGGGTCAACTGCCCGTAGACGGCGGACCCCTCGTTCTGGCGTTCCCAGCTGCCCCGGCCTCCTGCCCCTGTCGAGGGGAGGGGGTCGGGGACAGCTGGGAGAGGGTCCCCGCCGCTGGGGGCGGGCGGCAGGGACCCGGTTCTTCGTGCGGGGAACGCGCCGTGTCGGGGGTGAACGGCGCGTTCCCCGCGCCGGCCGGCCGGCCGCATGTCGGGGGAGGTGCGGCCGACCGACCAGGTCAGTTGATGCTCAGCTGCTGTCCCGGGAAGATCAGGTTCGGGTCGTCGAGCACATCGCGGTTCTGCTCGAAGATCTCCCGGAAGTCCGTGCCGAACTTCGTGCCGATCTCGCCGAGCGTGTCGCCGTTCTGCACGGTGTACGTGCCCGAACCGGAGGCGGCCGCACCGGTGGATTCGGTGGTCTGCTCGGCCTGGTACTGGGTGGAGGACGCGGAGGACTCGGAGTCGGTGCTCGTCTCCGCCGAGTAGTCCGTGGTGCCGCTGGTCCAGGAGATCTTGGCGGTGCAACCGGGCCAGGCGTTCGCTCCCTGGGCCGAGAGGACCTTCTCCGCGATCTCGATCTGCTGCTCGCGGGTGGCCTGGTGGGCGTTGGCGGCGTACTCGCCGCCACCGTAGGCGGACCAGGTGGTCGGGTCGAACTGGAGTCCGCCGTAGTAGCCGTTGCCGGTGTTGGCGCTCCAATCACCGCTGCTCTCGCACTGCGCCAGAGCGTCCCAGTCGGCCGCGTTGGCCGGGGCGGCGATCGCCATCGGGGTCGCGACCACGGCGCCGGCGACCGCCACGCGGGCGACGGCGCGGTTGGAGTTGGACGGTTTTCGGTGCTTGCCTCGGTAGCGAGCCATGACCTCTCTCCTCGTGCGCCTGACGGGCACGTGCGAGTCCGACCGGGTGGGGACCCGGCGCGGAGGTTCGCCGTTCGGGGGTCCGTCGGGTTTCGGGGGCCCGGCGGGTCCCGTTCCCCGTCCGCAGTTCCGTGTTTCGGGGGTAGGAAGCCCGCCGGACAGGGTTCGGCGCTGCGGGCTTCCCGGATCTTGTGCTGATCGGTTCGGGGCCGACCGCGAGCGACACTACGTAACTGAAAACAAGATCGGAAACGATTGTTGATGTGATGCTGGTCACAGTAACAACGGATCATGCTTCTCCGATTGCCTAATTTCTGCAGTTCAGAGGGTTGTTACTCGTTCGTATCCGGACCGATATCGATCACCGTCAGTGAGGCGTGCATCACCGCGCTACCGGGCGTGTCGGTCATTCGTCCTCGGCTCGCACGCGCTCGTGCTCGCTCGGCGCGGCTCCGCCGCTGCCGCTCGGCGCGCTCGCCCGGGTTCGCCGTTCGACGCGATGCGTGATCACGCCTGGTGCGCAGCGTGTTCGGCGATGGTGTCGTTCGCGAGCCCGGACCAGCGGGGGTTTCGCGTGGAGCGGACACGTGCGCGTCCTGCGGGTCCGCGTTGCGCCGGTTCGCGCCGGAGAGGGGTGGAGGGGCGCCTGCTTCTGCGGGCGCGATGCGGAACTCCCCGACACGCCGAGGCGTGTCGCGCCGCTGGGGTGCCGTGTTGCCGCGGCCGCGCCGCCGGGATGCCGCGCCACTGGGGGAGACGCGGCCGACCGCGCTGCCGCGGCCGCGTCGCCTGGGGGCCACGGGACTGCGTCGCCGGAGAACGCACCGCCGGGGCTGCCGCGCTGCCGACCGCACCGCGCGCTCCCTCGGGCGACCGGAGCGACCACCGCGATACACCTCGCTTCGCGCTCGATCGCGTGGGGAGCACTTGTGCTGTAAACGGGTGGGGAAGGATTCCAATTTTCATGAAAATTGCGCTCTCTGGAACGAGTCCAGAGAGGAGTCGGGCGGGTGCGGGGTGCGGATGCCGCGTGTGCCCACCGTGGACGCGGGACGGCCCTGCGCATCCGCTCGCGCACGAGCGCGCACGCGCTGAGCACCACGTGCCCACGCACACGCGTCGGGCGCCTGGTGCCCCGGGACCTCCGCGCGTGCGCACCGCTCGCAGCACGCACGCGCTTCCGGCTGCGGCGAGGCCGATGCGCCCGCAGCGCTCTCGTGCTCGCACGAGCGCCTCCGACTGCGCCGAGGCCGATGCGCCGCGGCGCTCTACAGCCCACGCGCGCCCACGCGCGCGCACGCGCGCGCACGCGCGAGAGGCACACTGTGACCCGTGGGTGTGGACACCGCGGTGGCCGGCCGTGCTCCTGCGCATCGCGACCAGCCGTCATCGGCTCCGCCGAGCCCCCGTGGCCGCGAGCAGCGCTCGCGTCCAACCCGGACCGCTGCGGCCGCGATCAGCAACCGCGATCCGCAGCCGTGGTCGGCCACCGAACCACCGAGTCGCGACTGATCACCGGCAGCCACCGGAGCGCAGCAGCCGCGATCAGCCTCCGGCGAACGGCGGCAGCACGTCCAGCACGGACCCCTCCGGCACCGGTGCCGCGCGGTCGCGGGTGCTCACCTCGTCGAGCAGGAAGCTGCACGCCGCGAGGACGCGTTCCAGCTCGCTGCCGTGGCGCTCGGCGATCGCGGAGAGCACGTCGGCCACGCAGGCCCGCGCAGCGGGAATCGGGACGTCCTCCTCGGCCACGCCGCCCGCTGCCGCGCGCGCTCCGGCGAAGTACCGCACGCGCGCGGTGGTGGTCTCCGCCGCGGGCGGTGCCGACGACCGCAGGGCCCCGTCCTGGAGGGATCCCTCCGGCTGGGCCCCCTCCGGTCGGGGCCCAGCAGAACGCGCCCCCTCCGGTCGGGCTTCCTCCGGCTGCGCCGCGGTCGTCAACGCCTCATCCTCCGATCGAGCTCATCGGCCGGTCCGGCTGGGCGAAGCCCGGCTCGTCGACGCCGTGCCCGGCCTTCTTCGCCCACATCGTCCGCTGCCAGAGCCGGATGATCTCCTCGTCGTCCGCGCCGCCGCGCAGCGCGGCCCGCAGGTCCGTCTCCTCGGTGGAGAACAGGCACGAGCGCAGCTGCCCGTCGGCGGTCAGCCGCGTGCGGTCGCAGGTGGAGCAGAACGGGCGGGTCACCGAACCGATCACGCCGACCGTGCCGGGGCCGCCGTCGACGAGCCAGCGCTCCGCGGGGGCCGAGCCGCGTTCGGCGGAGTCGGGCGCGAGCGCGAATCGCTCGCCGAGGCGCTGCAGGATCTCGCCCGCGGTGACCATCGCGTCGCGGTCCCACTCGTGCTGGGCGTCCAGCGGCATCTGCTCGATGAAGCGCAGCTCGTAGCCGTGCTCGAGGCAGTACTCCAGCAGGTCGCAGGTCTCGTGCTCGTTGATGCCGCGCATGAGCACCGCGTTGACCTTCACCGGTTCGAGCCCCATGCGCTTGGCCGCGCGCAGACCGTCGAGCACGTCGTCGAAGCGGTCGCGGCGCGTGAGCCGTTTGAACACGTCGCGGTCGAGCGTGTCGAGGGAGACGTTGACCCGGTCGAGCCCGCCGCGCACGAGCGCTTCGGCGTGCGCGCCCAGGTTGATCCCGTTGGTCGTCAGGGCCGTCTTGGGATGCCCGGGCAGCGCCGAGGTGGCGGTGATGATGTCCACGAGGTCCTGGCGCAGCAGCGGTTCCCCGCCGGTGAAGCGGACGGTGTCGACGCCGAGCCGCTCCACGGCGATGCGGATGAGGCGCATCATCTCGTCGGTGTCGAGCATCTCCGAGCGCTTCATCCACGGCAGCCCCTCGGCGGGCATGCAGTAGGTGCACCGCAGGTTGCACTTGTCGATCAGCGACACCCGCAGGTCGGTGGCGACGCGGCCGAACCGGTCGACGAGGTAGGGGGTGTCCGGGCGCGCGGAGGTGTCGATCGCCTGGTTCACGGCCGGAATGCCCAAGTTCACGCTCACCATTCGAGCCTAACGCCGCTGGCAATGCCCGGATCAGCTCGTGCTCAGCGGACCGCACTCCCCGCGGCCGTTCGGAGCAATCCGCGGATGCGTGGAAAAACCCCTGTTCTTTCCGCGTATGCGGAAGTAGTCTCGGAGTTCATGCCGCAATTCCGGATCGCAGAGGCCGCCGAGCTGTTGGGGGTCAGCGATGACACGGTCCGCCGATGGGCCGAAGGCGGTCATCTGGCCGTCGAGCGCGATTCCGCCGGTCGGCTGATGGTCGACGGCGCGGAGCTCGCCGCGTTCGCGCGGGAGCAGGCCAGGAGCGCCCCCGACCCCTCGGCCGTGGGGCGTTCGGCGCGCAACCGGTGGGTCGGCCTCGTCACCGAGGTGCGGTCCGACGCGGTGATGTCCCAAGTCGAGATGCAGTGCGGACCGCACCGGGTGGTCTCCCTGATGAGCACCGAGGCCGTCGAGGAGCTCGGGCTGGTGCCCGGGGCGCGCGCGGTCGCGGTCGTCAAGTCCACGAACGTGGTGGTGGAAACGCCGTGAACCGATCGGAGGGGATCCGCCCGCCCGCGCGCACCGGTGCACTGGTCACCGCCCTGCTGGCCGTGCTGGGCCTGCTGGCCGGCGGATGCGCGGCGCACTCGGGCGAGCGCACGCTCACCGTGCTCGCCGCGGCCTCGTTGACCGACTCGTTCGACGAGCTCGGCGAGCGGTTCGAGCAGCAGCACCCGGGGGTGCGGGTGCGGTTCGATTACCAGGGTTCGTCCACGTTGGCCGAGCAGATCCGCCAGGGCAGGCAGGCCGACGTGTTCGCCTCCGCCGACCGCGGGAACATGGGCAAGGTCGCCAGGACCGGCTCGGTCGCGGGCGAGCCCGCGACCTTCGCGACGAACCGACTGGTCATCGCCGTGCCGAAGGACAACCCGGCGGGGATCACCTCGCTGGACGACCTCGCCCGCCCCGGCCCGGCGGTCGTCACCTGCGCCCCCGAAGTGCCGTGCGGTGCGGCGACGCAGCGCGCCGCCGAGATCGCCGGCACCCGGCTGCAGCCGGACAGCGAGGAGAACGACGTCAAGTCGGTGCTGCGCAAGGTGCAGAGCGGAGCGGCCGACGCCGGGCTGGTCTACGTCACCGACGCGCGCAGCGCCGGCGAGGACGTGCGGGCGATCGACTTCCCCGCGGCCCGGGGAGCGCTCAACGAGTACCCGATCGCCGCGCTGGAGGGCGCCGCGCAGCCGCAGCTGGCCTCCGCGTTCCTCGACTTCGTGCGCGGCCGCGGCGGCCGGGAGGTGCTCACCGAGCACGGGTTCGGCGCGCCGTGAGGGGGTGGTGGTGATCGCGGCCGCAGGTCGGCGCACGCCCCGCGGCGGCCCCGCGTCCGTCCCCGGCGTGCTGTGGCCGCCCGCCGCGTTGGCGCTGGCGCTGATCGCGCTGCCCGTGGCCGGGCTGCTCACCCGCGTGTCCCCGGCCGAGCTGCCGGAGCTGCTGCTGTCCGCGTCGGCCGTGGACGCGCTGCGGCTGTCGCTGCTCACGGCCGCCGCGTCCACCGCGCTGTCGGTGGTGCTCGGCGTGCCGCTGGCCGTGGTGCTCGCGCGCTCGCGCCTGCGCGGGATGCGGGTGCTGCGCGCGGTGGTGCTGCTGCCGCTGGTGCTGCCGCCGGTGGTCGGCGGGCTCGCGCTGCTGTACCTGCTGGGGCGCACCGGACCGCTCGGCGGGCTGCTCGACGCGGCGGGCGTGCAGCTGCCGTACAGCACGGCGGCCGTGGTGCTGGCGCAGACGTTCGTGGCGATGCCGTTCCTCGTGGTGGGGCTGGAAGGGGCCCTGCGCACCGCGGGTGGGCGGTACGAGCGGGTCGCGGCCACGCTCGGCGCGGGACCGTGGCCGGCGTTCCACCGGGTGACGCTGCCGCTGCTGCTGCCCGCCCTCGGGTCGAGCCTGGTGCTCACGTTCGCCCGCGCGCTGGGCGAGTTCGGCGCGACGATCACGTTCGCCGGCAGCCTGCAGGGCAGCACCCGCACCCTGCCGCTGGCGATCTACACCGAGGCGCAGACGGACGTGGACGCGGCCGTGGCGATGTCGTTGCTGCTGGTGGTGGTGGCTCTGGTGGTGATCGTGGTGGCACGTCCCCGGTCGGTCGCGGGGCGGTCATGAGCGGGCGGGACGGCCTGTCCGCGGACGTCCGGGTCAGCCGGGAGGCCTTCGAGCTGCGCACCCGGTTGCGGGTGCCCGCGGACGAGGTGCTCGGCGTGCTCGGGCCGAACGGCGCGGGGAAGTCGACGCTGCTGTCGGTGCTCGCCGGCCTGCTGGCGCCCGACGAGGGTTCGGTGCTCGTGGACGGGCGGACCTGGGTGGACACCGGAGGCGGCCGGAACCTGCCCACGCACCGGCGCGGCGTGGGGCTGCTGGCGCAGGAACCGCTGCTGTTCCCCCACCTCACCGCCGAGGACAACGTGGCGTTCGGCCCCCGCGTCCGCGGTGCGCGCCGGGCGCGGGCGCGCCACCGGGCCCGCGCGTGGCTGTCCGAGGTGGACGCGGGCGATCTCGCGCGGCACCGGCCGGCCGCGCTGTCCGGCGGGCAGGCGCAGCGGGTGGCCCTGGCCCGCGCGCTGGCGGCCGAACCGGGCCTGCTGCTGCTGGACGAGCCGCTGGCCGCGCTGGACGTGGACGCCGCTCCCGCGATGCGCTCCCTGCTGCACCGGGTGCTGCGGCAGCGCGCGCAGCCGAGCGTGCTCGTCACGCACGACGTGCTGGACGCGGTGGTGCTCGCCGATCGGATCGCCGTGCTCGTCGACGGCCGCGTCGTCGAGCAGGGCCCCACGCGGCAGGTGCTGGCGCGGCCCACCGACGAGTTCACCGCGCGGCTGGCCGGGGTGAACCTCGTGCCCGGTCCGGTGCGCCACGCGGGCGTGCAGTTCGGACCGACCTCGCTGCGCGGCCAGCTCGGCGAACCGCTCGGTGCCGCCGAGCAGGCGGTGGCCGTGTTCGCGCCCAGCGCGGTGGCGGTGCACCGCCACCGGCCGGAGGGCAGCCCGCGCAACGCCGTCCAGGTGCGGGTGGCGGCGCTGGAGCCGCGCGGCGACGTGGTGCGGGTGCGGGCGCGCGCCGAGGGGCGCGCCCTGGCCGCGGACGTCACGCCGGCGGCGGTGGCCGAGCTGGGGCTGGTGCCGGAGGAGCGGGTGTGGTTCGCGATCAAGGCGACCGAAGTGGCCATCCACCCCGTGTCCGGTGGATCATGCGGGCGTGACTGATACACCGCGATGGACCTACCTGATGGACATGGACGGCGTGCTCGTCCACGAGCAGAACCCGGTGCCCGGGGCGGAGCGCTTCCTCACCGCGCTGCGCGAGCGCGGCATCCCGTTCATGGTGTTCACGAACAACTCGATCTACACCCCGCGCGACCTGCGGGCGCGCCTGCTCGGCGGCGGTCTGGACATCCCCGAGGAGGCGATCTGGACCTCGGCGCTGGCCACGGCGCAGTTCCTCGACAAGCAGCGCCCCGGCGGTTCGGCCTACGTCGTCGGCGAGTCCGGGCTGACCACCGCGCTGCACGACATCGGCTACATCCTCACCGACCGGGATCCGGACTACGTCGTCATCGGCGAGACCCGCACCTACAGCTTCGAGGCGATCACCCGCGCGATCCGCCAGGTCGAGGGGGGTGCCCGGTTCATCGCCACGAACCCGGACGAGAAGGGGCCCAGCCCGGAGGGCACGCTGCCCGCGACCGGTGCGGTGGCCGCGCTCATCGAGCGGGTGACCGGCCGCAGCCCGTACTACATCGGCAAGCCCAACCCGCTGATGATGCGCTCGGCGCTGCGGGCGCTGGGGGCGCACTCGGAGCACACGCTCATGATCGGCGACCGGATGGACACCGACGTGCGCTCCGGGTTGGAATCGGGGTTGCAGACGATCCTCGTGCTGTCCGGGCTCTCCCACGAGAGCACCGCCGAGAAGTTCCCGTACCGGCCGACGAAGGTGCTCGGCTCGGTGGCCGACCTCGTCGACCACGTCGACGACCCGTTCGCCGCGTGACCCGTTCGCCGTGTGAGAGGAGGCGCTGGGATGCGTCTGCTGCTGAACCTGATCTGGCTGGTGTTCGGCGGGCTGTGGCTCGCCCTCGGGTACGGCCTGGCCGGGATCCTGCTGTGCGTGACGATCATCGGGATCCCGCTGGGGATCGCGGCGTTCCGGATGACCGCGTTCGCCCTGTGGCCCTTCGGCAAGCGCCTGGTCGACGACCCGGACGCGGGGGCCATGTCGGCCGTGGGCAACGTCGTCTGGTTCGTCCTCGCCGGGTGGTGGTTGGCGCTCGGGCACATCGCCACCGGTGTCCTCATGTGCGTGACGATCATCGGGATCCCGCTGGGGATCGCGAACTTCAAGCTCGTCCCGGTGTCGCTGCTGCCGCTGGGCAAGCGGATCGTCGACAGCGACTCGCCCTACTCGTTCCGGTGAGCTCCGCCGACCGGCGGCCGCGGTCCTCCCGCGCCGCGCCGCGCGCACCTCTTTCGCCCGCCCCGGCCAGCGTGCAGGATGTCCGCATCGGTCCCGGAGCGGGTCGGCGAGGTGCGGTGGTGCCGCGCCGGGCCGCCGGGGCCGCGGCACACGCCCGGTTCACGTCTTGTCGGGAGGGCGTCGGGATGGAGAGCACGCGAACGGGAGCGGCGCCGGCCGAGCAGGGCCCGCCCAGCTACGCGTCCGGCACGTCGGACACGCCGCTGCTCGGGGACACGATCGGCGCCGACCTGGACCGGACGGTGGCGTCGTTCCCGGAGCGGGACGCGCTGGTCGAGCGCTCGACCGGGCGGCGCTGGACGTACCGGGAGTTCCTCGCGGACGTGGAGGCGCTCGCGGCGGGGCTGCTCGACGCGGGCATCGAGGTCGGCGACCGCGTCGGCATCTGGGCGCCGAACCGCGCCGAGTGGACGCTCGTGCAGTACGCGACCGCGAAGATCGGCGCGATCCTGGTCAACATCAACCCCGCCTACCGCACGCACGAGCTGGAGTACGTGCTCGGGCAGGCGGGCATCCGCGTGGTGGTCTCCGCGCGGAGCTTCAAGAGCTCCGACTACGCGGCCATGCTCGGCGAGGTGCGCGACCGCTGCGCGGAGCTGGAGCGGGTGGTGTTCCTCGACACCGAGGAGTGGGGACGCCTGGCGGCGGGTACCGACGTGCACGCGGTGCGTCGGCGGCAGGCGCAGCTGTCGGCCGACGACCCGATCAACATCCAGTACACGTCCGGCACGACGGGCTTCCCGAAGGGCGCGACGCTGTCGCACCACAACATCCTCAACAACGGCTTCTTCGTCGGCGAGCTGTGCCGCTACACCGAGCAGGACCGGGTGTGCATCCCGGTGCCCTTCTACCACTGCTTCGGCATGGTGATGGGCAACCTGGCGTGCACGAGCCACGGCGCGGCGATGGTGATCCCGGGCGAGGCGTTCGAACCGGCCGCGGCCCTGTCCGCGGTGCAGGCGGAGCGCTGCACGTCGCTGTACGGGGTGCC
The DNA here is from genome assembly GCF_054782015.1 of Salinifilum aidingensis. NCBI lineage: Bacteria > Bacillati > Actinomycetota > Actinomycetes > Pseudonocardiales > Pseudonocardiaceae > Salinifilum > Salinifilum aidingensis. The sequence continues at coordinate 532,796 of NZ_BAAGTH010000001.1, read as the reverse complement.
GACGATGTTCATCGCCGAGCTGGACCTGCCGGACTTCGACTCGTACGACCTGAGCTCGCTGCGCACCGGCATCATGGCGGGTTCGCCGTGCCCGGTGGAGGTGATGAAGCAGGTCATCGACCGGATGGGCATGTCCGAGGTGTCGATCTGCTACGGCATGACCGAGACCTCGCCGGTGTCCACGCAGACCCGCCCCGACGACTCGGTCGACCGGCGCGTGTCCACCGTGGGCAGGGTCGGCCCGCACCTGGAGGTCAAGGTCGTCGACCCGGAGACGGGTCGCACGCTGCCGCGCGGTTCGGCGGGCGAGCTGTGCACGCGCGGGTACTCGGTGATGCTGGGCTACTGGCGGCAACCGGAGCGCACCGCCGAGGTGATCGACTCGGCGCGTTGGATGCACACCGGCGATCTGGCGGTGATGGACGAGCACGGCTACGTCGGCATCACCGGCCGGATCAAGGACATGGTCATCCGCGGCGGGGAGAACATCTACCCCCGCGAGATCGAGGAGTTCCTCCACACGCACCCGGACGTCGTGGACGCGCAGGTCGTCGGCGTGCCGGACGAGCGCTACGGCGAGGAGCTCATGGCCTGGCTGCGGCTGCGCGAGGGCGCGGAGGAGCTCACGGCGCAGGGCCTGCGCGAGTTCTGCAGCGGCCACCTGGCGCACTACAAGATCCCGAAGTACGTGCACGTGGTCGACGAGTTCCCGATGACCGTCACGGGCAAGATCCGCAAGGTGGAGATGCGCGAGGAGGCCAAGAAGCTGCTCGGCCTGGATTGACTCGACCTGGAGGCTCCCGGCCCCCGCGGCGCTCGGGGGCGACCCCGGCCTCCCGGAAAACGTGCCGAGAAGGCACCTCCGCGTGAACCGCGCCCTGGAAGGGCACGGCTGACCTGGGGTTTGGACATTTCCCGGGCGGGTTCATGGGGTGGGTGCAACGAGGGTGGGGTGCAGGGTTTCGGCGGGGGTGGCCCAGTTGAGGGTCCAGCGGGGGCGGGTGTTGAGTGTGGTGGCGATGGTGTCGAGGTCGGCCTGGCTGTGGGTGGACAGGTCGGTGCCTTTGGGTAGGAAGTCCCGCAGCAGGCGGTTGGTGTTTTCGTTGCTGCCGCGCAGCCATGGGGTTCCCGGTGGGCAGAAGTAGACGGGCAGTCCGGTGGCCACGGAAAACCACGCGTGTTGGGCCATTTCCTTGCCTTGGTCCCAGGTGAGGCTGCGGCGCAGCTGGCTGGGCAGGCGGGTGATGGTGCTGGCCAGCTGCTCGGCGACGGCCTCGGCGGTTTTGCCCTGCGGTAGGGCGGTGAGCAGGACGAAGCGGGAGTGCCGCTCGACCAGGGTGGCAATCGCCGAACCCCCGCGGCCGAGGATCAGATCGCCTTCCCAGTGGCCGGGTACGGCGCGGTCGTCGGCCTCGGCCGGCCGGGCCGACAGCGGTACCGCATCGGGCAGTCGGCCCCGCGTCTCGCCGGGCTGGCCCTGCGGCCGGCGGCGGGAGTGGCGCTGCCGCAGATACCGGGTCAGCTCGTGGCGGAACTCGCCGCGGGACTGCACATACAGGCTGCGATAGATCGTTTCGTGCGAGAGGCGCATGCCCGCATCATGGGGAAACTCCTGCGGCAGCCGGGCCGCGATCTGCCGCGGTGACCACCGGTCGAGCAGCCGGTCGGTGATCCAGGCGGCCAACTGCGGCTGGTCGGCCAGTTTCGAGGCCTTCGGGCGTCGTGCCCGTGCGGCGGCGGCCTGTTCGGCCTGGGCCGGCCGGTAGTGCTCGCGGCCGCCGTTGCGGGCCACCTCCCGCGAGACCGTCGAGACCCACCGGCCCAGCCCGGCCGCGATCGCGGTATACGTCCACCCCGCGGCCAGCCCGGCGAAAATGTCTTCCCGCTCGGAAGGAGTCAACGCCTGCGGATGCCGCCGCCGCGGGTGTGGAGCGATCCCACCATGCTCGTTGAGGAACCGTTCCACCACCGCACGGGAGACCGCCACCAGCCGGGCCACCGCCGACACGGTGGCCCCACGACGGTGCCACCACCACACCAGCTGCTGCTGCATCGACGACAAACTCGTAGCCATCCCAGCAATGTTGCACCCACCCTTTGAATCCCCACGCGAAAAGTTCACCAGGCGGTGCTTGGCGGCGTGCCGCGAGGCGGAGCTCGGCCGGCCCCGCGTCGCCGGAGCGCTCATCGGCTGGTCCAGCTTGGCGGCTAGTCCAGCTTGGCGAGTTCGGCGGCGTCCTCCGCGCCGAACTGCTCCTCCAACCGCTCCGGCGCGGCGTCCACGTCGATGCGTGCCAGCGGCATGCCGCGCGCGCTGGAGATCGCGCCGAGGCGGCGCCCGGCGCGGTCGGAGGCGTAGTTGACGAGCTCGTCGTTGTCCAGGGCGAACGGAGGTTCGGCGGGGGCGTCGTCGGGCCGCCACTGGATCTGGGTGACGGCGTGCTGCAGCAGCCGGTCCATCTCCTCCTGGATGTGGTCCCACATCGCGTCGTCGGCGGCCACGTGCCGGCGGCAGGTGAACGTCCCCCAGGCCATGTGGCGGCGCTCGTCATCCCCGATGCGGCGGATGACCTCCTGCATCCCGGGCAGGATGCCGCGACTGCGGCAGATCTTGTTCCACGAGTAGTACCCGGTCAGCGCCAGCGTCCCCTCGACCACGTGGTTGTAGGTCACCGAGGCGCGGACCTGGTTGCGCGGGCTCGGGTCGTGGTGCAGGGCGTGCAGCGCCTTCGGCAGCTCCTCGTAGAAGATCGCGCGGTACCCGGGGTTCTCCGCGACGAGCGGGTGCAGGTCCTCGGTCAGCCCGACCGCGTCCATCCACAGCCGGAAGACCTGCGTGTGCTTGGCCTCCTCGAAGCAGAACTGGCTCAGGTACATCTCGTCGCCGAAGCGGCCCTCGGCGGCCATCGCGGCCATGAACGGCTGCAGGTCCTGGGTGACGGCCTCCTCGCCGGCGATGAACTGCGCGCACAGCCCGGCCACGCTCTGCCGCTCCTCCTCGGTGAGCGCGGCCAGGTCCTCGGCGTCCTGGCTGAAGTCGATGTCGGCCGGGTTCCAGAACTTCGCGTTGCCCTTGCCGAACAGGCGCAGCGGCAGCGAGTCCCAGTTGAGCCCGCCGGCGGCCAGGGAGTGGAAACCTTCGCGGTGCGCGGGGTGCGTGGCGCTCATGGCGGACTCCAACCCGGTGCGTGGGTGACGTGTGCAACGATTTTCGGCACGGATCAGTTTCGCGTCAACATCGGTGCCCCCGTCGTGGTCGCGGTGCGCCGGTGCTGCCGGATCCACTGCGCCGGCCGATCCGCGGACTCACTAGGCTCGGTCGGGTGCGCGCCGCCCCGATACCCGCCCGCCCGACCGTCGGCTTCGACCTCGACATGACGCTCATCGACCCGCGCCGCGGCATCCGCCGCGCCTACGACCGGGTGGGCGAGGAGCGCGGCGTCCCCCTCGACGGGCGCTACTTCGCCGACAACCTCGGCCCGCCCAGCGAACGGATGCTGCGCGACCACGGCGTCGACGAGGCGCTCGTCGACGACCTGGCCCGGCACTACCGCGAGATCTACCCGGAGACCGTCGTCGCCGTGACCGACCCGATGCCCGGCGCCGCCGCGGCCGTGGCGCAGGTGCGCGCGCTCGGCGGCCGCGTGCTCGTGGTCACCGGCAAGTGGACGTCGAACGCGCAGCGGCACCTGGACCACCTGGGGTGGGAGGTCGACCGGCTCGCCGGGGACGTCTTCGCCGCGGCCAAGGGCGAGGTCCTGCGCGCGGAGGGCGCCGCCGTCTACGTGGGTGATCACCCGGGTGACGTCGAGGGCGCCCGGGCCGCCGGTGCGCTGGCCGTCGCCGTGGCCACCGGGCCGCACTCCGCCGCGGAGCTCGCCGAGCGCGGCGCCGACGTGGTCTTCGACGACCTCGCCGCCTTCGCGCCGTGGCTGGCCTCGGTGGCCGGCCAGGCCGGCGGCGTTGCCGCGGGTGAGGAGGTGCGCGGCGGGTAGCCGCCGGCGCCGCTGCGGCCCGCCGCGTTCCGGGCGGGACAATCGGCCGGTCGGTGAGGCTGGGGAGGTGCCTCGGTCGCGGGGTAGGCTTGGAGTGACGCGTCCCGGCGCGCCCGTATCGAGCGGCGTCACGGGGCGCTTTCGTTCGTGCCGGGCGGGTCGCCGCGGCGGTGGCCGGCACGGCGCGCAGACCAGGAAGACGACACTCGAGCGCCCGGGCCGTGGCCGGGGGCAGGCGACAGGGAACGGTGAGGACAGTGCCGACCGGCAGGGTCAAGTGGTTCGACGCGGACAAGGGCTTCGGCTTCCTGACCCAGGACGGCGGGGAGGACGTGTACGTGCGTACCTCGGCGCTGCCGTCCGGAGTGGACACGCTCAAAACCGGGCAGCGCGTCAGCTTCGACATGGCCCAGGGGCGCCGCGGCCCGCAGGCGCTGCGGGTGGAGCTGCAGGACCCGCCGCCGTCGGTGGTGGAGGCGCGCCGTCGTCCCGCCGATGAGCTGCACGGCATGGTCGAGGACATGATCAAGCTGCTCGAGGCCCGCGTGCTGCCCGACCTGCAGCGCGGCAAGTACCCGGACAAGAAGTCGGCCAAGCGCGTCGGCGAGGTCGTCCGCGCCGTGGCGCGGGAGCTCGACCCGGGCGGCACCGACTGACCCCGGTGCGGGCCTCCCGCCCGTTGGGGCTGCCGGGCTCGCTGGAGTTCCCGGCCCGCTGGACTGCTGCTGGCCCGCTGGGCTGCCGGACTCGCGGGGCTGCCGGGCGGTCCCCCCGCCGGCGGCCGGGAAGCCTCGCGGGCGCCGGCGAGCACTGCCCGGCCGGGCAGCGGCCGGTGCTGCCGGAGCGCTCACCGGGTGGCGTCGACCACCCAGGCCCCGCCGATGACGAAGTTCACGCCGCCCTCGGCTCCCGGGGCGAGGACGGCGGAGTAGCGCTGCACCTCCACGTGCTCCAGCTGCGCCGCGCCGGGAGGGAGGCGCAGGGTGTAGGCGTGCCGCTCACCGGGGGCGAACACCGGGGAGCGCTGGTCCACCTCCGCGCCGTCGGTGCCGCGGTAGACGAACGCGACCTGCCACGGCGCCTCCGCCACCTCCTGGGGCACGGAGATCTGCACCGGTTCGCCCGGTGGGACGCGCAGCTGCTCGGCCGCCTCCGGGTCGGAGGAGCAGTCCCCGCCCCGCGGCTCGCAGTGCTGCGTCGGCGCCGCAGGGACCGACTCGCCGTGCGAGTAGAAGGTGACCTCGGGCTTCCCGGGTGCTCCGCACCCGGCGGCCAGGACGACGACGGCGGTCGCCAGCAGTGGTTTCCATCCGCGATGCACGGTCGTCGAGCCTAAGCTATGCGGCGCGGGCCGTCCGGATCAGGGACGGCGCGGCGCGTCCGCCGGGCCGTCCGCGGGAGGTTCCGGGGGCCGGCCGCCGCGCGGACTACTCGGGCACGAACCGGACCCGGAACAGGTGCGGCCAGTTCTTGCCGGTGAGCAGGTACTCGTCGGTGCCGGGGACCTTCGCGATCCCGTTGAGCACGTCGGCCCGGGCGCGTTCGGCCCGCGTGAGCAGGCCGGTGGCGTCGACGACGGCCGTGACGGCGCCGGTGCCCGGGTCGATGCGCACGAGGTGGTCGCTGTGCCAGAGGTTGGCCCACACCTGGTCGCCCACGCACTCCAGCTCGTTGATCTGCGTGACCGCGCGCCCGTCCAGGTGCACGCGCACGCTCCCGCGCGGCTCGTACGTCGCTGGATCGTGAAAGTCCAGCTGCGCGCTGCCGTCGCTGGAGATGAGCCTGCGGCCGTCGGAGCACAGCCCCCAGCCCTCGCCGTCGTAAGGGACCCGTCGCAGCTCATCCAGGGTGTCGGCCGAGCGCACGAGGGCGACCTCTTCCTGCCAGGTCAGCTGCCAGATACGGTCGTCGACGACGGTCATCCCCTCGCCGAACAGGTCCGCGGGCAACCGCCTCTCGGAGCGCACGCGCCCGGTCGCCGGGTCGAGCGCCCGCAGCGCGGAGCCGCCGTAGGTACCGGTGCTCTCGTAGAGGGTCCCGTCGTGGAGTTCCAGACCTTGGGTGAACGAGGAGCGGTCGTGCGGGAGCGTGGCGGTCACTTCCGCTCGGAGGCGTGGGACGCTTTGCGTGTGCCGCACGCCCTGATCGGTTTGCTCGTCCTCACGGTGGCTGTCGTCCTGCGGTGGTACGTGCGTCGTGCACGCCGCGGGCAGCAGGCAGCACGCCAGCAACATGGTTCGCACGAGCGCCGACCGCATGGCAGCAGCCTGGCACAGGAGCCCGCCGCGTCACACGGGACGGTGGGGACGCACGCGGTGGAACGCTGCCGATGGGGCACAATCGGTGCCGTGACCCCTATGCCTGCTCCGATGACCAGTCCAGATGCGGTGACCCCGAACGCGGACGGCGGGCAGCCGGAGTCGAGCGCGGAGCTCACCGCCGCGGTCGAGGTTGCCCGGGCGGCGGCCGTCGACGAGGCCCGCCCGGCGGACGGCGCGATCCGGTCCCCCGTGCTGACCCAGGCCGCGGACGGGACGAACCCGGTGGGCGAGCACGTCGGAGCGCGCACCGAGGACGCCCACTCCGCCACGCACTACTTCGAGGCGCACTACCCGGGTTACGTGGGCTGGCGTTGGGCCGTGACCGTGGCGAGCGCCGGACCCGGCGAACCCGTCACCGTCAGCGAGGTCGTCCTGCTGCCCGGCCCGGACGCCCTGATCGCGCCGGACTGGGTGCCGTGGAGCGAGCGGGTGCGGCCGGAGGACTTCGGCGCGGGCGACCTGCTGCCGACCCCGGACGACGACCCGCGGTTGTCCCCGGGCTACCTGGCCGGCGAGGACCCGGAGGAGCAGGCCCTCATCGACGAGGTCGGCCTCGGCCGCAGCCGGGTGCTCAGCCCCGAGGGCCGCACCTTCGCCGCCGAGCGGTGGCGGGGCGAGCGCGGCCCGGAGGCGGAGATGGCCCGCTTGGCGCCGGGGACCTGCGCCACCTGCGGGTTCTTCGTCAAGCTCGCCGGCTCGATGGGCGCGGCCTTCGGCGTCTGCGCCAACGGGTCGGCACCGGCCGACGGGCAAGTGGTGCACGTGGAGTACGGCTGCGGGGCGCACTCCGAGGCGGAGGTGGACACCTCCTCCTCGGTGCCGGTGGCCGAGGTCGTCTACGACGACACCACGTTGGACTTCGAATCGCGGGACCCGGAGGACGGGTGAGCTCCGGCGGGTCCGCCGACGGGACCGACCCGTTCGACACGGCCGGTCTGCGGCGGGCCGTGCTGGAGGCCTGGGAGTCCTCCCCGACGCGCTTCCGCGAGGACGCCAACGCCGAGGAGGACCTGCGCCTCGGCGGGTACCGGGAGCGGTTGTTCGTCGAGCTCGCGCAGAACGCCGCCGACGCGGCCGCCGCCGCGGAGCGCCCGGGTGCGCTGCGCGTCGAGTTCGAGCAGGGCCTGCTGCGGGTGGCCAACACCGGCGTCCCGCTGACGGCCGACGGCGTGGCAGCGCTCGCTTCGCTGCGCGCCTCGGCCAAGCGCACCGGCACCGAGATCGGCCGGTTCGGCGTGGGTTTCGCCGCGGTGCTGTCGGTCTCCGACGAGCCCGCCGTGGTCTCCACCACGGGCGGTGTCGCGTTCTCCGCCGAGCGCACGCGGGCCGAGGCCGCGCGGCTGCCCGGCCCGGACGAGGAGCTGCAGCGCAGGCAGGGCGCCGTTCCGGTGCTGCGGCTGGCCTGGCCCGCTGACGAGCGCCCGCCCGAGGGGTTCGCCACCGAGGTGCGCCTGCCCCTGCGGTCCGATGTGGACGTCGAGGAGCTGCGGGCGGCCCTGGTCGAGCAGGTCGCCGACCTGCTGCTGGCGCTGCCCGCCCTGCGGGAGGTCCGCTGCGGCGAGCGGGTGTGGCACCGCGAGGACGTCGGTGCCGACGGCGTCGTGGTGCACGGGCCGGAGGGCGCCGACCGCTGGTTGGTGCACCGCGAGTCCGGTGCGCACTCCGAGTCCGCCGTGTCCGAGCTCGGTGCGGAGGCGCGGCACTCCGCGCGGTGGCGCGTGTGCTGGGCCGTTCCCGTAGACGACGGCGGCGCGGTGCTGCCGCTGTCCACCGACGTGCTGCACGCGCCCACTCCGACCGAGGAGCGCCTGTCGCTGCCCGCGCGGCTGCTGGCCTCCGTGCCGCTGGAGGCGGACCGGCGCCGCGTGGTCAGCTCCACCGCGGCGAACGCGGTGCTCGCGCACGCCGCCGAGTGCTACCCGGAGCTGCTGCGGAAGCTCGCCCCGGAGCAGCGCCCCGCGCTCGTCCCGCTGCCCGACTTCCCGCTGTCCGATGTGGATGACCGGCTGCGGCAGGCGGTGTGGGACCGGTTGCGGGTGACCGACTGGCTCGTCACCGCCGGCGGCGCCGCCGTCGCGCCTTGCCGGGCGAAGGTGCTGGACACGCCCTCCGAGGAGCTGGTGGAGGCGCTGCGCGGCGTGCTCGACGGCCTGCTGCGCGCCGACTTCTCCGAGGCGCGGCACCGCCGCGCCCTGCACGCCGTCGAAGTGCCGCGCCTGACCGCGGGCGACGTCGTCGCCGCCGTGTCCGACCTGCAGCGCGAGCCCACCTGGTGGTACGGCCTCTACGCCGCGCTCGAACCGGTGGAGCGCACCGATCCGCACGCGCGGGAGGACCTCGCCTCGCTGCCGGTGCCGCTCATCGACGGGCGCACCGTGCGCGGCGTGCGGGACGTGCTGCTGGCCGACCACGACGATCCGGAGATCGCCCGACTGCTGTCCGAATTGGACATCTCCGGGCTGCGGATCGCCCACGTCGACGCGGTGCACCCGCTGCTGACGCGCCTCGGCGCGAGTTCCGTGGACTCGGCGGAACTGCTCGACGCGCCCGCGCTCGTGGACGCGGTGGAGAGCAGCGTCGCCGACGCCCGCTCCGGTGTGGACACCGCACCGCTGGCCCAGGCCGTGCTGCGGCTGGCCTCGCTGGCGCGGGAGCGCCCGTGGATGGGGGCGCTGGCCCTGCCCGACCGGGACGGCGAGTTCCGCCGCGCGGACGAGCTGCTGCTGCCGGACGCGGAGCTGCTGCCGGTGCTCGACGCGGACGTGGTCGGGCCGGAGGCGGCGCTGGGCGTGCTCGACGCGGACGTCGCCGCCGAGTGGCCGCGGGAGCTGCTGCGCTCGATCGGTGTGCTGGACACGTTCTCGGTGCACGTCGAGGAGGAGCCGACCGAACCGGACGAGGACTTCCCCGACAGCGGCGAGTGGTGGCGGCAGTGCTCGGCCAGCGCGGAGACGTGGCCGCCGGCGCGGTTCGTCGGCATCCGCGACCTGGACCTGGTCGCCGCGAACGCCTGGCCGCGTGCGTTGCGCCTGCTCACCTCCTCCCCGGAGACCGCGCACGCGCTGCGCGAGCCGAACAACCACGCGGCCTGGTGGATCGCGCGCTACGCGGTGCTCGGCGGGCGCGCGCCGCGCTTCTGGCGGCTGCCGGAGGCCACCGAGCTGACCGGGCTGTACGACCCGGTCCCGGACGTGGGGCTGAGCGCGGAGCAGCTGCGCCTGGCCGGGGTGCGCACCCGGCTGCGGGTGGTCGACACCGCCGATGCGGCGGACCTGCTGCAGCGCCTCGGCGACCCCGAGCGCACCGTGCGCGCGGGCACGGGCCTGCGCGCGCACCAGGCGCTGGCGGACGCGGTCGCGCGCGGTGCGGTCGAGCCGGAGGAGCTCACCCCGCCGGAGGCGGTGCGCTCGGTGTCCGGGGCGACGGCGCCGGCGCAGCGGGCGGTGGTGCTCGACGAGCCGTGGATGACGGGCGTGCTGGAGCCCCCGCTGGTGGTGGCCGGCGGCAGCCCGGACCGCTTCGACGCGGACGCGCTGGCGGAGCTGCTCGACCTGCCGCTGGCCTCGGAGGAGGACGGGCACGCCGTCGTCGGCGAGGGCTCCCCGCAGGTGTGGCGCGAGGTGGCGCGGGTCGAGGCGGCTTGCGAGCTGCTCGGGCTGGCCGTGCCGGAGGGGGAGGTGCTGCTGCACGACAAGTTGACCGTGCGCGGCTCCGAGCGGGACTGGCGCGTGCACTGGTGGGTGGACGACCGCGACCGGGTGCACGCGGAGCGGACGGCCGACGGGCTGGCCCGCGCGTTGAGCTGGGTCGCCGGGTGCTGGCACGAGCGCTTCGCCCTCGCCGCCCTGCTCGCCGATCCGGAAGCCCCCACCCTGCTGCGGTGAGCCCGGCGGGGTGTTGCCGTGCGCCGCGGGGCGGATCACCGCGCACGTGCTCCCCGGGTGGACGGGCCGAGCGCCCGCGGCGCTCGCGGGGCCGGACCGGCGGTGGTGCGCCCGTCAGCGCCGAGGACGTCGAAGCCATCGCACGCCGCGTCGTGCACGAGGAGCTCGACGGCAGCACGTGAACCTCGACCGCCCGGCGGCCGAAGCGGCCGAGCGCTGGGAGCAGCAGCCCGGCGCCGAGACATTCGCGCGCAGCACGATGTCACATGTTGTGCCACACTGAGGCTGTGGGCGACGTGCTGTGGTGGGACGAGGAGGATGCTGCGCACATTCGGCACCGGTCGCTTCGTTATCCCGGGGCGCTGGATCTCGAACCTGAGTGGACGCAGGAAGCTGCGGCTGATCCCGACCGATTGGTGTTCGCGCCGGATCCGCGCAGTCGTGTTGGGTACACACGCGTGGTCGGTTTCTCGCCCGGGGCTGACTGCGTGCTCACGATCATCGTCGATCCGGAGGACGACTCGGGGGTGACTGCGTGGAAGACACGCGGGCGAGAGCTGCGAGAGTACACGGGCAACTTGGGGAGGGGCGATGACTGAGACGGAGGAGACGCGGCGTCGCCGCGAACGCCACCGAGCGATCCGTGCCGCCGTTGCCGAGGAGGAAGCCGAGGCTGCGGCCGCCGAAGCGGCCGAGGCGGCTGATCAGCCGCTCGACGTTCCGCTGCACGTGCGCATTTCACGTGAGTTGGACGAGGCGCTGCGGGCACGTGCCCGTGCTGAACACGTTTCCCCTTCCGCCCTGGTGCGGCGGTTGCTGGCTCAGCAGGTGCACGGCGGTGGTGCGCCCGTCAGCGCCGAGGACGTCGAAGCCATCGCACGCCGCGTCGTGCACGAGGAGCTCGACGGCAGCACGTGAACCCCGACCGCCCGGCGGCCGAGTTCGTCCGCGGCAGCTGCGGCCGGGCGCCGGGAGCAGCAGCCCGGTGCCGCGGTTCACTCCTCGTCGATGCGCTCCTTCGGGAACGCGAAGGTGTGCGGATCGGGACCGACGCGACCGTCCGGCCGGTCGAGCTGCTCGATCGCCCGCATCTCGTCCTCGCCGAGCCGGAAGTCGAACACGTCGAAGTTCTCCCGGATGCGGCTCGGCGTGACCGACTTGGGGATGACGACGACGCCCAGCTGCAGGTGCCAGCGCAGCACCACCTGGCTCACCGTCTTGCCGTGGGCCTCGGCGATCTCGCCCAGCACCGGGTCGTCCAGCACCGCGCCCTGGCCGAGCGGCCCCCACGCCTGCGTGGCGATGCCGCGCGCGACGTGCTCCCGGCGCAGCTCGGCCTGCTGGAAGTACGGGTGCAGTTCGACCTGGTTGATCGCGGGCGTCACCCCGGTCTCGTCGACGACCCGGCCGAGCTGCTCGGGGGTGAAGTTGGAGACGCCGATCGACCGCAGCCGCCCGTCGCCGCGCAGTTCGGACAGCGCGCGCCACGAGGCGGTGTAGCCGCCGCCGGCCTCGACGGGGAAGTGGATGAGGTACAGGTCGACGCGGTCGAGCCCGAGCCGCTCGAAGCTGCGCGCGAAGGCCTCCGCCGCGTCCCGGGCGCCGTGGTCCTCGGTGGGGTTGAGGTACTTGGTCGTGACGTGGACGGATCCGCCCGCCGCGCGGACGGCCTCGCCGACCTGCCGCTCGTTGCGGTAGGCCGCCGCCGTGTCCACGTGCCGGTACCCGGCCTGCAGGGCGGTGGTCACCGCCTGAGCGGTCTCGGCCGGGTCGATCTGGTACACCCCGAACCCCAGCTGCGGGATCAGCGCGCCGTCGTTGAGCTCGATGTCGGGAACCGGGTCGATCACCTCGGTGCGCTCCTCGTCTGCGCGTCGGTTCGTCCGGCTCGGCGCGCCGCTCGGCACGAGCCGGTCACCAGGCGTTCTCCTCGCGGGCCTCGGCGACGATCTCGCCGAGCACCCGCTTGACCGTGCCCGCGTCGCAGCCCGCGACGAGCCGTTGGCCGCTGCCGTTGTACACGGCGACGCGGCCCTGTTCCAGGTCGAGGATGCGCAGTGTCTGGTCGCCGCGCACCTCGCGCCGTTCCCAGCCGAACACGGTCGCGCCGAGTTCGCCCGCTCCGAGCTTCGGGGTGTCCAGCAGGCGCACGGCCTTGCGGTAGTCGACGAGGTTGACGCCGTGGCGGCGCAGCCCGTGCTCCACGGCCCGCGGGTCCTCCGCGGCCCACTGCCGGGTGACCTCCTCGTGCGCGGAGCGCACCTTCTGCAGGTTCAGCTGGATCGGGCGGATGCGCATCGCCGGGTGCTGCGGCAGCAGCGAGATGAGGGCCGGGACGGCATCGCCGGGGCGGACGGGGTGGACGGTGACGCGTCCGCGCCGGACGACGGTGCGGGTGCCGCCGGTGCTGGTCTCCGAGACGCAGGCGCGCAGCTCGTCGCCCTGCTGGGCGGTGAACCGCAGGTCGTACTCGACACCGCACTCGCGGTAGGAGCGCAGCAGTTCGAACGCGCCGTCCTCGACGCGGCCGCCCGGCCGGAGCAGGCCCCGTTCGCGGCAGCGCTGCTCGGCGGCGCGGAGCTCGGCGGTGATGTCGCCGGTGTCGACGTTCGGCGGGTCCTGCCGGTTGTAGGCGGCGACGGTGGGGATCCGCGTGCTCCCCGCCCTGCCGGTGAGCACGGCGAATTCCAGGAGGTCGAGGTCGAGTTGCGCTGCCACCGCTGCTCCGCGTGTCTCGGGTGCCGGGCGTGTCCCGGGTCGTGGGCCGCCCCAGGTTAGCGCGCCCGGTCCGGGTGCGGCGCGGGTTCCGCCCGGCCGGCGGGCACCTCCTGCACGGCTCTCGCTCCGGGTGCTCGACCTCGAGTAGCGACCTACACCACGTCTCGCCTTCCTCGCGAGAGCCACGCAGGAGAACCCGCCGATGGTCCGGCTGCTCAGGTGGCGCTTCGACACTGCCGCGTCGAAAGGAAGGCAATCGCGACTACCCCGCAACGGCAGGCGTCAGTGACATAACAAACTACTACTGGGGGCCGCGCGGATTGGCGGCCACGTGCTCGACCGCACCGGCCCGTCAGGCGGGCGGCGCAGCCGCTCCATCGCCACGTGCGCGGAGCGCCCCGCCGCGGGAGGTTCCTCCCGGCTACCCCCGTCCACCCGCCCTCAACAGCCGATCCGCGGACTTCCCTAGTCGTCGAGACCGGTGAGCCCCTGCCACGCGCCGCGGACCCCGCGGTTCGCCGCGGAGCGCTGCCAGCGGAAGATGGTGTAGCCGACACCGCCGAGCGCGGTCCCGACGAGGCAGGTCCAGAACGGCACGCCGAGGCTCCCCTCGGACCAGCCGAGCAGCGCGAAGTAGACCACCCCGGCCAGCCACACGACCGTCCCGATCAGCACGATCGGCCGCGGGTCGACGAGCCGCTGCGGCAGCCGGGGGGCCTTCCGGTGGTCCTGCCCCGTCGCCGCCGGGGTGGGTGCTGCGCGCTGTTCCGCCACACCCGCAGGTTACTCCGGGTGGGGCGGTACCTCCGCGGACGTCCGGGGTGTGGCGCGTGTCGCGATCAGCCGTTTGCGATGCTTACCGCCCGGTTCCGCTGGCCGCTCCTCGGCGCGCCGCCGGCTCGTGCGCTGCGCGGGGCCGCCGAACGCACACCGATGGGAAAGGTGACCGTTGAGTACGACTGGAACGTCCGGCACGTCGCGTCTGGACCGCTACTTCCGGGTCTCCGAACGCGGTTCCAGCATCGCGCGGGAGATGCGCGGCGGGCTCGTCACGTTCGTCGCCGTCGCCTACATCATCGTGCTCAACCCGCTCATCCTCGGCAGCCGCTCGGCGGAGGACCCGGGCGCGAACACCGACGTGCTCGGCAACATCCTGCCGGTGCCGCAGGTCGCGGCGGTCACGGCGCTGGTGGCGGGGGTGATGACCCTGCTGTTCGGGGTGATCGCGAACTACCCGTTCGCCTTCGCCGCGGGGCTGGGGATCAACACGCTGCTGGCCACGAGCATCGCCAGCCAGGTGACCTGGCCGGAGGCGATGGGCCTGGTCGTGGTCGACGGGATCGTCATCCTCCTGCTGGTGGCCACGGGGTTCCGCACCGCCGTGTTCAACGCGATCCCGACCGAGCTGAAGACGGCGATCGCGGTCGGCATCGGCTTCTTCATCACCTTCGTCGGCCTGGTGGACGCGGGCTTCGTCCGCCGCATCCCGGACGCGGCGGGCACGGACGTGCCGGTGCAGCTGGGCATCGGCGGGTCGATCGCGTCCTGGCCGACGGCGCTGTTCGTCTTCGGTCTGGTGCTCACCGGCGTGCTCGTGGCGCGCAAGGTGCGCGGCGGGATCCTCATCGGCGTGCTGGTCACCACCGCGCTGTCCATCGGGGTGGAGGCGATCGCGCACGCGGGGGCGGCCAGCGGCGCCAACCCGTACGGGTGGAGCCTCGGTGCCCCGGAGCTGCCGGAGCAGGTCATCGGCATGCCGGACCTGTCGCTGCTGGGCGACATCTCGTTCGGCGCGTGGACCCGGCTGCCCGCGCTGGCCGCGGCGATGCTCGTGTTCACCCTGGTGTGCGCGAACTTCTTCGACGCGATGGGCACCATGACCGGCCTCGGGAAGGAGGCCGGGCTGGCCGATGGGAGCGGCAAGCTGCCCGGCATCGGCAAGGCCCTGGCCGTCGAGGGCGTCGGCGCGGTCGCGGGCGGCGCCGGTTCGGCGAGCTCGAACTCGGTCTTCGTCGAATCCGCCTCGGGCATCGCCGACGGGGCCCGCACCGGGTTGGCGAACGTGGTCACCGGCCTGCTGTTCCTTGTCGCCATGTTCTTCACGCCGCTGTACGAGGTGATCCCGGTGGAGGCGGCTGCCCCGGCGCTGGTCGTGGTGGGTGCGATGATGATCGCGCAGATCCGCCAGATCGACCTGGGCGACTTCACCATCGCGCTGCCGGCGTTCCTGACGATCGCGGTCATGCCGTTCACCTACTCGATCGCCAACGGCATCGGAGCCGGGTTCGTCAGCTACGTGCTGCTGCGCGTCGCCGCGGGCCGGCCGCGCGAGGTGCACCCGCTGATGTGGGTGGTCTCGGCGGCGTTCGTGCTGTACTTCGTGGCCGAACCGGTCAGCAGCGCGTTGGGCGCGTGAGCGGGGCGGCGCGCCGCCGGGTGTGGCGCGTGGCACGCTCCTCCGGAGGCGGGATCCGCTGTGGTGCGACAATCCTGCGATCAAAACGCCCGTTTCCGACATATGGTTTGGTAGACTAACGACGTGTCCGAGACCGCCCAGCGCGAGCAGACCCTCGCGAGTCGCCTCCGCCTGTCCACGGTCCGCCTGAACAGGCGGCTGCGTGCGCAGAGCGCCGACTCCACCATCACCCTCTCCCAGTTGTCGGCCCTGTTCGCCCTCGTCAAGGGCGGGGCCATGACGCCCGGGGAGCTGGCCGCCAAAGAAGGCGTGCAACCGCCGTCCATGACCCGCGTCATCGCCGCGCTCGAGGACCTGGGGCTCGTCATGCGCCGCGCCCACCCCAGCGACGGCCGCCAGGCCATCGTCGAGGTCACCGAGGCCGGGCACGCCCGCGCCGACGAGGAGGTCACCGTGCGCGAGCGCTGGCTGGACTCGCGGCTCGCCGAGCTCACCGACGAGGAGCGGGAGGTCCTGATGCAGGCGACCGGGATCATCAACCGCATCGCCGGGAGTTGAGCGCCTGCTCCTCGACCCCGCGCGAGGGGGAGGACGCGCCCGCTTCCCGCGGCGGCATGTTCCGCTCGCTGCGGGAGCGCAACTACCGCTACTACGCCGCGGGCCAGGTCGTCTCGCTGACCGGCACGTGGATGCAGCGGGCCGCGCAGGACTGGCTCGTGCTGGAGCTCTCCGGCGGCAGCCCGGCCGCGCTCGGCGTGGCCGTGGCGCTGCAGTTCCTGCCCACCCTGGTGCTGACGCTGTGGGCCGGGGGCATCGCCGACCGCTTCGACAAGCGCCGCCTGCTCGTGGCCACGCAGAGCGCCATGGGGCTGTGCGGGGTGCTGCTCGGCCTGCTCGACCTCGGCGGCGCGGCCGAGCTGTGGCACGTCTACGCGCTGGCGGGGCTGCTCGGGTGCTTCGCCGCGGTGGACACGCCGGTGCGGCAGTCCTTCGTCGTGGAGATGGTGGGGCGGGAGCAGCTCGCCAACGCGGTCGCGCTGAACTCGATGACGTTCAACCTCGCGCGCGTGGTCGGTCCGGCCCTGGCGGGCGTGCTCATCACCGTCGTCGGCACCGGCTGGGTGTTCCTCGCGAACGGGGTCAGCTCGGCCGCGGTCGTCGGCGGACTGCTGCTGATGACCCCCGCCGAGCTGCGCCGGACACCGCCGGCCCCGGCCGAGCGGGGTCGCGTGCGGGCCGGGTTGCGCTACGTGCGGCGCCGGCCCGACCTCCTCGTCGTGCTGGCGCTGGTGTTCTGCGTCGGCACGTTCGGGATGAACTTCGAGAACTCCTTCGCCGTCATCGCGCGGAACCTGTTCGACCGCGACGCCGACTCCTACGGGTTGCTGGTCACGATGCTCGCCGTCGGCACCCTGGCCGGCGCGACCGCGGCCGCGCGGCGCGGCGAGGGGCCGCGGCTGCGCACGCTGGTCGTCGCGGCGGTGGCCTTCGGCGCGCTGGAGACCACAGCCGCGCTGATGCCGACCTACGCGACGTTCGCGGCCGCGCTGGTGCCGTTGGGCGTGGCGCTGCTGCTGTTCACCACGAGCGCGAACGCCACCGTGCAGCTGGGGGTGGAGCCGGAGGTGCGCGGCCGGGTGATGGGCCTGTACATGCTGCTGTTCCTCGGTGGCAAGCCGCTCGGCGGGCTGACCTCGGGGTGGTTGCAGGAGGTGCTCGGTGCGCGCTCGCCGATCCTGCTGGGCGGGCTGGTCACGCTGGTCTGCGCGCTCCTCGGCTGGATCGCGCTGATGCGGATCGCGCGAACCCCATTGCCAAAGTCGGCAGGTTAGGCTAACCTAATACATGTCCGCTTCGTGGTGGGAGCGGCAGTCAGTTCGGGAACTGGTCGATCCCCGGTCCCGGTGTTCGCGCCGGGGCCGGGGATCGGTCGCGTTCGGGGGCGTTGCGCAGGCTTCCGCGGGTTGCTCCGCGTGCGAGGACCCGCTGCTGCGGCGGACGTTCTGACGTGACGAAGCACTGCCGGGCGGCCGTCGCGCTCGGGCGGGGGCCGCAGCGGAACCGGGGCCGGCTCCTGGGGAGGAACCGGCCCCGGTCACGGCGGTGGGCTTGTCGGAGCACTCACCGCCGGGCTCGTGCGCTCGGTGATCGCGCGTGGCTGCCCGGTGTCGGGGATCCCGGAGCGAGGTCTCGCCGGAGGTTCCGCTGCCGGATCCGCCGCGCCAGCCGATCCGCGGGATCCCGTTCTGCTGCCCCTCCGCCGTGCGCGGGGTCCAGCGGCTCCGCGATCACCAGCGATCACTCGGGCAGCCGCAGGCCGTTGTGGCCGGCGCGCGCGTCGGCGAAGCGGCGGGCGACCTCCTCCCAGTTGACGACGTTCCACAGGTGCTTGATGTAGTCCGCCTTCACGTTGCGGTACTGCAGGTAGTAGGCGTGCTCCCACACGTCGAACACGAGCAGCGGCGTCGTCGTGATCACCAGGTTCGAGTGGTGGTCCTTCAGCTGCTGGGTGATGAGCCGCTGGCCGACCGGGTCCCAGGCGAGCATGCCCCAGCCGTTGCCCTGGATGGTCGTGGAGACGGCCTCCATCTGGGCGCGGAACTGGTCGAAGGAGCCGAAGTGCTCGTCGATGGCGTCGGCGAGATCGCCGGTGGGCTTGTCCCCGCCGTCCGGGCTGAGGATCTTCCACCAGATCTTGTGCAGGGAGTGGCCCCCGAGGTTGAACGCCAGCGTCGTCTCCAGGCCGACGATGGAGGAGTAGTCCCCCTGCTCACGCGCTTCCTGGATGCGCTCGATCGTGTCGTTGGCGCCCTTGACGTAGGTCGCGTGGTGCTTGCTGTGGTGCAGTTCGTTGATCTCGCCCGAGATCGCCGGCTCCAGCGCGGCGTAGTCGTAGTCCAGATCCGGCAGGACGTACTGCGGCATGGAGTCCTCCAATCGACTGTCGCCATCATGGCGCTGTTGCAAAAAGATGGCAACTACATCGTGCCAAACGAGGTGTTGCTCTCACCCGGCGATCTCGGAACTGCCGGTTGTTGCCGCTCTGCGCTGGGAGGACCGTGATTCGCGGGGGATTCGGGCCCGTTGACCGGCGCATCCCTCTTCGGCAGGATCGGCGTGGTCCGCTCGGCGGGGGAAGTCCGGTGCGAACCCGGCGCTGACCCGCAACGGTGTGCCGCGCGCGGCGCGGCGAGCCCGAATGCCCGCCGGGGCGGACGGCTCCCACGACCGTCGCGGTCCGCGGTCGGAGCCCGGGCGCGGCGCACTCCGCCGCAGGCCGGGTTCGCCCGGGCCGCACCGCCGCCCCGGAAGGTACGATGCGCGCCCTGCTCGCCCTGCTGACCGTCGGACTGCTGGCCACCGCCTGCGGCGCGCCCGCCGAGGAGGCCGCCTCCCGCGGCGGCGAGCGGGTCGACAACTGCGGCCGCGCGGAGGTCTTCGACGAACCCCCGCAGCGCGTGCTCAGCCTCAACCAGCACGCCACGGAGATCCTCCTCGCCCTCGGGCTCGGCGACCGCATCGTGGGCACGGCCTTCCCGGACGACCGCGCGCCGCCCCCGGAGATCGCCGCGGAGTACGCGCAGGTCCCCGTGGTCGCCCCGAAGTACCCCTCCGCGGAGCGGATCCTGCAGATCGAGCCGGACCTGGTGGTCGGCGGCTACGCCAGCGCCTTCGACGAGACCGAGGGGCGCGGCCGCGACGCGCTGGAGGAGCTCGGCATCCCCGCCCTGCTGCTCAGCGAGTCCTGCATGCAGCGCCCGGCCGGGATGGACGCGCTGCTCGACGACATCCGCATGTTCGGCCGGGTGCTCGACCTGGAGGACGGCGCCGCGCGCCTCGCCGCGGACATCCGCGGGCGGGTGCAGGCGGTGCAGCGCCGCGTCGCCGACGAGGAGCCGGTCGACGTGTTCGTCTACGACTCGGGCGAGCAGGCGCCCATGACGCTGGGCGGGCGGGGCGTCGGCAACGACGCGGTGCGCCGGGCCGGCGGGCGCAACGTCTTCGCCGACGTCCCGCAGGCCTTCGCCGACGTCAGCTGGGAGCAGGTGGCCGCGCGGAAGCCGGACGCGATCGTGCTGGTCGACTACCTCGCCGAGCCCGTCGAGGGCAAGCGCGCCTACCTGTCCGGGCATCCGCTGGTCGGGCGCACCCCGGCCGCGCGCGCAGGCCGGTTCAGCACCATCCCGCTGGTGGAGCTGACCGAGGGCATCCGCTTCCCGGGCGCGGTGGAGCGGCTCGCCGCCGACCTGCACGGGGCGCCGTGATCCGCCGCCGCGCCTTGTTCGTCCACACCGGACTCGTGTTCGCGCTGTTCGCCGGCGCGGCACTGGCGGTCTCGCTCGGCTCGGTGCACCTGCCCCTGGCGCAGGTGTGGCACGTCCTCGCCGACCGGCTCGTGCCCGGAGTCGACTCGGACGCCTCGGTGGTGCGCGAGGCGATCGTGTGGAACTCCCGCCTGCCCCGGGTGGTCACCGGCGCCGTCGTCGGCGCCTCCCTCGCCCTCGCCGGCGGCATCGCGCAACTGGTCACCGCCAACCCGATGGCCGATCCGTACCTGCTGGGCATCTCCCAGGGCGGCGGGTTCGGCATCGCCCTGGTGACCGTGCTCGGGATCGGCTCGGGAGCGCTGGGCGCGGCCACCCAGCCGGTGGCCGCGTTCCTCGGCGGGCTGGCCGCGCTGAGCGCGGTGCTCGTGGTGGCGGGCCGCTCCGGGTCGGTGACCGCTCTCGTGCTCGGCGGGCTGGCCGCGGGCCAGGTGGCGGGAGCGCTGACCTCGCTGGTGCTGTACCTGGCGGCCACGGGGGAGGAGGCCAAGCAGGTCATGTTCTGGTCCGCCGGCGGGCTCGGCGCGGCCCGGTGGGAACTGCTCGGCGCCCCGGCCGCCGTGCTCGGGGTGGCGCTGTGCGCGGCGCTGCTGTCCGGGCGGTGGATGAACCTGCTGCACGCCGGTGACGACGGGGCCGCGGCGCTGGGGCTGAACGCGCGGCGGTTCCGGGTGCTGGCGCTGATCGGGATCTCCCTGCTCGGCGGGGCCTCGGTCGCCGTGGCCGGCGGGATCGCGTTCGTCGGCCTGCTCGTGCCGCACGCGGCGACGTTCCTGGTCGGTTCGGAAGCCCGTGCCATGCTGGGGGTTTCGGCGCTGCTGGGGGCGGTGTTCCTGGTGCTGGCCGATCTCGCCGCCCGGGTGCTGTTCGCGCCGGCGGAACTGCCCGTGGGTGTGCTGACCGCCCTGGTCGGCGGTCCGCTGTTCCTGCTGATGCTGCGGAGCCACCGGAGGAGCGGATGAGCGTGCGCGTGCGCGGTGCCCGGGTGGACCTCGGCGGCCGCAGCGTCGTGTCCGATGTGGACCTCGATGTCGCTGCCGGGGAGGTGCTCGGGCTCGTCGGGCCGAACGGCAGCGGCAAGACGAGCCTGCTGCGGACCCTGTACCGGGCGGTGGAACCCGCGGCGGGGGTGGTCGAGGTCGCGGGCCGGGACGTGACCTCGGTGCCGCGGCGGGAGCACGCGCGCACCCTCGCCGCCACCACGCAGGAACCGCAGGACCGGGCGGCGTTCTCGGTGCGCGAGGTGGTCGCGCAGGGCAGGGTCGCGCACCTCGGGCTGCTGGAGCGGATGGGCGGGGGCGACCGCGGCGTCGTCGAGCAGGCCCTGCGCACGACCGAGCTGGACGAGCAGGCGGACCGGGACGTGCGCACCCTCTCCGGCGGTGAGCGGCAACGGGTGGCGATCGCGCGCGCCCTGGCCCAGCGCCCCCGCGTGCTCGTGCTGGACGAGCCGACCAACCACCTCGACCTGCGGCACCAGTACGCGGTGCTCGAACTGCTGCGGCGGCTGGCCGCGGAGGGCATGGCGGTGCTGCTGACGCTGCACGACCTGCGGCAGGCGGTGGAGTTCTGCGACCGGCTCGTGGTGCTGTCCGAGGGGCGCGTCGCGGCCACCGGGCAGCCGGGGGAGGTGCTGGGCGAGACGCTGCTGGCCGAGGTGTTCGGCGTGCGGGGCGCGTGGAGCGCTCCGGCGGCACCCCGAGCCTGCGCGTCGACGGCGCGCTGCCCCGCCCCTGACTCCCCGTTCGCCCCCGTCCCGCCCGTCCTCTCCCCGGCACGCCCGCGGCGACCCGCTCCTTCCGGTGGGGTGCGTGCATTTCGCGGGAAGTGTTCACCGGGGAGCCGGTAGTGGCCAGGTGTGCACCGGTTCGCCGCCCTCGGCACACTCCACGTAGCGGTGCAGCATGTCCGCCAGGGCCTGGTGCCGGCCGCGACCGCGGGACTCCAGCGCGGCCACCGTGTCGCGCTGCCAGGAGGCCCCGTTCTGCCGCTGCACGCAGCGCTGCTCGATCACGTCCAGGTACCGCTGCCGGCACTCGTCCGACACGCCGCAGTCGCGCAGGCCCTCGTGCGCCAGCGGCAGCAGCACCCGCAGCGCGAGCTCGTCGGGCGAGACCCAGCCGACCCGCGGCCAGTACAGCGAGGCGTCCATCCCGTGCCGCGCGCCGCCGTAGAAGTTCTCCGCGGCCGCGGCGAAGGACATCTCGGTCCACAATGGCCGGTCTTGTTCGGTGAGCGCGCGCTGCACCCCGTAGAAGAACGCCGCGTTCGCGACGATGTCGATGATGGACGGACCGGCGGGCAGCACGCGGTTCTCCACGCGCAGGTGCGGAACCCCGTCCACCAGGTCGTACACCGGCCGGTTCCACCGCCACACCGTCCCGTTGTGCAGCCGCAGCTCGGCCAGCGCCGGCGCGCGCCCCGCGTCGAGCGCGGCCAGCGGGTCCTCGTGCTCGGGCTCCGGCACGAGCGCCGGGAAGTAGCGCACGTTCTCCTCGAACAGGTCGAAGATCGACGTGATCCAGCGCTCGCCGAACCACACCCGCGGGCGCACCCCCTGGTTCTTCAGCTCCTCGGGGCGGGTGTCGGTGGCCTGCTGGAACAGCGGCACCCGCGTCTCCTGCCACAGCGCCTTGCCGAGCAGGAAGGGGGAGTTCGCGCCGATCGCGACCTGCACCCCGGCCAGGCACTGCGCCGCGTTCCAGTGCGCGGCGAAGTCCTCCGGCGCGACCTGCAGGTGCAGCTGCACCGAGGTGCACGCCGACTCCGGCAGGATCGAACTGGAGTAGGAGCGCAACCGCTCGCCGCCCTGCTCGCCGAGCGGGGTGCCCTCCACGTCCAGCAGCATCTCCTCGCCCCTGGCCTGCAGGATCTGCTGGTTGAGCAGCGAGTACCGGGAGCCGCGCGACAACCAGTGCGGGTCGAAGTGCGACCGCGCCAACGTCGGCAGCGTGCCGATCATGACGATCGTGGCGCCCGCGTCCCGCGCCCCGCTGCCGGCCTCGGACAGCGACGCCCGCAGCGTGCGCTCCAGCTCGTGCGCGCTGTCCCCCGCCAGCACCTGGGGAGGAACGTTGAACTCCATGGTCTGCTGGCCGAGTTCCGTGGTGAACGACGGGTCCGCGATCTTCTCCAGCACGGTGTCGTTCGTCATCGAGGGGGCCATCTCGTCGTCGACGAGGCTCAACTCCACCTCGACGCCCATCTGCTGGTGCGGGAAGGAGAAGGTGCCGTCGGCGAGCATCCGCGCCAGCGCGTCGAGCCCCCGGTGCATCTTGTCCCGGTAGCGTTGCCGATCGATGGAGGTGAACGTCTGCTGCCGCACGTCGCGTCCCATGCCGTCTCCCCGTGGGTCGTGTTGGCGGGCAGCGCGCAGCGCTGGAAGTTCACGGTGGCATACGCGTACCCGGGCTGACAGCGGCCAAAACGGTGGTGTGCCGGGAATCCGGACGGCGCAGCGCTGACTCCGCTGCGCGCGCACGGTCAGCGCGCAGCAGGACTTCGCCGGGGTGTTCTGCGCGCGGTTCCCCGCGCCCCGCGGCGAAGCGCCGGGCGTTCGCCGCCCCGCTCGTCGAGCGGGCGGAGGCGACGCGCCGGGGCCGAAGGCCGCGCGGGCGAGCTCGGGTGACCCGCCCGGCGGGCGGGGACGCGCTCAACCGGGGCCTGCCCGCCGCGGCGTGCTCGGAGGTGCCGCCGCGGAGGCGGCCCGCCCGGCGAGCGGGGGCGCGGTCAGCTCCCGCTGGAGACCTGCTCCTGCTCCTGCTCGGCGGGCTCGCGCGAGCGGCGGGTCACCGGCGTCTGCGACTGGGCGGCGCGGCCGAACACCAGGAACATCACCGTCGCCGCCAGCACCACGGCGAACATCACCGTCACCATCGGCACCGCGGTGTCCGTCCCGCCCAGGCCGACCAGCGGGGCCGCCAGCGCGCCCACCAGGAACTGGCACACGCCCAGCAGCGCCGAGGCCGTGCCCGACACCTCGCGGTGCTCGCCCAGCGCCAGCATCGTCGTGTTCGGCATGACGAAGCCCAGGCTGGCGATCATCACGAACAGGGCCGGCAGCAGCACGCTCAGCGGCGCGCCCAGCAGCGCGGCGCCCACCAGCGCCGCCCCGGCGACCGAGGCGGCCACCAGCGCGGCCAGCAGCAGCTGCTTCTCGTTGGCTATCCGCCCGACCAGGCGCGCGTTGACCTGCCCGGCCAGCACGAGCCCGATCGCGTTCATCCCGAACACGAGGCTGTAGGTCTGCGGCGACATGCCGTAGATGTCCTGCAGCACGTACGACGAGCCGGAGACGTAGGCGAACATCGCGGCCATGCCCAACCCGCCGGTCAGCGCGTTGCCGAAGAAGGAACCGCGGCGCAGCAGCGAACCGATCGTGCGGAAGGTGGCGCCGAAGTGGGCGGGCTGGCGCCATTCCGGCGGTTTCGTCTCCGGCAGCAGGGTTCCCGCGATCACGAACAGCAGCGTGCCCAGCGCGGTGAGCACGACGAACACCCCGCGCCAGGTGGTGTGCGCCAGCACCTGGCCGCCGATGACCGGCGCGAGGATCGGGGCGAGTCCGGTGACCAGCATCAGCGAGGAGAAGAAGCGGGCGGCCTCCACGCCGCCGTAGAGGTCGCGCACGGCCGCGCGGGCGATCACCATGCCCGCAGCGGCACCCAGGCCCTGCAGGAACCGCAGGAGGGCCAGCGCGTACACCGAGCCGGACAGCGCGCACAGCACGGACGCGGCGATGTAGACGGCCAGGCCGATCAGCAGCGGTTTGCGCCGCCCCACGGCATCGCTGATCGACCCGGCGAGCAGCTGCCCGAGCGCGAGTCCGATCAGCACCGTCGTCAGGGTCAGCTGGCCCTGCGCGTCGGTCGCTTGCAGCTCCGTGGTGAGGCTCGGCAGGGCCGGCAGGTACATGTCGATCGACAACGGGCCGAAAGCCGTTAACCCGCCCAGGATCAGCGCGAACCGCACCTTGCGGGACAGCCGCGAGTTGTCGACCGCTTCCCGCTCGCTCGTCACCATGTCGCTCCTCGCCGGATCGGTTGCTTGGCGAAACCAATGGCCGCAACCACCCACAACACCACGGGTGCCGTTGTTATGCCAGGTATTTCCGCGGCGCCGTGTGAGCTACCTCATCGCTGCTCCGCACGGCGGTGCGCGCGGGGCCGTTCGGCCGTGCACGACTGGTGCGCGAGGTCCGCGCGCGGTGCGGGAAAATGGCCGCGTGGCGCACAGTGTCGAGATCACCGACCCCGCGGACTCCCGCGTGGACGACTTCCGCGACCTCTCCCGCGCGGACCGCAGGCCGGACCGGCCCGGCGGGCGCGGGCTCGTCATCGCCGAGGGGGTCGTGGTGGTGCAACGCCTGGTCGACTCGCCCTACCCGGTGCGGGCCGTGTTCGGCGTGCAGCGGCGCATCGACGAACTGTCCACAGTGCTCGACGAGGTGGACGCCCCGGTCTACGCCGCCACCGCCGACGTCATGGCGCAGGTCGTCGGCTTCCACCTCAACCGCGGCGTGCTCGCCGTCGCCGACCGCGCACCCGCCCCGGAGCCGCGCGAGCTCGTCTCCGCGGCGCGCCGCCTGGCCGTGTTCGAAGGCGTCGGCGACCACGAGAACCTCGGCGTGCTGTTCCGCAACGCCGCCGCCCTCGGCCTCGACGGGGTGCTGCTCGGCGCGGGCTGCCCCGACCCGCTCTACCGGCGCGGCGTGCGCGTGTCCATGGGCCACGTGCTGCGCGTGCCCTTCGCCCGGCTGGAGAGCTGGCCGGACGACCTCGCCCTGCTCCGCGGAGCCGGGTTCCGCCTCGCCGCCCTCACCCCGGCTGCGGACGCGGTGCCGCTCGCGCAGGCCGGGCTCGACGCCGGACCGGCCGCCGTGCTGCTCGGCTCGGAAGGACCCGGGTTGACGGAGGGGGCGATGGCGGCCGCGGACGTGCGCGTGCGCATCCCCATCTCCAGCGCGGTGGACTCGCTCAACGTCGCCACCGCGGGCGCCATCGCGTTCCACGCGATGAACCCGGACCCGGCATGACGGCGGCCACCCGGTCTCCGCCGTCCGTCTCGGGAGGTCGGGGGCTGCTGGGAGCAGGTGGTCACCCGATGTCGGGGATCCCGCAGCGAGGCCTCGCCGGAACCCGCTACACCGGCCGATCCGCGAACTCCCTAAGGTTGGCGGCAGGACGCAGCGTTCAGGAGCGTGCACCGGGATGAGCAGCCGAACAGCGGGCTGGGAACTGGCCGCGGACGAGCGGGGCGCTGTGCTGCGCCGCGCCGGGCGCGAGTACGACCCGTCCGCGCTGCCGCTGTCCGGGTCCGTGGTCCGCGCGCTCCGCGAGTGGGCGGAGGTGGTCGCCGACCTCGGCGGGACCGCCGCGGGCCCCGGTGGGCCCGGCCGTCAGGACGCGTCCGCCACCGGCGCGGCGGCGGAGCGCGAGATGACCACCGGCGTGGCGACCGGTGAGGCGGCCGGTGAGCCCGCCACCGACGAGGCCGCTGCCGCCGTGCTCACCGACCGCTCCCGCGCGCTCGCCGCGCGCGTGGCCGCCGAACTCGGCGCCGAGGTGGACTGCGCCGACCCGCTGTCCGGCCGGGTGCTGCGCGCCGGTCCGGAGACGTCCGCGCAGCAGCCCGCGGGGGAGCCCGTGCCGTGGGGGCCGGGGCTGTTCGTCAGCCTCGTGCTCGGCGCGATCGTCACCGTCGTCCTCGTCGTCGTCTCCCGCGGGCTGGCCGACGTGAGCGCGGTGCTCGCCGTCATCGTCAACCTCGCCGTCGCCGCCGGCTTCGCGCCGTCGGTGTGGGTCGGCAGCGGAGTCCCCACCTGGCGGTGGGTCGCCTGGGGCACGGGCGGCGGTGTGCTCGCCGCGTGGGCGGCCCTGCTGCTGAGCCTGCTGGGCGGGTGACCGGCACCGTCCACCCGCCCCGCTGCGCCGGTCGACCCGCGCCTCAGCGGTGCGAGCGGACGCCGAGGAGCACGTCCTCCCAGGAGGGCACCATCGGGTGGCTCTTGCGGCCCGGCGCGTCGGAGGATTCGGCCTCGGCCTCGGCCTGCTCCGCCGGGGCCTCCTCGGGCTCGTCCGGCTCGGCGGGCTCGTCCTCCCCCGGCACCGCAGCCGCGGTCTCCGCCGGTGCGCTGCGCTCCCCGGGTCGGTCCCACGCCATGGGCGCGGCGCGCCGGTAGGCCTCGGCCCCGCCCGACTCGCTCGTCGGCTCGGCCGCGGCCGCGGACGCACCGGCGGCCCGCGCGGTGCCCAGCCCGGGCACCGGCGGCACGGCGGGCGTGGTGACGCCGGGGGCCTCGGCGGGCTCCGCGTCCTCGGCCGCGACCTCCTCGCTCCCGGCCTCCTCGGTGACCAGCTGCGTGGACTCCTGCGGATCGAGTTCGAGCGCTTCGCGGGCCAGCTCCGTCACCGGCCGCACGGTGCGCAGCGGGCGGTTGGGGGAGGGGTCGAGCAGGTCGGCCGCGTGGTCGTCCAACGCCGCCACGGTGCCGCCCTGCGCCCCGGGGTGGAACACCCAATGCGCGGCGTTCTCGGACTTGCCGGCAGACCACTCGAGGCGGACGACCCACTTGTTGTCCTCGCCGCGCCAGGCGTCCCAGGTCGCGTCGTTGTAGTCGTGCCCGCGCATGCCGAAGGTGTGCGCGACGACCTCGCCGAGCGTCTGCACGTCGGGACCGTCCTCGCGCACCGGGTGGCCCCGCTGGGCGAGCTCGGCGATCTGCGCGCGCTCCAGCAGCACCGGGTGGGCGTAGCGCTCGACCCGCGCCTCCGAGATGCCCGCGTCCTCGGCGACCTGCCGCGTCGTCGCGCCGGAGCGGATGCGCGCCTGGATCTCCCGCGGGCGGATCTGCGCCTCCAGCTCGATCTGCACCTGGCCGAGTCGCGTCAGATCGCCCCGGGCCGCGGCCCGCAGGCGTTCGTCGGCGGGCACGGTGAACCGCTCGCCGTTGTCCGGGTCCTCGCAGATGACGGATTCGCCGTCTTCGTCGAGCCCGACCACTCGCAGCGCCCGCATATGCCAGCCTCCTGTGTCGTGCGGGACACCCCGCCCCGGGTTCACGCGGGACGACGCACCGCGGTGTCACGACGGAGCCGTCACCCCGGGCGCCCCCGGCGCCGGTGTGCGGCGACGGCGTCGCGGACGTTCCGCCCGCCGCGGCCGCTGAGCGCGCTGCCTGCCGGCTCAGCGGTCACGGGCGTGACGGTCCGCCCGTTCCCGGACGTGCATATCGGCTCCCGTCGCCTACCTGTCACCAGTCTGTGACCCTACCCCGGCGCGCCGTCTTGACGGGGCGGCGCGCCGGGCGTGGCGCCACGATCTGACACGTCCGATCTTGCCCCAACCAGGCCGGGTTGGCGAACGCGCAGAACTACTCAGTTCCTCCCGGCGGGCGTGCCCAGCACACCGGGAGGAACTGTGGCGTCCCGCTGACCAGGAGGTTCAGCTGAGCTGCTCGACGATCCAGTCGATGCTGCGGGTAAGGGCGGTCACATCGTCCGGCTCGATCGCCGGGAACGTGCCGATGCGCAGCTGGTTGCGTCCCAGCTTGCGGTACGGCTCGGTGTCCACGATGCCGTTGGCGCGCAGCGCCTTGGCCACCGCCGCCGCGTCCACCGACTCGTCGAAGTCGACGGTGCAGACGACCTGCGAGCGCTTGGTCGGGTCGCTGACGAACGGCGTGGTCCAGGAGGTGGACTCGGCCCAGGAGTACAGCCGCTGCGAGGACTCGGCGGTGCGCTTGGTGCACCAGTCCAGCCCGCCCTGGGCGTTCATCCACTCGATCTGCTCGGCGAGCAGGAACAGCGTGGCCACGGCGGGGGTGTTGTAGGTCTGCTCCTTGCGGGAGTTGTCCAGCGCCGTGGTCAGCGACAGGAACTCGGGGATCCACCGGTCGGACTCGCCGATCTCGGTGATCCGCTCCTGCGCGGCCGGGCTCACCGCGGCCAGCCACAGGCCGCCGTCGGAGGCGAAGCACTTCTGCGGCGCGAAGTAGTACACGTCCACGTCGCGCGGGTCGAACGCCAGACCGCCGGCGCCGGAGGTGGCGTCCACGGCGATGAGGGCGTGCTCCGAGCCCGCCGGGCGGCTCGGGGGCAGCATCACACCGGTGGAGGTCTCGTTGTGCGCCCAGGCGATGAGGTCGGCATCGGGGTCGGCGACCGGGGTCGGGGCGTCACCGGGCTCGGCGGAGACGACCTTCGGCTCGGCCAGGAACGGGGTCCTGGCCGCCTTGGCGAACTTCGAGGTGAACTCGCCGTACTCGAGGTGCAGGGAGCGTTCGCGGATGAGGCCGAGCGTCGCGGCGTCCCAGAACGCGGTGGTGCCGCCGACGCCGGTCAGCACCTCGTAGCCCTCGGGCAGCGAGAACAGCTCGCGGAGCCCCTGCCGGACGCGTGCGACCAGGTCCTTGACCGGTTTCTGCCGGTGGGAGGTCCCCATCACCGAGGCGCCGGCGTCGGCGAGTCGGGTGAGCTGCTCCTCGCGCACCTTGGACGGGCCGCAGCCGAAGCGGCCGTCGCGGGGCTTGAGCTCCTCGGGCAGTCGCAGCGTCGTCGGGTCCGCGGTTTCGGCCTGGGTCATGCCGGCGCCTCCGATTCGTCGGTTCGCGCGGTGGTGTCCGCGCGGTGGTCATGTCACCGGCGCCGTTGCCGGGTTCGCGGCTCTACCGCAGCGCGTCCCGGGCGTCAGCCCGTCGTGGATGTCGCGGCGCGCCGGTGCTCAGTTGGACGCAGCGGGCGCCGCGCTGCCGCGGCCAGCCGTGCGGCAACTTACTGCGTTACGTCCCGTTCACCAAACACTGCCCGTCGCACTTTCAGCGTATCCCCAGTGCAGCGGCGATGTGATGAGGATCCCGGCCGCTCGCCGCGGCCGGCGGGACTCGCCGGGAATGTCCACCCGGACGTGTGTGGGAAGGGTCACTGCATCGTTTGCGGAATCGATGTGGGGACCGCCGCCGATTCGGCCGCGCCGCGCGCGGCGTCTACGGTCGAGCGGGTGGCCGGCGCGACTTCGGTTCGCGCCGGCCACGAGTGACTCGTACCGTGCGCTGCACGCGGCCGCCCCGGGCCCGGGCGGCGGGCCGCTGCGGCGTCGCGGGCGGTCCACGGCGCAGTGCGGGCACGCCGAGGGCGTGCGGTCCAGCAGGAGGAGGGGAGAATGTCGGAGGCCAACGTCGCGTTGCCGTCGATGCGGGTGTTCTACGACTCCGCCGAGTTCGACGAGTCCGCGCTCGCCGACACGTGGCACGAGCAGCTGCAGCGCTGGTTCGACGAGGCGACCGCCGCCGACGTGGTCGAGCCCAACGCGATGGTGCTGGCCACCGCGACACCGGACGGGGTGCCGTCCTCCCGCACCGTGCTGTGCAAGGGCATCGACGAGCGCGGCATCTCGTTCTTCACCAACTACACCTCGGCCAAGAGCCACGACCTCAGCGCCACCCGCGCGGCGGCGGTGACGTTCCCGTGGCTGTCGATGCAGCGGCAGGTCAACGTGCGCGGCGGTGTGGAGAAGCTCTCCTCCGAGGAGGTCGCCCGGTACTGGTCGGAGCGCCCGCGCGGTTCCCAGCTCGGCGCCTGGGCCTCGCCGCAGTCGCGCGTGGTCGGCGGTCGGGAGGCGCTGGAGTCCTCGCTGAGCCAGACCGAGCGGCGCTTCTCCGATGCCGAGCGGGTTCCCGTGCCGCCGCACTGGGGCGGGTGGATCCTCCGCCCGCAGGTCGTCGAGTTCTGGCAGGGCCGGCCGAACCGGATGCACGACCGGCTGTGCTTCCGCCGCGACGACGAGCGGTGGGTCGTCGAGCGCCTCGCCCCGTGACGCGCAGCGGTTCGCGATCACCCGCTTGTCCGAGGCGACAGCACCGGGTGCGAGGGCGCACACTCCCCGGTCATGGCGGATGAGACGACGGTGCGGGAGGGGCCCGGCGACGGGCCGGGGCTGAAGAAGGTCATCGGGACGCGGCTGCTGCTGTTCTTCGTGGTCGGCGACATCATCGGGACCACGATCTACGCGCTCACCGGCAAGATCGCGGGCAAGGTGGGCGGTGCCCTGTGGATCCCGTTCCTGGTGGCCTTCGTCGTGGCGTTCCTGACGGCGTTCAGCTACCTCGAGCTCATCGGCAAGTACCCGAAGGCCGGCGGTGCCCCGCTCTACGTCCACCGGGCGTTCGGCGTGCACTTCGTGACGTTCCTCGTCGCGTTCGCGGTGATGAGCTCGGGCATCACCTCGGCCTCCTCGGCGGCGCAGGCGTTCGGCGGCGACTACCTGGAGGAGATCGCGGGCGGGGCGCCGACGACGGTGGTGGCGATCGCGTTCCTCGTCGTCCTCGGGCTGATCAACTTCCGCGGCGTGGCGGAGTCGACGAAGCTGAACGTCGTGCTCACGTCCGTGGTCCTGCTCGGGCTGGCGGTGGTGATCGTCACCGGTGCGATCGCGATCTTCGGCGGCAGCACCAACCCCGAGCTCACCGCGGACCCCGGCCGCCTGGTCGAGTTCAAGTCCGGCACCGCGCCGCTGCTGGCGGTCACCTCGGCGACGGCCCTGGCGTTCTTCGCCATGATCGGCTTCGAGGACACCGCCAACATGGCCGAGGAGACGCGGAACCCGCAGCGGACGTACCCCCGCGCGGTGCTGTGGGGCATGGGCCTCGTCGCCGTGATCTACACGCTCATCGCGCTGATCACGTCGACGCTCGTGCCGACCGGTGAGCTCGCGGCCTCCGACGGGCCGCTGCTGCTGGTGGTGCAGGCCGCGGCGCCGTGGTTCCCGCCGGTGCTGTTCTCCGTCATCGCCCTGTTCGCGCTGAGCAACAGCGCGCTGATCAACATGATGATGGCCAGCCGCCTCGTCTACGGCATGGCCGAGGAGCGGGTCGTCCCGCGGTTCTTCGGCCGGGTGCACGCCGGGCGGCGCACCCCGTGGGTGGCGATCGTGTTCACCAGCGCGCTGGGCGTGCTGCTGGTCAGCGGTCTGGACATCGAGGCCCTCGGCAGCACCACCTCGCTGCTGCTGCTCGTCGTCTTCGCCGTCGTCAACGTCGCGGTGCTCGTGCTGCGGCGCGATCCGGTGCGGCACGAGCACTTCCGCGCGCCCACGTGGGTTCCGGTGCTCGGCGCGATCACCTGCGCGTTCTTCGCCAGCCCGCTGTCCGGCAGGCCGGCCGAGGAGTACGTGGTCGTGCTGGCCCTGCTGGCGGTCGGGGTGGTGTTCTGGCTGGTCAACCACCTCACCGGCGGTGGCGGGCACGAGGACGCCGAGACGGCGGGGCCCGGGGCGTAGGGCCCTCTCCCAGCGGCCCGCCGCCGCGGACGGCGGGGCCAGCCGGGACCTGCTGCGCCGGCGCGCGGTGGCCGGTATCGAACCGGTCCGCCGGCTTCCCCGGCCCGACCGCCCCGCGTTCCGGGCGTCCCGCGGGTCACCCCCGGGGCGACTCGGCGTGCTGGGCGGCGCTCGTGCCGTGCTGCTGGCGTTCCGCGGCTTCACCCTCGGCGGCGTGCGCTGCACCGGGCCGCTCCGCGCCCGGTGGGTTCCGGGTGCGCGAGGGGAGGATTCCCTGCTCGATCGCCATGCGCCTGGCCGCGCGCGGGGCCGTCCAGAGGGTGGGCAGCATGATGAATCCGACCGGTACCGCCGTGACGACGATGAACTGCTGCAGCGCGGTGATCCCGCCCTCGCCGACGAGGAGCAGGACGGCCGCTGCTGACCCCATCATCGCGGCCCAGAACGCGCGGACCGCGGTGGTGGGTTCGCCGTCGTTCGTGCTCGCGGAAGCGATGCTGTAGGACATCGAATCGGTCGTGGTCGCCACGAACGTGATCGTCAGCAGCAGCACGCCGACCGCCAGCAGGCGACCGAGCGGGAGCTGCTCGGCGATCGAGATGACCGCTGCGGGAACGCCGGAGGAGTTGAGCGGTCCCGAGAGCACGCCGGGGGTGCGTTGCTCGAAGAAGATGCCCGTGCCGCCGAAGACGGTGAACCACAGCGTGGTCGCGACCGGGGGCACGATCGAGGTGCTGATCACGAGGTCGCGCAAGGTGCGGCCGCGGGAGATCCGCGCCACGAAGATCGCCATGAGCGGTCCGTAGCCGAGGAACCACCCGAAGAAGAACACCGTCCACGATCCCAGCCACTGCTGATCGCCCCGGTGCAGCGCCAGCGGCACGAAGTCCCGCACGTACTGGGCGAACCCGCCGAGGAAGGCCTCCGCCAGGAAGCCCGCGGACCCGAGCGCGACGAAGGCGGCCATCAACGCGGCGGCCAGCCAGATGTTGACGCGGCTGAGGAACTGGATCCCGCGGTTGATGCCGCTGATCACCGACAGCACTGCGATCGCGGTGAGCGCGATGATGACGCCCAGCTGGACCGGGTAGCTGTCGGGGGTTCCGAACACCCGCGACATGCCGTAGGAGACCTGGAGCCCGAGGAAACCGATCGGTCCCACCGTTCCGGCCACCACGGCGAGGATGCACGTGATGTCGACCGCCTTCCCGAGCCGGGAGTGGCAGACGCGCTCGCCGAGCAGCGGGTGGAGCAGGGTTCGCGGGCGAAGCGGCATGCCGCGTTCCGCGCCCCGCAGCATCACGATCGAGCCGAGCGACCCGAGGATCGCCCAGGCCAGGAACCCCCAGTGCGTGAAGCTCTGCGCCAGCGCGGCGCTGACGGCGTCCTGCGAGCCGGGCCGGACCCCGCCGTAGTGCGGCGGTGGTGAGACGAAGTGCTGCAGCGGCTCACCCGCGGCGAAGAAGACCCCGCCGCCCGCGAGCAGGGTGCACATGATCATCGATATCCACTGGAGCCGGCCGTGCTCCGGGCGCTCTCCGGCGCCCAGGCGCACCCGCCCGAGCCGCGAGCACGCCAGCACGACGGCGAGGACGAACGTGGCCAGCAGCAGCACTTGCCACAGCGCACCGAACCAGCGCGCCGCGAACTCGAACGCGGCGGTCACCGCGCGGCCGGTGGCGGCGGGCGCGGCCAGCGCCACGACCACGAACGCGACGAGCGCGCCGCCGCTGATCGCCAACACCGGGGCGTCGGTGCGTCTCCGGGCGTGATCCGGTGGATCGGTCATGGGGGTTCTCCTTCGCCGCCCGGCTCGCCACCGCTGCGAACGGTGTCGGTGTCGATGCGCTCTCCCGGAACGCGGAGGTCTGCTCCGCAGTGCTGCGAAGGGTGGTGGGAGGACGGTTCTCCGCGAGCCGTTCGGGATGCGCGTCGTTGTCGATGTCGGCCAGGTCGGCTGCGTGGACGGTCAGTTCGAGCAGGTGGTGCAGCACGTCGCTCGTCGTGGTGCGCACCACTTCGAGGCGGTCGGGGTCGAGCACGACCTGCGGGGCCACGTCGTCGGTGACGGTCCCGCCCTGAGCGCGGGAAAGGTGCCCGTTGCGCAGGACCGTATCCCGGTCCTGCGCACCAGCTGCACGGGGCCGGTTCGGCACCGGACGCGGATCCGGCTGGTGCCGTTGCCGTTCCTGCGGCGGTGTTTCGGGACGAGGAGGCGCCGGAACCCCCGGTGCGCGGCTTCCCGGTGGCTCGTCCGGACGCGGGTTCCGTGACCGATCGCATCGGTGTGCGCGTGCTCTCACCGGTCGCGGGCGCCGCGGCACGTCGGGCGGCGAGGAGGCCGGCCGGAGCGGCGCCGCCTCGTAGGGTGTCCGCGTGGAGCGACGAGAGGACCAGCAGCCCGCGGGTGCGCACCTGCCCGCGGGCGCGGAACCGCCCGGAATGCATCCGCCCGGCACGCACCCGCCCACCGGCGCGGAACCGCCGCCCGCGGGTGGCTACCTGCCCGCCACCGGCCCGCAGTACGAGATCACCCGCGGTCCGGCGCGCGCCGTGGTTACCGGCCTCGGTGCGGGGCTGCGCGCCTTCGAGGTCGACGGCGCGTCCTACGTGGAGAGCCACGGCGCGGACGAGCCGCCGCCGAGCTGCTCCGGCGCGGTGCTCCTGCCGTGGCCGAACCGCGTCGCGGACGGGCGCTGGAGCCGCGCCGGGAGCTCGCAGCAGCTCGCGCTGACCGAACCGGCGCGGCGCAACGCGATCCACGGCCTCGTCCGGCACGTGCTGTGGACGCCGGTGCTGCACGAGGAGTCCACTGTGGTGCTGCGGACCGCGGTGCCGGTGCAGCCGGGGTGGCCGGTGCCGCTGATCACCTGGGTGCGCTACGCGCTGGAAGAGTCCGGTCTGGTGGTGACGCACACCGTGGACAACGCGGGCCGCGGCGGCGTCCCGCTCGGCCTCGGCGTCCACCCGTTCCTGCGCGCGGGCGCAGCGGACGCGGACGAGTGCACGCTGCGCCTGTCCGCGCGGACGCGCCTGCCCGTCGACGCGGAGCGGCTGCTGCCCGCGGGGGATCCGCGCCCGCTGGACGAGCAGGAGCGCGAGCTGGTGCGGGGGCGCCGCCTGGAGGGGGTCGAGCTGGACACCGCGTTCGGCGGTGCGCGCCCCGACCCGGCGACGGGTCTCGTTGAGCACACTCTGACTGACCCGAACGGGTGTGGCGTGCGACTGTGGGCCGATCCCGCGTTCGGCTGGGTCCAGGTCTACACCGCCCCGGACTACCCGGGCCGGGGGCGTGCGGTGGCGGTGGAGCCGATGACCTGCCCGCCGGACGCGCTGAACTCGGGCACCGACCTCGTCGAGCTGGACGCGGGTGCGCGCTGGACCGGCCGGTGGGGCCTGCGCCCGTGCTGAGCGTCCGCGGAGCGCCGGGCGGACCGCTCGGTGAGAGGAGAACGGAGGAAACGTGATCGTTATCGGGGGCGAGGCACTGGTCGACCTGGTGCCCGACGCGTCCACGACGGAGGGCGAGCTCGGACCGCTGCACCCGCGTCTCGGCGGCGGCCCGTACAACGTCGCCGTGGCACTCGGCCGGCTCGGTGTGCCGACGGCGTTCTACTCGCGCCTGTCCACCGACCTGTTCGGCGACAAGCTCCTCGAGCGGCTCCGCGACGCCGGGGTGCGCGACGAGCTGGTGCAGCGCGGCGTGGAGCCGACGACGCTGGCCGTGGTGGGGCTGGGCGAGGACGGGTCCGCGCGCTACAGCTTCCACACCGACGGCACGGCGACCCGGTTCGTCGAGTCCCGCGACCTGCCGGAGGAGACCACCGCGGTGTGCTTCGGCACGCTCGGCATGGTGCTGGAACCGGGCGCCACGGTCTACGAGTCGGTGCTGTTCTCCGAGGCCGAGCGCGGCCGGTTCATCGCGCTGGACCCGAACGTCCGGGCGAGCCTCATCGCCGATCCGGAGGCCTACCGGGCCCGGTTCGAGTCGTGGCTGGAGGTGACGCACCTGGTGAAGCTCTCGGTGGAGGACGCCGAGTGGCTCGCCGGCGACCGCGACCTGGAGACCGCGCTGGCCGAGTGGCGGCGGGCGGGCCCGGCGGCGATCGTGCTCACCGGGGGCGGGGACGGGCTGTCCGCGCACACCGAGGACGGGGAGCTCGCCCGCGTTCCGAGCGAGGAGGTCGAGGTGGTCGACACGATCGGCGCGGGGGACACGGTCCAGGCGGCGCTGCTGGGGTGGCTGCACCGCAACGCGGCCCTGGAGAGGCGTTCCGTGCGGGAGATGACGCCGGAGGCGTGGCGCCGGGCGCTGGCCTTCGCGGCGCGCGCGGCGGCGGTGACGATTTCCCGGCCGGGGGCCGAACCGCCCTGGGCGGGCGAGGTCGCCGCCGGGTGAGCGGACCGGTGGTCACGCGGGCGCGCCGGGTGCGCGGCGGCTCCCCGACCCACCGGTGCGCCGGTGGCCGCTCCGAGCGGCGGGACCGCTCCGCGCGCCGCCGCCGGGTGGTCAGGACGGGCGCGACGGGCGGTTCCGGACGGCGCGGCCCGCTGCGCCACGGGTCCGCGAAGGGCCCGCGAAGCGGTGTGATCGTGGTCCCACCTGCCGCGAAGGCGAAACGTGGTAGCTGCGCGAGGGGCCTCGCGGGGTCTAGCGTGACACCTGACAGGACCCCAACGGGGTGGTGCTGCCCGGGTCGGGCACCCCCGACCGGCACGAACGGCGGAGTGGCCTCATCGCCGGCCGTCGCCGGCGCCAGTGCTGCCCCTCGAGCGGGCTACCCCGACGAGCGCGAGAGGTTCCCGAATGCCCGACGACGTGACCGCCAAACGTACCGTCGCGCTGAACTACGGTGGCGGCGAGCACGAGATGCAGGTGAAGCAGGCGACCGAGGGGGCGCCTGGCGTCGATGTCGGCCAGTTGTTGTCCCAGACCGGCTTGGTGACGCTGGATCCGGGCTTCGGCAACACGGCCGCTTGCACTTCGGACATCACCTATATCGACGGTGCTGCCGGGGTGCTTCGCTATCGCGGGTATCCGATCGAGGAACTCGCCGGAAAGTCGAACTTCATCGAGGTCAGCTACCTGCTGATCTACGGTGAGCTGCCGAGCAAGCAGGAGTACGAGCGGTTCGCCGAGCGGATCAACCGGCACACCCTGCTGCACGAGGACCTCAAGCAGTTCTTCGACGGGTTCCCGCGCGACGCGCACCCGATGCCGGTGCTGTCCTCGGCGGTGTCGGCGCTGTCCACCTTCTACCAGGACAGCCTCAACCCGTTCGACAACGAGCAGGTGGAGCTGTCCACCGTCCGGCTGCTCGCGAAGCTGCCGACGATCGCCGCGTACGCGTACAAGAAGTCCGTGGGCCAGCCGTTCCTGTACCCGGACAACTCGTTGGGGCTGGTCCAGAACTTCCTGCGGATGACGTTCGGGCTGCCCGCGGAGGAGTACCAGGTGGACCCCGCGCTGGCCCGGGCGCTGGATCTGCTGTTCATCCTGCACGCCGACCACGAGCAGAACTGCTCCACGTCGACCGTGCGGATGGTGGGGTCGTCCGAGGCGAACCTGTTCGCGAGCATCTCCGCCGGCATCAACGCCCTGTTCGGTCCGCTGCACGGCGGGGCGAACAGCGCGGTGCTGGAGATGCTGGAGAACATCCACGCGGACGGCGGCGACGTGGACTCCTTCGTCAACCGGGTGAAGAACAAGGAGCCCGGTGTGAAGCTGATGGGCTTCGGCCACCGCGTGTACAAGAACTACGACCCGCGCGCGGCGATCATCAAGAAGACCGCCGACGAGGTGCTGGGCAAGATCAACGCCAACGACCCGCTGCTGGACATCGCCCTGCGGCTGGAGGAGCGCGCGCTGTCCGACCAGTACTTCATCGAGCGGAACCTCTACCCGAACGTGGACTTCTACACCGGCTTGATCTACAAGGCGATGGGCTTCCCGACGAAGTTCTTCACGGTGCTGTTCGCGCTCGGCCGCCTTCCGGGCTGGATCGCCCACTGGCGGGAGATGCTGGACGACCCGGCGCGCAAGATCAGCCGTCCGCGCCAGGTGTACACCGGCACCCCCCAGCGCTCCTACGTGCCGATCGACCAGCGCTGAGCCGCTTCGGGCGCGGTGGTGGTGCTCCTGCGGGCACCACCCGGCGCCCGCGGCCGCCGCTCCCGTGTCCGTGCCGGAACGTCCGCGTTCCGACACGGACACACGTGTGCGGGCGGGCGGTCCGGCCGGGCCGCGCCGGGGCTCCGCAGCGGTTCGCCACGTGCCCGCGCGGTCGGCCCCGCACGCGCCCGCGCGGTGCGGTCGGCGGGACCGTTGGGCCCACTGCGCCCAGCGGCGGGTCGCGGGGTCCCACCGGTGCGTCCCGTCGCCCCGCAGCAGCGGGGTGAGGAACTCGTCCGCGAGCGCGGTGGCCGCTTCGAAGGTGCCGAGCTGGTGGCGCGCACCGGCCGGGGCCGCGCCGGCGTGCCCCGCCGGCCGGTTCCGCATCGTTGACTTCGAGCGCGCTCGAAGTGCCACGCTCCGCGCCATGACTGCGATGGCACAGCACCGGGACGCCTCCGACGGCCGGAAATCCTCCGATGGCCGGGACCCCGCGGAGGGCGGGGAGTCCGCCGAGGAACGGGGCAGCGCTGACGAGTGGGGCAGCGCGTCGGTCGACGTGGACGCCTACCTCGACCGCATCGGGCACCCGCTGGTGGCTCCCTCGGTCGAGGCGCTGGGGAGCCTGCACGAGGCGCACGTCCGCACGATCCCGTTCGAGAACATCGACGTGGTGCTCGAACGGCACCCGGGCATCGGCCTGCCGGCGGTCGCCGCCAAGCTCGTCGGGCGCGCCCGGGGCGGCTACTGCTACGAGCACGCCTCGCTCTTCGCGGCCGTGCTGGAGCGGCTGGGTTTCGGGGTGCGGCGCTGCATGGCGCGGGTGCAGCCGCACAAGTCGGGGCCGCTCACGCACATGCTGCTGGTCGTGACGGTCGAGGGGCGGGAGCACCTGGCGGACGTGGGCTTCGGCGCAGGACTGCTGCACCCGATGCCGCTGCGCGACGGCGCCGTCGTCGACCAGGCGGGCTGGCCGCACCGGCTGGTCGAGGACGGCGGGGTGTGGACGCTGCAGAAGTGGCAGGAGCGGGGCTGGGAACCGCTGCACGCCTCCGACGTGCGGCCGAGCCGTCCCGTCGACTACGAGGTGGCCCACCACTACACCGCGACGCACCCGAATTCGCCGTTCACCGGCAAGCCGGTCGTCATGCGGCTGGAGGAGGGCGAGCTCCGGCGCCTGGTCGGTGACGAGCTCATCGTCGAGCGGGCCGGTGGTGGCACCGACCGCGAGACCGTCCCGCCGGAGCGGATCGGGGCCGTGCTGCGGGATCTGGACGTGGAGCTCACCGCGGAGGAGCTGGACTCGCTGCGCGCGAAGCTCTGAGTCGGGGAGCGCGCGGGGTGGCTGGCGTCGCGGGTCGGGCGGGGGCGACTCCGCGGGGCCACGCGAGCAGCTCCGATCCGCGCGCTCACTGAGCGGTTCGGCCCGGTCGTGCGGGGAGCTCCGCGCGGGGCTGAGCGCTCCCGGTGACCACTGCGCCTCCAGGTGCCGCCGGGAGTGCAGTGGTCGCCGGTGGTTGCGCGGGTCACAGGCGGTGCAGGCCGGCGAGGACGCGTTCCAGCAGCGCGCGGTCGAGCGGCATCGCCGGGTGCGCCCCTGCAGCTGCGCGTTCCGCGGGCGGGGCGCCCCGCCCCGGCTCGGGCGGGTGCGCGCGGGCGGACGCGCCCGCGCGCGGGGCCGCGGTCAGGCCCGCGGCTGCTGCCGCTGGGAGCGGTGCCGGGGAAGCCGGAGCCGTGCGGGCGGGGTCCGGCGAGCCGGGGGAGTGCCGGGATTCCGGAGGCGCCCAAGCTCCCGGGGTCGAGCAGGATCCCGGAGGTGCGCTGGTTCCCGGACGTGCCCGGGATCCCGGGGGTGCGCTGGCTCCCGGGGGTGCGCAGCTGTCGTGCCCCGCGGCGCGTCCGGCCGGAACGGGCAGTTGCGGCCAGGACCCGGTGGCGTTGCCGGGGTGCCTGCCCGGACGGCCTGGCGGGTGCGCGGTTCCGCGGCGTGGCGCCGGCCCCGCCGCTGCCGGCCACCGGTGGGGTGCGCGTGCGGCGGCCGTGGACGGCTCCGGTGCCGGCGCGCCCGTCCTGCGCCGATCGGCTCCGCTGCCTCCGTTGGCCGGGGCGGTTGCGCTGCCTCCGGCCGGGGCGGGGCTGGTGCCGGTGGGCGTGGTGGTGGCCGCGGTCGGGCGGTGCTCGCCGCGGCCAGCGCGTTCGTGCCCAGCGCGTTCGTGCCCGGTGCGGTCGTTCTCAGCGCGGCCGGTGCCGGTGGCCCCCGGTGCTGCGGGGCGCTCGCCCGGGGGCCGCTGCGGTGAGCCGCGCGCCGCGCGGGGCGGTCCGGTGGTCCTGCCCGGGTTCGCAGGGGTGCCGGCGTCAGCAGGTGCCCCGGCGTGCGCGTGCGCGCTGGTGCGCTGGTGCCGGCGCGCGGTGCGCAGCGCGTGGCGGGCGCGGGGGCTGTGCCCGCGGAGGCGGTGGACGGGGGTCAGTCGCAGCAGCGTGGACAGGCCCGCTCCGAGCACGACTCCGAGGTGCAGCGCCGGTTCCAGCAGCGGGGTCAGCAGGGACGTCGTCAGCACGCGGCACCTCCCCGGTCCTGCTGGGTGCGCGGCGACTCGGGGAGCGCGTGAGCGCCCACCTGGGAACCTGCCGACCGGGGGCCTGCCGATTGGGGCTGCGCGGACGGGTTTGTCTGGGGTCCTGTCGAGCGGTGCTGCCCGGGCGGGCTCGCCTGGGGACCTGTCGACCGGGGCGCTGCGAGCTGGGGATCTGCGAACCAGCGGTCTGTGCACGGGAGGTCTGCGAGCCGGGATTCTGCCCGGTCA
The DNA here is from genome assembly GCF_054782015.1 of Salinifilum aidingensis. Classification (NCBI taxonomy): domain Bacteria; kingdom Bacillati; phylum Actinomycetota; class Actinomycetes; order Pseudonocardiales; family Pseudonocardiaceae; genus Salinifilum; species Salinifilum aidingensis. The sequence goes on along the minus strand of NZ_BAAGTH010000001.1, from coordinate 491,951 downwards.
TCCGGGGTGGTGCCCGTGCCGAGCCGGGCCGCGTCCGCCTCGACGGGGGCCGCGTCCCCGTCGAGCGGAGCGGCAGCCGCCTCGTCGGGGGTGGTGTTCTCGCGGGAGTACTCCTCCAGCGCTGCGGCGAGCTCGGCCAGCGCGCGGGCGGTCTCCCGGCACTCGGCGGGCGTGCAGCGTCCACCGCCGAGCTCGAAGGCCGTCTCGTCCAGCAGCCACTGCCCGCGGCGCAGCAGCACCGCCATCGCCGTGCGGCGGCTCATGCGCCACCTCCCGTCCCGCGGCCGGACCGCGCGCCGTGACCCGACTGCGTGTCCTGCCCGGGCTGCGCGCCGTGCTGCCCAGCACCGTTCCGCTGGGCGCTGCTGTCGTGGGAACTGCGGGGCTGGGCACTGCTGTAGTGGGCGCTGCTGTGCTGGGCACTGCTGTGCCGGGGCCGGCGCTCCTCGCGTGCGGCCACCCCGACGAGCGCGCGGGCGCGCTCGTCGCAGTCGAAGCAGGTCGGCCAGAACCAGGCCACCTCGCCCGTGGCGGTGGTCACCTGCCGACCGCACAGGGTCGTCACCGACATGTCCGGCGGGAACTCCCGCCCCGGCGGCGGCACGTCGTCACGGCTGGCGTGCCGGTGCCCCTCAGCAGGCACCCAGGTGAACGGGAGCGGCCACATCAGCACATCACCTCTTCCTCGTTGGGAGCGCGTGATGATCATGATATGAGTGAACAGAAGCTATGTTCATGAACATAGTCATTATTCATGAAGAAGTGTGACACTTAAGCACACTTTCGGGGATCGGTACGATCTCCGTATGGTCAGCACCGCGAACACGCCGCGCGCTCGACAGCTCGGTGCTGAACTGCGGCGGCTCCGCAAAGAGGCGGGGCTGACGATCAACTATCTGGCGCAGCAGATCGGGCGCGGGCATGCGCACGTCTCTCGCTGGGAGAACGGCAAACTCACGCCGAGCGAGGACGATGTCGCGGCACTGCTGAACGTTCTCGGCGCCGATGAGTCGATACGCGCCTCGCTGCTCGAGCTCGCTCGAGAAGTCAGCGATCCCCATTGGCTGTCCCCTGGCGTCGAGCGCCAGCGCGCCGTGCTGACCGAGTACGAGCGCTCGTCCACGCGAATCATCGATGTGGAGCCGCTGCTGATCCCAGGCCTGCTGCAGACGGCCGACTACGCGCGCTCGATCATGAGCGGTGCTGGTGCCTCGCGCGGGGAAGCGGAGGAGCGCGTGATGTTCCGGCTCGGACGGCGCGAGGTCCTGACGCGGCGCAACCGCCCGGCGCAGCTGCACGCGTTCATCGGTGAGGCCGCGCTGCGCAACCCGCCGTGCGCGGCGGATGTCATGGACGAGCAGTTGCGGGAACTGCTCGCGTGGAACGAGCAGGAGAACGTCGTGGTGCAGGTGGTCCCGTTCGGCACGGGCTACACCGCGGCGACGGAAGGCCTGTTCGTGCTGTTGGAGTCGGACGCGGCGCAACCCGTGGTGCACCTGGAGCACTACCGGGCCAGCGCGACGGTCACGGATTCCTCCGATGTGCGGGCGTATCAGGACGGCGTGGACCGACTGCGCGCCGTCTCCTTGTCCGAGGTGGAGTCCGCGGAGTTCATCGCCGGTATGACAACGGAGAAGGAGGGCGTGTCGTGACGACTCCCGGGAACTGGCGCAAGTCCAGTTACAGCGGGTACCAGACGAACTGCGTCGAGGTCGGCCGTGTCGCAGGCGGCTCTGCGGTGCGGGACACGAAGAACCGCGGTGCTGGACACATCGCGGTGGCGTCGGCGCAGTGGGCAAACTTCTTACGTTCGCTCAAGTCCGGCGCGTTCGACCGCTGAACCTCGTGGGTGCGTGTGGTGCCCGTGCGTTCGCCTCCGAGCGGTTCGCGGCGGTGAGTCGGAACGACCCCGTGAACACATCACCTTGCCTCTCCGGCGTCCGCTGCCTGTCGCGTTGATCATGCCTGTTCCGCACAGAGTATTTGTCGTGCACGACATGGGCAATCACACCGGCAGGTGATCTTGGGGCGCGACAATTGCTCGTGTCCCTAGACTTGGCGCATGGCCCGCAGCAGGAAGGTATCCCCGCGCATTCGAGCCCTCGGAGCGGAGCTCCGCGAGCACCGGGAGAACGCGGGGCTCACCGTGCGCGAGGTCGCTGAACGACTCGGTGGTCACCACTCCAAGTACGCGCGGTACGAGACCGGCGACCAGACCCCGGCTCCGGAAACGATCACCGCCCTGCTCACCGCGTACGGCCTGCCGGAGGAGGAGCGCGAACGGTTGGCCACATCGGCGCGGGAAGCCACGGAGACGGCGAACTCGGTGAAACCGCGTCGCAGCAACGTCGACGCGGACCTGAAGACGTTGCTCGAACTGGAGCGCACCGCGACGAACATCGTCGACGTGGCGCCGATGCTGGTCCCCGGGCCGATGCAGACCGCGGACTACGCCCGCGCGGCCATGTCGGGCTGGGTGGCCGCTGACGACGTGGAAGCGCACGTCGCCATGCGCATCGGTCGACGGGAGGTGCTGACCCGCCGGGACGCACCCCACGTGACCGCGATCATCGGCGAGTGGGCGCTCCGCGAACCCATCGGCCCTCCCGGCGTCATGGCCGATCAGCTGCGACAACTCGTCGACATCGCTGAGCGGCCGAACGTCGACGTGCACGTCCTGCTCAGTGCGCGTGGTGCGTGGACACCGGCGCACGTCGGGCAGTTCCTGCTGTTCGAGTTCGACAAGGCGGACCCGGTCGTGCACGTCGAGACGCTCAGCTCCGACGCGTTCCTCAGCAGTCCCGGAGACGTGCACGTTCACCGCGAAGCAGCGCGGTGGCTGCGGGAAACGGCGCTGCCCACCGATGAATCCGCGGAACTGCTGGACAAGCTGGCAACCGAGATGGAGGAGAGCTCGTGAACCACGCACAGCCACGCGACTGGCGCAAGTCCCGGTACTCCTCGCAACAAACCGCCTGCGTCGAGGTCGGTCGTGTCCCCGGTGGCGCTGCGGTGCGGGACACGAAGAACCGGGAGGCCGGCCACATCGCGGTGGGCTCCGCGCAGTGGGTGAGTTTCTTGGGTTCGCTCAAGTCCGGTGCCCTGGACCGCTGAGTTGCCTCGGTGCCTCGCAATTCCGGTCATCGGGAGGGCCCAGCAAGGGTGGTGCTGGCGGCTACTCGGAGAAAGTCCCGGCCTTCCCGCCGGATGCGAACGGCGGCAACGAACTCGTCGGGCAGTCCCTCGATCTGGCATCGTTCTCGGGAAGTACCTGGGAAGGGGAGAACCCGCCGAGTTGACAGCAGTGCGAATCAGTAGCTTCTGAATCCCACTCGGCCATCGTGCTCCGAAGCGGAACCGCCGCCGTACTCGCCGGATCCGGCCTGTGCGACCTTGGACACCGGCACCACCACGCGGCCCGGTCGCCCGGCGGTGCACGCGGTACACCGGGCGCGCTCGCCGAGTTCGCCGTGCTCGACGCGGAGGTTCCCGGGTACGCTGCGGTACCCGGCGCGGCCGTCGAAGACCCCGTGGCGGCCGTGCCGGGCCCAGCCCTCGCACCCGGAGCGCTGCCGGGCGGGACGGCCGCACCGGTGGTGTGGTTCTGCGCCGCCGGCGGCGGGCTCAGCGGATCGGCCGGCTCGGGCGGCTCCTGGACGGAGTTCCGCGTCTGCTCCGCGGTGATCCCGGCTTGCTGCATCTCAGGGCCGCAGAACAGCGCACAGCCGAGGGACTGCACCAGACCGGGGACACCACCTGCCGCACCCGGGCGCTGCCCATCGGGTGGCGAGCCGACTTCTGCCCGCAACGCAGCACGCGGGATGCCGACGTGGACCGCCGGAGAACCGGCAGGGGCGAGCACCAGGGCCGGGCGCTGCGGCGTCAGGGGCGCTGCTGCTCGATGCTGATGCCGCTCTCGCTGTGCTTCGCCCGGTACATGGCCGCGTCCGCCCGGGTGAGCGCCTGGTCCGGCGTGTCCTCGGCGTTCAGCAGCACGTACCCGAGGCTGACGCCGATCGCCCGCGAGGAGTCGTCGACGACGTCGCCGGACTCGTGGAAGACGTCCCGGATGCGCCGGGCGAAGTCCTGCGGGTTCGCGGGCGCCGGGTTGAGGAGGACGACGAACTCGTCACCGCCGATGCGCGCGAGCGTGTCCGTGCTCCGGACGCAGGTGGTGAGCCGCTCCGCGACCGTGCGCAGCACGGCGTCCCCGGCCCCGTGCCCCAGGGTGTCGTTGATCTCCTTGAAGTGGTCGAGGTCGACGTAGAGCAGCGCGAGGTCGTGCGACCGCGGCTGCTCCTGCGGCAGTTCCCTGTTCAGCTGGGACAGCAGGAGGGCCCGGTTGGAGACGCCGGTGAGCGGGTCGTGCGTGGCCTGGTAGGCCAGCTGCTGCTGGGCGATGTACAGCTGGCGCAGGCTCACGAGCTCCCGTAACACGACCAGCGCCACGATGCCGACGAGGAAGTACACCGCGCTGGCCGGCGGATCCCCCGTCGAGACGGTGTTGAACAGCGTGAACGCGCACACCGCGGCCAGCGGGACGTACGGCAGCAGCAGCAGCGGTACGCGCGGGGTCCGCCGCAGGGACCGGCGGTCGGGGACGAGCGCGGCCACCAGGAACAGCACCGGCCCGCTCGCGTACCCCACGTCGGCCAGCGGCGGGGCCAGCATCGCGCTGCTGATCGCGTAGAGGTAGAACACGTGGGAGAACCCGATGGCGAGCAGGCCCGCCACCAGCCACGCCAACGGGGGACGCAGCACGCTGTGCAAGGTCATCGCGAACAGGATCGCCACGGCGATCAGCACCAGGTCCGCCGCGGTGTACGAAGCCACCACGAGCAGCCTGTCCACGCGGACGTTGCCGGGGTTGCTGATGGCCTCGAGCGCGATCCCCCAGCTCAGGGTCAGCAGGCTGCCCACGATGATGAGCCCGTCGAGCACGCCGACCGCGCGCGACGGCACCAACCCGTGCTCCCGGGCCGCAGCGCGGTCCCCCTTCACCATGCGGAGCAGGGCGAAGAAGGCGAAGAGGGGCATCCCGAAGTAGAGCGCGTTCGCGGCGTTCGGAAACAGGTTCGGGTCCACGCTGCGGTACCACGTCCACGAGGCGTGGGCCGGGAGCCACAGGAAGAGCGCCAGGGCCATCAGCCACCGCCACCGCCGCTCCTCGCCCGCTGCGCGCCACCCGGTCCAGGCGAAAGCGGCGACGGCGGCAGCGGCCCCCACCAGGCTGGTCGCATCGGCCACGAGGTGGCGGACCGCGCTGTCCACCGGAGCCGCCACCACCAGGAGGACGACGGCGAAGTCCGCGAGGACCACACCGGCCACCGCGCGGGACCATCGCTGCTTCGCGGTCATATCTGCAACCTCGTTGCCGGGGCGCTGCACGTGCACAACTACTACCCGTCGACGCCCTCGCGCGCGCGCCGCACCAGGTCCTCGACCGCCGGGTGCGCGCGCTCGCGCTGGTCGGGCCCCAGCCCGGACCCCGCCCTGCGGCGCAGCACGTCGTCGCTGCGCAGTGCGCCCTCGTGCCGCACGGCCCACACGACCTCGGCGGCCGTCACCGGCACTCCCGGCGCGACGGGATCGGCCAGGTCCGGGTCGAGCTCCGCCAGCGCGGCCAGCCGCGCCGCCTCGGCCCCGTACTTGGCGAGCAGGCGCGGCGAAGCGCCCGACTCGGCGAGGTACGCCGGCGGGGCCGAACCCACTAGCGGCACGGCGGCGGTCCGCGACGGACCCGCGTGCAGCTCGCCGTGCCGCACCGCCAGGTCGATCGCCGCCGAGGCGCGCTCCCGCACCGGTGCCGCACCGCCGGGCGCCGCGATCACCCCGGACTCGGCGCACCACGCCCCGCTCTCCGCGCGCCCGGCCGGAGACCCGGCGACCGGGGCGGTGGCCGCGCCGAGCACCGCGCCCCGCCCCGGCGGGTGCGCCAGCACCCCAGCCAGGGCCGCCACCGCCGCGTCGATCGTCCCCGGCAGCGCCGGCTCCTCCGCGAGCGGGAAATCGCACGGTTCCAGCCACGCGCCGCCGTCCGCCGACGGCACCGCGGAGACGAACCTGCCGTCGTCGGAAACCGGTGCGAGCAGCCCCGTTTCGGCGATGCCGAGCGCTTCCGCGTCGACGAGCAGGCCGTGCCGCCGGAACAGCGGAACCGCCGCAGTGGAGTCCACTTCGGACATCCAGCCGCCGGAAGCGTTGACCACGGCGCGGGCCCGCAGCTGCAGCGCCCCACCCGCGGAGACGTCCACCGCCGCGGCGCCACCGGGGTGCACCCGCTCGGCGCGCACCCGGGTGAGCACGCGCGCGCCGAAACCCGCGGCGGTGCGGGCCAGCGCCACCACCAGGCGGGTCTCGTCGACCGGGCGGGCGGCGAACCACAGCAGCCCCCCGCGCGCGTCCGCGCGCAGCCCCGGCACGAGCGCGAGCGCGCCCGCCCGCGACAGCCGCCGCGACCGGGGCAGCGCCGCACGCCCGGTGCCGCGCAGCACCGCGTCGCGGGCGTGCAACTGCGCCGCCCACGACGCCTCGCGGTGCCGCGGGACCTCCCCGGTCAGCGGCAGCACGCGCCCCACCGCGCGCAGCGGGTGCGCGAGCGGATCGCGCAGCGGGTGCACCGCGGAGCGGCGCGCGGCCGCCCGCACCGCCGCGGCCGCCGGCAGCCGCCACGGGTGCGGCTCGCCGATCGGCGCCCACCCCCGTCCGGGCTCGGCCGAGAGCACCTCGGACGGGTCGGCGGTGTCGCCGAGCAGCCCCGAGGCCCCGGACGCCAGATCGCCCTGCTCCACCAGGGTGACGCGCAGGCCGCGCGCGGCCGCGTCCAACGCGCACGCGGCCCCGGTCGTGCCGCCGCCGACGACGAGCACGTCGGCCGTGCCCTCGGCCGCCTCGGCGACCTCCCGGCGCCGGCGCGCCGCGTTCAACGACGTGGCGCGCAGCGAACCGGCGGGCAGCGGGGTGGCGGGCATCACGCCAGCACGGTGTTCACTCGGGCCGCGCGACGCAACCCGAACCGCCGCCCGCACCGCGGGGCGGCCGCACGGGAAACCACCCCACCGTGGCTCACACCTCCGAGCTCACCCGACCTCTTGGGGGTGCCGCGACCGCACCGGCGCGGCCAGCGCCGTCACGGCGCGGTAGTCGAAGCCGAGCCGCCGGTAGACCTTCAGCGCCGCCGGGTTGTCCGCGTCCACCATCAGCGCCACCCGCCCCTCGCGGGCGAGCTCCCGCGTGAGGAACGCGCACAGCGCGGTGGACAGGCCGCGGCCGCGCCGCTCCGGATGCGTCGCCACACCGGAGAGGAAGCGGACGTCCGGGGCGGGCCACGAGTCCGCGCCCGCGGCGACCAGCACGCCGTCCTCGTCGCGGATCCCGGCCCACCGGCGCGCGCCCGGATCGCCCGGGAACAGGTACGAACGGGGGTTCGCGGTCTGCAGCAGGGCGGTGACCTCGTCCTCCTCGTCCGCGGTCAACCACCGCGCCGCGCCTGCGTCCTGCGCCGGCGCGTCGGCGACCAGGTCCATCCAGCCGAACGTCGCGCGCACCTCGAGCTCCAGCCGGGTGGCGACCTGGTGCGCCAGGGGAGTGGCCGCGAGCGGCCGCAGCCGCTCGCCCGGCAGGTCGGGCACGACCGACGACAGCAGCTCCGCCACGTCGTCGGGCGGCCCGGTGCAGGCCAACCGGTCGTTGCGGCTGAGGTCCGGGGCGTGCACGGCGACCGCGCCGCCGTGCTGCCACGCGGACCCCGCCGCGTGCGGGTAGTCCGGGGTCAGCGCCTGGGCGGCCCACCGCAGCAGGGGCTCGTCGGTGGCCGCGCGCACCGCCTCGAAGCTGGACAACTGGTGCATGCTCCGATCATGCACCGAGCGGGCCCGGCAACGGTGTAGCGCGGCTCACGTCCTGCCGCGTTTCCACCGCCGCTTCTGCTTCGCCGTCGCCTCGTGCAGCTCCAGCAGCGCCTCCTGCACCGCCCGCCGCGACTCCTCGGCGGACTGCGGCGGGGCCTGCGGATCCGGCTCGGGCATCCCGCCGTCCACCTGGAACCAGCGTTCGTGCCACAGCGCCTCCAGGGCGGCGTTCCAGCGCTTGCGCGCGTCCGCGCGCACCTGCTCCAGCTGCGCATCGGCCTCGTCGATGCGGCGGGACGCGTCGGCCGCGGCCTCCTCCAGCTCCGCGGCGCGGGCGTTCTCGTGCCGCCGCAGCTGCTCCGCCGCCGTCGCGGCCAGCGCGGTCAGCTCCTTGTACCGGATCGCGGCGGGGACCTCGCCGTTCATCGCGCACCTCCTGCGAGCCCGTCGGCATCCGCGCCGCGGTCCGCCAGCACAGCACCCGCGTCGTCCGGTCCGGCCGCGCCGGCCCCCGGCGAGGCGCCGTCCGCCTCCGGGGAGCCGGCTGCACCTGCGGGGTCGTCCGCCTCCGGGGATCCGGACCCCTCCGCGCTGCCGGACGCGCCGCCCGGTTCTGCCGCCTCCTCGAGCAGGTCGTCCAGCTCGAACGGCAGCACCACCTCCGGCCGGGCGTGCGCCGAGCGGTCGAAGAACAAACCGCGCCGCGCCCGCGGCGCCCAGTTGACCACCTGCCCCGCGGCGAACTGGGTCAGCTCCTGCCCGTGGGCGTCGAACGCCACCCACGCGCCCAGGTCATCCGCCGATCCGGTCATGCCCAGGGTGTGCTTGACGCGCTGGGCGCTGCGCCACCAGCCGAGCACGTGCACCCGGGCCTCCGGGCCGTGCCGCAGGAGAGCGCGCAGCCGGTCCATCCCGCTGGTCATCGTCTGGTCCTTGCGCTCCAGCGCGGTGTGCGCCGCGTCCACCCCGAACAGCACCACGTAGTGGGCGTCGGCGCTGCGGGCGTCGGCGGGGTGGGTGTCGGCGCTGCTCCGCTGGGTGCTGGGCTGCTGGGTGCTGCTGGTCTGCTCGTCCAGCTGCTGCGCCAGCTCGGTGACCGTCGACGCGGCCTCGTCGAGGTGCGCGGTGCGCACCTCGTGGCCCGCCGCGGCCGCGGCCGCCGCCAGCGCGCGCACCCGCGGGGCGGCGTCGTCGAGGAAGCACCCGAAGGTGAACCGCGCCCGCCCCGGCCGGTGCGCACGCACCAGCGACAGGACCGCGGTGCCCAGCGCGTTCACCGCGTCCACCCGGGCGGAGCCGATCACGGCGACGTGCCGGCCCGGCGAGCGGTCCAGCGGGACCGACACGGGCGTGCCCGCGACGTCGATGACCTGCCCCAGCAGCGCCCGCGGCGCGCCCTCTGCGCCCGCCTGGGCGGGAGCTTGCGGCAGCGCGTCGGACAGGCGCGGCAGCACGGACCCGTCGAACAGCCGCGGCGGTGTGCTGCCCGGAGCCCGCTGCTCCCACAGCTCGCGCTGCAGCCGGTCGAACGTGCCCCGGGCCGTGGCGTCCGGGACGCGGGCGGGCTCGTCGCCGTAGCGCACGCCCGACTCGTGGTTGACCACCGCGTGCCAGCGGGGCAGCTCCATCGCCGCGTTGTTCTGCTCGGCCAGCACCCGCCGGGCCTTCGGCAGCGCCACCCGCAGGATGAACTGCTCGAAGATCGCCGGCTTGCCCCAGAACGCCTCGATGCCGGAGACGTCCTGGCTGGCCAGCACCAGGTGGATGCCCTGCGAGCGGCCGCGCCGCGCCACGTCCTCCAGCAGGCTCGTGGCCTGCGCCGAGACGTGGTCGCGCCCGGCGAAGAGGTACTGGAACTCGTCGATGACCGCGACGATGCGCGGCCACCGGCCCTGCGGATCGGCCGCGCGCAGCTCCTCCAGCTTGGTGACCTCGTGCTCCTTGGCCGCGTCCGCGCGGCGGCGCATCTCGTCGGCGAGGAACCGCAGCAGCGCCAGGCCGAACTCGCGGTCGGTGTTGACGTTCACCCCGACCAGGCGGGCGTGCGGAAGCCAGCTGGGCTCGCGCCGCCCGGGCGTGCACTGGGCGAACGACACGCCCTCCTTGAAGTCCAGCAGGTACAGCTCCAGCTCGTCGGGCGAGTAGCGGGCGGCGAGGCTGCCGAGCATGCCGAACAGGAAGTTCGTCTTGCCCGAACCGCTCGGCCCGCCCACGAGCATGTGCGGGCTGGCGTCGCCGAGGGTGATGCGCACCGGCTCGCCCGCGTCGAAACCCACGGGTGCGGACAGGCCCGCCGTCGAGTCCTGCGCCCACGTCCGCTCCGGTGCCAGGTCGGCGAACGTGCGCACCCGGGCGCGCCGGGCCAGGTGCGCCTCGGCGATCGCGTCGCAGGCGCGCAGCACCTCCGCGTGCGGCGGGGACTCGTCCGGGCGCACCACGGCTTCCGAACCGGTCGTGCTGCTGCGCGCCCGGTCCGACTCCAGCAGGGTGACCGACTCCAGCGGGCTGTGCACCGTCAGCGGCAGGTCCACGGTGATCAGCTGGATGCCGCAGGCCAGGCCGTTGCGGGCGATGCGCTGCAGCTGCCGCTGCTGCTCCTCCTGCAGCGGCTCGCCGGTGCCGAACAGCACCGCGATCCGCCACGGCTCCTGCCGGTGACCCGTCTCGGCGGCCAGCGAGCGCAGCGAGGTGTGCCCGCCGAGCAGGGCGGAGGTGTGGATGCGGCGGATCTGGTCGGACAGCACCTGGAGCATCTCGTCCAGCCGCGTCGGGTCGTGCGCGGTGAGCAGCTCGGCCCGCGTCAGCGGGTACAGGCCGGGCAGGGTGCCGGTGAACTGGCCGATGTCCCAGACGTGCACGCGCACCAGCCCCGGTTGGAAGTGGCCGACCACGCGCAGCAGGAGGTTCTGCACCAGCGCTTCCGCGGTCTCCCGCGTCTGCGCGGTGCTCGTGACGCGCAGGTGCGACTCGTCCAGCAGCGGCACCGCGGCCGGGAACGGCTCCGGCGCGGGCGAGTCCGGCACCGAGGCGGTGCCGATGCGCCACAGCTCGGGTGGTTCGGTGGCCCCCGCCGTGCCGGGCGTGCCCAGCCAGTCCGACCACGGCGCACCGGCCGCGCCCGGGGCGGCGGAGGCCACCAGCTCGGACAGCTGCTGCGGCGCGGCCTGCCAGTCGCGGTAGATCTCGGCGCGCTCCTCCAGCGCGGCCCGCAGCGCCGCGTCGAAGGCCGGTCCGCGCCCGGTGCTGGCGGCACCCGGGTCGCGGTAGGCGGCGGCCACGCCGTGCTGGGCGATGCGCAGGGCCGACTCCTCGCGGGCCACGTCCTGCCTGCGGCGCGCGTGCTCCTGCTCGGCGGCGCCCAGCGCGGTGGCCACGCTCGCGCGCAGCCGCGCGAAGGCCTGCTCGATGCGGCGGCGCCGCTCGTCGCGTTTGCGCACGGAGCACCTCGACACTGGGTTACGGGCAGTGATCAAATTACCACGATCGTGGAACGTGCCTTCTCGCGCGACCGGCACGTTCCCGCAGCGCCCGCCCCCTGCGGCGGACGCCCCGCAGGGGCGCGCGGGGGTTCCGCGCTGCGGAGTTCCGCACTACAACGAGGAGCGGAAGGCGGCGATCGTTTCGCGGACCCGCTCGACCGCCTGGCTGGTGCGTTCGATCTGGTCGTCCGCGCGGTGCAGTCCCGGTGGCACCGCGGTCTCCGGGTGGTCCGGGTCGATGCGCGCCAGGGCGGCGACGGCCTCGCCGAGCGCGGTGCGCCCCCTGCCCAGCTCGGCCCCGACCCGGGCCAGTTGCTCCTCCACCGAGATGAGCGCGCGGACGAGCTCGCCGACGCCGTTCACAGCCGTCCCGCGTAGCTCTCCGCGGTGGTGATGCCGGCGTTGATCGTGCCGGTGGCACCGGTGAGGTTCTGCTGCGCCTCGGCGAGCATGCCGTAGGCGTGCTGGACGTCCTCCTGCGCGGTGCCCTGGGTGGCCACGGCGAGGGCTTGCTGCGCCTCTTCCAGGGTCTGCGAGGCCTGCTGCACGGCCGCGACCGCTTCCGCGGCCTTCTGGTTGGCCAGGGCGATGCCCGCGCGAACCTCTTCCACGCCTGCCATGTGCTCTTCGGCCCTCCCGGGACGCGCGAAAACGCGAAATTCTTCGGATTCGCGACCGCAGCGACCGCGCCGCGCGTGCACCGGCGGCGGGGTGCGATCAACTTCGTGATCGCACCCTAGCGTCTCGGCGCCCCGGCGGTCTCAGCAGCCCGGGAATCTCGGCGGTGCGGCACGGCGCTCGGCCTCCCCGCCGGTGGCGGCAGCCTCCGCTGCGGCGCGGAAGGCCGCCGTGGTGGCGGTTCTCGCGCCGGCGCCGGCCCGTCTACAGTGGATCCGAATGGGCTTCGAGCAGGAGGCGCTCACCGCCCGGGACGAGCTCGGCGAGCAGCTCCGGGTGCTCCAGCACGGCCCAGGCCGTCGGCGGGGCGCAGTGCACCTGCCCGCGCGCGAGGGGCGCGCCGAGCGCGCGCAGCATGCGCCGCACCGCGCCGGAGAGCGTGACCTCCGCCGGCTGCGCACCGGACGACGCGGCGCCCGCGCGGCGGATCGTCACCGCCCAGCAGCCCGGCTCCTCCGCGGAGCAGTCCACCGCCCCGGCGACCTCGCCGGAGAGCAGCTCCGCCAGCGCGGAGCAGGCGTCCACCGCCGCCGACGCGCTCTCCGCGCCGACGACGGCCGTGATCTCGCAGTGCGGCCCGGAGCCGGGCGATTCGGCCCCGGACGCTCCGGAGCCGGGAACTCCCGCATCAACCATGGTGCGTGCATTCTCGCACCCGCGCACCGCGTGACCGGCCGGGCTCGTCAGGCCTCCTCGGCCGACTCCGGCAGCAGCCCGTAGTGCGCGAACAGGTCGCGGCCGTCGGCATCGGACAGGTGGCCGCTCGCGGCGGTCACGCGCGGCGCGTTGCGCACGTCCCCGCGCGTGAACGGCACGTCGAGGCGGTCCTCCGCGGTGGTGGCGCCGTCGAGCGGCACGAACGTCTCGCGCAGGCCGAGCACGCCGCTGCGCACGGTGATCCACTCGGGCCGGAGCGTCTCGTCGTCGACGTAGACGTTGACGACCCGGCCGAGGCGGTTGCCCGCGTGGTCGAAGACGGCCACGCCGATCAGGTCCTGGGCGCGCTGGACGTCCTTCATCGGCAGTCCCTCCTGGTGGCTGGGACTTCACGCTCACCGGGAGAGCGCAAGACCGCAACCGCGCAAGGGACACGCCTCACCCCATCGGGTAAGCCGCTCCGCGGCTCGTCCGCCAGCAGGAACTCCTCCGCTCAGCGGTAGGCACCCGCGTCGATCTCCCCGTGGCCGCAGACGGGCCCGGCCGGCCACGACACCACCAGCGAGTCCGTCTCGTCCGGCGGGATCACGTTCGCGTGCGTCGGGTCCGGGGCGCACGGGCCGTGCACCGGCTCGTCCCCGGTCGGCACGACGGTCCAGTGCAGCGTGGAACTCGCCGATTCGTCCGGGGCCAGCGTGATCAGCCGCGGCTCCGGGTCGCCCGTGCGCTCCACCCGGGTGGGCAGCGCCTGCCCGTGCTCGCCGACGAGCTCGAGCCCGCCGTAGCCGTACAGGTTGCAGGTCTCCCCGCTGGTGTTGGTCAGCGTCAGCTCCGCGTAGCGCTGGCCCGCGCCGGCCCCGCTCGGCCGCAGCTCTCCCGACAGCATCGAGGTGTGGCAGCGCCCGACCCCCTGCTCGTCGCTGCTCGTCGGGCCGGAGGTCGTCGTTCCGGGCGAGGAGGGCGTTGCTGTGCCGGTTCCCGCCCCGGGGCCCTCGGTCGTCGAGGAGCCGTCCGCGCCGCCGTCCCCGGGTGCTGCGTCGTCGGGTGCCGTGTTGCCGGGTGCTCCCTCGGCGCCGTCGGTGACGGGCGCGCCCTCGGGCGCCGGTGCGGGGGCCGCCGCGCCGTCCGAATCCGCGGCCGTGCCGCAGCCGCTCAGCGCCAGCGCGAGGACCGCACCCGTGGCGGGCAGCAGGCGCACGCTCGCTTTCCTGAGTCGCGGTTTCACCGGAACCACCTCTCAAACTCCCCCATGTGGCGGGGTGCGCATCCGTTCTCTCACCGGGGGACGTGCGACTCGCGTCCGGGTTGCCGAGCGCAGCGAGAAAATCGCGCCCCTCACCCGGTTGGACCACATTTGTCCGCCGTGATCCGAAGGTCCGCGTTGTCCGCGGAGGGCCTCCCACCGCGATCGGATCGGTGGGGGAGCCACTGTGCCCCCTGCTGCGGAGCGGCGCGAGCGCGCCGACACATCTGTGCGCGGATGGGGTGGGAGTGCCCGGTGGGGCGCGACGCGCGGAGATCATCCCGTCGGGGCCGACTTGTGCCTCGGATGGTCGACGTGCCGGGGCGGGGAGCACCGGTAGGTTCGGTGATCACGGCACGTCACATCTGAGGGGGTACGAGCGATGGCCGAGCGCATTCCGGGGATCGACGTCGCGCGGTACCAGGGCGAACCGGACTGGAACGCGGTCCGCGGCGCCGGGTACGCGTTCACCTACATCAAGGCCACCGAAGGGGTCGGCTACGTGAGCCCGACCCTCGACACGCAACTGGCCGGTGCGCGGCGCGCGGGGATGGTCACCGGGCTGTACCACTTCGCCCGGCCGGACACGAACGGCCCGGACGCCGACGCGGCGACCTTCGCCGAACAACTGGGGCGGCTGGACTCGGCGGGGCAGGGCAACCTCCCCCCGTGCCTGGACGTGGAAACCGAGGGCGGGGACCTCGCGGCCTGGATCAAGGGCTTCATCGACTCCTTGCGCTCCCGCGTCGGGCGGCACGAAATCACCGTCTACGCCTCCTCGTCCTGGTTCAGCGACAAGCTCGGCCCCGACGCGTGGGTCGACGGCGGGGTGTTCCTGTGGGTGGCGCACTACGGGCGCACCCCGGGCGAACCGGCGTACAACACCGACCGGGTGGTGCTGCACCAGCACTCCTCCGAGGGGCAGGTTCCCGGCATCGGGGGCAACACGGACCTGAACGTGAGCATGGTCGACCTGGCCTCGCTGACCGGCGCCGCTCCGCCGCCCCCGCCGCCGGAACCGCCCCAGCACCGCACGTACGTGGTGCAGCCGGGTGACACGTTGTCCGGGATCGGGGAGCAGTTCGGCGTGGACTGGCGGGAGATCGCCCAGCTCAACGGGATCTCCGACCCGAACTTGATCTACGTGGGGCAGACGCTGCGCATCCCGTGACGGGGCCGTGCGCGGCGGTCCCGGCGACGTCGTGAGCGGCCCGGGGTCGGGGATCCCCGCGCCCCCGGCCTCCCGCCCCGTCGCGCGGGGACGGCGCCGAAAGTGCGCACGAGGGCGCGCGCACGTGCGCGCCGGGCCCGGCCGCCGCGCGGGTGACTCGTTCCACTGGCCTTGCCGGGGCGCCGCTGCGCTGGGTATATGAGCGCGTTCGGGTGAACATCGGCGCTGCGTGAGCCCGCACTCGTCGTGCGGGCCGCCGGCGGGAAGGTCGACTCCTCTACAGTCGAGCACGTGCACGCGCCCGCGCATCCCCGTCCGCCGCACCGGCGGCCCCGGCCCGTTCCGGACCGCTGCGCAGAGCGCACATCCGATCGCGGTGCGCAACCTCGGGGAGGAGGCGTCCCCGCCTCCCGCGGGCGCCGGCCCCGCCCGGCGAGGGCGGGCCTGCCGCGGTGCCCGAGGGGACGTGATCGCCGATGACGGCGGTGGCGGTCCTGCTCGGCGCGCTCGGCGCCTGCGGCTACGCCCTCGGCGCGCGCATGCAGCACCGCGCCGTGCACGCGATGACCGGCGGGGCCCGGTTCTCGCTGCGCGACCAGGCGCGCCTGTTCGGCGAACCGCGCTGGCTGGGGGGCCTGCTCGTGCTCGGGCTCGGCGCCGGGCTGCACGTGACCGCGCTCGGGTTCGCCCCGCTCAGCGTCGTGCAGCCGCTGGGGGTGATCGCGCTGCCGATCACCGTGCTGCTCACCCTGCGGGAGCAGGGGACCCGCACGCGCGAGCTCAACCTGAGCGTGCTGCTCTCCGTGGCCGCCGCGATGGTGGGTGTGGGGCTGTTCGTCGTCCTCGCCGCGCGCACCGCGGCGCCCACCCCGGTGGCCCCGCACCACCAGCTGGCCGCCACCCAGATCGCCGCGGTCACCATCCTCGCGTTGGCCATGGCGGCCGTGCTGAGCCGCTCGCGGACGCGGTGCGTGCTGTTCGCCGCAGCCGGCGCCGCGGCCTACGGCTACGTCTCGCTGCTCATGCGCGGCATCACCCAGCAGCTCGGTGCGCTCGACCCGGCGAACATCCCCGTCGTCCCGCTGTTCGGCGTCGCCGCTGCCATGCTCGTGGGGGGATGGCTGGTCCAGCACGGGTACGCCAGCGGGTCGCCGGACCTCGTCGTGGCCTGCCTGACCGTGATCGACCCGATCGTCGCGGTCGGCATGGGCCTCGGCCTGCTCGGCGAGGCCGACCGGATCGCGTTCCCCACCACGGTCGGGCAGGTGGCCTGCGCGGCCGTGGCCTGCGTCGGGGTCTTCGCGCTCGCCCGGTACCACCCCGACAACCAGCGCCGCGCGCCCGCTCGGGAAGCGGTGGCGGCCGCCGGCGCCGCGGTACCACCCGGATCGGCAGACCGTTCTCGGAGGAATATCCCTTGACTGCGCAAACGACCGACGGCCCCCTGCGGATCGTGGTGGGTGCGGTGATGTACCCGCCCGACGTCAGCGGCGCCGCCAACTTCGGCTACCGCCTCGCGCGGGGCCTCCTCGCCCGGGGTCACGAGGTGCACGTGATCTGCCACTCGGGCGACCGGCAGGCGCACACGCGCGTCGAGGACGGCGTGACCGTGCACCGGGTGCCCTCGTACGGCTCGCCGTTCCACCCCACCGTGCGGTTCTGCCTGCCCTGGCGGGCCACCCGGCACGCGGCGCGGCTGCTGGAGGAGATCCGGCCGGACGTCGTCCACGTGCAGTCGCACTTCTTCATCGGCCGCGGCCTGATCAACGCGGCCCGCCGCGCGGGGATCGGCCTGGTCGCGACGAACCACTTCATGCCGGAGAACATCTTCGGCTACCTGCGCATGCCGCGGGTGCTGCACGGCGTGGCCGGGCGGCTGCTGTGGCGGCAGCTCGTCAAGCACTACAGCAAGACGCAGCTGGTCACCGCACCGACGCCGCGGGCCGTGCAGCTGCTGCACGACAACGGCTACGAGTCCGAGAGCATGCCGCTGTCCTGCGGCATCGATGTCCAGCGCTACAGCTCGCGGGCCGTGGAGCACCGGCACCGCGAGCCCGACCCGGACCCGCGCACCGTGCTGTTCGTCGGCCGCATCGACGACGAGAAGCACATCGACGAGCTGCTGCGCGCCATGTCCGTGCTGCGCCTGTCGCACCGCACCCGCCTGGAGATCATCGGGGACGGGGCGCACCGGCCCGTGCTCGAACGCCTGGCCGCCGAGCTCGGCATCGCCGACCGGGTGCGCTTCGCCGGCTACGTCGACGACGAGGAACTGCTCGACGCCTACGCGCGGGCCGACCTGTTCTGCATGCCGAGCATCGCCGAGCTGCAGAGCCTGGCCACGATGGAGGCCATGTCCGCGCGCACACCCGTGGTGCTGGCCAACGCGATGGCGCTGCCGCACCTGGTCGACCCCGGGGTGAACGGGTGGTTGTACCCGCCGCGGGACGTGCACGCGCTCGCCCGCGCCATCGAGTCGGTGCTCGGCGACCGCGCGACCATCGACCGGATGGGCGAGGCCAGCGAGCGGATCGTGAGCCAGCACGACATCAACACCGTGCTCGGCCGGTTCGAGTCGATCTACCGGTGGGCCGCGCACCCCGCCGGCAGTTCGGAGACGGGTGAAGCACGCAGCGAATTGGCGAGTTGATCGATGGGAGCACCGCAACGGCACGGGGTGACCCTCGCCGGCTCGCGGGTGCACTACTTCAGCTACGGAGCGACGCACCGGCCCGACGCGGAGACCGTGGTGATGGTGCACGGGCTGCGCGGCACCCACGAGGGGCTCGAACTGCTCGCCGCGGAACTGCTCGCCGCCGACGACCGGCCGCGCCGCGTGGTCATCCCGGACTTACCCGGTTACGGCGAATCCACGCCGTTCCCGCAGTCGCGGCACGACGTTCCCGGCTACGCCGAGATGGTGCGCGCGCTGATCGACCACCTCGGCGGCCGTTCCGCGGTGCTGGTCGGGCACTCATTCGGCTCGGTCGTCGCCGCGTGCGTGGCCGGCCGGCACCCCGAACGGGTGCACCGCCTCGTGCTCGTCAACGCGATCACCTCGCCGCCGCTGCGCGGACCGCGGGGCGTGCTGTCGGCGCTGACCTCCGGCTACTACGCGCTGGGGCGCGTGCTGCCCGCGCGGCTGGGCAAGGCGTGGCTGGGCAACCGCTACGCCGTGCTCGTCGCCAGCCGCGCGATGACGCGGAGCAAGGACCCCGAGCTGCGGCGGTTCATCGACGACAACCACCTGCGGTACTTCAGCCGGTTCCACAGCCCGACGGTGCTCGGTGAGACCTACCAGGCCTCGATCAGCAGCACCGTCCTCGACCACACCGGGGCGCTGCGGGTGCCCGTGCTGCTCGTGGCCGGGGAGGACGACGACATCGCTCCGCTCGACGGGCAGCGCGACGCGGCGGCGCGCATCGAGGACGCGCGGCTGGTGGTGCTCAGCAACGTCGGCCACCTCGTGCACTACGAGGCACCCGACCGCGCGGCCCGGGCCACGGCGCGGTTCCTCGCGACCGAACGTCCCCGCGAGGCGTCGTGAGCGGGATGCGCATCGTCGTCGACGCCCGGTGGACCCGGACCGACACGCCCGACGGGATCAGCCGCTACGGCGCCAACCTCATCGCCGCGCTGCACCGGCTGCACCCTGTGACCATGCTCGTCTGCGACGAGCGCCAGCTGCGGCTGCTGCCGCAGCACGTTCCCCACGTGCGGGTGCACAGCCCGCTGTCGCCGCGGGAGCTGTGGCTGTCCCGCACGCTGCACCGGCTCGGCGCCGACGTCGTGTTCAGCCCGATGCAGGTGATCGGCGGGTTCCGGCGGAGGTACCGGTTGGTCCTCACCCTGCACGACCTCATCTACTACCGGCATCCGAGCCCTCCCAGCTTCCTCCCGCTGCCCGTGCGCGCGGTGTGGCGGCTGTTCCACCTCGCCTACTGGCCGCAGCGCGTGCTGCTCGACCGCGCCGACATGGTGGTCACCGTCAGCGACACGACGCGGCGGCTGATCGAGCAGCACCGCCTGACGCGGCGCCCCGTGCGCGTCGTCCACAACGCACCCAGTTCCGAGCTGGCCGCGGAAGCGGGCGGGGATCCCCCCGCGGCTCCCGAGGGCGGCGAGCCCGCAGGCTGCGCGAAGTCCGGCGGTCCTGCGGAGGCCGGCGAGGACGACGAACCCGCGGAACCCGTTGAGTCCGCAGAGGACGGAACGGAGCGGGGCGAGGACGGCGCAGGCAGCACCGGGGCCGGCGCTGCCGCCCCGCGCGAGCTCGTGTACATGGGCTCGTTCATGCCGTACAAGAACGTGGAGACGCTCCTCGCCGGCATGGCGCACCTGCCCGGGCACCGGCTGCACCTCCTCGGTCGCCTCCCGCCGCGGCGGGAGGCGCAGCTGCGGCGGGTCCTCCCGCCCGGCGCGGACGTCGTCTTCCGGGGCGGCATCGGCGACGCCGATTACCGCCGCCTGCTGCTGCGCGCCGCAGCACTGGTCACCGCCTCGAAGGACGAGGGCTTCGGGCTGCCGCTCATCGAGGCCATGCAACTGGGAACCCCCGTGGTGTGCAGCGATCTCGCGATCTTCGGCGAAGTCACCGGCGGGAACGCGGTGTTCTTCGACCCCGCGGACCCGGCCGACTTCGCCCGGGCGGTGCGCGCCGCCGCCGAAGAACCCCTGCGCTCGGCCCTGCGCGCCGGCGGGCGCGCGCAGGCCGACCGGTTCACCTGGGAGGAAGCCGCACGCCGGCTGCTGGACGGGATGCGGGAGCTGCACGGGGCGCCGCAGCGCACCTCCTGACGATCAGTACCGCCACACCTGGATCGCCCGCGCGGGGTACTCCGCCTCCGGAACCTGGGAGCCCTGCGGGAACGTCGAGAAGTTGAGCTCGCTGCCGCAGTGCTCGTCGGCGTACACGGTGACCGGCCGGTCGGTGCTGTTGGCGAACGACCGCGCCGTCTCCGGCAGCGTGATGCACTCCTCCAACGGGTGCTCGTCCAGGTCCACGTGCTGGGCTCCGCCGCTGAACGCGCCCTCCGTCCACGTGCAGAACGTCCCGGTAGGACACTCCGCCGCAGCGCTGCCCGCGGTTGCCGGGGCCGTCGCGGCGCCCGGTGCGGCAGCGGGCTCGGCCGCGGCGGTGCGGTCCGTGCTCGCCGACATCGGCAGCAGGAACAGCACCGCCAGGCTCGCGGCGAACAGCACCCTGGTCGGCGCGGACGGGCGCGCGGTGCGGTGCGGCGTGGCGAGCATGGGCATTCTCCTCAACTCCTCGGATCTCGGTGGAAACCGCTGACGCACCCAAGAATCCGGACGAGAAGCAGGATTTCCAGCACTTCGCCCAGATACACCACGACCGTGTGGATCTGTTCCTCCCCGCCGCTGCAGCGGCCGTTCAGCAGCGAACGCCCCGCAGCACTCCGGGGCCGTCCCGGCCCCCGACACACCGGGCGGCTTCCGTCGAACCCTGTCCGCGCACCTCCGAATGCGATATACAGGCCCCGGCCCGGGGAGACCCGACCGGGTGCAGACCTGCGCTGAGGGAGACCGGCGCCGAGGGAGACCGGCCCGGGGGCGGCCCCGCGCCCCGCCCGCGACGCGAAGGAGCAGTGGATGCGACCCGACACGGACGTCCTCGTGGTGGGAGCCGGGCTCGCCGGCCTCGTCGCCGCCGCGGAACTCGTCGACGCGGGCCGGCACGTGACCGTCGTCGACCAGGAACCCGAGGCCTCGCTCGGCGGGCAGGCCCACTGGTCGTTCGGCGGCCTGTTCCTCGTCGACTCGCCCGAGCAGCGGCGCCTCGGCGTGCGCGACTCGCGCGCCCTCGCGCTGTCCGACTGGCTCGGAACGGCCGGGTTCGACCGGGAGGAGGACCACTGGCCGCGCAAGTGGGCCCACGCCTACGTCGACTTCGCCGCGGAGGAGAAGCGCTCCTGGCTGCGCTCGCTCGGCATCCGCTGGTTCCCGCTGGTGCAGTGGGCCGAGCGCGGCGGGGGCCTGGCCTCGGGCCACGGCAACTCCGTGCCGCGCTTCCACATCACCTGGGGCACCGGTCCGGGGGTGCTGGAGCCGTTCCTGCGCCGCGTGCGGCAGGCGGAGGAGCGGGGCCGGCTGCGGCTGCTGTTCCGGCACCGCGTGCAGGAGCTGCTCACCGAGCAGGGCGCCGTCGCCGGTGCGCGCGGCGACGTGCTCGAACCCAGCTCGGCCGCCCGCGGCGAACCCAGCTCCCGCACCGCCGTCGACGCGTTCGAGCTGCGCGCCCAGGCGGTGCTGGTCACCTCCGGCGGCATCGGCGCCAACCACGAGCTCGTGCGGCGCAACTGGCCCGCCGACCTCGGCGCTCCGCCGTCCCGGATGCTCTCCGGAGTGCCCGACTCCACCGACGGCAGCATGCTGCCTCTCGTCGAGCGCGCCGGTGCGCAGCTGATCAACCAGGACCGGATGTGGCACTACACCGAGGGCGTCCGCAACCACAGCCCGGTCTGGTCCGAGCACGGCATCCGCATCCTGCCCGGCCCGTCCCCGCTGTGGCTCGACGCGCGCGGCCACCGGCTGCCCTCGCCGAACCTGCCGGGGTTCGACACCCGGGCGACCCTGCAGCACATCGGCCGGACCGGGTACGAGCACACCTGGTTCGTGCTCAACCGGCGGATCATCGGCCGCGAGTTCGCGCTCTCCGGCTCGGAGCAGAACCCCGACCTCACCGGGCGCAGCATCGCCGGCCTGCTGCGCCGCGGCGGTGGTTCGACCCCCGGGCCCGTGGCCGAGTTCGCGCGCCGCGGCGCGGATTTCGTCGCGCGCCGCGACCTGCGCTCGCTCGTGCAGGGGATGAACGAGCTCACCGGTGCGGAGCTGATCGACCCGCGCACCGTCGAGGGCGAAGTCACCGCGCGGGACCGGCAGATCGGCACCGGCCTCGGCAAGGACCACCAGGTCGAGGCCATCCGGCACGCGCGGCAGTACCGCGTCGACCGGCTCGTGCGCGTGGCCGAACCGCACCGCCTCCTCGACCCGGCGGCCGGGCCGCTCATCGCCGTGCGCCTCTCGGTCCTCACCCGCAAGACCCTCGGCGGCATCACCACCGACCTGACCGGACGCGCGCTCACCGCCGAGGGCACACCGGTTCCCGGCCTCTACGCGGCCGGTGAGGCCGCCGGGTTCGGCGGCGGCGGCATGCACGGCTACCGCGCCCTGGAGGGCACCTTCCTCGGCGGGTGCCTGTTCTCCGGGCGCGAGGCGGGCCGGGCCCTGGCGAACCTCGTGCGCTGAGGCCGCTCCTCGGCTCCCCGCCCGGGATCGGACGGGGAGCCGGGGAGCAGCAGCGGCGCGCTCACCGGATGCCGGTGAGCGACCGGACCTCCATGCGCGCCTGGCGCCGGGCGCTGCCCGAGCCACCGAAGAACGTGCCGACGGCACCGCAGAGGAACGACACCGGGATCGACACGATGCCCGGGTTCTTCAGCGGGAACAGGGCGAAGTCGATGTTCGGCAGGATCGCGTCCGGTGCACCGGACACGACCGGGGAGAACAGCACGAGCAGCAGGCACGAGCCCAGCCCGCCGTACATGCCCCACAGCGTGCCCGCGGTGTTGAACCGCGGCCAGAACAGCGTGTACAGCAGCGTGGACAGGTTCGCCGAGGCCGCGAAGGCGAAGGCCAGGCTCACCAGGAACGCGACGTTCTGCTCGCGGAAGAGGATCCCGCCGAGGATCGACACGCCGCCGATGACGAGCGCGGCGATGCGTGCGATCCGCACCGTGTCCTGCGTCTCGTCCTCCTCCTCGCGCAGCACGTTGGCGTAGAAGTCGTGCGCGAACGAGGCCGAGGCGGTCAGCGTCAGACCGGCGACGACCGCCAGGATCGTCGCGAAGGCGACGGCCGAGACGATGCCGAGCAGGACGGTGCCGCCGATCTGGTAGGCCAGCAGCGGCGCGGCCGCGTTCTCACCGCTCGGCGCGGCCAGGATCGTCTCGGTGCCGACCAGGGCGGCGGCGCCGAACCCGATGATCAACGTGCACACGTAGAAGCCGGACATGGACCACGTGGCCCAGATGACCGAGCGGCGCGCCTCGCGGGCGTCCGGCACCGTGTAGAAGCGCATGAGCACGTGCGGCAGGCCGGCGACGCCGAGCACCAGTGCCAGCGCCAGCGAGACGAAGTCCAGCTTCGTCAGCGCGCTCTCGCCGTACTGCACGCCCGGGGCGAATATCTCGCGGCCGTTCGGGTTGTTGGCCGCGGCCTGCGTCATCAGGTCGTTGATGTTGTAGCCGAACTTGCCGAGCAGGAACACGGTGATCACCGCGACGGCGAGCAGCAGCAGGACGGCCTTGATGATCTGCACCCAGGTGGTGCCCTTCATGCCGCCGATGAGCACGTACAGCAGCATGACCACGCCGACGACGGCGATGACGAGGGCCTGCCCGCCGCTGCTGTGCACGTCCAGCAGCAGCGCGACGAGACCGCCGGCGCCGGCCATCTGCGCGATCATGTAGACGCAGGTGATCGTGATCGTCGAGATCGAGGCCGCCGCGCGGACGGGGCGCTGCCGCATCCGGTAGCTGAGCACGTCGCCCATCGTGAATCGGCCCGTGTTGCGCAGCCTCTCGGCGACGAGCAGCAGGTTCATCAGCCAGGCGACGAGGAACCCGATGGAGTACAGGAACCCGTCGTAGCCGTGCACCGCGATGGCGCCGGCGATGCCGAGGAACGATGCGGCCGAGAGGAAGTCGCCGGACAGCGCGATCCCGTTCTGCGCACCGGTGAACGACCCCCCTGCGGCGAAGTACTCGCTGGAGGTGCGGGTGCTGCTGACCCGGTAGACGATGAACAGCGTGATCGCGACGAACACGGTGAAGATGCCGATGTTGATGAAGCCGTGGTCCGTGGGGATGCCGCTGCCCGCGGCTGACACGTGGTTCATCGCGGTCACTCACCCCTGGTTTCGCGTCGGAGTTCGTCCACCCGGGGGTCGATCCGCTTCCGGGCGAACCGCGCGTACAGCATGGTGATGCCCACGGTGGTCGCGAACTGGGCCAGCCCGAGCAGCAGGCCCACGTTGACCTCGCCGAGAACGGGCTGCGCCATGAAGTCGTGGAAGTAGGCCGCGAGGACGACGAAACCGATGTACCAGACGAGGAAAAACGCGGTCATCGGAAACACGAACCAATTCAAGCGGCGGCGCAGCTCCCGGAATTCCGGGCTGGCTTGGATGGTCTGGGAATCGGGTTTCTCACGGCTGGGGCGAACCGCGCTCTTGTCGATTCCGCCGAAGGTCGTGCCGGGGGTGGCGGTCCGAGAGCGGGCCCGCAGCGCGGACTCCGTCGCGTTGCTCATGGTCCTTCCTCGTCGACGTGCGCTTGGGCGGCATCAGCGGAGCCTACGCGGCGCGCGGAGCGCGGCGGCAGGGGTGGGGGGCTCGATGTGTAGATCGATTCGGATTCGTCCGCGCAACCCCGCGCGGGTTACGATCGCGCTACGGGTCGATCTTGGTTACTCAGCGGTATCACCAGGTCAGCCCGGGTGGAGCGGACATTCGCGACGCGGCCGGGCGCTCGCGCGCCGAATGCGCTGGTCGCGCAGTGTTGTCTGATCAACGATCAGGTGAAGAATTCCCGTGCGCCGGGGCGGGGTGCGAATACGTAGCGTGATGCGTTTCGCTGTGCCGTGTGGAAAGGGGAAATCACCCCCTCACAATGCGAGCGGCGGCGGTTATAGTGCTTCCGCCCGGCCCTCGCGCCAGGGGGCGACAACCTTCCGCTGAGCGGGCGAGCCCGGTGCGCGGAGGGGGCGGGAGCGCGCGAAGCACGAGAGGTCGACGCACGCGCTGCGGGAACGCCGCGGGTGAGCGGGCACCGACGCCTGCACGTCCCGCCGGACCGCGATGGCGTACGCTGATCAACCCGTGGCGGGCGCGCCCCGTGGCCGGCCGGTTCGCCGCGGTGAGCCCCACAACCGAACACCCGGTACACGCAGGCGGTTTTCCAACGCAACGCCCCGAGTCCGAAGAGGACGCGGTGCGGCCGGAGCGGTCGGGAAGCCCCCGGCCGGCCGACCCAGGCAGACCGACACCCCGAGACGACGATTGCGGGATCGCACGCATGCGCCGTTCACCCATGTTATGCGCCGCAGCAGCCCCGACCTGCTGCGGACGTCCCCGAGCGACCGCGCGCGCGTCGGCACCCGTCCCCGCGGGAGGAGTGCGGTGAACACCGACAGCGAGACGCGACGCCAAAGACTGCTCCGGTGGCAGGACTGGCCGCTCGCCGCGAAGCTCGGCGCGGTCATGCTCATCCCCGTGATCTTCGCCGTCGCCCTCGGCGTCAACCAGATCCGGAGCCAGGTCGAGAGCGCCGACGAGTACGCGCGCGTCGAACGCGCCCTCGACGCGCAGGACCGGGTCGAACCGCTGCTCAACCGGTTGCAGGACGAGCGCACCAGCACCGTGCAGCACCTCACCGGTGATGCGGGGCAGCAGCAGGTCCGCGCCGACGCCCGCGCCGCGGACGAGGCGCTCGGCCGGCTGCGCGCGTTCTTCGACTCACCCGGCGAGTTCGGCGCCATCGTCTCCGCCCGCTACTCCGACATGGACAAGGCGCTCGGGCAGCTGCAGGGGTTGCGCGAACGGGTGCGCAGCGGGGCGATCAGCCCCGACCAGGCCATCGACGGCTACAGCGCGGTCGTCACCTCGGTGCTGTCCATGGACCGGGCACTGGCCAGCACCGTCGCCGACGAGCGCCTGTCCAGCCACGCCTCAGCGCTGCAGGACCTGCTGGTCATGATGGAGGAGGTCCGGCTGCAGCAGGTGTGGGCGCTGACCGGGCTCGGCGAGGGCCAGCTCAGCCAGCGCGCGCTGCAGGAGCTGCAGGGCTCGCGCGCCCGCCTGCTCAACAAGATCGAGGAAGCCGGCGCCACCGTCGCCCCGCACTGGCAGAGCCGGTTGCAGACCACGGTGAACGCGCCGGAGATCAGCCAGCGCAACCAGATGCTGATGATGATCGTCGCCGAGAGCGTCGACGACGAGTACACCGGCTCCTACTCGGTCGACACCGGGCAGTGGAACCAGCGCTCCGACGACTCGATCCGGCTCATCGCCGACGGTCACAACGAACTGGCCGGCAGCGTCCGCTCCACCGCTGAGCAGCTGCAGGGCCAGGCCAGCGACCGCGCCGGCTGGATCTCCGTGGGGCTGCTGACCGCGCTGATCGTGGCCTCCTGGCTGATCACCGTGATCACGCGCCAGCTGCTGCGGTCGCTGCGCCGGCTCCGCCGCGGCGCGCTCGACGCCGCGGAGGAGGAGCTGCCGGACGCGGTGCGCAGCATCCGCGAGGGCGACCGCAGGGCCGTCCAGCTCGAACCGCTGCCGGTGAGCACCTCCGACGAGGTCGGCCAGGTCGCGCGCGCCTTCGACGAGGTGAACCAGCAGGCGCTGCGCCTGGCCATCGAGCAGGCCACGTTGCGGCGCGGGTTCAACGAGGCGTTCGTCAGCGTCTCCCGCCGGAGCCAGTCGCTGCTGGAGCGGCAGCTGCGCCTGTTCGAGGAGCTCGAGCAGGACGAGGAGGACCCGGACCAGCTGGCCCGCCTGTTCCAGCTGGACCACCTGGCGACCCGGATGCGCCGGAACAACGAGAACCTCATGGTGCTGTCCGGCAGCGACCTGGTGCGCCGGTTCACCCAGCCCACCGACATCACGCAGGTCCTGCGGGCGGCCACCTCGGAGATCGAGCAGTACCCGCGCGTGGTGCTGCAGCCGGCGCCGTCGGTGGAACTGCGCGGCCACGTCGCCAGTGACCTGGTGCGGCTGTTCGCCGAGCTGCTGGACAACGCGACCGGCTTCTCCGCCCCGGACACGACGGTCAGCGTCGCCGGCTACCAGACCGGGGAGGGCGCGGTCGTCGTCGACGTCCTCGACGCGGGCGTCGGGATGAGCGACGAGGAGATCGCCCGGGCGAACGAGCGCCTCGCGCAGGTCGACGAGGGCGATCTGGCCAGCTCCCGGCGCATGGGGCTGTTCGTCGCGGGCCGGCTCGCCGCGCGGCACGGCATCACCGTGCAGCTGCACGGCGGCGACGGGGTGGAGGGCCTGCGCGCGATGGTCACCGTGCCGGCCGAGAACGTGGTCACCGGTGATTCCGCGAGCGCCTGGACACCGCCCGCCCCGGCCACGCCCCCGGGGCAGCGCAACGGGCACACGCCGACCCTGTCGAGCTCGGGACTGCCCGGCACGCCGCTGGACGCGGGACCCTCCGCGGAGGCACCGGCGGGCGGTCCGAACAACGGCAGCGCGTTCCCCCCGCCCCCCGAGGCGCCGGCGGAGCAGAGCCCCGGGCTGCCGCCCGTGGGGCCGGGGCCGGCCGGTGACGCTCCGGCCGCACCCCCGCAGCTGCCGCAGCGCACGCCGGCGGGGCCGACGGGAGCGCCGGAGTCCGGGACGGCGGGGCAGCCCCCCGAATCGTCCACAACGGACACCTCGTTCGAGAGTGCGGAGCAGACGCCCGAGGAGACGACGGGCCGGCTGTTCGATGCGCCGCTGGACTCCTCCCAGAACGCGGGCGCGGTAGGCTCGGCTGCGACGAGCACCTGGTCGGACGGGCCGGAGTTGCCGCAGCGCACGCCTCGGTCGGCCCGTTCGCGGAACGCGGCCGCACAGGGGGAGGGCGGAGCAATTCCTGAGGTATCGACCGAATGGTTCCAACCGGCGAGCGAGAACCCGTACTTCCAGAACCGGCGGGAGCAGGCGGAGCAGGAACCCGCGGGTGAGGAGTTCGCCTGGCCCGACGAGAGCGACTGGCCCGCAGCTCCGGACGACGCGCCCGCGGACGCGTCGTGGCAGGACGCGCCCGGCGACGAGGCCGCGCGCAGTGCCGGTGAGGTGAGCCGGCAGATCGCCGACCTGCACAACGGCGTCAAGTTCGGGCGCGCGCGGACCGGACGGGACAACGGCAACGGCGGGCAGCCCGCCAGCTCCGGTCGCGCCGGGACGGCGGACGACGCCGCGGACGCGGCGGCGAACGATGCCGAATGGGGCCTGTCCTCGCTGGACGAGGCGCAACGTGCCGCGGAGGCGGCCGTTAACCCGGAGCCCTCGTCGTACACCCAGGCTGGATTGCCGCGGCGGACGCCCAAGGCGCACCTCGTCCCCGGCAGTGCGCAGGACGGCAACCAGCAGCAGGCGTCCGATGAGCAGGAGTCCGCGCCGCAGCAGCGCGACGCGGAACAGCTCCGAAGCCGGCTGTCGAGCTTCCAGAGCGGGGTGCGCAGCGGCCGGCACCGGGCAGGCGGCGAGAGCTGAATCGGGCGGTACCGGCAGCAACGACAGGAGGGTTTCATGACGGCCCAGGAGACGATTTCGCGCAGGTTCGGCTGGCTGATCACCGATTTCACCGAGCGCGTGGCCGGCGTGGCGCACGCGATCGTCGTGTCGGCGGACGGGTTGTTGCTGACGTCCTCGGCGACCCTGCCGCGCGATCGCGCCGACCAGCTCGCCGCTGTCGCTTCGGGGTTGTTGAGCCTGACGCAGGGCTCGGCCAAGTGCTTCGAAGCCGGCCAGGTCGTGCAGACGGTCGTCGAGATGGACCAGGGGACGTTGCTGCAGATGGGCATCAGCGACGGCTCGTGCCTGACGGTGCTGGCCTCGCCCAACTGCGACATGGGCCTGGTGGCCTACGAGATGACCATGCTCGTCGAACGGGTCGGGCAGTTGCTCACTCCGGAAATCCGGTCGCACCTGCAGAACTCCGCGAACAGATTCTCCGGCCAACTGGTGTGAGGTTCCGAATGCGCAGAGGCAACAGCGCCGACGACTCGGATCGGTCCGACTCCGACGACGGCTTCGCCCGCGTCATGGACAGCATGACTCTCGACAACCAGCGCCGGGGGCGGCGGCGCCGGCGGGACTCGACCGACGAGGTGGAGCAGCAGAGCCCGGGGGGTGTGCAGCAGGAGGAGCAGGAACCGTCGGAGGAGGAGGCACCGGCGGCCTCCAGCGTGCGCTCCTACACCTGGACCGGCGGCCGCACGAGGACGAACGTGCAGCTGGAGCTGGAAACCCTGGTGTCCACGAGCGACGCCTACCGGCCTTCGGCCGAGGTGCGCGTCGAGCACCAGTCGATCGCGGAGCTGTGCCGGCATCCCCGTTCGGTGGCCGAAGTCGGAGCGCTGCTGTCCGTTCCGATCGGGGTGGCGCGCGTGCTCCTGGCCGACATGGCCGAACTGGGGTTGGTCACGGTGCACCACACGGTGAGCGACAGCGGCAGTGCACCACACATGATGTTGATGGAAAGGGTTTTGAGTGGACTCCGTCGGCTCTAAAACGCCCCAGGCAGCCAATGTTGCCCCGCAGCAGGCGAGCCAGGGTGCCACCACGTCCGCGAAGATCGTCGTCGCCGGTGGCTTCGGCGTGGGCAAGACGACGTTCGTCGGATCCGTCTCCGAGATCGTCCCGCTGACGACCGAAGCGGTCATGACCGAAGCCAGCCAGGGCGTCGACGACTTGGCGGCCACGCCGCTGAAGGGCACGACCACGGTGGCGATGGACTTCGGTCGGATCTCGCTGGACCGCGACCTCATCCTGTACCTGTTCGGCACGCCCGGCCAGCAGCGGTTCTGGTTCATGTGGGACGACCTCGTCCGCGGTGCGATCGGCGCCGTGGTGCTGGTCGACACGCGCCGGCTGGCCGACTCCTTCTCGGCGGTGGACTTCTTCGAGGACCGCGGGCTGCCCTACCTGGTCGGGGTGAACTGCTTCGACGGTCAGCTGCTGCACTCCATCGAGCAGGTCCGCGAGGCGATGGCCATCGGCCCGGACGTGCCGATCGGCCCGTGCGACGCGCGCGACCGGGAATCGACGAAGCAGTCGCTGATCACGCTCGTGCAGCACGCCATGCGCAAGTGGACCGCGAAGATGCAGTGACCGCCTCCTCGTGCGCGCGGGAAACCGCGTCCGCGCGCAGCCGCCGCGGCACGTCCGCAGCGGCTGCCGGGTTCCCCGCGCGCACGAGAACGCCGGTCACACCGGTGGCCGGCGGCGCGGTGCCGGCGGTTTGAAGTGCCCGCCGGACGTCCCCGCGGGGTTGGGTGCGCCCGCGCCCAGGTGGTCGCGGAACCACCCGGAGGCGAGCTCGCCCACCTGCTCCAGCGCGCCCTCCTCCTCGAACAGGTGTCCGGCGCCGGGGACGACGCTCAGCTGCACGTCGGTGAGGCGGCGGGAGCGCAGCCACTCGGCGGCCTGCCGGTTGAGGTTGAGCACCTCCCTGTCGAGGCTGCCGACGACGAGCAGGCAGGGGGAGTGAACGTCCTGGATGGCCTCACCGGCCAGGTCGGGGCGCCCGCCGCGGGAGACGACCGCCTTGACCCGGTCGGGTCGGAGGGCGGCGGCTTTGAGCGCGGCCGCGGCGCCGGTGCTCGCGCCGAACAGCCCCACCGGCATGCCCGCGGTGGAGCTCCAGTCGCGCATCACGTCGATCGCCTGGACGAGGCGGTCGGCGAGCAGCTCGGTGTCGAAGCGCAGTTGCTGGGTTCGTTGGTCTTCGCGGGCCTCCTCCGCGTCGAGCAGGTCGAGCAGCATGGTGCCGAATCCGGAGTGCTGGAGGTGCTCGGCCACGGCCCGGTTGCGCGGGCTGCGGCGGGAACTGCCCGAACCGTGGGCGAAGAGCACGACCGAGCGAGCGGTCGACGGGACGGCGAGATCGCCGTCCAGGGTCGTGGTGTGGAGATTGACGGTCACCGGTTCCGTCGTGAGTTGAGCCATGTGGTCCTCCCTTCCCGCCACGCCGCGAGTACCCGGGTCGGTGCGATCGACACACCTCCGCATCGCGGTGCGCTGCGGCTGCGCCGTGCGGCCTGCCGCGAGCGGGCTCCGGTGGCCGTGGGACTGGAGGTGGCACCTGCGGGTGCGCCCGGGCTCGGCGGCGGGCGGGTGGGCCCCGCCGGGAAGGCCCCGGCGGGGCGGGGAGCGGTCGGCTCGGCGACCGCGCGGTTCAGGCGGTCTGCTTGGCCTTCTTGTGCACGTGGCTGCGGATGGTCAGCACGATCGAGGCGAGCACCGCGGCGGTGACCGAGGCGACGAGCACGGAGATCGTCACGTAGTCGCCGCGCGGGTCACCGGCGCTGAAGGCGAGCTCGCCGATGAGCAGCGAGACGGTGAAGCCGATGCCGGCGAGCAGGGACACGCCGAACACGTCCGGCCACGACAGGTTCGGGTCGAGCTTGGCGTTGGTGAACGTGTGCAGCACGAAGCTCGAGCCCGCGATGCCGATGACCTTGCCGAGGACCAGACCGGTGGCGATGCCGATGCCGACCGGCTCGGACAGGGCCGCGCTCAGGCCGCCGCCCGCCAGCGACACGCCGGCCGCGAACAGGGCGAACAGCGGCACCGCGATGCCCGAGGAGATCGGCCGCCAGGTGTGCTCGAAGCGTTCGGCCAGGTCGTGCTCCTCGTCGCCGCGGGTCAGCGCGGGCACGGTGAACCCGAGCAGCACGCCGGCGATGGTCGCGTGCACCCCGGACTCGTGCATGAGCACCCAGGCGATGACGGCCAGCGGGATCAGCGCCCACCACCAGGTCTTGCGCAGCTGCGCCAGCAGGCAGAACAGGGCGATCGGCGCCAGCGAGGCGAGCAGCAGCAGCGGGCTGAAGTCCTCGGTGTAGAACAGCGCGATGACCGTGATCGCCAGCAGGTCGTCCACCACCGCCAGGGTCAGCAGGAACGTGCGCAGCGCGCCCGGCAGGTGCGAGCCGACGATGGCCAGCACGCCCACCGCGAACGCGATGTCGGTGGCGGTGGGGATCGCCCAGCCGCGCGTTGCCGCGGGGTCACCGGTGGCGGTGATGGTGAAGTAGATCAGCGCGGGGACGACCATGCCGAACACGGCTGCGACGATCGGCAGCGCGGCCCGCCGCGGGTTGCGCAGCTCGCCGGAGACGAACTCGCGTTTGAGCTCGAGCCCCACGACGAAGAAGAAGATCGCCAGCAGGCCGTCGGCCGTCCAGTGCGCGATGTCCAGGTCCAGGCCGATGACTTCGGCCTGCGGGAGCGGCACGAAGGACTTGACGGCCTCGTAGGTCTCCCCCCACGGCGTGTTGACCCAGACCATCGCGACGACGGCGGCCAGCAGCAGCAACGCACCGCCGACGGGTTCCGAGCGGAGCACGCTGGTGAGTGACGCGCCGCCGCCGGGCGTGCTGTTCTGCTCGGTGCCGGTTCCGCTCATTCGGTGCCTCCGGGGGCTCGGGTCCTGTCCTCGCCGACCAGTCTTCCCGGCACACCTCGCGCTACGGTACATACCGCTCCGGGGTGGGCCGAGTGCCTTATGACGTGGATCATCCGCCCTTCACGCTGCGCGCGCAGCGAGGTGCGCGGGCGTCATCGGAGCCCGCCGGGGTCGGCCGCGCGGCCCCCGCCCGGGGAGCGCAGCGGGCGGTCAGGGGTGCGCGGGTGTTCCGGTCATGCGGACCGGGCGGTGCTGCGCGGCTCGTAGAACTCCTCCCACGGCTTCGGGCCGAGGTAGCGGTGGCACGGGCACGGCACGTCGACCCGTCCGCGGTCGTGGCTCCCGTGGCACAGGCCGCGGTCGAGGTCGTGCAGGGCCAGGGAGTGCCCGCAGCCGCACACCGGGCCGGAGGCGGACGTCGTGCGCGGGTTCCGCCGGGCGGCCAGCCCCGCGAGGTAGCCGAGCACGAGCCCGCCCGCTGCAGCGACGATCGGACGCATCCGCCCTCCTCAACACGCGGCCGAAGATTCGGACATTTCGTCGAACTCTAGCAACGCGGTGCGCCGCGCCCGCACGCAGCACCTGCGCCGTCCCCGCGGGCGAGCGGTGCGGCGGGGCCGCGGGCCCTCTCAACCGGGAAGTGCGCCGGAGGCCAGACCGATCAGCACGGCGCCGCCGAACAACCAGATCGCGAAGCTGACGGTTCGGAATTTACGACGCGCGATGTGGCTGTTGACCCACAGCTGCTCAGCCAGCGCTTCGCGCAGGTCGTCGTCCCGTTGGAACAGCCTTTCGTGCGCGGTGGTGAAGCCGGTCGCGCGGGGGTACCGGTCGGCGATCGTGCCGAAGTAGAGCAGTGAGTGCTGCTGCCGGCGGCGCAGACGCGGTGCGAGCGCGCACAGCGTCAACAGGGTGCTGCAGACGACGAATCCCAGGCTCGCGCAGCGCAAGGCGATCTGCGCTGAATCCGCCGCGCCGGTGAGGTCGGGGATGCCGTGCAGCAGGATCCCGCCAAGGGTTCCGCTGGCGGCGAGCAGAACTGCCGCTTTCGTGTCCGCGAACCGGATGAGTTCGTAGGTGTGCAGAAGCGCTTTCCAGGAATCCTCGTGCTGCGTCATGTTCTCCGAGTTTCGACACGATGATCAGACGTGCCAACGGCATTCGAGTGAGAGTCTGCTGACGCACGTTCGCTCTGCTCTTTTCGAGGGAGATGATCATCGAACGGGCTCGCGGGGTGTCCGGAGAGGTGTAGTGAGGGATGAGTGTTGCGGCGACCCAGTACTGTGCAGCGAGGCTTCCGCCTTCTCGCCGGACAGCGGCGGTGGGCGGACTTGACCGAACGGGGAGTCGGGCGCGAGCACCGCGCCGGCACCTTCCTGCTGCGGCAGGGTGACCACGGTGGTTTCGTGCTCGCGCTGCTCAGCGGACGCGTCGGTGTGTTCGCCGGTGCGGCCGACGGCTCCGAAGTGCTCCTCTCCCTGCGCGCGGCGGGCGATCTCGTGGGGGAGATGGCCCTGAAAGCCGGTTCGCACCGCACGGCCACGGTGTGCGCGCTGGACCGGTGCCGGGTGCGCGTCATCGGAGAAGCGGAGTTCAACGATTTCCTGTCCTCGTGGGCGGCCCACGAGGAGCTGAACGACTACCTCGTCGCGAAGCTCTCCGAAACCGTGCCCTACCAGGTGCAGCAGGCGCACTTCACCGCGGAGCAGCGGGTGTGCCGCCTGCTGTGGGAGGTCGCCGCGCTGGCCGAGCCCGGCCGCACCCGGATCCCGTTCTCGCAGGAATCGCTGGCGCGGGCGCTGGGGTT
This sequence comes from Salinifilum aidingensis, assembly GCF_054782015.1. Classification (NCBI taxonomy): domain Bacteria; kingdom Bacillati; phylum Actinomycetota; class Actinomycetes; order Pseudonocardiales; family Pseudonocardiaceae; genus Salinifilum; species Salinifilum aidingensis. The sequence goes on along the minus strand of NZ_BAAGTH010000001.1, from coordinate 457,862 downwards.
GGCGCGCAGCACCGTGGCCGAGCAGATCCGCGTGCTGCGGGCTGAGGGCGTGCTCGGGCCCGGCCCCCGCCTGGGCATCACCGACGAGCGCGCCCTCGCCGGGCGCGCCGGGGTCGCCGTGCGCTAGTGCCGTGGATCACGTGCGCACTGTCCGGTACCGGACAGTGCGCGCACAGCTGTTCCGACAACCTCGAGCACGTCCTTGTTCTCATTGCGAAAGGAAATGTCATGAACTCGCATCGCTCCAAAGTCACCCACCTGCCGCCGTACCGGGCGGTGCTCGTCGTCGACGTCAAGAGCTTCAGCGGGCAACGGGGGCGCGACCACGGCGCCATCACCGACCAGATCCCGGTGGTGCTGCGCAGCGCGCTGCAGCGGTGCGGCTGGGAGGAGCTGTGGGAGCGGCTGAGCTTTCACGGGTCGACGGGGGACGGTTATTTCCTCGGCATGGACCCGGTCTACCTGCCCGTGCTGCTGAACCCGTTCCTGTCGGCCCTGCAGGACGAGCTCGAGATGAACAACCGGGCTCCGGCGGCGCCGCTGCGGATGCGGGTGAGCGTCACCGTGGGGCCGATGGCCGATTCGGGCAACAACGACATCGCCGACGGGAGCGGGGAACGCCGGATCGAAGCCCACCGCATGCTCGATTCCGAGCCGGTGCGCGACCTGCTCGAGCGTTCCAGCGGAACCACGTGCGTCGCGGCGATCGTGTCGCAGCGCGTCTACGAGGACGCCGTGCTGGAAGGCTATTCGGCCGAAGACCCCGAACTCTACGTCCCGGTGGACGTCACGGTGAAGACCTACCAGGGCACCGCGTACCTGCGCGTGCCGAAACCGTCCGGGAGTCTGCTGACCGAGGGGATCTTCGCATCGCCGCAACCTGAATCGGGAGGGCAGCCCGCCGCGAGTAGTCCCGGCCCGCGGCACGCGACCGACGGAGGAACGGATGCGGTGGACTCCGCCGGGAGCTCCGGTAGGAACGACAACCGCTTTCGTTTCAACAATGTTGGGAGCATCGATGGTGCGGCCTTCGGCGACAACTCCACCGTCAACAACTCCGACCAACGGTGAATAGTATGTCCACTGAGGACTTAAATGATCGTGGTGCGCTGCACGACGATGTATCGGAGGGCCCGTCGGAGGGTGTAGGGCCACGTCTGGACTTCTGGTTCGACAGGATCGGAAAGATCGGCTGGTCCGCGTTCGGGGACGGCGGCGCGGTGCACAACGACTTCTCGACCACGAACCACTACTGGCAGACCGATCAGCGTCCCGGCGAGCCCGGTGGGGGATTCAAGTCTGTTGCCGAGGCGCTGGCAGAGCAGCTGCGCGAGGTGTTCGTCGAACCCCCGGAGTTCTCCCGAGCACGTCACGTGCTGCGGAGGCGCAACATGGTCCTGCTCACCGGACCGGAGGGCGGTGGCCGGCGCGCCGCGGCGGTGCGGCTGCTGGACGAGGTCGATGACACGAACGCACCGATCGTCGAGAACGACTCCGGTGGGGAGGAGAACGAGAGCGACTCCCGAGGCGACAGGAGCGGTTCCGCGGCCGGGAGAGCCCTGGTCCCGGGTGAGGAGGAGGTCGTCGACGGGGCGCGCATCCTGATCAACCTGAGCGCCGTGGAGTCCGCTGCCTCCCTCGGGGTCGTGCACTCGGATCTCGACGGGCTGCACCGGAAGGCGCGCGAACGGGGAGCGTTCCTGGCGGTCGTCCTGCCCGAGAGGCACGGGGAGTTCGACCGGGACTTCAACCAGTTGCTGGTCGAGCTGCGAGCCCCCTCGCCGGAGAGCGTTCTCCAGCGGCACCTCGAGTTTCAGCAGGTGCGCACTCCCCCTAGCGGGGCGGGATCCGTGCCGTTCGGCGAGGTGCAGCTGCGGGAGCATCTCGCCACGTGGTCGATGGACCGCGTTGCCCTGTTCGCGCGGTTTGTCCGCAGAGCGCGCGACGCTGATCCCCAGTTGTCCCTGCAGGAGTGGTGCCGCCGGGGGTACCAGGCCCTCACGCGGCACGCGGTGGAGGTCCAGAAGCAGGTCGGTGACAGCCGGCCCTGGCAGCGGGCACTCCTGTTCAGCGCGGCGATGCTGGTGGAGGCGAACGTCGACTCCGTCTACCTGGCCGCCGTGCGCCTGCAACAACAACTGCACGTCGATTCCGACGCCCTCGACCCGCTCTGGCACCAGGGGGTGGTAACCGATCTCGGCGAGATCGGCGTGACTGTGGCCGCCGGTAGGCGGGTGCGGTTCTCACTGCTCGACTACGACACCGCTGTGCGGACCTACTTCTGGTCGAACTATCCGGGTGGGGTGCGGGACTCGCTGCGAGACTGGGTGCGGGACTGCGTCGCCGACAGGGGATTCGAGGACGAGGACCGCGCACGGCTGGTGGCCGGGTTCGTCGAACAGGCCGTGTGGGTGGGCCGTGCGCGGGACGTGTGCGAGGTGGCCCAGTACTGGTGCGCTTGCGCGCGAAACCGCCCGGAGCTGGCGCAGTCGGCGTGGTCGGCCCTCGCCAACGGGGTGCGCCAGCCGGACGCGCCGGAGGCCGCGGGGGAGATCCTGCGCCAGCTGTACCGCTGGGCGGGCGATTCCACGCTGTCCCGAGAACTGGGGCGGGTGCTGGTGGACGTGTGCGCCCGGGTGATCGTGGGCGACAGGCCCACCGCGGCGATCACTCGACTGCGGTTGCTCGCGGGGCAGTCGGACTCCGACGTGGCCGAATCGGCGTGCCTGTCGATGGTGGAGCTGGCCGGGGACCGCCGCTTGTGCCGCCGTTTCCTCGCCCGCACGCGGATCTGGCTCGATCCGCGGAAGACGCGGTGGCGGGGCTCGGACGCGCGGCTGTTCCTCCGTGTCGTGGACGAGGCGGTGCTGCCGGAGCTCGGTCGTTCGACGCGCGCGCTGCAGCACGACGAGCACATGCGCACGTGCCTGGTCGAGGGGATGCGGGTCGCGTGGCGGCACGACCGCGCACTCGCGAGCGGACATCTGCGGAACTGGTTCGAGACGGCGGCCACGGTGGCGGGCGAATCGCGTGATTCCCGAGCGGCGGGCCGGCTGATCGAAGTGCTCGTGGACGCCCTCGCGGGCGCCGAGCGGACTGGACTGGCGCAGCTCTACGTGCGTGCCCGGGACTGGGCTGCGTTGCAGGAAACGGAGAATCGCCGCGCCGTCTACGGCATCGTCGCCGATCGGGTGGACCGCGCAGCGGGGATTCAGTGGGACAGCGAGGAGAACCGATGGTGAGTGACCAGCACAAGGCGATGATCCGCGCGGTGTCGGTGATCGCGGCCGCGGTGTGGGTCGTGCTCGGGTTGTTCGGCGGGTGGTCGTACTGGCTGTGGGGGCTGTTGGCTCTGCTCAGCCTCGTCGGCCCGTCGGTGGTGGTGCACGGGGTGCACGAGTGGAAGTTGTGTCGCCCGGTTAGTCGGCCGCCGCAGCAGCCGCAGCCGGTATCGCCGCAACCGGTCGAAGTGGAGCAGCAGGCACCGCCTCCGCCGCCGCAACCGCCTGCGTTCCAGGAGTACCGGGTGGACGGGGTGCCTTTCGGCAGTGCGGAGAGCGACTACCGGCTCCACCTCTCGTGCGTCGTGCGCTGGCGACCCGTGCAGGAGGGGGTGGTGCTGGAGCACCAGCAGCCCGGGGCGTGGGCGGCGGAATGCCTCCTCCTCGAAGCGGGGCCGGTGCTCGAACTGACCCTCCCGGAGGACTGCACACGGGCCAAGCATCGGCTGGCGAGCCTGCTCGGAGCCCGGCGCACCGATCAGACGGGTCGGATGGAGTTCCACGCGGACCGCATCTCGGTCGGATTGTCCGATGGGGACCGCTCGCGGATCGACGAGCGCAAGCAGGTCCGCAAGGACGCGCAACTGTGGTCCGAGAAGAGCGATTTCGAGCGCACGGTGCGTTCATACCTCGAGCAGGAGGTGCTGGACTCTCCCGGCAGTGCTCTTGTGTGGTGGTTGGCGAGTCCCCGTACGGAGGAGAAGGAACGCGTGGACGATGCGGTGGACAAGCTCCCGAACTTGCGGTACCTCGCCGGTGCTGCGGCCGTGCGCGAACTTCCCGAACCGGCGGTGTTCCGCAGCGAGAAGGAGCAGGACTCCCGTGCGGTCGCCGGTGACGGATGGTCCGTGTCCGAGCCGCAGATGTTCGACCTCGTCCACCAGCCGGTCGGCAACGGGGCTGCCGGTTTCGTGCTGCCGGAGCAGTGGACGCCGCCGGAGGTCTCGGAGGAGGACTCGGCTCTCGGTCCTCGGGAGCACACCCTCGGGTTGCTCGATGCGCAGGAGAAAGGCCCCGAACGCGACTTGTTCGCCTCCCGCCTGGCCAAGGCGCTGGAGGAGTACGGCGAGGAGGGGCTGGCGGCCGAGGTCCGCGAGCGCTTCGATCGCCCGCATCCCTCCGGTCCTGCGGCGGAAGCGGACGCTCCGCAGGAGCGCGGTGACGAAGAGCAGGCGCACGAAGCCGGGGAGGCGATGGTAGCGGCGGGCGCGGATGAATCCGCAGGCGCCGAGTCCGGTTCCGCGGAAGAGCCGAGGGGGCCGGAGGATTCCGCCGGAGCCGTGGAATCGACGGGCGAACCAGGTCGCAACGGCGTTGCCTCCCCTTCGGAGGCCGCCGCGGACGGGCCTGCTGCGATGAACGGCGGCGAGTCGGAGGCGGACGAGGAGCGCGTGGAGCGCTCGGCCGAACAGCCGGGTGGAACCCCGCAGTGGAGGTACAACGGGCACCCAGAGCACTAGCCCACAACGGACGGCGCGGCTGGCCCCGCCGCGCCGCCCGTCCTCGCCCTTCCGCCCGTTCGCGCCGCGCCACCTGCCCGCGGTGCCGCCAGGGGCGGGGTTCAGGCCGCGCCGCGCACGGCGGCCAGATGGCCCTCCAGCGCATCGGCGGCCTCGACCGCACCGCCGCACCCGCGCAGGAGTTCGCCCATGCGCGCGATGTTCGCCCGCACAGCGGTGTCGGCGTGCACCTCGTCGACGGACCGGCGCAGGCTCTCGGCGGTGAACTCCGCGAGGTGGCGCCCCAGCCCGAGCGCGTCGACCTGCCGCGCGTTCGCCTCCTGCTCGGGCATCTGCGGCGCGGCCACGAGGGGAACGCCGAAGTGGATCGCCTCCATCGTGGAGTTCATCCCCGCGTGCGAGAGGAACACGTCGGCGTGCCGCAGCACCGCGGGCTGCGGGAAGTACGTGCGCAGCTCGATGTTGTCCGGGACGTCGCCGATGTCGGACGGGTCCACGCGCTCGCCCAGGGCCAGCGCGACCTGCCAGCCGCTGCCGCCGAACGCCTCCAGGCACGCGCGGAAGAACTCCGGGCGGTCGTTGAACGCCGTGCCCAGCGAGATGAACAGCACCGGTCCGCCAGGGCGCGCCGGGCTCCAGTCCTCGCCGGTGCGCAGGTCCACCGACGGGCCGACGAAGCGGAACCGCTCGTCGAAGGTCTCGCCGGAGTACTGGAACTCGCGCGGGAGGAACACGATGTTCAGCGGTGACGGCTCGCCCTCGAAGATGCCCGAGGTGTCCACACCGGTCTCCGCGCCGATCTCGGCGAGCACCTGCTTCGCCCGGTCGAACATCTCGAGGTGCCCCGGCGGCATCGCCGTCGTCGTCGCCGCCTGCAGCACGTCCCGGTGCAGGGAGAAGTGCTCGTTGCTCGCGTGCGTGGGCACGAGGGACACCCCGGGGATGCCGAGCGCCGCGCTGGCCATCCAGCCGGCCGCGGTCATCATGTCGTAGCAGATCGCCTGCGGGGGGTCGCGGGTGAAGGCCTCGCGCAGGGCGGCGAAGTCGGCGCGCAGGGTCTCGCCGAGCTGCTGCGCGGCCGCGTCCGGATCCTCCGGGTTCGGGCGCGGCATCTGCCCGGGCAGGCTCAGCAGCTCGGCACCGGCGGCTTCGACCTCGGAGCGGTGGTGCTCGTGCGTCGCGTAGGTCACGGTGTGCCCGCGGCGGGTCAACTCGCGGACCACCGGCAGCGTGGGGTTCACGTGCCCGGCGGCGGGCACGGAGGTCACGGCAATGTGCATGGCTTCCTCGGAACGGGAACGTCTGTGGCGGGCGGAGGTCCCTCCCGGCCGCTCCACCGTAGGTCCGCCCGGGCGGGATCCCGCCCGTCGTCCGCGCCCCGCATGATCGGGATCACGCGGGGCGCACCCGCCGGTTGCCCGCTTCGGCGGTTCCCCCGGACCGCGGCGGCTGCGGGAGGTGCCGTTCGGCGAGGCCCGGGTCGAGGCGCCGGGAGGCCTGCCGGAGCGCGCTGGACAGCAGCTCCTCGTGCTCGCGGGTGCGCGCGCTCTCGCCCGTGAGCGCCTCGTGCGCGTCGCGCAGCTCCGCGAGCGCGACGGTGATCCGGCCGAGGTCGGGCGCGGGGTCTTCGAGCAGCCGCCGCAGCCGGTGCAGGGCGCGCTCGAAGCGGGCGGCCGCCGCGGTGCGGTTCGGCAGCGCGCGGGCGACGACGATCGCCACCAGCGCGCCGAGCACCGTGGCCAGCAGGCGGCTCGCCGCCACGCCGTCCGCCGCCTGCGGCAGGGGCAGCGTGCCGGCCAGCAGCGCCACCGGGGTCGCGAACAGCACCCCCATCCAGTAGTTGCGGAGGACGACCATCTCGGCGGCCCACTGGAACGCGGCCACGAGCACCACGCCGACCCAGGCGGCGGGGTCGAGGTGCAGCACGCAGGCGCCGATGAGCACGCCGAGCACCGTGCCCGTGCTGCGCTGCAGCAGCCGCGGCAGCGAGCGCGCGGCCGAGGTCACCTGCAGCACGGCGACGGCGGAGACGGCGGCCCAGTAGGCGTGCCCGGTGCCGAGGAGGTTGGCCAGCCCGGCGGCGAGGAGCGAGGCGACGCCGACGCGGGCGCCCGAGGCGAGCACCCAGCCCCACTCGTGGTGGCGTCCCCCGCGCACGGCGGCCGCGGCACCGCGCAGCACGCGCCGGCGCGGGAGGCGCGCCGCGGAGGCGCGGGTCCCGGCAGCGTCGACGGCAGCGGTGTCGCCGGTCCCGGAGGTGCCGACGATCCCGGCGCCGACGGGCCCGGTGTCGCCGCGGCGGCCCGGCGAACGCCCCAGCTCGCGCAGCCGCTGCGCCACCTCCGGGTTCGGGGCGGGCACGGTGAGCGCGGCTTCGCAGGCCGCGACGGCGCGGGTCAGCCGCGCGAAGGTCGGGTGGCTGCGCTGCGCCCGCGTGCTGTCCGAGAGCGCGTGCCAGGCGTCCCGGACGGCGACCGCCGCGCTCTGCCAACCGCGCTCGTCGCCGTTGTCGACGTGGGCGGCGACCTGCCGGGCGGTTCGGCCGGCGGCGCGGCGGAGCGGGGCGAAGGGGTCGACGAGCGCTCCGCTGAGGCAGAGCGACCAGCCGAGGACCGCGCTGCCCAGCGACACGGCGACGAGCTGCCCGAACGCGGGCCAGGTCAGCGGCAGGTGGGCGCAGGCCCCCACGGCGAACGAGAAGATGAGCCCGCCGGGCGGGCCCAGGCGCACGGCGTTGCTCGCCGCGGTGGCCGCGGCGGCGACGGCTGCCAGCGCGACGGCCGAGACGGCTTCGCGCCAGACCGGGTCGGCGATCGCGGCGGAGACGAGGCCGCCGATGGCGACGGAGGCGACGAGGCCCAGCCCGACGCAGGCGAGCGTGCGCGCCCGCCGCGGGTACGGCTCGTCGCGGCCGTGGAGGGTGACGAAGCTGCCGAACAGCGAACCGGCCATGAGGTCGAGGCGGTCGGTGGCGAGCAGGACCAGCAGCGGCAGCAGGACCGCCAGTCCCGCGCGGACGGCGGGCCAGGTCGTCGCCTCGGCCGGAGCGAGCCGGAAGGTCTGCCGGACGTCGCGGAGCAGCACTGTTCGGGGCACGAGCACCAGGCTACATATATTTCACTAGTAAAACACTTATGTTCAAAATGGTGTGGTCGGTATCTCGTCGCAGCGCACGGCACGCTCCTGCGCGGCGGGCGGGAGCGCGTGCTGTGCCACACTGAGCGGTCGACTTCTCCTCGCCCGCGAGGAGCGGGGACTCCCGCCGGGTCCGCCCGGCGGTTCCTGCATCGTTAGGAGGCCGGGTGGACCAGCGACGCGACTTCGTCGACGTGGTGCGCGCCCAGTGGGCCCAGGTGCGGCCCGATCTCGACACCACGAGCATCGACCTCGTCGGGCGGATCCTGCGGGCGGCGACGGTCCTGCGCAACCAGCTCGACGCCGCCATCTCCGGCGACGGGCTCAACCGCGCTGAGTTCGACCTGCTCAGCGCGCTGCGCCGAAGCCCGGGGCCGATCACTCCCGGGGAGCTGACGAAGCAGACCACGTCCTCGGCCGCCGCGACCACGAAGCGGCTGCAGCAGCTCGTCGAACGCGGCCTGCTCGAGCGCATGGTGGACGCGCGCGACCGCCGCAGCGCGCAGATCGCGCTGACCGAGCACGGACGCGAGCTCATCGACCGCGTCATGTCCCGCAACCTCGAGGCGGAGCGGCACCTGGTCGAGCACCTCGACCCGGACACGCGGAACGCGGTCGGCGACGGCCTCGCGCAACTGCTCAGCGCCATCGAGGACCCGAGCGCCACGGCCGCGCTGACCGCGCAGCTGCAACGCCGCACCGAGGAGGGCGCCGGAGCGGACGGCGCACCACCCGCCGACCCCGGCGGAGCGGTCAGCCGGTGACCGCGGACTCCTCGGACCGCCGCGGCACGAACGACACCGCCAGCACGCCGCACACCGCGATCGCGGCGAAGAAGTAGAACCCGTACGGGTAGGCGATCCCCGCGGTGACCAGCGCCCCCGTCACGAACGGCCCCGTGATCGCACCGAACCGCCCGATGCCCGAGGTGAAGCCCAGCGCCGTGCCGCGCAGGCGGTCGGGGTAGAACTGGGCGACGTAGGCGAAGACGAGCACCTGCGCGGAGAACACGAACACCCCGGTCACGAAGACCGCGACGTGCAGCAGCACCGCGCTCTCCATCCGGATGCTCAGCAGCGCCAGCAGCACGGCGCTGATCGCGAACCACACCAGGATCGTCGGCTTGATGCCGCGCCGGTCGGCCACGAAGCCCGCGAACACGAGCCCGACCACGGCACCGACGTTGAGCACCAGCAGCTGCCCCACCGACGTGGACACGTTGTAGCCGGCGGTGCGCATCAGCTCCGGCAGCCACGTGTTCAGCCCGTACACCAGCAGCAGACCCATGAACGACCCGACCCACACGCCGATGCCCGCGCGCAGCAGGCGGGGGTTCAGCAGATCGCGGAAGCCGACGCGCGCGCTGTCCGCGTGCACGGCGGTGAACACCTCCGACTCGGGCAGGAGGAACCACATGAGCACCACCACGCCCAGGCCGGCGAGACCGAGCGCGTAGAACAGCACCGACCAGTTCTCGCCCGCGAGCAGCGCCAGCAGCGATGTGAGCACCGCGCCCGCGTGGTACCCGGTCATCGTGATCGTGTTGGCCCGCGCCCGCTGCGCCGCCGGCAAGTACTCGGACATGATCGTCAGCGCCGCCGGCATGCACGCGCCCAGCCCGATGCCGGCGAGCAGGCGCAGCGCGGCGAACACCGCCACGCTCGGCGCCAGCGGCAGCACCAGGGTCAGCACGGAGAACAGCACGACCGAACCCATGAGCACGGGTCTGCGGCCGAACCGGTCGGCCAGCGGACCGACGCTCGCCGCGCCGATGGCCACGCCCACCAGCGACAGCGTGGCCACCGCCGTGGCCGAGGCCGGTGTGAAACCCAGGTACCCGCTGTCGAGCAGCACGGGGATGATCGCCCCGAGCACGACCAGGTCGTAGCCCTCCAGCATGACCGTGACCCAGCACAGCACGCTCGGCCAGGTCAGCAGCCGCGTCACCATCGTTTCCTCCCGCACGTCACCGCACCTCGCACCGGGAGTGGACGGTTCCACCGAGCGGCGTCCACGCGCCGCGGGCACCCGTTTCGACGCGCTCGATGAGCTGCCGGGCGCAGCTGGCCACCAGCGCCGGCCGGGTGCGGGGCAGCCAGTGCCCTCCCGGCACGTGCCGCACCCACGCGCGCGGTGCCCAGCGCGCGATGTCGGTCTGCAGGGCGACCGTGACGAACGGGTCGCCCGTCGGGGCGATCACCTGCGTCGGGACGTCGGTGGGCCGGTCCTGCGGCCCGGTCAGCCGCCGCCGCACGTTCGCCCGGTACAGCTCGAGCCCGCGCACCCCGTCGCGGGTTCGCGGTCGCATCCCGGAACCGCCGGTGGTTCCCTCCTGCTCGCCGGGCGCGGGTTCGAGCAGGCGGATCACCCGCGGCAGCACGCGCGTGCGCCAGGCCAGTTCCGGCAGGAGCGGCAGCTGGAAGAAGCCGAGGTAGGTCGAGCGGAGCAGTTGCCGCGCGAGTTCGCGGAGGTGCCGCGGCGCGGGACGGCGGAGCCGGGCGCGGAACCAGTGCGCCGCGTGGTCCAGGCACGGCCCGGAGACCGAGGTGAACGAGGCGATGCGCCCGCGCATCCGACGGCCGGTCACGGCGTGCCACGCCTGGATGGATCCCCAGTCGTGCCCCAGCAGGTGGACGGGGCGGTGGGGACTGACCGCGTCGGCCACGGCCGCCACGTCCCGCTCGAGCCGGTCGAGCGCGTAGCCGTCCCGGGGGGCCGCGGGGTCGGAGTCGCCGGCTCCGCGCACGTCGTAGCTCACGACGCGGTGGGAGTCGGCCAGCACGTCGAGCACCCCGTCCCAGACGGCGTGGTCGTCCGGGTACCCGTGCACGGCGAGCACCACCGGGTGCGCGGGGTCGCCGCGCTCGTACACCTGCAGGCGCACACCGTCGCTCGTGGTGACCGTCTCGCTCGCGGTGACTGCGCTGGTCGCGTTCGCCGTGTTGTTCGCGGTGACACTGCGTGTCGTCATCGCCGCCGCCCTTCGCACTCCCGCGGGACACGAGTCACGTCATATTAGACACGGTGTCAATGCAGTCGCACGTGCGCAGTGCGGCTCGATGTCTCGGCGGTCCGCGGTGCGCGTCCAGCGCTGATGCGCACACCGCCGGCGGGTCGCTGACTCGGGTGGTTCACTTCCGCTTTCGTCGCCCGCGCTCGTGAGTCGGCGCGGCGGTGGCGCGGTGCTCTCAGTACGGTCCTGGAGCAGCGAGGCCCCCACCGGACGCGGGGAGGATGACGGTGAATTCGACTGCCCGGCAGGAGCGCCGGACCCGGAGCTCGTCGCACCGGATCGCTGCGGGTGCCACCGGTGCGGTGCTGGCGCTCCTCCCGGCCGGTGCGACCGCCTCCGGTGCGGACGTGTCCGCGCACTCCGCGGGGCGGGCGGGTGTTTCCGCGGTGGGCGGTGCCACGCCGGCGGTCCCCGCCGCGGTGCCCGCGCCCGCGGAACCGGAGCAGGAGCGCCGGGACGAGGACCGGGGCGAGCAGGACGTCGCCGCGGAGCGGATTTCGGTGGCGGCGGTCGCGGCGGGCGGCGGTGCCGCGATGCTGGTCATCAGCGGCACGGTGACGTGGGTCCAGCGCCGTCGCGGCGGATCGTGAGCGCTGGTAGCGCTCTTCCCGAACTGCCCGGTGCGGCGACTCGGGGCCGGTGACCGCTGCGGGGGCGGGGACGTCGAAGGGGCCCGCAGCGGGGGCCGAAGTTCCTGGCACCGAGGAGTTTTCGCTTGAGCTTGCGCTCCGCTTCCGCGCGGTCGCGCGAAAGCCGACGGGCGCGCGAAAGTCCGAAGTGGAGGTCGGCGCGGTGGCCGTCCTCCACTTCGGCTGCTGCGGGTTACCGCGCGTGGTCACCGTAATAATAATTCCACTGCGACTCCTCGAATCGTTCAGCAGGGACGTCGGTGACGATACGACGAGTGCGGAGCGTTCGCCACGCGACACCCGGCGCGGCGCGTGATTTTTCGCGGAATTCGGCGCATTTCTTGCGCTCGCAACGGATTTTCCCGGTTTTCCGGCCGGATCGCGGCGGCGCCCGCGCGAGGAATTCGAGTTTGATTCACGTGGTTCGCGGGCGCTCGCGCGCGGTCGGCCGGGCTGGCGCCCCCGGGCAGTTTTCCCGGGAGTGCGCGTCGCTTCCGAGGGGGCGCGGCGAACGATAGGTGGCGAACCGGGGTCGAGCCAGCGGGATGCAGTAAATCAGAAGGGTGAAAGTTTGCGGCTGGATCCCTGGGCCGATCCGTACTGTTGATCAAGAAAAGTGATCAAGAAAAATACAGATAGTCAGATCGAGTGATCAAGCCCGGTCTGGAAATGCGCGCAGTGATGACGAGGATCAGTCTCGTTCGCATGGCGCAAGGCACGACCAACCCCGCTCCTGCTGAGCGTTCCCCCGAACCTCCCCGACGGTCCACTGCGGACACATCACGACGGCGCGCGCTGTGGCTGACCCTGCTGTCGGTGCTCACCCCGGGCGTTGCCCACTGGCACGCCGGCTACCGGCGCACAGCGGCGCTTCTGGCCTCCTTCGGTCTGCTGGCCTGGTGCGCCGCGGCTTTCGCCGCGGTCAACCTGGGCCGCGAGCACGTGCTGGACGCGGCGGTGCGTCCCGGGGTGCTGCTGCTCATCGCCGCGGCAGCACTCGTGGCCATCCCCGTGTGGGTCGCCCTCGTGCTCACCTCGTACAACGCGGTGCGGCCGCGGTCCCTGCCCCCGCAGCGGGCCCGCACCGCCCGGGTCGCCGTGCTCGGCCTGTGCGCCGCCGTGGCGCTGCCCCCGACGCTCGTGGCGCACTACGCCTACTCCCAGTACGACCTGGTCACCACCGTGTTCGCGGGCGGCCCCGGTGGGCAGTCCTCCGCCGCGGCCGCGGCGGGTCCCGAGGAACCGGCGACACCGCTGCCCGGAGCCGACCGGCTCAACGTGCTGCTGCTCGGCAGCGACGCGGGCGAGGGGCGCGCGGGCACGCGGGTGGACACGATGGTCCTGGCCAGCGTGGACCAGGAAACCGGCCGGACCGTGCTGCTGAGCCTGCCGCGCAACCTGCAGAACGCGCCCATGCCGGAAGGCCCGGCCCGGCAGCGCTACCCCGAGGGCTATCCGGGGCTGCTCAACGCCGTCTACCGCGAAGGCGCGGAGTTCCACCCGGAACTCGCGCCCGGCGCCGAGAACCCGGGTGCGGAGCTGCTCAAGGGCACCATCTCCGAAACCCTCGGAATGCCCGTGCACCACTACGCGAAGGTCGACCTGCAGGGCTTCCGCAGCCTCGTGGACGCGCTCGGCGGCGTCGACGTCAACATCCGGCAGCGCATGCCGATGGGCGATACCGGGGAGTACTTCAGCCCCGGGCAGCAGCACCTCGACGGCGCGCAGGCGCTCTGGTACGCGCGCTCGCGCACCGCTTCCAGCGACTACGACCGGATGGAGCGGCAGCGGTGCATGATCTCCACGCTCGCCGACCAGGCCGACCCGATGACGGTGCTGAACCACTACCACAAGATGGCCGCGGCGGCGAAGGACAACCTCCGCACCGACATCCCCGCGGACATGCTCCGGGACCTGGCCGAGCTGGCGGAGAAGATCGAACCGGCCGGCAGCACCCAGTTCGTGCCGCCGCTGATCGAACCGAGCAACCCGGACTTCGACCGGGTCCGCTCGATCGCCCAGGAGACGATCGACAGCTCGGAAGCCGGTGAGGCCCCGGAGGCCACCGCCCCGCAGAACCCCACCGTGGCCCCCGCCTGCTGAACGGGTGCGGGTGAGGGCCACCGCGGGAGCGGTGCCGCCGCGACCGAGCTCCACCACCCGGCGGCCGGGCGGCACCGAGGAACGGGCCGCTGCGCAGACCCCCGACCTGCGCAGCGGCCCGCCCGCGTCTGCCCGCGGGTTCCCGCCGACCCCGGGTCAGGCGCCGAGCAGCGGGGTGAACCGGACCGCGGCGACGGTGGCGAACAGCGCCAGCCCCGCCCCGAGCAGCGCCACGTCGGCGGCTCCGACGGCCCCGAGCGTCGTCGCGGGGCGCCGCTGCGAGAAGGAGAAACCGCGCAGCTGCAGCGTGGACATCATCGTGCTGGCGCGCCGCGCCATGATGATGATCGCCGGGACGAACAGCTTGCCCGCGTTGCCGAAGCTGCGCAGCGGGCGGCGGACGCTCAGCTCGATGCCCTTGATCTTCATCGCGTCGACGGTGCGGAAGATGTCGGCCAGGCTCGCGTACATGAGCAGGAACGCGTAACCGACGAGGAAGCACAGCGGCTCGGGGATCCGCAGCCCCCGCATGCCGTCGGTGAGCTTGTCCGGCGACATCGTCGACAGCAGCGCCAGGCTCAGGAACAGCGCTGCCGACCACGCGAAACCGAGCCGCAGGCCGAAGTCCATGTCGCCGTCGAACGGCGCGAACTCCCCCGCGGAGAGGTCGCGCCACAGCGGGACGACCACCAGCCCGATGAAGTTGGGCAGCTGCAGCAGCCACAGGACCAGCAGCGCGACCGGGGGAACGCGCGCGGTGATGCTCAGCGCGAGCCCGACGACGGTGGCGCCGAGCATCCAGGGCCAGCTGGGAGCGGTGTAGAGGAAGGCGATCACCAGCGCGAACAGCACCAGCTTGATGCGCGGATCGCGGCGGTGCAGGACGGTGTCCTTGTCGGTGTGCAGCAGGGGGACGCGCATGCTCAGACTTCCTGGGGGATCGGGGAGAGCCGGGCGGCGAGCTCGGCCACCGAGTAGGCCTCGACACCCAGGTGGGAGGCGACCCGGGCCGCTCGCGGGGGCAGCAGGGACGTGCGGGTCAGCACCTCGGCGCCGCCGGCGCCGAACACCTCGCGGACGGTGCCGTCGGCGACCGAGCGGCCCTGCTCGAGCAGCGTGACCGTGTCCGCGGTCTCGGCGACGAGGTCGAGGTCGTGCTCGACCATCACGACGGCCGTGCCGCGGTCGCGGAGCCGGTGCAGCAGGTGGCGCAGCGTCGCCCGGGCGGGCGCGTCCAGCGATACCCGCGGCTCGTCGAGCACGAGCACCGCGGGGTCGAGGGCGAGCGCCCCGGCGATCGCGACGAGCTTGCGGAGCCCGCGGGAGAGCTGGGTCGGATCGGACTCCAGCAGCTCCTCGGGCACGCCGGCCAGTTCCCGCGCCCGCTGGACCGACTCGGCGATCTGCTCCTCGCCGAG
This sequence comes from Salinifilum aidingensis, assembly GCF_054782015.1. Taxonomy (NCBI): domain Bacteria; kingdom Bacillati; phylum Actinomycetota; class Actinomycetes; order Pseudonocardiales; family Pseudonocardiaceae; genus Salinifilum; species Salinifilum aidingensis. Next base: position 442,823 of record NZ_BAAGTH010000001.1, on the reverse strand, counting down.
CACGACTTCGCGGCGGAACCAGCCGCGCCGGCGCACGCTGCGCCGTCGCAGCGCGTGGGAGATCTCCCCGCGCACCGTGCGCTCGGTGATCTGCTCGTCGGGGTTCTGCAGCACCGTGCCGACCGTGCTCGCCAGCTCGGCGGCGTCGTGCTCCCGGGTGTTGCGGCCGCCGACGAGCACGTCGCCGGAGCTCGGGCGCAGCAGCCCGCACAGCATCCGCATGAGGGTGGACTTGCCGGCGCCGTTGCCGCCGACGACGGCGTGCACCTGGCCGGGTGCGACGTGCAGGGAAACGTCCCGCACCGCGGCCGTGCCGTCGCGGTAGCGGTACTCGGCACCGCGCACCTCGACGGCCCGCTCGGAGGCGGTCGTGGAAGGCCCCTCCGGGGCGGCGGTGCCGACCGCGGCGGCCGGCGCTTCCTGGGGTGCGGGGACACCGGCGAGCGGGGAGCGGTCGTCCGGAGCCGGTCCTCCCCCGGCCACCGGCTCGTCGTCGAGCGCGCGGCCCGCGGTGGCCAGCTCCTCCGGTGTGAGCACGGCGCCGGAAAGCCCGGCGGCGCGGGCGATCCGGACGACGGTGGGCGGTTCCACCTGGGCGCCGGTGAGCAGGTCCGCGTCGCGGAGCAGGTCGGCGGCGGCACCCTGCGCCCGCACGGCGCCGTCGCGCAGGACCAGCAGCTCGTCGGCCATCCCGACCAGCAGGTCCACGTCGTCCTCGACGACGACCAGCGTCATCGTCCCGGAGAGCTCGAGGGCGAGCCGGCGGATCTCCTCCTTGCCGGAGGGGTCGAGCAGGCCGGTGACGTTGTCGAGCACGAGCACCTGCGGTTCGCTGGCCAGCGCCGCGGCGATCGCCACGCGCTGCTGCTGCCCGCCGGAGAGCTCCCAGGTGCGCTTGTGCTCGGCGTCGACGGCCCCGAGCCCGAGCTCGTCGAGCAGCTGGCGGGCGCGCTGCCGGGCCTGCTCCACCGGGGTGCCGTGGTTGATCAGCGGAGCCATCACCTCGGCGAGCACGGTGATCTGGGTGAGCTGGGAGGCGTAGTCCTCGAACACGAGGCTCACCCGCTGCGCGACCTCGGTGATCGGGGACTCCCGCGGGTCGAGGCCGGCCACGTCCAGGGAGCCCGCGGACGCGCCGCCGGTGCTGCGGGGCGCCAACCCGGCCAGCGTCGTGCACAGCGACGTCTTCCCGGCGCCCATCGGTCCGACGACCCCGAGGACGGTGCCGGGGCGCAGCTCGAGGTCGACGCCGTGGAAAGCGGCCCGTTCCTGGTCCGGGTAGGTGAGGTCGAGGCTGCGGGTGCGGATCAATCGGTCTCCTCTGCTCAGCTGGAACGCTCCGCGGGCCGGGCGGTCACCGCTCGGCCCGCGGAGCTCGGAAGGCGGGTGCTCGTGCGCTCGGCGAGCGGTCACTTCCGCGAGGGCGTGAACCCGAGGAGCCGCTCGATGCGCCCGTGCAGCGCGTAGGCGAGCGGGACCGTGACCAGCGCGCCGAGGACGATGCCGTGCGTGACGGTGTTGCCCAGGGCGCTGTAGACGGTCACACCGACGCCCTCCTCGCCGAAGACCAGGAAGGCCGAGCCCTCGATCACTGCCTGCACCAGCGAACCCACGAGGCAGGCGGTGCTGATGCGCAGCCAGTTCAGCTGCTTGCCGCTCATCAGGTAGCCGGCCACGGCGAAGCCGACGAAGTAGCCGGCGAAGCCGAACGGGTCGTCCACCTCGTAGCCCTCGAGGATGTCGCCGATGGCTTCGCCGACGGCCGCGCCGATCGGGATGGCGAACGTGGGCAGTCCGCGCGGCAGCAGGGCGAGGAAGAGGAACGGGATGAAGAACGGCTTGAAGTCGATGTCGACCGGGATCTCCGGGATGCGCTCGAAGATCATCAGCCCGAAGAAGAACAGCACCGCGACCAGGGCGGCGACCACCATGGTCTTCGGCGTCGTGTTCCCGTCTCCCGCCGGGCGCACTGTCGTTGCGTTGTTCTGCGAGGTCATTCGATCTCGTTTCTCCAGACCAGGGCGTTTGCAGGCCCTGGTGTCGGTGCGGGGCGTCCAGCGCTGCTTTTGTCCCCCGTTCGAGGGGCGCCCCGCATGGGAAACATTGCGCGTGAACCACGGGTGAATCGCGAACTGCGTTCGGGCCGTGGTGCGAGGAAGACCGGAACAACGAACGCACGCGGGTCGGGGAGTCGCGGTGCGTGATCAGCGAGCCGGGGCTCGAGGGGCGGCGACTCGGGGGTCGCCGCGGTCATCACCGGGATGCGCGTGGTGGAGAATGGAGGAAATGCTTCCGCCTGTAAACCCCGGCGGCGTGGCCGGTTGGTCGCTCCTGGGGCGCTCCGGGGGCGCTGCGGTGAGCCTGTTCGGTGGGATGCTCCCGGTGGGCCGGCTGCGGTGGGCCTGCTCCGTGGGGGCTCCCGGTGAGCTGCTCCGGTGGTGCGGCTCCGGTGGGCCGTGGAAGGCCACCGGCCGGATCGCGGTGGCGATCTCCCCACCAGGTACCCTGTAACCGGCCCACCGGGGACCGGTGGGCGGGCCTCCGTAGCTCAGGGGATAGAGCACCACTCTCCTAAAGTGGGTGTCGCAGGTTCGAATCCTGCCGGGGGCGCTTCAATCCAGGTCACAGGCTTAGGGGCTGATCTCCACCAAGATCAGCCCCTACTTTACCCCTACTTTTGCTCTCCGAGCCTGCGCGCGAGGCCGTCGAGGGCGGTAGCCGCGGAGCTGCCCGCGGTCTTGCGGTTCATGTACACGTCCTGGCCATGCTCACGCGCTCGTGGCCGAGGTAGTCGGCGATTTCGCGAGCAGACAGGCGCCGGCCCGGTCGAGTTCGGTGGCGACCAGGTGGCGGAAGGCATGCGGGTGCAGCCTTCCCACCGGGTGCCCTTGACCGCTTCGCGGAGGAAGTCGCGCATGTTGTCCGGGTCGCGCAGCGTGCCCGTCACGGTGGGGGAGCCCCAGGGTGTTTCCGTCTCGGCGTAGCAGCGGTGGAGATCGCGATCTCGTGCAGGCGCTGATCGATATGAGGACAGCCCACCTGTTTGTCAGGTTTACGCTGAAAGTCTGAATTTTGGCAATTCGAGTGGTCGCGACCTGCGGGGGATGCGCCGAATCCGAAGAAGTTTGTCGCAACGCGAGTCAATTGGTGGTGAGGAGCACTGGTCGAGTGCGATTTTCGGGTGAAAGCGGAATGCCGGACGTGCATTGACGTGTTTCGTGGCGCTATGGTCCCACATGGATTGATGAGGAATTTATAACTGGGGGTTTCCTGGGTGTTCGGCGTGCAACCCGTGTCTCGCGTCCGTGGTGGGTTCGTGGTCTCATGATTTGGGCTTGTGGGGTGGACTGTGCCGGGACAGCTCGTTCCTTTTCTCGTCGTCGTGATTGTTCTGACCGTGGTGCCCGGCCCGGACACCGCGTTGGGGCTGCGCAACAGTATTCGCGGCGGAAGTGCTGCGATGTGGTGGACCGGGCTGGGGGTGTGCAGCGGGATTTTCGTCCATGCTGCGGCTTCGGTAGTCGGCCTGTCGGCGGTCTTGGCCGCCTCAGCATCGGCCTACGCGGCGGTCAAGATCGCGGGGGCCGTCTACCTCTTCTGGCTCGGTGCGAGCACGTTGTGGAAGACCTGGCGTGATCGCCACCGAGGGCACGATGCCACGGCGCTCGTGGCAGCGCCGGGCGAGACGACGGGCATCGATCGGCGAACCGCCTTCCGGCAGGGATTCATCAGCGACCTGCTCAACCCCAAGATCGCCCTTCTGTTCCTGACGCTGCTGCCGCAGTTCATCGAGCCCGGCGAGCCGAGAGCCCTCACGTCGGTTGTCCTGACCCTGGTCTTCGTGTCCGTGGCTTTGGTCTGGTGGCGCGTCACGTCCTGGCTCGCGGGAGCGTTGGGAAAGGCACTTGCTCGTGATCGGGTGAGACGGTCGCTGGAAGCCATGACCGGCGTGGTGATGGTGCTTCTCGGAATCCGCGTCGCGTTGGAGAGTGCGGCCAGAAGCTGACGTTTGCTGACTCGCCGTCCAAATCTGGATCTCGTGTTCATTCATTACTGCGCACCCCTGCGCACAACCAAGCGATGGAGGGAAGCATGCCAACTGCCAAATTATGCGAACAACCTGCGTATAGGAGCGACCTGCCTGTTTGTTGGAGGTACGGTGCGGTCGCTACGCTTGCCGATGAATCTCAAGGACTGACGTGCAGCGTCGCGGTGGCCTCTGAATATTTTCGCGGTCTAGCGCGGGAGCTTCACGGATTCCCGTCATTCGAGATCGCGGCGGCCGAGGTCAAGGCCGTGTCTCACGTGGGGAGTTTCTTGTAGCAGGTCAGGGCGGCTGCGAGGACGAGGAAGGCACTGAAGAGGTGCCCGTAACGTTCGTAGCGCTGGGCCAGGCGTCGATAGCCAAACAGCCAGGCCAGGCTGCGCTCGATGACCCACCGGTGGCGGCCGAGTTTCTGGGTGGATTCGATGCCCTTGCGGGCGATGCGTGGCGTCATTCCTTGCTGCCGTAGCCATCGGCGCAGCTCGTCGTAGTCGTAGCCTTTGTCGGCGTGCAGCTTGGCAGGCTGACTCCGCCGTGGCCCCGGCGGGAGCGCACCCGCGGGATGGCCTTGACCAGAGGTTTCAGACCGTGGCTGTCGTGGGTGTTCGCCGCGGAGACCGCTACCGCCAGCGGGAGGCCGTTGTGGTCGGAAGCAGGTGGATCTTCGATCCGGCCTTGCCCCGGTCGACCGGGCTGGGCCCGGTCATCGATCCCCCTTTTTCGCGCGAACGGTCGCTGCGTCGGCCACCGCGCGAGCCCACTCGATCCCGCCCTGAGCACCGAGTTCGTCCAACACGGCCTGGTGCAGCTTGCGCCAGAGCCCGGCTTCGGTCCACTGCTGAAACCGACGATGCGCCGTGGGCACCGTGACCCCAAACGAGGGCGGTAAGTCCCGCCAGGAGCAGCCGCTGGTGAGCACAGATCCACGATCGCAGTGAACAGACCGATCATCAGCCGGCGCCGTGCCACCACCCTGCGGACGTACCTGGAACTGCGGAATCAGCGGCTGCACCAACTCCCACAGCTCATCCGGCACCAACCTTCGCGACAACCGGTCATCCATCGGCCATGATCATGCCCCCGAAGCAACCACGTGAGACAGGGCCTAAGTGCGGATATGATCAGCAGTTCTCGCAGTAGGAAGATTGACTGGTCGCCTTGGACTTCGCCGGGGGCACGAGTCACACTGCATTGACTGAACTGCGGTCTTCTCCGGCGTTACGCGGTAGCACGGACTCACCAAGGACTACGACGCCGCCGCTGCCGGGCTCATTCTGCCCTACAGCAACGGCCCACCGAAGGCGTCGTCAACAAGATCAAAATGCTGAAACGCCAAACCTGCGGCAAAGCCAGCTTTCCCTTGCTGCGCAAGAGAATCCTCCTCATGGACTGATCCCGACCGGCCCGCTCATCACGCAACCTTGGACAGAACCAGTCATCGGACAGTCCCCGCCCTGGCACAACGCACCCCGACTGATCGAAACGGGCACACATCGTCACCACCGAATGTGGGCCAGAGCCGTTAGATCGACACTCCCCGATGAGGACGGGCTGCGCCCGCTATCGCCGCCGGACCCGGAATTGATCCGGGGCCGGCGGCGGTACAGCAGCATCCGTTCGAGACATCGTCAGCGCGAAGGCCGGGCTGATCTGTGGGCTCGGGAACCAGGCTCACTAGCCAAACACGTAGTCGAGGTCCGTGGGATACTTCGAGAACTCCGCCTGCCAGCCTTGGGCGATCTTCCGGCCCTCATTGATAGCGTCCACGATCGGTTGCGTCGAGATGGCGTTGTCAGACCACAGAGACTCGTGAAGCACGGGAATTAGCTCCCGGAAGCTCTTCGCGATCGACGCGACATCGGCGGACCCACTCGGGTAATGGATTCCACTGCGACGCAGCCAGCCCGCCTCGAGCGAGGCCGCGAGACTGTCGGCGAAGTGGCTTGGTTCTCGCGACAGGTAACGGAGCAGCTCCGCGGTGAAAACTTTACTGAGGGCTTCGTGGTCAGCAACAACCGAAGCGGACAGGAAGCCCACCATGTCGGCGAACGTCTCCTCGAGTGTCATCTTCTCAAAGTCGTCGAGGACGTCGCCCTGCTTCCTGTCTGAGTATCCCGTGGCTCGCCAGAAGTGTGCGAGGTCGTGGCTACGGAACCACATAAGGGAAGCGGCTGTGAGCCGATCGATGTCCATTTCGATCGGCTCGCCGAGCACTGCCGAGTGCAGCGGCAGCGAGCATTCTTGCAGACGCTGGCGGTGGATGTTGACAAACACGACAGTGAAGTCAGGGCGCAGTGGGCGGGCGTGCGGAGCTTCCAGGGGGAAGAAGTGCGCGAAATTCTTGTGCCCACCAGCTCCCTCTCCTCCCGAGAGCAACAGGTCGGTCGCAACCATCTCGGGAGTGTCGTGAATGGACACAACGTCTTTACCTAGAACCTCCGATGCCTGATGGCGCAGATCGTCACATTGAGTAGTGACCGCATCGATCGACGCCTGCTGGGCGGCGTGGGGAACTGTCACGACAAAGCTGAGGGGAACATGAACATCGCGCGGGTCCCATGTGCTCAACGGGCCACAGAAGAGCCATGGTTGTCCGGGAACGGCCCGGTGCAGGTCGTAGTCCGGCCACTCACCGGTGGTAGCGTACGTTTTCAACAAGTCAGCGAGGTCGTGACACTGGCTCGCGAACTGGGCTGAAGAGGGCTCGACGTCGGCAGCTAGCTTAAGAAAGGTGGCAGCGTCGGCCATAAGCTCCTTGGCCAAAGCTTGGTACCGCTGGTCGTCCACCGCGCCACCGAGGTCGAGAGCCGACACAGCGTCGAACCGTGCCTTCACCTCGAGAAGGTGTTTCCACGATCCGGGAAAATGCCCCCGCAAGCGAGCGTACTCGGGATCGATCTCTGCTTCGGTTGTCACTGTGTCGCGACGGTGCCAGAACGGTTTGCGGCCGGTTACGATGTCGTCCCTGTTCGTGAACAGCACAATTACCCCATATTGAGAAGATGGTCACGAAAAATGACCGCGGACTCGCGTCGTCAAGTCAATAACAACGAGCAATGAAACGCGCTGCAGCATGCATGTGTTCCGCAGCGTCTGTGTCGGTTCGACGTTGAACCCCAGAAATTCCGCCTGGGAGCCGTGTGGAATCCCAGTGGCATGCTCGACGCTAGCGCAGTCAGCTAATGGTGATCAATGTGTCTGATGTCACCTGAGCTGATCCTTTTCGAGAGGCGCAAGCTTCTCAGCAGAACAGATGAAGATTGCTCCCTCCTTACGGGGAGCGATATTGGCCCGTCTGGATCTGTGCGTCCGATTTATTGCGACCATCGGGGCATTGCGGGTGGGCGGCGCGTTTGGTATAGCAATCTCGATTGCATATTTCAGCGGCGAACCACGACGAGCGCGATGTGGAGTCAGCCGGTGAAGTAGAGCCTGGCGGATGGGGCGGTCACGTGTTGGACGCCGTCTGACACGGCTTCCATCCGAACGCCTCTGGACTGCCGCTAGATTCCGTGCTAGCTTCACTCGGCGTCGGTTCGTTTCCGCGATCCGTCATTCTGGACACTGGGGTCCTTCCGTCATCACGTGCGACTCCGCCGAGACTCGTGTAGGAATGCGAGCACATCCGCGTGGGGCGCTGCAGCGATACGTCCGAACTGCGCTTGCACTGGCGCTAGGAGCGAATTATGTTAGAGGCACCACTGTCCGGGCGCGAAACGGAGCATGACAAAGCTACGTGGAGGGCCATTCGCGACCTGCTCACGGAAAGGCAGGCAAGCGCTCAGATCGAGTCACTGCGACGTGGACAGTTCTCGTCTTATGAGCCCTGGCCGTGGAGCATCCAAGCCCCGGACCAGCAAGATCTGACGGGTGTGGACGAGATCGTGCGGCTGTGTCACCTGGGTGGGGAGGTCCGGCTGAGTGACATACCTGCCGCCGATGCGCTGACGGCGGCAGGCCTTGCCGCCCCCTCCTCTACGTCGGGTCACTACCGAGGTGGAGAATGGGTGCTCACCTCGTATGCTGGCCTAATGGCGGTGTGTGACCGTGGACAGAGCTCGGGTGGCGGTCACGTGTACTTGGGTGAGGATGGGCTGCGCTTCGTCGAGTCCATCAGGATGAACCGCCCGACCGGTCGAGCACTCGATGTCGGGTCGGGGTCCGGGTTGACCAGTGCAGCACTGGCAGAGTCCTGCGACTCAGTTACGGCCGTCGACGTCGTCGAGGAGTGTGTGGCGGCAAGCCGCATCACAGCACGACTTAACGGTACGGAGTCAACTGTGACCGTAGCGCGACGAGGGCTCGAGGAGCTTGGGGACGACGTAGCGTTCAACTGCGTGGCGGCCAACCTGCCGGGCGTTCCGGTGCCGCCGTCGGTGTCCTACCCCCCTGAAGGCGACGGCGGCTTCGACGGCCTCGAGCTCATGCGGGTTTTGCTACGCAAGGCGGCACAACTACTCGACCCCGACACTGGCACGCTTCTGATGCGCTTCCAGAGCCTCGGTGACGATTCCGGACTGTTGCTGCTGTCTGACATCCGTGAGTTCGCCGAGGCCACTGGCTATGATGTCACGGTAGTCAGCGAGAGCGCAGTACCGGTAGAGGTCCGTAGTGCATTGACTGCGCGCAACGCTATATCACACAACTCCGGCATGTGCGCTGACGAGCTGATCGACGTGATGGACAAACATGCGAGCGGACTCGGCATGCCACACTACTTCGCGTCCAACCTGGTCGCACGATCGGGCGGTACGGGCAAGGTGTCCTTCGTGGACCTGACCGGTTGGCAGACGAAGGCTGTCACGGGGCGCATTTTTCCGAGGGAGAACAGTCCCATGCTGGATGAGGAGCTCATCCGGGCTCGGTACTACGCGAAGATCCAGGACCTGCCGGACGGGTTCTGGGAGAATGCCGACGAAGGCACGGTTACAGCGCCGCTGGCCCGACTGGGGGACGTGCTCAAGGCTGTCGACGAATGTTCGGATCTGCTGTCGGTCACCAACTGGATATTCCCCAGGGAAATGGCTACAGAGCCTGCCCGCGCCCGGTTTCTTCTTGTTCCGACTGCGGCGCTGCTGGCGACGCTCGCGGATCTCGGCCATTGTGAGCTCGTTGCGACTAGAGAGGGGACTACGGCGTGAACATCGCGGTCATCGATCCTTTTTCCACGGGTGCCGCTTTGGCGTCGGAACTCCACCGACGTGGACATGGTGTCGTCGCTGTGGTGAGTTCCCGCGCCCTGCCGGACGGCTATGCGGAAAGCATCCGTACCGAGCTGTATACATCGATCATTCAGCACGAGGAACTGGAAACGACCGTGCAGGAGCTGTCCCGACACAACGTTGAGGCCGCGGTCGCGGGAACCGAAATCGGCGTGGAACTGGCCGATCGTATCGCCTTCCGAATGGGTCTGGTCTGCAATGATCCGTCGACCAGTGTGGTACGCCGGGAGAAGGATGCGATGGCGTTCGCCGTCGAACGCGCGGGACTGCGTGCTCCTCGGTCGGGTACGTTCACGTCGCTTGAATCCATGCGATCGTTCCTCGCGGAGGTCGGACTTCCGGTGGTCGTCAAACCGATTAACAGCGCCGGATCTGACGGCGTGTTTTTCTGCGACACCGTAGCTGAAGCGGCCGAGGCCTTCGCAGCGTTGCTCGGTAATAACAACCAGATGCGGGCGGTAAACGAGAAGGTCCTAGTGCAGGAGTATCTCGTCGGTGACCAGTATTACGTCAATACTGTGACCGTCGACGGGTTCCACTACGTTGCTGAGATGTGGTCCGACGTCAGGGCCGACGTTGATGGAGGCCGCTCGGTGTATGAGCGAGAGGACCTGCTTCCTCCCGACGATGCGGTACAGAACATCCTCCGCGACTACGTGCTGAAGGTCCTCGACGCATTGGACGTTACTTGGGGTCCTGCTCATACCGAGGTCATGATGACCCCGGATGGACCGGTGTTGATCGAGACGGCGGCCCGGATGCAGGGCACAATCGATTCCGACGTCGTTGTGGAGGCCCAGGGCCAGAGCCACGTCACGCTCACGGCAGACTGCTACACCAATCCGGGCGACATCCTGGAACGGTCGCGGTCCGCCTATCCCTACAAGGAACACATGACAGTGGTGAACCTGATCGCCCCGTTTGACGGCATGTTCTCCGATGGGCCCGCGACGCGAACCATCCGTGGACTGCCGACATTGCGGGCGACCATCGGCGAGGTGAATCCGGGGCTGCCTGTCGAACGGACCGTGGACCTGTTCACGACACCCGCATCGTTGTACCTGGTCGCTCAGGACAGAAGCGAGATCGAACGAGACTACACAATGATCAGGCAGCTGGAAGCGGAGTCTCTGTATGCCCGTTAAGGGTCTGCGCACTACGGCAGGGGTGCCGTCGTGATCGCCGCCGTCCGTACGGTCCGGATAGCCGTCCACGATGCTGTTCATCCGATACGGGGCGCGGTGGGGGTGTTCGTTCTCGGGCTGGCGGCCCGAATGCACCTCACCGTCACAACAATCGCACTGACCTTCCTGGTTACGGGATGGGGAGCGTCCTACGCCGCCGCGGGCACGACAATCGCTGGCCTGGCGGTCGGCCAAGGTCTTTCAGGACCGCTGATGGGAAGGTTCGTCGATCGTGCCCCGGCAGCGATGGTCCTGCCATTGACGAGCTCGGCGTACGCCTCGGGGCTTCTCGGGTTGGCGTTTCTCCCTGTTCCACTGCGCCCATGGTCGCCCGCCGTAGCGCTCGCAGTCGGCCTGCTCAGTGCGCCGGGTGGGCAAGTCGCGAGGCGAACGTGGGCCACATTGCGGCAGGGTGGACAACTGGACCGCGTTTACCGGTTGGATGCCAGCGGGCAGGAGGTGCTGTTCATCCTCGCTCCAATGACTGTCGCCACGGTCGCTTCCTTACTGGGCAGTCAGGCCGGAGTGGTCGCGGTCGCCGTGATCGCCGCCGCCGGAAACATCGGTCTGGGGCTGCGGGTTCGCAAGTTGGGGCGCGTAACGGCGCTGTCCGATCCGGCCACCACGACGGATGGCGACAAGGAACAGTCAGTGCTGATGGGGCGGCTCTTCCTGGTCGCGCTGACGGCGACATTTATCACGATCATGATGATTAACATGGTGGACCTGGCGTTGGTCGCCTGGAGTCGCGAGCGCGGTACCCCTGTGCTGGCTGGGGTTCTGGCGGCCCTCTGGGCGGCCGGTTCGCTGTTGGGAGGAGTTTTCACTGCCTCGGGACGATGGATCACGCCTGACCTGGGGCGGCGACTTCTATGGACGGCCCTGGGCGTAGTGGCATTGACGGCTGTACTGCCTCCATTCCTGGACCGTCCTTCGCCGGTTCTGGTCGGAGCAGTACTTGTTGCCGGGGGAACCACGCTGGCCCCGATGTTTGGAGCGCTGTACAGCGCCGTTGCGGCCTCCGCCCCGGCAGCGCGTCGTGGTGAGGCGTTCGGATGGCAGACGACCGCCACCACTGTGGGAGCGGGATGCGCCGCCCCTCTCGCAGGCCTCCTCATGGATCAGGGAGGCCCCGGGACGGCGGTCTTGATCGCTGCTCTCGCCGTGCTGGCAGGTGCGCTCCTAACACGGTTGACATGGTCAAACAACAGCCATGGGACTTCGCCGTCGAAGTAACAATGTCCGAACTGGCGGCGGAGGGGACCGTCTGCGTTGTGCCCCGCCGGGGGCGCTTCAGCGCAGGGCACAGCTGTGGTAACCGAGCGGGGTCAAGATCGGTTACCACCTTGTTGCCACCTTTCGCTCACGTGCCGGTCTCCAGTGAGGCCAGCGCTTCGGCGGCCGAGCTGCCCGCGGTCTTGCGGCTCATGTACACGTCCTGGGTCATGCTCACGCGCTCGTGGCCGAGGTAGTCGGCGATCTCCTGCGACGACGGCGAGGTCCGCCAGGAGTTCTCCATCGTCCTCGGCGCCCAACCGGCCGGCGGCAGCTGCGAACCAGCGCGGAAACCCGCCGCGTGCACGGGGTCTCGCCGATCGAAGCGGCCCTGCCGATGCGCGCGACCATGCGCATGCGCCTCGAGCGCGGCCTGCGGACATGCACCAGCGTGTGCGGATCTGGGGGATCGCGCGATCTATCGAGTTGATGCATGGAGCGGGGTTGCGCTCGTCGGCGCAGTACTGGTCGTTGAGTCGCATGCAACGAGGCTGGTCATATCGATCGGTCAGCAGCTGCTCGTGGCTTTCGTCGCGACGACCTCCATGATCATCCCGGGCCTCGGACATGCTGTTCGTGTTGGCGTGCAGAAGCCGGGGCGGTCCCCGTGCTGGCTTGCTCGCCACGGCCGGAGTGGCGAGCAGTGAAGTCGTGCACGTTGCTGTGGCAGCGGCCGGACTCGCCGCGTCGTTCGCTGCGGTGCCGACGGCGTTCACCGTGGTGCGGCTGATCGGGGCCGCATACTCGGTCTACCTCGGCGTCAGAAATGGGGCACGTGCGGCTGCAGTTCATCTTCCTCGGCGCCATCCTGATCGTGCTGGAGTTCCTCGTCGACGGCACGGTCGGTGTGCTGGGCGGTCGGATCGGAACGTGGATCCGGAGTCGACACGCCGCTCGCCGCCGGCTCGACGCCGCAACCGGAGGTATCTTCGTTGCCCTGGGAATCAGTCTGGCCGTGCAGCGGTAACCGACCACCCCCGCTTCCAGCGTCACTTGCGGATCCGCATCCGGTATGACGGCTGCGAGGTATGCTCACGGTGATGTCGTTCCTCCCACCGCGTGAGGTCAGTCGCGCCACCGCCGAGGCCGCGCCGACGCCGACCCGCGGCTACGTTCTCGGGCCGGACGAGGGCGTGCCCGGACGCGACGGGGAGGTGAAGGCCTCCAACGCCTCCACCGGGGGCGGCCTGGCGATCTACCGCACCGTCGTCGACGGGCAGGGGCCACCACTGCACGAGCACCGGCACGAGGACGAGACCATCGTCGTCCTCGACGGGACGATGCAGGTCGACTGCGGGGAGGACACCTTCACCGGCGGAACGGGCAGCACCTTCTTCCTGCCGCGCGGGCTGCCGCACACCTTCCGCTCCCTCGACGGGCCGTCGACGATCCTCTTCGTCGTCACACCCGGCCACCTGGACGAGTTCTTCCGCGCCAAGGAGGAGGCCACCGACCGCGACGAAGTGCTCGCGCTGATCCAGCGGTTCTTCTGAGCACGGCGAGATCCTCGCTGAGGGCTGGCCAACCGCTACACCGCCGGTCAGGCCCATCCCGGATCCGCCGCGCCCCGCTCCGCTCGATGAGCGCTGTCCGACGTCGCCGACAAGTGGGGAGGTCGGTGCCCGGGTGCCCGCCGGGTCATGCCTGCCAGGGCCACTGGGGTGGGGTGGTGATCGGGGTCGCTTCGGCGATCAGGCCGGTACCACCGACGGCGGTCGCGACGCGCTCGGCTTCGGCTCGGTCGGCTGCGAAGACGCTGAGCACTTCGGACGAGGCTTCGCCGACCACCCTTGGTGGATGTCGAGCAGGTAGTGCTCGTCGGGGGCCAGTCCTTCGCGCCACGGCTGGCGGTTGAAGGCTTCCTGCTCCGGTTCGGAGGCGGTCAGTTGCCGTAGATCCGTTCCGGGGTGACCAGCACCGCGGTTCGGCGCTCTTGCTGCATGGTGCGGTCGAATTCGGCCCAGTCGTCGTGCTCACCACCGGCCGCGCGGTAGATCTCGCGGAGCAGCACGCGCAGGCGCTCGGGATCGAGTTCCGGGTCGTCCGGTCCCATCAGCTCGGCCGTTCCCTCCACTGCGATCCACGCCCACCCCGCGCGGAAGGTCAGCGTGATGGCCGGGCGCGCGCGGAGGTGGGCTTTCTTCGCCGCCCCGTAGGTGACGAAGGCGACCACACGTTCCCCGGAGATCGGATGGGGGATCACGCCGGCGTTGACCACGGAGGACTGCACGGTGCCGTCCGCTCATGTCGTCGCGACCACGGCGAGGTGGTGCTCACCTGCGGCGAGGCGGTCAACCGCTGCCAGGTTCTGTCGCACAGCTGCTCCTCGGGAGACGTCATAGCATCAGGTCGGACTTCCCGCGACGAGTGTCAACACGCACCCCGCCTGCCGCACGGGGCGGCGGAGGCGAGGGGCTGCCGATGTGCCGCGGGAAGGCGTTGGTCTCGGCCAGGCGCGCGCGCCTCGCCAGCGCACCTGGTGCCGCGTTGGCGCACTGCGCACCGCTCAACCGCGCCAGGCCTCGGCGAGCACGTCGCAGCTGCGGATGCGGTCCTCCAGGTCCCAGGTCTCGGTCATGATGGCGAGCTCGTCGCCCCGGGTGCGTGCGGCGAGCGCCGCGCCGAACGCGGGCGAGCCGAGGATGAAGACGGGAACCTCGCCGCCCTGGCCGGGAAGGGCCCGGGCTCGCTGGTCCGGGCAGCTGCGGCGTGGACGTGCCAGCCACCCCCACCAGGCCGGAGCGTTCCCGTTCCCGGTCCATTGCCACCGGCCGGCGCGATGGCGTGGGATCGGTCCTGCGCAACTGGTACCGATCCCGGAGACTGCGGCCATGACCTCCAGCGAAGCGACCTCCTCCAGCGACGAGGCCGAGCTGATCCGCCGGCAAGCCCTCGCCCTGCTCGCCACCGCCCAGAACGGGCTCACCTACGCGCGGGACCCCTACGACCGGGACCGGTACGAACAGGTGCGGCGTTCCGCCGAGGAGCTCATGGAGCTCGTCAGCGACGGCGGAGCCGAGCAGGTGCACCGGATCGTCGCGCTCGACTCCGGCTACGCGACTCCGAAAATCGATGTGCGGGGCGGTCTCTTCGGCGGTGACGGCGAGGTGTTGCTCGTGCAGGAGCGCTCCGACGGCCGCTGGACCCTGCCCGGCGGCTGGTGCGACGTGCTGGAATCCCCCTCCGAGGCGGTCGCGAAGGAGGTGCGGGAAGAAGCCGGCATCACCGTCGACGTGGACAAGCTGGTAGCCGTGCTGGACCGCGAAAAGCAGGGGCACCGGCCGCATTTCGCCTTCCACGTGCACAAGTTCTTCTTCCTGTGCCGGCAGCGGGAGCGGTTCGCGCTCGACTCGGTCGAAACCTCGTCCGCGGACTGGTTCCCCCTCGACGCGCTCCCGCCGCTGTCGCACTCGCGGGTCCTCGAAACGCAGCTGCACCTGATGCACCGCCACTGGCGGGACCGGACGCTGCCCGCGGAGTTCGACTGACCCCGGTCCCTACTCGCCCCCAGCACCGCCGCGCAGCGCCTCGGGGTCGCCGTAGGTGACCATCCAGTGCGGTTCGAGCCGGTAGTAGACGACGTCGCCCCAGTTCAGCGGCGAGTCCCCGTAGTGCCCGGTGAGGTGCTCCAGCACCGCGGGCCACTGCGGGTCCTCCGGCCCCTCGTCCGGGTTGAGGGTCTCGGCCGCGCCGTGGGCGAACACCCCGAGCTGCTCACCGCGCATGTGCGCGACGCTCGCCGCGGGGCGCGCGCGGAGGTGCGCGGCCTTCGCGGCCGACCTCGCGGTGCCGAAGATCCACCTGCCGTGCAGGAAGTGGCCGTCGACGCCGCTGATCCGCGGCTCGCCCCGGGCGGTCACCGTGGAGAGCGCGAGGGTGCACGTGCCCGTGGCGACCGCCACGAGCTGCCGCGCCGTGAAGGTGCTCCCACCAGTGACGATGGAGCGCAGGTGGTCGGTCGAGCGGGCCAGTGAGGCGTCGAGCAGCTGCTGGAGCTCGTCGAGCTCGGCTTCGGTCTCGTACATGCCGCACATCCTGCCGGAGACCGCCGACAGTTCCGGGTCGGCGAACCGCTCGTGTTGAACAGCGACCTCACGGGCGGATGTTCTGGTTCAGGTGGAAGAGGTTGTGCGGATCGTACTTCCGCTTCACCCCGACCAGTCCGTCGTAGTTGCCCTTGTAGTTCGCCCGGATCCGGTCCTGGTCGTCACCGGCCATGAAGTTGACGTATCCGCCTTCCTCGGAGTGCGCCGCGGTCGCGGCGTAGTAGTTCCGGACCCAGTCGATGTTGGCCTCGTTGTCCGCGGGGTCGGGCCACATTCCCGCGATCACGGTCGCGAAGTTCGCGCCCCGGTACGCGAAGGCGGTGGCATCCGCTGCGACCCGGTGGCACGCCCCGTCGATCGGGTAGATGTGCACCGTTGAGTTCACGGCGGGCACCTTCGGCCCGTACTGGACGTGGGCGGCGATCACCGCGTCGGTCAGTTCGTCGACGAAGTTGGCCTTCCAGTAGTGCTGGAGCCCCGGTGGGACGAGCGCGTCGAACGCGCTGTTGAGCATCGGATACGGCATCGGGCCGACGTGTTCGGCTACGACCGGGGCGATGTCGTGCAACGGCCGCACGGCGCTCGGGCCTTCTTCCACCGGTCCTGACCAGCACACCACGACGGCCATCAGCGTGTCGCCGTGCCGCTCCTCCGGGATGAAGGGCAGCGGTGGTGCGATCTGGAACGCGGGGAACGCGCCGAGCTGCTCCGGGGCATCGGCGATGAACTCGCGGAAGGACCGCAGCACGTTCGACGCCTGGTCGATGTCGAAGAAGATCGGACCGCCGTAGATGTCGCCCACCGGGCTGAGCCGGTACTCGAACGAGGTCACCACTCCGAAGTTGCCGCCACCACCTCGCAGCGCCCAGAACAGGTCTGCGTGCTGCCGCTCGTCGGCCACGACCAGCTCGCCGTCCGCGGTGACGACATCGGCGGAGACCAGGTTGTCGCAGGACAGGCCCTGGCCGCGGGCCAGGTAACCGATGCCGCCGCCGAGGGTGAGCCCACCGATGCCGGTGGTGGAGACGATGCCCCCGGTGGTGGCCAGGCCGAACGCGTGCGTTGCTGCGTTGAAGTCGCCCCAGGTCGCGCCGCCCTCGGCCCGTGCGGTGCGGTTCGCCGGGGATACTCGCACGCCGCGCATCGGCGTCAGGTCGACGACGATGCCGTCGTCACAGGTCCCGAATCCGGGAACGCTGTGCCCTCCGCCCCGTACGGCGAGGTCGACCCCCTCCTCGCGCGCGTAGTCGACGGCGGCCATGACGTCTCCGGCGTTGGCGCACTGCGCGATCACGTGCGGCCGGCGGTCGACCATGCCGTTGTGGACGAGGCGGGCCCGGTCGAAGTCCTCGTCCTGCCGGCTGATCACTCTTCCGTGGACGCGTTCCCGCAGCTTCTCGATCGTGATCGTCCGCATCAGTACCACCTCCCGGAACGCCCGTGCACTTCACGGTCGGCCGCACCCCGGTAGTCGGACAGAGGAATAGGACCCGGATGTCTGCGACAACGGGATGCAGCGGGGCGGGCGTTCGGTGCGTGCCAGGCAGGACGGGGCCATCGCCGGCTGGAACGCGTCCTACCGGGCAACGGTCCCGCCTCAGCGGGGAGGGGCGAACGGCCCCAGGGGCGGTTTCCGCAGGAGTGCCGCGGTGATCGCTGCGCGCAGCTCGGCCGCAGCGCCCTGCGAACCCCGCGGGACGAGCCTCGTCGCGACGGCACGGCTCCGCCCCCGCGGGGCGGAACCGGTCACGCCGATGCGAGGACCGCTCGACGCGCCCTGCTCAGCCCGGCGATCCGTCGATCACCTCCTCGAAATCGTCCCCGCGGTCCGGCATCCGCCGGGTAGGTTGATCAGTCCGGTCGGACGGGGGCCGGCGGTTCCGCTGGGCGTCGCCGCCGCGCGGCCGTTCGGGGAGGGGAGCGCAGCAGGAGCACGGCCGACTCGGGGACCGGGAGCGCGGCGCAGTTCGAGGACCACCGTGATCAGTGCTTCGCCGCGGCGTACCGGATGCTCGGCAGCGTGGCCGACGCGGAGGACGACCTGGCTGCGCTGGTCCGGCGGCGACCGCTCGGAGGTCACCGCGCCGGGGGCCTACCTGGTGCGCACCGCGACGCGCCTGGCGCTGGACCGGTTGCGGGCGCTGCGGGCCAGGCGCGAGTCGTACGCGGGGCAGTGGCTGCCGGAACCCGTGATCACCGCGCAGGCCGGGGAGGGCGCGGCCGAGCCCGCGCTGCGCTCCGGGTCCGCTTCGACGGCCGTCCTGGTGGTGCTGGAGGCGCTGGCACCGGCCGAACGCGCGGTGTTCGTGCTGCGGGAGGTCTTCGGCTTTCCCCACGAGGAGATCGCGGCCACCCTCGGGCGCTCGACGGCGGGCGTGCGGCAGCTCGCCCACCGGGCGCGCGAGCACGTGCGGGCGCGCCGCCCGCGGTTCGACGCCGACCGGCAGACCCGGCGCCGGGTGACGGAGCGCTTCCTGGACGCCTGCCGCGGCGGCGATCTCACCGCGTTGCTGGCGGAGGTCGCGCTCGTCAGCGACGGCGGTGGCAGGGCGAAGTCGGCGCGCAACCCCGTCCGCGGGGCCGGCAGGTCCGACACCGGGGTCGAGCGCCCTCCTCCCGCGGCTGTAGGCTCGGATGAACGCGCGGCGTCCCCGGTCGTCGGCGCGCCGGGCAGATCGGCGCGGCCGCCGGGGGAGGGGAGTTCCGCGCTCCGGACGAGTTTGAGCGGTTCCTCGCCGCGGGGTGCGCCTCGGCGGCGGGCCGCCGCTGCTCCCGCGGTCCGAAACGGACCCGCAGCGCCGTCGGAGCCGCCGAGCCACCGCGACCGCGGCGCGAACCGCCCGATGCCGCCCCGCCCGCCGTTGTTCCCGCCCGCAGGGAGGATGCCGCCAGTGAGCGCCCGTTTCGAAGAACTCGACTGGCGCGGGACGCCGATCGGCCTGATCAGCCTGCGCCGCCGCTGGGACCGCTCCCTCGACAGGGACGTGCACGAGATCAAACTGGACGACGAGTTCCTCATGTCCAGCGCGTTCACCACGGCGGAGGTCGAACTCGCGCGGCTCGGCCTGGCCGCCTCTTCCGCCGCCGAGCTCGACGTCGTCGTCGGAGGGCTCGGGCTCGGCTACACCGCCCGGACCGCCCTGGAGGATCCGCGGGTGCGCTCGCTGCACGTGGTGGAGTCCCTCGGGGAGGTCATCGAGTGGCACCGGCGCGGTCTGCTGCCGCTGGGCGAGGAGCTGACCTCCGATCCGCGGACCCGCCTGGTGCACGGGGACTTCTTCGCGATGGCCGGTGGCAGCTCCGGGTTCGACGCCGAGGCACCGGGGCGGCGGTTCCACGCCGTGCTCCTGGACATCGACCACTCGCCGGCGCACGTGCTGGATCCGAGCCACGCCTGGCTCTACGAGGCCGCGGGTCTGCGCCGGCTCGCCGGCCACCTCCACCCGGGCGGGGTTTTCGCGCTGTGGTCGGACGATCCGCCGCAGCAGGAGGTCACGGCAGCGCTCGCGGAGGTGTTCGCCACCGCGCAGGCCCACGTCGTCGCGTTCCGCAACCCCTACACCGGGGGCGAGGCCAGCAACACCGTCTACACGGCAGTTCTGCGGAGCTGACGGGTCCGCGGATCGGCTGACGTCGGAGGTCGGGTGGGGAACCTCCGGCTCCCAGCTGCCCCCGACCTCCCAGCTGCCCCCGACCACCCTCCCCGGGACAGGGGCAGCCCCGCGGGCTGTCCTCGCGAGGCCAGCGCCGGAGAACCCCCGTCGGGTCGGTCTGCGCGCGTGGGGCGGAAGCGGCTGCGCCGCTTGCCCGACGGAGCGCCGCGTCCGAAGGGGACGGATCAGTCCTCTTCGGACGCGATGGGCCTACCGCTCGCTCCCGCGCCCGTACGACTCGTAGTGCACGCGCTCTTCGAGCGGGGTGCGGCTGCGCCAGCCGTGCCGCTCCAGGTCGGGGGCATCGGCCATCCGGTGCACCGGGCCGAGGCACAGCCAGGCGACGGGGCGCACCGTCGCGGGGATGTCCAGCAGCCCCCGCAGGAACTCCTCGCGGTAGAAGCTCACCCAGCCGACGCCGAGGTCCTCGGCGGTGGCGGCCAGCCACAGGTTCTGGATCGCCAGGCACACCGAGTACAGCCCGGCGTCGGCGATGGCGTGCCGGCCGAGGACGGCGGGGGCGCCGCGCTCCGGGTCGTAGGTCACGACCACGCTCAGCGTCGATTCGAGGATCCCCTCGACCTTGATCTTGGAGAAGGTCTCCGCGCGTTCCCCCTCGAGCTCGGCGGCGAAGACGTCGCGCTCGGCGAGCACGTGCTCGCGGAAGGAGCGCTTCGTGGCCTCGTCCTGCACGAGGACGAAGTCCCAGGGCTGCGAGAGGCCGACGCTCGGCGCGCTGTGCGCGGCGGTGAGCACCCGGTGCAGCACGTCCGGGTCGAGGGGTTCGCCGGTGAACTCGGCGCGCACGTCCCGGCGCCGGTTGATCACGTCGTACAGGTCGGTGCCCGGTCCGGTGTCGTCCAGCCGCGGCGGTTCTTCTCGTGCGGTCATCGCCGACCATCCTGCCCCGTCGCGCGGTGCCTCCGACCCGGGGCGTCCTGGTGATGCCCGCCACCTGCCGCCGGTGGTGGCGCCCGCCGCTGGCGGGGTGCGGTGCCCGGTCGGGACGTGCCCTGCCCGACCGGGCACCGCGAGGGGCCGCCGCGCGGCCGGGACCTGCGTTCCGGGTCCGCTCGGACGCGGTCACCGCACCGCCGGCGACCCTCCGCCCGGGGAACTGCCGGAGTTGCTCCCCGGGGCGGCACGTGCCCGCGGTGGAGCCGCGGGCGGGGTCGCGCTCCCGTCCTGTTCAGCGGGGTTTCGGGCTGGGGTAGGGCAGCAGCGCCATCTCCCGCGCGTTCTTGATGGCCCGGGCGACTTCGCGCTGCTGCTGGGCGGTCAGCCCGGTCACCCGCCGCGAGCGGATCTTGCCGCGGTCGGAGAGGAACTTCCGCAGCAGCGCGGTGTCCTTCCAGTCCACGCGGGTGACGCCCTCCCGCGCGAGCAGGTTCGGTTTGCGCCGCGGGCGGCGTTGCGGAGGGGCCATCGTTACCAGCTCGCTTTCGTGACGCCGGGCAGTTCGCCCGCGTGGGCCTTTTCGCGCAGGCGGATGCGGGACAGGCCGAACTTGCGGAAGTGGCCGCGGGGGCGGCCGTCGACCGCGTCGCGGTTGCGCACCCGGGTGGGGCTGGCGTCGCGGGGTTGGCGCTGCAGTTCGCGCTGGGCCCGCTCCTGCTGCTCCGGCGTGGTGTCCGGCGCCGAGATGATGCGCTTCAGCTCGGCGCGGCGCTGCGCGTAGCGGGCGACGATCTCGCGCCGCTGCTGGTCGCGGACGATCTTCGACTTCTTGGCCACGGTGCTCCTCGTTTCAGCGTTCCTCGCGGAACTCGACGTGCCTGCGGACGACGGGGTCGTACTTGCGCAGCCGCAGCCGGTCCGGTGTCCTGCGGCGGTTCTTCCGGGTGACGTAGGTGAAGCCGGTTCCGGCGCTGGAGCGCAGTTTCACGATCGGTCGCTGTTCGGTGGCGGCCATCAGACGCGCTCCCCCCGCTTCCGCATCCGGGCGACGATCGCCTCGATGCCGTGCCTGTCGATCGTCTTCACGCCTTTGGTGGACACGCGCAGGCGGATCCAGCGGCCTTCGGACGGCAGCCAGTAGTGCCGCCGCTGCAGGTTGGGTTCCCAGCGCCGGCGCGTGCGGCGGTGGGAGTGCGAGACGTGGTTGCCGTACCCGGGCACGCGCCCGGTCACTTGGCACCGCTTCGACATGACCTACCTCTCGATAATGACATCCATTTTCATCTATGCTCGGGATCAGGATAGCGTGTCCACCAGCAGATGAAAACCATTACCGATTGGGGTGGGGATGGGACCGTCCGAGGACCAGCGCACGCCGCTGCTCGTGGTCGCGGGGATGCATCCCGAGCAGGTCGCGTCGACCGCCGAGGCGGTGCGCGCCGACACCGGCGCCGTGCTCGTGCACCACGACCTCGGCGCGCTCTCCGACGGCCTGGTGCGGCGCACGGTGCGCCGCGGCGACCTCGGCGAGACGACCGCGCTCGAACTCGTGCACGGGTGCGTCTCCTGCACGCTGCGCGAGGACCTGCTGCCGCTGCTGCGCCGGCTCGCCGACGAGCCGGACGTGACCAGCATCGTCCTCCGGCTCGACCCGGCGCTCGACCCGGAGGCGCTGTGCTGGGCGCTGACCCGCGTCGAGCTCGACGGGCGCGGCCTGGAGCACGACATCGCCATCGGCGCCGTGCTGTGCGTCGTCGACCTGCCGAGCTGGCTCGACGACGCCACCGGCACCGAGGAGCTCGCCGAGCGCGGCCTCGGCGCCGCGGCCGAGGACGAACGCACCGTCGCCCAGCTCGCCGTCGGGCAGGCCGAGTTCGCCGACGCGCTCGTGCTGGCGGGCCGCGCGGTCGAACCCTGGCAGCAGGCCCGCACCGAAGCGGTGCTGCGGCGGGTCGCGCCGAGCGCGACCTGGGGCGTCCTCGAACGGCTCGACGTGCCCGAGCTGCTCGGACGGCTGCCCGCCGCGGCGCGCCGCGGGGAGGTCGACGGGGCGTTCGGACCGCTGCTGCGCGGCCAACCGCCGTTCGAACCGGACGCCGGGGTCTCGCTGCTGCTGTTCGAGCAGCGCAGGCCGTTCCACCCGGAACGGCTGCACGCGGCGGTCGACGCGCTGCTCGAGGGCGTCGTGCGCGCACGCGGACGCGTGTGGCTGGCCACCCAGCCCGACGACGCGCTGTGGATCGAATCCGCGGGCGGCAGCCTCGGCGTCGCGCACGCCGGGCCGTGGGTGGCCGCGCTCGACGCCGGGCAGCGCGCCGAGCTCGACTCCGAGCGCTACCTCAAGGCCTCGCTGAGCTGGGACGAGCGCTACGGCGACCGGGTGCAGGAGCTCGTGGTGATCACCCACGACACCGACCCGGAGGACGTCGACCGGGCGCTGCACCGGGCCCTGCTCACCGACGCCGAGCTCGCCGCCGGGCGCGAGGGCTGGGCCGCCTACTCCGACCCGTTCGGCACGTGGCACGCCGACCCCTGCGGTGAGGATCCGGCGATCCGGGCCGCCGAGGCGGCCGAGTCCGACGGCGAGGGCTGAACGGCGGGAGTGAGACAGCGCACCACCCGACACGCGCGCGGACCCTTCTCAGGTGGTTCTCAGGGCGAGGCGCAACACTGGTGGGCATGCGCATCCTCGTCGTCGACGACGATCGTGCCGTGCGCGAATCGCTGCGCCGGTCGTTGCGGTTCAACGGCTACCAGGTGGAACTGGCCGCGGACGGCCAGCAGGCGCTGGACCAGTTGGCGCAGGAGCGGCCGGACGCCATGGTCCTGGACGTCATGATGCCCCGCGTGGACGGGCTCGAAGTGGCGCGGCGCCTGCGCAGCACCGGTGACGACATGCCGATCCTCGTGCTCACGGCACGCGAGGCGGTCTCCGACCGGGTCGCCGGGCTCGACGCGGGTGCGGACGACTACCTGCCGAAGCCGTTCGCCCTGGAGGAGCTGATGGCGCGGCTGCGGGCGCTGCTGCGCCGCGCCACCCCGCCCGAGCACCCGCAGGACGCGCCGCCCGCGGCGCTGCGGTTCGCCGACCTCGAGCTCGACCCGGGCACCCGCGAGGTGCGGCGGGGCGAGCGGCCGATCAGCCTGACGCGCACGGAGTTCGCCCTGCTGGAGCTGCTCATGGGGCATCCGAAGCAGGTGCTGACCCGCAGCCGGCTGCTGGAGGACGTCTGGGGCTACGACTTCCCGACCTCCGGCAACGCGCTCGAGGTCTACATCGGCTACCTGCGGCGCAAGACCGAGGCGGAAGGGGAACCCCGCCTGATCCACACGGTGCGCGGGGTCGGCTACGTGCTGCGCGAGACGCCGCCGTGACCGGGCCCGCTCCCCCTCCCCCCGACCTCACCGGCACGGACCGCATCCCCCGCCCGCGGGCGCACTTCCAGCGGGTGTCGCTGCGCAACCGGGTCACCTGGCTGGCGGCGATCTGCGTGGCCGGTGCCGTGGCGCTGGTGTCCGTGGCCGCGTTCGTCACCGTGCGCGACAGCCTGTACCAGCAGCTGGACAACTCGCTGACCGAGCGCGCGGTGCAGGCCGCCGAAGGCCCGCTGGTGCAAACGCCCGACCTGCAGCGCATGCCGGCCGCGTTCCTGTCGGCGACGAACATGCGGATGAGCGTGCTCTTCGCCGACGGCGGCGAGGTCTCCGCGGGCAAGCGCCCGCCGACGAGCGGCGACGAGCTGGCCGTGGCGCACGGCCAGGTCCGGCGGTCGCTGCGCACCGACCAGGCGACGAACCACCGCGTCGTGGCCGTGCCCGCGGGGGACGGATCGGCGCTGGTGCTGTCGACCTCGCTGCGGCCGACGCAGCAGACCCTGGCGCAGCTGTCCGTGGTGCTCGTCGTCATGGGCGGCGCGGGCATCCTGCTGGCCGCCGCGGCCGGGACGACCGTCGCCCGCGCCGGCCTGCGCCCCGTCCAGCGGCTCACCGCCGCGACCGAGCGCGTCGCCGCCACCGGTGACCTGCAGCCGATCCCCGTCAGCGGCGACGACGAGCTCGCGCGGCTGACCACGAGCTTCAACGGCATGCTCGGGGCGCTGGCCGAGTCGCAGGAGCAGCAGCGCCGCCTGGTCGCCGACGCCGGGCACGAACTGCGCACCCCGCTGACCTCGCTGCGCACGAACCTCGAACTGCTCATGGCCGAGTCGCAGCCCGGTGCGCCGCAGCTGTCCGAGGAGGACCGCGAGGAGATGTTCGCCGACGTGCGGGCCCAGCTGTCCGAACTGTCCGCGCTCGTCGGCGACCTGGTGGAGCTGGCCCGCGAGGACGCGCCGCAGGCGGTGCACGAGCCGGTGGAGCTCAGCGAGGTCGTCGAGCGCGCCCTGGCGCGGGCCCAGCGGCGCGCGCCGCGGGTGCGCTTCGAGGTGAGCACCCGCCCGTGGCTGCTGCTCGGCGATGCCACGGCCCTGGAGCGCGCCGTGCTCAACCTGCTGGACAACGCGGCGAAGTGGAGCCCCGAGGAGGGGCAGGTGCGCGTGGACCTGCGCGCCGAGGCGGACACCGGGTTCGCTGCGCTGGAGGTGGCCGACAGCGGGTCGGGCATCGCGCCGGCCGACCGGCCGCACATCTTCGAGCGGTTCTACCGGTCCTCGGAGTCGCGCCCGCTGCCCGGTTCGGGGCTGGGGCTGTCGATCGTGAAGCAGGTCGCCGAGCGGCACGGCGGGCACGTCTGGGCCGGGGACGCGCCGGACGGCGGTGCGCTGCTGCACGTGTCCCTGCCCGGCAGCCCTCCGGAGAGCCAACAGTAACGAACAACATCGCACGTCGTAGGTGTCCTGCGCCTGCGGGCATCCCCGGGTGGTGCGGGTGTGCCGCGGGAGGGTAGTGTTCGATTCTGTTGGATTGAGTTCCGTGGAGGAGATTCGGGGGTGGGTGTGCTCGCGCGGCAGCGGCAGGACGCGATCCTCGAGGAGGTCCGGCACAGCGGTGCGGTCCGCGTCAGCGAACTCGTGCGCCGCTTCGGCGTGTCCGACATGACCGTCCGCCGCGACCTGGACGCGCTGGCGCGGCGCGGGTTCGTCGAGAAGGTCTACGGCGGCGCCACCGCCGGATCGGGCAACAGCACCGACGAACCCGGGTTCGAGGCCAAGTCCGTCCGGCAGCCCGGGGAGAAGGAGGCGATCGCGCGGCTGGCCGCGCAGCAGGTCGAACCCGGCAGCGCCATCGGGGTCACCGCGGGCACCACCACGTGGACGCTGGCGCGCCACCTGGCCGACATCGCCGAGCTGACCGTGGTGACCAACTCGGTGCGCGTGGCCGAAACCCTGTGGCGCCTCGGCCGCTCGGACCAGAGCGTCGTGCTCACCGGCGGGGAGCGCACCCCCTCCGACGCGCTCGTCGGCCCGGTCGCCACCGGAGCGCTGCGCTCGGTGCACCTGGACCTGGTGTTCCTCGGGGTGCACGGCATGGCTGCCTCCGCGGGGTTCACCACCCCCAACCTCGCCGAGGCCGAGACCAACCGGGTCTTCGCGCGGGCGGCCGCGCGGCTGGCGGTGCTCGCCGACAGCTCCAAGTGGTCGACCGTCGGTTTCTCCACGATCGTGGAGCTCGCGGAGGTGGACCTGCTCGTCAGCGACACCGGCCTGGACGAGGAGGCGGTGACCGCGCTGCGCGAGGAGATCCCGGACGTGCAGCTCGCCGACGGAGCGGCCGCAGGCACCGGGGAGGCGGGTTCCGCCGGCCCCGGCGAGGACGCCGCACGGGGAACGGAGGACGAGTGAAGCGCACGGCACGACAGCTGGCCGACGGTCGGGAGATCATCTACTTCGACCACGACGAGGCCCCGGAGCGCCTCGCCGCCGACTCCCGCGACCTGCCCGCCCAAGCCCCGGCGGGCGAGGTGCGGCAGGACCCGCTGAGCGGGGAATGGGTGGCGATCGCGGCCCACCGCCAGTCCCGCACCTACAAGCCGCCGGCCGACGCCTGCCCGCTGTGCCCGAGCGCGCCCGGCAAGCCCACCGAGGTCCCGGAGGGCGACTACGACGTCGCGGTGTTCGAGAACCAGTTCCCCTCGTTCTCCCGCGCCGTCAGCGAGGACGTGCCCGCGACGGTCGACGGCCAGCCCGCGGTGCCGAGCGCACCGGCGCGCGGTCGCTGCGAGGTCGTGTGCTTCACCTCCGACCACGGATCCGCGTTCGCCCGGTTGAGCCAGCAGCACGCGCGGCTCGTCGTCGACGCCTGGGCCGACCGCACCGCGGCGCTCGACGCCAGCCCGGGCGTGGAGGAGGTGTTCTGCTTCGAGAACCGCGGCGAGGAGATCGGCGTGACCCTGCACCACCCGCACGGGCAGATCTACGGCTACCCGTTCGTCACGCCCCGCACGCAGCGGCACCTGGCCACCGCGCGGGAGTACTACGAACGGCACGGGCGCCACGTGCAGGGCGACGTGCTCGCCGCCGAGCGGGAGAGCGGGCGTCGCGTGATCACCAGCTCGGAGCACTGGACGGCGTTCGTGCCCGCCGCGGCGCGCTGGCCGGTCGAGGTGCACGTGGTGCCGCACCGCCGCGTGCCGGACCTGCCCGCGCTCACCGCTGCCGAGCGCGACGACTTCGCCGCGCTCCACCTCGACGTGCTCGGCCGGCTCGACGCGCTCCACGACCGCCCGCTGCCGTACGTGGCAGGATGGCACCAGGCGCCCGCGAACACCGGCAGGGACCTGGCGTGGCTGCGGCTCGAGCTGTTCTCCGTGCGCCGCTCGGCGGACAAGCTCAAGTACCTGGCCGGGTCGGAGTCGGGCATGGCCGTGTGGATCAACGACGTTACCCCGGAACGCATCGCGGAGCGCCTGCGTTGACCGGCGCGGGAGTCCTCGGTTCTGCTGGCGCAGCGGGTCGCGGGGACCCCGGTTCCCCGGCCGCCCCGGCCTCCCGGCTGCTCCCCGTCATCGCCGCGAGGTCGTAACCCGGTCCACAGAGCCAGCTCAGGCGGTTCTCAGGCGCGTATCGCAGAGTGGAGACATGACCGACCACAGCCCGGACGAATCTCGCCGCGAAGATCAACCGATCGAGGGTCAGGACGGGCCCTGGCAGTCCGAGAGCTCTTCCTCCGCCTCCGAGGCGGGGGAGGTGTCGGGGAGCGGCCAGCCCGAGGCCGGGACGGCGCCGCACGGACCCGGGTGGTCCGGAGCGCACCCCGGTGACCAGCAGGGCGGTCCCCAGGGAACCGGCCACCCCGGCGCCTACCAGGGCGCCCCGCAGGACAGCGGGTACCAGGGCGGTGCTCCGCAGGGCAGCACCTACCAGGGCGGCTACCCGCACCCGGTTCAGCAGCCGTACCCGGCACAGCAGCCGTACCCGGGCCAGCAGTACCCGGGGCAGCAGCCGTACCCGGGGCAGCAGCCAGGGCCGTACGACGGGACCCAGCCGCAGGCCTACCCGGGAGCGGAGGGCTGGCAGCAGCCCGGCTACGCGCCGATGCCGCCGGTCGGCACCTCGCAGCAGCCGGGCGGGCGCAGGAAGTCCGGACGCGCCGGCCTGTTCGCCGTGGTCGGGGCCCTGGCCCTGGTCGCCGTGCTCGTCAGCGGCGGGGCCGGCGGATACGTCGGCTACCGGCTGGGCTCCGACAGCGCCTCCACCGGCACGAGCTCGCTGAACGCGCCGCGCCCGGCGCGCAGCGCCAGCGACGCCCCCGCCGGCTCCGTGCAGGCGGTGGCGCAGAAGGTGCTGCCGAGCGTGGTGCAGCTGCAGACGAGCTCGATGCGCGGGTCCGGCGAGGGGTCCGGCATCGTGCTCAGCGAGGACGGCTACATCCTCACGAACAACCACGTCGTCGAGGGCGCCGAGGCGGGCGCGCGGGTCACCGCCCAGTTCCACGACCAGCGCTCGGCCCCGGTGAAGGTCGTCGGCACCGACCCGAAGTCGGACCTCGCCGTGGTCAAGGCCGACATCACCGGGCTGACCCCGGCCGAGCTGGGCCGCAGCGACGACCTGAAGGTGGGGTCGCAGGTGGTGGCGATCGGCTCGCCGTTCGGGCTGTCCGGCACGGTCACCAGCGGCATCGTCAGCGCGAAGAACCGGCCGGTGCGCGCCGGCGGGGAGAGCGGCAGCCAGGCGAGCGTGATGAACGCGATCCAGACGGACGCGGCCATCAACCCCGGGAACTCGGGCGGACCGCTGGTGGACAAGGACGGCCGCGTGGTGGGCATCAACTCCGCGATCTACAGCCCCGGCAGCGGCATGACCCAGCAGCAGGCCGGTTCGGTCGGCCTGGGCTTCGCGATCCCGATCGACCAGGCGAAGCAGATCGCCCAGCAGCTGATGCAGGACGGTTCCGTCACGCACGCGAACCTCGGCGTGACCATCACCCCGGCGCGCGGCGGCGGGGCCCAGATCGTCGAGGTGCACGACGGCGCCCCCGCCAGCAAGGCCGGGGTGAAGCGCGGCGAGGTCATCACCAAGCTGGGCAACCGGACCATCGAGGACCCGGACACGTTGATCGCCGCGGTGCGCTCGCACAACCCCGGCGACACGGTGAAGCTCACCCTGTCCCGGGGCGGCGGGGACACGCGCACGGTCGAGGTCACACTGGGCGGTTCCCAGTGAGGCGCGACCCGTGCGACGCGCGGAACAGGGAGAACGCAGACATGACGCAGCGAACGCAGCAGGACGGACCGCGGTCTGTCGCCGATGTCACCGACTGGGACCTGACCGGCGCCTCCACCGCCACTACTGTGACGAGCATGGAACGCAGCGCGCAGCGGTTGGGGCGGGCCCTCGTCGTGGTCGTCGACGATCGAGTCGCCCACGCGGAGCAGGACGACAACATCGGCCCCTTGGTCACCGAACTCCTCGAGGAGAACGGGTTCATCGTCGACGGCACCGTGGCCGTGGCGGGGGAGACCGTGGAGATCAGGAACGCGTTGAACACCGCGGTGATCGGCGGTGTCGACGTGGTCATCACCGTCGGCGGCACGGGGGTCTCACCGCGGGACGTCACCCCGGACGCCACCTCGGGGGTGCTGGACCGGCCGGTCCCGGGCATCGCCGAGGCGCTGCGCGGTTCCGGCCTGGCGGCGGGCGCGGTCGACGCGGGGATCTCCCGCGGCCTGGCCGGGGTGTCGGGCAGCACGCTCGTGGTGAACCTGGCCGGCTCCCGCGAAGCCGTCCGCGACGGCATGGCCACGCTCCGACCGCTGGTCACGCACGTGATCGAGAATCTCTCCGGCGTGTAGTCGGGCGAGCGCGGCGGCGCACGGCCGCATCGACCAGCGCGGCGCGGGACGTCCTCCGGGGCGTCCCGCGCCGTCGTTCGCGGGCCCGCTGTCGTGCTGGAGCGGTGCCGCCCGCGCCGTTCGCGGCGCGGGCGTCGCCTGCGTCACTGCGACTTCGGCGGTTCGGTGCGGCCGGAGTCGCCCTCGGAGCCGCGGTCGCGGTCGGTGGCGTCCTGACCGCTGTCGGCCCGGTTCGTGCCGGATTGCCCGGTGCCGGACTCGCCGGTGCTGGACTGCCCGGTGCCGGACTGCCCGGTTCCGGACTCACCCGTGCCGGACTGCCCCTCCTGCGAGCCCTCCGACTGGTGGCGGTTGATGAAGCCCTGCACCTGACCGCTCGCCTTGTCGATCTTGTCCTGGTACTTGCCGCCGGTGGCCTTGTTCAGCTGCTCCTTGGCGCTGTCGATGCCCCTGTTGGCGCTCGGCCCGGCCTTGTCGGCCGCTTCCCCGGCCTTGCCGCGCGCCTGCTGGGCGAGGTGCTTGGCCTTGTCCAGAAAGCCCATCTGCTTCCTCCCGCTGTTTCGGTCGATGCGGTGCTCCAGCGGTGCCGAGTGGATGCGCACCCCCGGTGTCCGCACGTGTTCGTCGTGTCACCGATGATGTCATCACCGGCGCGAACCGGGAAATCACCGCTCGCCGCGGTGCGGCACCGCCCGGTGCGCCGCCGGGATCCAGCAGAACGGGGGCAGAATGGGAAGCATGGCGAACCAACGCCCGAACACCCCCTCCGGCGGCGGGAGCGCTGCGCACGGCGGTGCCGGTGCTCCCGCCGGTGGGGACTCCGCCGCCGGAGGTGCGGAGGCTCCCCGGCGACGCGCGGTGGAGCGCTCGCGGCGGCGCCGGCAGCTCGACCGGATCTTCGGCAGCGTCCTGCCCGAGGACGCCGCGGACGACCGCGGCAGCACCGCCGCCGGCGACGACTGGTACCGGCAGAACCGCCCGCCGCACCACGACCCGCGCTGAGCGGGCGGTCCCGGCGCGGTGCGGGAACGCACCGGTGTCCGCAACGGACATTTCCGTCCGGTGTGGAGTTTCCGGGTGGTCTCCGGTGCCGCCCGATGGCCAGCCCGCGGACTCGCTCAGCGCAGCGCCACGGTGACCGATTCCCGGGCCGAGGCCGCGGCGACGGCCGCTGCCGACCCCCGTGGCAGCCCGACCAGCACCATCCGCTCGGCCGAGTCGCGGGTGTCCGGCGCGCGGACGGCCAGCACCGGGGCGTTCTCCGCGAGCACCGCCGGTTCCGCGGCGTGCGCGGCGCTGACGAGGTCGACCCGGTGTCCGGGGTCGAGGAACGTCGCCACCGCCGGGTCGGCGAGCCTGATCGGGACCGCGGCGCTGTCCGGATCGCCGGTGCTCGCGCGCGTGGCCGCGGGTCCGAGCAGGCGCACGTCGGTGATCGCCTCACCGGCCCGCACCGGTGTGGCCGGGGTGCGGCCCAGCACCCGCTCGGGCCGGGTGAACGCGCCGTGCGGGAGGGCTCCGCCGGGCACGGCTCGGCGGGTGAGGTCGGTGCGCGTCAGCGGCTCTCCCGGTGGGAGGTCGCGCGCGGCCGCGAGCACGTGCGCGCGCCCGTCCGGTTGCGCGCTCGGGACGAAGGCGAGCACGCCCGAGCAGCACAGCAGCAGCACCGCCGCGATGCGCCGCGCGGTGTGCAGGCGTGGCCCGGTGAGCACCAGCCGCGCGGTGCGGAGCTTGCCCACCAGCCGCGCGTGCGGTGCTTCGGCCGTCCCGCGCGCCTCGGACATCCGTTCCCCCTTCCGCCGTCGGACGCGTCCGAAGCTACGGGGGTGCGGGCAGCCGTGTCAGCTTCTTCACCGCCACTTGTGGACAACTCGGCGCCCTGTGGACGACCAGCGGGAGCGGTGCCCCTCCGCAGGGACACCTCGCAGGGGGAGACTGGCCACACGATCGGGGGTGGTCGCAGCGGTGCGTCAGGCAAGCGGCGCAGCCGCTTCCTCGCCGCGCGCGCAGAGCGACCTGCCGGAGGTTCCCCCGAGCGCTGCGCCGGCCGAGCCGCTGGTTCTCCAGGGGTCGGGAAGGCGTCAGCGCCGAGGAGCAGGCGGCACCGGGACCGGTGTCAGGACGAGGAGGACGCCGAGGAGGACGAGGACGCGGCCGCCTTCGAGGAGGAGTTCGAACCGCTGGAACCGGAACCGCTGTCCGACCCGCTCGACCCGCTCGACCCGTTCGAGCCGCTCGACCCGCCGGAGTCCGAACCGGACCCCGCGGAGCCGGACTCGGAGGAGTCGGACGAGTTCGCGGTCGAGCCCGAGTCGCCGCTGCTCGAGGTGGACCCGTTGTTGCCGTTGGAGCGGTTGTCGGTGCGGTAGAAGCCGCTGCCCTTGAACACCACGCCCACGGAGTTGAACAGCTTGCGCAGCCGGCCGGTGCACTCCGGGCACTCGGTGAGGGAGTCCTCGCTGAACGACTGCACCCGCTCGAAGTGGTGATCGCACTGGGTGCACGCGTACTGGTAGGTGGGCACGGCGTTACCTCCGACATCCGTATTGGCACTCTCCGCGTGGGAGTGCCAACACGATAATGCGTCACCCTCCTCCGCGGTGCAATCGCATCTACGTCACACACCGGCAGCGGTGTCGGCGGGCTCACGCCGCTCCAGCGGCAACCGCACCACGCCGCGCCGCGGCGTGAGCACCCCGTGCATCCGCACGTCGTGCTCCTCGCCCGGCAGCTCCGGCACGAACTCCTCGTCCCGCACCACCGCGACCAGCTCGGCCCCCGGAGCGGCCAGCGGCAGCGAACGGTCGTAGAACCCGGCCCCGCGGCCCAGCCGCGTCCCGCGGTGGTCCACGGCCAGCGCCGGGACGATCAGCGCGCCCGCCTGCCCGAGCGCCTCGGCCCCGAGGTGCTCACCGGCGGGTTCGAGCAGTCCGTAGGTGGCGGGCCGCAGGCTGTCCGGACCGGTGTACTCGGCCCAGTCCAGCGGACGCCCCCGCACCACGATCGGCACGAGCACGCGGTGCCCCTCCCGGAGCAGGGACTCCAGCAGCTCGGTCGAACCGGGCTCGTCGCCGACGGGGACGTACGCGGCGACCGTGGTGACCGACTTCTCAGCCAGCCACTCCCCCACGTGCCCCGTCAACGCCGCGGCCTCGGCCGATCGGGTGGACGTGTCGAGTTCGCCGCGCCGCTGCAGCAGGTGGTCCCGCCATGCGGACTTGGGCGTTGCGGATTTTCCCGGTGCGCTCACAGCCCCACTGTAGGGGTGGCCGATAGGCTGCGGTGATATGAGCATGCCCGCACCGATTCGAACCGCAATCGTTCCCGCGGCAGGCCTGGGCACGCGGTTCCTCCCAGCCACGAAGTCCGTGCCCAAGGAACTGCTGCCGGTCGTGGACACGCCCGGCATCGAACTCGTCGCGAACGAGGCCGCCGACGCGGGAGTGCGGCGTCTGGTGGTCGTGACGGCCCCGGAGAAGCGCGCCGTCGTCGAGTACTTCCAGCCGCAGCCCGAGCTGGAGGGCACGCTGCGCGAGCGCGGCAAGGACAAGCTGGCCGAGAGGGTCCGGCACGCCTCCGAGCTCATCACCGCCGAGGCCGCCGTGCAGGAGGAAGCGCTCGGCCTCGGGCACGCCGTGGCCTGCGCCGAGGCCAATCTCGGCGGCGAGGACGACGCGGTGGCCGTGCTGCTGCCCGACGACCTCGTCCGCCCGCACGGGGTGCTCGACCGGATGGCCGAGGTCCGCGCGCGCCACGGCGGCAGCGTGCTGTGCGCGTTCGAGGTCCCGCGCCAGCAGGTCTCCTCCTACGGCGTGTTCGACGCCGAGGACACCGATGCCGAGGACGTGAAGCGGGTGCGGGCCATGGTGGAGAAGCCCGACCCGGAGCGCGCGCCCTCCACGCTCGCCGCCGCGGGCCGCTACCTGCTGGACCGGGCGGTCTTCGACGCGCTGCGGCGGATCGAACCGGGTGCCGGTGGCGAGCTGCAGCTGACCGATGCCGTAGCGTTGTTGATCTCAGAGGGGCATCCGGTGCACGTCGTCGTCCACCGAGGTGAGCGACACGACGTGGGAAATCCCGGCGGTTTCCTCAAGGCCGCGGTGGACTTCGCGTTGGACGATCCGGAGTACGGCGCGGATCTGCGGGAATGGCTGGTGCGCCGGTTGGCCCAGTGAAGCACGCGGTA
Source organism: Salinifilum aidingensis (assembly GCF_054782015.1). Lineage (NCBI taxonomy): Bacteria > Bacillati > Actinomycetota > Actinomycetes > Pseudonocardiales > Pseudonocardiaceae > Salinifilum > Salinifilum aidingensis. The sequence continues at coordinate 409,086 of NZ_BAAGTH010000001.1, read as the reverse complement.
CCGGCGGACCCCGGGCACGCGGGAGGTCGACACCCATGAGGTCAGTGGACGAGCAGCTCGCACGTGTACTCACTGCGGCCGTGCGGCCCGCCCCGGTGCGGGTCGGGATATGCGACGCGCAGGGCATGCTGTGCGCGGAGGAGGTGGTCGCCGAGCACGCGCTGCCCGGTTTCGACCAGGCCGCCGTCGACGGCTACGCGCTGCGCAGCGTCGACGTGCGCGCGGCGGCGGAGGAGCCACCGGTGCTGCCGGTCGTCGGCGAGATCGCCGCCGGCTCGACCCACCCGCACCGGCTGCAGCCGGGGCAGGCGGCCGCCGTGGCGACCGGAGCTCCGCTGCCGACCCTGGCCGACGCGGTCGTCCCCCTGGAGCAGGTCGAGCAGCACGCGGACAAGATCGGGGTGCTGCACCCGGTCCCGTCCCGCGCGTACGTCCGCCGGACGGGTGAGGACGTGCAGCCGGGGGACGTCGCGGTGCACCGCGGCGCGCCGATCGGTCCCGCCCAGGTCGGGCTGCTCGCGGCCGTGGGGCGGGAGAAGGTGCTCGTCCACCCCCGACCGCGCGTGTCGGTCATCTCGCTCGGCGAGGAGCTCGTCGACGTCGACCGCACCCCCGGGCAGGGCCAGGTCTACGACGTCAACTCCTACGCGCTGGCGGCCGCGGCCCGCGACGCCGGCGCCGACGTCACCCGCGTCGGCGCGCTCGGCGGGGACCCCCGCCGGTTGCGCGAGGTGGTCGAGGGGCGGCTGCTGCTGTCCGAGGTCGTGGTCATCGCCGGAGGGGGCGGCGCGGGCGACGAGAAGGTGCGCACCGCGCTGTCCGACCTGGGGGAGCTGGACCTGGCGCGCGTGGCGATGCAACCCGGCTCGGTGCAGGGCTTCGGCCGCCTCGGGCCGGACCGGGTGCCGACGTTCGTGCTGCCGTCCAACCCGGTCAGCGCGCTGGCCGTGTTCGAGGTGATGGTGCGGCCGATGATCCGCTCCGCGCTCGGCAAGGCGAACCCGCACCGGCGCACCGTCGCGGCCACGCTGCTGTCACCGCTGAGCTCGCCCGCGGGGCGGCGGGGCTACGTCCGCGGGCAGCTGCTGCGCGATCCGCACAACGGCAGCCACCACGTGCAGCCGGTCGGCACCTCCGGGGTGCACCTGCTGGCCACGCTGGCCGAGGCGAACTGCATGATCGTCATCGACCCCGACGTGACGGAGATCGACGCGGGCGAGCAGGTCGACGTCCGGTTCCTGTCCGTCCGCTCGTGAGGAGCCGATGCGTCCCCCCGCCACGCCCGAGCCCTTCCCGGGTCGGCACCCCGGATGGCCCGCCCGGCTCGGCCCGCTGGGCACGCCCGGCGGCGTGGTGCGGCTGCGCCCGCCGCAGCTGCGCGACGCGCGGGCCTGGAGCCGCGCGCGGGTGCGCGACCGGACCTACCTGCAGCGCTGGGAACCGACCTCCGTCGGCAACTGGCAGGAGCGGCACGCAGCGCTGGCCTGGCCGGGGCAGTGGGCCGTGCTGCGCGGCACCGCGCGGCGCGGCGAGGGGCTGCCGCTCGTCATCGCCGTCGACGGGGAGTTCGCCGGGCAGCTGACCGTGGGCAACATCATCCGCGGTGCGCTGCGCTCCGCCTGGATCGGCTACTGGGTCACCGAGCGGCTCGCCGGGGGCGGCATCGCGACCTGCGCGCTCGGCATGGCCGTGGACCACTGCTTCGGGCCGGTGGGGCTGCACCGCCTGGAGGCCACCGTGCGCCCGGAGAACGGGGCGAGCATCCGGGTGCTGGAGAAGGTCGGGTTCCGCCGCGAGGGGCTGTTCGAGCGCTACCTCGACGTGGCGGGCCAGTGGCGGGACCACTTCGTGTACGCGCTGACCGCGGAGGAGACCGGGGCGGGCGCGGTCGCCGCGCTGCTGGCCGCGGGGCGGGCGCACCGCCCGGGCTAGGGAGTCCGCGGATGGGCTGGCGTCGCGGGTCGGGTGGGGACCTCCGGCGGTACCTCGCTGCGGGATCCCCGACATCGGGTAGCCACCTCCGCCGCGACCCCGCCGCGATCGGTCTCCCCGGCGGTTTCCCCGGCGGGGAGGACGCGTGCGACACGCGGGTCCGCGCGCGCAGCGGAGCGTCCGGGGTGGACTACGTTCAGCGCAGGGCCGGTTGCCGTGTTCCACCGAGCGCATCGAATCGGCGTGGCTCGCACACAGGAGTGGCGGATGTGGCTAGTGTGACGAGTGGAGGCATGTGCGGCCGGCGACCAGGGGGAGGTGGCGAGGCGTGCTCAGTTCGTTGATCTTCGCCGCACTGGCGGTGGCGTGGTTGGTCGTGCTGGTGCCGATGTTCGCTCGCCGTCGACAGGAAGTGTCCAAAACCACCGACAGCGCGCTGGCAGCACGCGTGGTACGCCGCGGGAGCGGTGCGCGGCCCGCGTCCACGACGCGAGGAGGGGCCACCGCGCAAGCGCCACCCGACTACGTGGAGGAGGCCGACGGGATGCCGGGCAGCGACAGCGACGAGCTCGCCGACGAGCGCGTCGAGTACGACGACGAGGTCGTCGAGTTCGATCGGGACCGCGACCCCGACCGGGACCACGACGACGAAGCGGAGACGCGGCGCGTGCACAGCGAGGACGCGCGCGCCGGGCGGCGCTACCGGCCGGGCCGCGGCGGCTTCGACCCGGAGGCGGCCGCCCTCGCCGCGCGGGCCAAGTACGCGCGGCGACAGCGGATGGTGCTGGTCCTGCTGGCAGCGGCGCTGGTCACCGCCCTGCTCGCCGGCTTCGCCTGGACGCCGCTGTGGTGGGTGCACGGCCTGGTGGACCTGTCGGTCATCGGCTACCTGACCTACCTGCGCCGGCAGGTGCGCATCGAGGAGGACGTGCGCAACCGCCGCCTGGCGCGGATGAGCGGTGGCCGGCACCCCGGCGAGGACGAGGCCGAGCACGAGGAGTACGGCGACTACGACGAGGACTGGAGCGAGGAGGACGTCCCGGAGCAGCGGCGCTCGGGGGGGCGGACCGGCACCGTGGCGAACCTGTCGCACGCGGAGCCGGTGGAGCTCGACGACGAGGACCCGCTGTTCGACGAGCTGGACGAACGCACCTGGGAGCCGCCGTACCGGCGCGCCGCGGGGGAGTAGTCGACCTCACAGGAGGGGGTGCTCCGAGCGCGCCGGGCGCGCTTGTTAAGCTTGTCAGTGCACAACCGGAATGGGGCTGTAGCGCAGGAGGTAGCGCGTCTCGCTCGCATCGAGAAGGTCAGGGGTTCGACTCCCCTCAGCTCCACCCCGAAGAGCCACCCGCCGAGCGGGTGGCTCTTCTGCTGTTTCGGGCGAACCCGGAGAGCCGTCCGGGGAGCGGGATGCGGAGGTCCGGCCCTCCGCTGCGGAGGAGGCTGCGTGCGCGCAGCAACGCCCCGCGAGTCGTCACTCCGGCTGAGCGGGTGGGCCGTCCCCGCTGAGCTCTGAGCTGATGTGCGGGACCTCCTCGCCGAAGGCGCGCTTGAGCCGCTCCTTCGTCTCATGGAGCAGGAGGGTTCTGAGCGGGTCCGCGCAGCGCCGGAGCACTTCCGGGTGCCGGGGCGGTGACTTGCACGTCAGAAGCGCCAGCACGCGCAAAGCCGGCAGCAGCGCCTTGGCCTCGCTGACCGCGGTCAGCCCGAGTGCGTCCGTCAGCCGCTTCCAGAGTTGCCGCACGGCGGCGGTGATGACCTTCTTGTCGACCTCGGGAAGCTTGTGTGCGCGGCGCGACTTGGTGATCTTCTCCGCCGCAGCCTCCGGCACCGAGTCGAGCAGGCGGTTCGACTCCTCGATCACGACCACCAGTTGGACGAGCATTTCGCACCAGAAGTGGTCCGCCATGGCTCTGCGCGTCTCGGGGCGCAGCGGTCCGGCGGTCCTCTCGACCTCGTCGAGAACCTGCCCGAGCATGTGACCCACCGCCTCGGCCTGCTGGAGGTCCGAGGTGGCGGTGGCGAGTGTGCGGTCGGTGCTCGCAGGGTCGGACTCGGGCCCTTCGCGGAGTTCGGTAGAGCGGTTCGCCGCTTCCGCCGGGGGCGCGAGTCTGGTTCACGGGATTCCTCAGGATCGCGGGGGTCTCGTGCTTCGGCGTACTGGGGCCCCTCCTGCAGACGTGTTTCGGAGGTGCGCGGGCGCGCTCTCCGCCTCCTCCGCTCGAGGAATTGCTTGATCAGGCCGACGCGAGCTGAATCAACGGCCGCCCTCTGGTGATCGAGAGTGGGCTTCGGGTGCTTGCGCTTCTGCGGAGCTTGCTTGGCGTCCTGCTTGGTGCACTCCTGGCTCCAGCGCAGCTCCACATCCCGCTCGAGCTCGTGCAGGTCTTCGGGTCTTTCGCCGTTGGCCAGTTCGAAGGCTTCCACCCAGCCGTGCTTCGCGCCCGCGCAGTGGCCGCACTGGCACGTTTCCCCGATGGCTTTCGCGCAGTTCTTCGGGTGCTTGCGCCGCTGTGCCAATTCCTCTCCCCGCGAGGTTCGACGGTGGCCTCACCGGATGTTTCCGCTCGCGGAAGGTGCGGTCGTACCGCTGCTTCGGCGAAACTCGGAACGTGACAGCTGCGGGGTGTTTCCTCCGTCGGCCGCATCCGTTCGAGCCGTACGTTGCGCGCGAGGATGCGTGCCCGAGCACGGGGAGTGTTGGCAGCTGCGCCGATCGCGGAACGCCGCAGGCCTCCGCGATCAGCGGGATCGGCCAGTCGGCGGTCTGGCTTCTCGTCATCTCGTTGCGCGGCAACGGAAACCGCGGTTCGCCGCTTTCGCCGCCGCGCCGGTCCAGCCCGGAGGGCAGCAGCGTCGTCACGATTGAGCCGACCGGACTCCTCCCCCCGGGGAATCCGCTTCGGACGCGTTGTGGTGGGCTCTGGCGATCCGCGAGCGCTGGGACGCGATCTCGTCCGCGAGGAGACGGCCTCCGAGCAACCGGGGAGGCTCGGGGCGGCCAGGCGGAACTACCGGTCGGCCCGGTGGCGTGCCGCTTCGTCGAGCAGGTCGGCCACGGTTCGGCGGGCGGGGGTCGGGGTGCTCGACGCCGTGCCGTCGCGGAAGCGGCGCAGCATCTCCGTCCGCACCCGCGCGGCCTCACCTCGGACGACTCGTTGCAGGAGCCGGTCCTTCTCGGCAACCGGCAGGTGGGGCACCTGCTCGGCGAGCTCCTCGGGGGCCTCGGCGACCTCATCGAGCGGCGGACTCGTCCGGGCGGCGATCGCGAGCAGGTCGTCGTCGAGGCGGAGGAACTCGGCCAGTGCCCGCTGTGCTGCGGTGAGACCGCCCAGCCCCGGCGGCACGGGTGGCTCGGGATCCTCGTCGGCATCGCGGTCGAAGAGCTCCTCGTCCCGCTCCCAGGCACCGTAGGCCGCCAACCAGGCGAGGTAGAGCGGCCGGAGATCACCGCGGGCGAGCTCGGCGCGAACTCCGACGATCGCCGGGAGCAACGCCCCGGCTTCCTCGTCGAAGTCGAACTCGCCCAGGTGGTCCTCGCTGGTGAAATCGAGCACGATGAACTCGTCCGCGACCCGGGCGATCGAGTGGTCGTCGACGCAGTAATCCCCGACGACATCGGGATCGAGCAGCTCGCACGGCAGGCGGAACATCACCCGGTGCGTCCCCCGGTCGGCCACGTGCAGGTGCGCGTCGTAGTACCGCTCCATCAGCAGGTTCGGATCGCCCTTGAAGTCGCCGAAGTGGTATTCGTTGACGAAACTGGTGGCGGTGATCCTCGCCCGGGTGGACAGCGACCGGACTTCGTCCTGCTCGTCCTCGTCCAGCGGTCGGTCGATCGCCAGGAACTCGTAGTACTGGTACTCGCTCACTGCCCGTCCAGTTCATCGGCGCTGGCCAACTGTTCTCCCGGGAACTCGGGTCGTCTCCCGCGGGGAAGGGCGAGCTCCGCGCGCCAGAGTAGCCGATCTCCCGGAAGAGCGGCGTCGTCAGGCCTCGTCGACCTGGACGTCGAACTCGACGTCGCTGCCGTCGACCGAGGTGACCGTGGCGGTGACGCCGAGCGCGTCACCACCGTTGGTGAGCTCGCACCGGATCGACTTCCCCTCCGGCTCAGGGCGAGAGCAGGTCCAACGCCAGCGCGGCTGCGGCCAGCGGGAGGAAGAAGCCGGCAGCGAGGAAGAAGGACGAGGAGTAGTCGCTCACCCGCACGTGCGTGTAGGTCGCGCAGACGAAGAACAGGACGAGGCCGATCGCGGCCGCCGCGCCGACGAGCGGCACGCCGAGCAGGCCCAGCAGCAGCCCCACCCCGCCGGCGGTCTTGAGGGTTCCGATCGGGAAGACCAGCCACGATTCCGGGACGCCGGCCTTGTCCATCGCGGGGACGAGACGTTGCATGACCGGTTCGCTGCGAGTCATGGAGGCGATGCCGGAGAAGGTGTTGGCGGCGATGGCCAGGACGGTGACGGCGACGTAGGCGGTGAACACGAGGAGCTCCGGTGGTTGCGCGGGTCAGCTGGCAGGTGGTGCCTCGCGGAGTTCCGGGGCGCGGTCGGCTCGTGCTGGCGAAGAGCCCTCGGCCGGGCCGTCGGCGCCGAGCGCGGCCGGGCGCACCACGACCGCGGGTGCGGTGCGCTGTCCACGACGAGCTCCTGCCCGGATCTGCCCGCCCTCCGAGTTCCGCGATGGGCTCAGTCCGGGGACGAGACGGCCGAGCGGTCTGTGACACGGGGGAGGGGCGGCGGCGAGACGGCGCTGCCACCGGCCGCCGAGGGGCTGGCCACCGGGATCAGCACACCGCTGATCCCCTGGAACGCGCCTCAGTCGCGGATGAGGCCGCGCGCCCGCGCGGTGGCGAGCGCGGCGGTGCGGGACTCCACGCCGAGCTTGCCGTAGATGTGGACGAGGTGGGTCTTCACCGTCGCCTGGCTGAGGTAGAGGCGACGGCTGATCTCGGCGTTGGACAGGCCTTCCGCGAGGAGCTGGAGCACGTCGAGCTCGCGGCGGGACAGCGAGGTGTCCGGCTGGCGCATGCGGTGCACGAGGCGGTCGGCGACGGTGGGCGCCAGCGCCGAGCGGCCCGCCGCCGCGGCGCGGACGGCCGCGGCGAGCTCCTCGGGCGGGGCGTCCTTGAGGAGGTAGCCGGTGGCGCCGGCCTCGATCGCGGCGAGGACGTCCGCGTCGGTGTCGTAGGTGGTGAGCACGAGCACGCGGGGAGCTTCGGCCAGGGCGACGATGGCCGCGGTGGCGTCGGCCCCGTGCATCCCGGTGCCGAACTGCAGGTCCATGAGCACGACGTCGACGATCCCCCGGCCGGCGAGTTCCGCGGCGCGTTCGGCGGTGTCCGCCTCGGCGGCGACGAGGAAGTCGGACTCGGCTTCCAGCACGGCGCGCAGCCCGGCCCGGACGACGGGGTGGTCGTCGGCGATCAGCAGGCGGATCGAGGTGTTCACGGCGACTCCGCGGTGCTCTGCTGCAGGGGGAAGCTCGCGGCGAGGACGGTTCCGCGGCCCGGTTCGGACTCGACCGCGAGCGTTCCGCCCAGCGAGGCGGCGCGCGCCCGCATGGCCGCGAGGCCGAACCCGGACTCCTCGGCGTCCGCACCGGCGGGTCCGGGGGTGAAACCGGTCCCGTCGTCGAGGACGTCGAGGGTGACGTCGTCGTCCATGTAGGACAGCGTCACTTCGGCGCGGGTGGCCTGCGCGTGCGCGGCGGTGTTGGCCAGGGCGGACTGCGCAATCCGCAGCAGCGCCACTTCCACGGGGCGCGCCACCTCGGCGGGAGCGCCGCTGAGGTGGAAGTGCACGGCCAGGCCGGCCCGCTCGCCGGTCGTGCTGCACAGGCGGCGCAGCGCCGCCGGCAGCGAGCCCTCGTCGAGGTCCGGCGGGGTCAGGTCGCGGACGAAGCGCCGGGCTTCGGCGAGGTTGTCCTGCGCGGTCTGCCGGGCCTGCTGGACGTGCCCGGTGGCGGTGCCGGCGTCGGTGGGCAGGGCGCGTTCGGCGGCGCGCAGCAGCAGCTGGATGCTGGACAGCCCCTGGGCGAGGGTGTCGTGGATCTCGCGGGCGAGCCGTTCCCGCTCGGCGAGGACGCCCGCGGTGCGTTCGGCCTCCGCGAGATCGCTGCGGGCGGTGTCCAGCTCGTCGAGCAGCCGCCGCCGGTGCTCGCTCTCGGCGTGCAGCGCCTGGTAGGCCAGCACGGTGACCACCGCCACGGCGGCGCCGATGACCGGGCCGATCGCCGCCGCGGGAGTGAACCCGCCGGTGTGCCAGGCGAATCCGGCGATCGCCGCGAGGGTGGTCGCGGCGACGGCGCCCACCCCGGCCCGCAGCGGCAGCAGGTGCAGCTGCAGGAAGAACAGGGGGAACGCGATCCACACGCCGTCCTGCGACAGCACCAGCAGCGCGCTCCACGCCGCGCCCAGCACGGCCAGCCACGCCGCGGCGGCCCGGTGCGATCGGCCGATGCGCGGCAGCGCCGGCCCGGCCGCGTAGACGGCGCCCATGCCGACCGCCGCGGAGCTGGTGACCCAGGCGTGGGCCGCGCCGGTGAGCGCGCCGCGCAGCGCGACGAGCACGAGCAGGGCGGCCATGAGCAGGTGCAGGCACGCGCGCACCACCCGCAGCGGCCGCGTCAACCTTTCCGGGTGCACAACCCCACCACCGTACCGCTGGCGCAGCCGCTCGCATCGATCGAAAGGTCGAGTTCCGCGACCACCTCGTGACGTGCGCGAACACATCCCGGGTGCGATGGCGCAGCCCCTCCGCGCTGTGAGGCTGGTCGTCGTCAACGCCACCGCGTGGAAGCTGGAGGAGAACCGTGTTCGTGGCATGGAGGGACCTGCGTTTCGCCAAGGGGCGATTCGCGCTCATGGGCACCGTCGTGGTGCTGATGACGCTGCTGGTCGGATTGCTCTCGGGGCTGACCGCCGGCCTGGGCCGCGACAGCACGTCGGCCATCACCGGCCTGCCGGCCGACCACCTCGCCTTCGCCGAGCCCGCATCCGGGCAGACGCCGTCGTTCACCGAATCGAGCGTCGAGGAGCCGGTGTGGCAGCAGTGGGCGGGGACGCCCGGCGTGGAGAACGCGGATCCGCTGGGCATCAGCCGGGGCAAGGCCACGGTCGGCCAGCGCACCGCCTCGGCCTCGGTGTTCGGCACCGCCCCGGGGGCCTCGCTGGCGCCGCGGGCCGAGCGGATCGCGCCGGGAGCGGCCGTGCTGTCCACCGGCGCGGCCGAGGAGTTGGACGCGCACCGGGGGGAGGCGGTCACGCTCAACGGGCGGGAGCTGCGGGTGGCCGCCGTCTCCGGGGACGCCTCCTACAGCCACACGCCGGTGATCTGGACCAGCCTCGCCGACTGGCAGGACATGTCCCCCGGGCGGAGCGGCGAGCACGCCACCGTGGTCGCGCTGAGCACCAGCGGTGACGTGCCGCTGGGCGAGGTGGACGAGCAGCTGGGCACCCGGACGGTGTCGCGGTCGGGGTCCCTGTCGGCGATCAGCTCCTACAGCTCGGAGAACGCCTCCCTGCAGATGATGCGCGGGTTCCTGTTCGCCATCGCCGCCCTGGTGGTGGGTGCGTTCTTCACGGTCTGGACGATCCAGCGCAGCCGCGACATCGCCGTGCTCAAGGCCCTCGGGGCGAGGACCGGTTACCTCCTCCGGGACGCGCTGGGGCAGGCGCTGGTGCTGCTCGTGGGCGGTACCGCCGCGGGCACCGCGCTCGCCGCCGGGATCGGCGCGCTGGCCGCCGGCACCGTGCCGTTCGTGCTCGACGCGAGCACCCTGCTCGTCCCCGCGGCGGTGATGGTCGTCCTCGGCCTCGTCGGCGCGGCGCTGTCCGTCCGCCGCATCACCGCCGTCGACCCGCTCGCCGCGCTCGGCGCCTCCCGCTGAGCGCGTTCCGCCGAGATCCGCTCCGCGTCGCAAGGAGATCGCAACGATGAGTCTGCAGCTGTCCGACATCACCCTGACCTACCCCGACGGTGACGGCCGGGTCACCGCGCTCGACCAGGTCGACCTCGACGTCCCCGCCGGCAGCATCACCGGTGTGCTCGGCCCGTCCGGATCCGGCAAGTCGAGCCTGCTGGCCGTGGCCGCCACCCTGATCACCCCGGACTCCGGGGACGTGGTCATCGACGGCACCACCGCGAGCGGGTTGGGCATGGCCGAGCGGGCGAGCCTGCGCCGCGCGCGGATCGGCGTGGTGTTCCAGCAGCCCAACCTGCTGGACTCGCTGACCGCCCTCGAGCAGCTCCAGGTCATGGCGCACCTGGCCGGCCGCCACCCGCGCACCGCGCGGCGGCGCTGCCTCGAGCTGCTCGACGCGGTGGGGCTGGCCGAGCACGCGCACCGGCGCCCGCACCAGCTCTCCGGCGGGCAGCGCCAGCGCGTCAACATCGCCCGCGCCCTGGTCAACGACCCCGCCGTGCTGCTGGTCGACGAACCCACCAGCGCGCTCGACCACGAGCGCGGTGCGGCCATCATCGAGCTGCTGGTCGGCCTGACGCACCAGACGGCCGCGGCCACGGTTCTGGTCACGCACGACAGGAGCCACCTCGCCGGCACGGACGCCCTCGTCGAGGTCGTCGACGGCCGCGTCCCCGAACCCGCTGCGGCCACCCGCGACGGTGCGCGCACCTGGTGACGGGCGATGCTCACCGCGGGATTCGTCTTCCTCCTCGTCCGGCGCGGACGGCTCAGCGCAGCGTGGTCAGCGCCTCGCGGGTGAACGGGACGAGTTCGCCCTCGCGGCCGTCGAGGACCTTGCGGCTCCACTCGGGGTCGGCCAGCAGCGCGCGGCCGACGGCGACGAGGTCGAACTCCTCGCGCTCCAGCCGCTCGGCCAGGCCTTCGACGCTGGCCACGTCGGTGCCCGCACCGCTGGCGAGGCTGGCCGGGTCGAACACCGCGTCCAACCCGACCGAGCCGACGGTGATGACCGGTTTGCCGGTGAGCTTGCGGGTCCAGCCGCCGATGTTCAGGTCCGCACCGGTGTCGGGGAACTCGGGTTCCCAGTAGCGGCGCCCGGAGGCGTGGAAGGCGTCCACCCCGGCCTCGCTCAGCGGGGCGAGCACCGCCTGCAGCTCCTCCGGGGTCTCGGCGAGCTTGGCGCCGTAGTTGTCGGCCTTCCACTGCGAGAAGCGCAGCACCACGGGGAAGTCGCGCGAGACCTGCTCGCGCACGGCCGCGACGATGTCCGCGGCGAACTTGGTGCGCTCGACGGGGGAGCCGCCGTAGGCGTCGGTGCGCCGGTTGGTGCGCTCCCACAGGAACTGGTCGATCAGGTAGCCGTGCGCCCCGTGCAGCTCGACGCCGTCGAAGCCGGTGCGCTCGGCCTGCTGCGCGGCCTCGGCGAAGGCGCCGATGATGCGTTCGACGTCGGCCAGCGCGAGGTCCTGCCCGGCCCGCGGGGTGCCGTCCAGCGCGACGCCGGAGGGGCCGACCGGGGGTGCTTCGGGGAACGGCGGCTCACCGGCCCGGCGCTGGATGCCGACGTGCCAGAGCTGCGGCATGATCTTCCCGCCCCGCGCGTGCACGGCGGAGACCACGTCGCCCCAGCCGGCCAGCGGCTCCTCGCCGTGGAAGCGCGGCACGCCCGCCCGGTCCCCGGCGGAGGGGTCGTCGACGTAGGTGCCCTCGGTGATGATCAGGCCGGTGCCGGCGGCGGCGCGCCGGGCGTAGTAGGCGGCGACGTTCTCGTCGGGAACGCCGCCGGGGGACTGGTCGCGGGTCATCGGTGCCATGACCAGCCGGTTCGGCAGCTCCATCGACCCGAGGGAGAACGGGCGGGAGAGTGCCTGCGCGGTGCGAGCGGACATGCGGGCGTCCTCCTGGTGCACGCGGAAAAATGTTCGTAACAAAGATACACTTTAGGGTGCCGGTGGATCGGCCGGCGCAGCGGGAGGACCGAGCGGGGCGGGAAGCTGCTGCGCCGCTCGCCTGGCGAGCCGGTGCGCCCGAGCGCGCGACCGGTGATCCGCGCGGCCAGTTGCCCGGAGGGCGTCACCGCGCCCGTTGCTAACCTGGGCCCGGGCAGTGCTGCCGGGCGCGGCCGACGGAGGGAGGTGTTGCCGGCGTGCTGGACATCCGCTTCTCCAGCGCCCTGATGGCGATGCTGATCCTCGCGGTCGCGGAGGAGGAGGGCTCCCCGACCCTGAGCTCCGCCCAGCTCGCCGAGAGGTTGGGCACCAACGCGAGCCTCGTGCGCAAGCTGATCCTCCCGCTCGGGCAGGCCGGACTCGTCGTCTGCGCGAAGGGGCGCGCGGGCGGGGCCCGGCTGGCGCGGCCCGCCGGGGAGATCACCCTCGCCGAGATCTACCGCTGCTCGATGGGCGACAAGCCGCTGTGGCACTGCCGCTCCGGCAACGAGCGCGAGTGCCACGTCGCCGCGAACGTGCAGGCCTACTTCGCCGAGCTGACCGCGGAGGCCGAGCGGGCCGTGCTCGCCGCGCTCGGCGACCGCACGCTCGCCGACGGCGTGCGCGAGCTCCAGCGCCGCGACCGGGAGCCGGCGCAGGGCTGATCCGCGGCCCCGCCCTTGGTCCGGTAGGGCGTCGCGGGCGGGGCGAGCGCCGGAGCGCCACGAGCGGAACCGCGCCGCTCCCGTTCGGGCTCGTCCGCGCGGCTGCGTCGGAACATCTGACGGGCTCGCCCGCCCGCGCTCGATGCGCGCCCGCGCCGCGGCCACCTGCTAGCGTCTGTGCGCGGGGTTTTCGCGCGGAGGGGTGCCATGGGTGCGTCGACGAGACGGCAGACGGGCCGGTTCGAGGATCTCGTCACCGGTGCCGGCCTCATGGCGGGCGCTGCCAACGTCATCATGCAGCTCGGGCTCCCCGGCGTCGGCCACGGCGTCCTGGAGAGCACGGTGGACAGCGGAAACCTGTTCCACCGCCCGTGGAAGCGCGCCCGCACCACGTTCACCTACCTCGCCGTGTCCACCATGGGCAGTGACCGGGAGAGGGAGGCCTACCGCCGGGCGGTCGACCAGCAGCACGCCCACGTCCGCTCGGGCGAGTCCAGCCCGGTGGAGTACAACGCCTTCGACCCCGAGCTGCAGCTGTGGGTGGCCGCGTGCCTGTACAAGGGCTTCGAGGACTCCTACGAGGCCCTGGCCGGTGCGCCGCTCGCCGCGGTCGAGCGGGAAGCCGTCTACGCCGCCTCCGCACCGCTCGGCACGACGCTGCAGGTGCGGCGGCAGATGTGGCCGAGCAGCCGGGAGGAGTTCGAGCAGTACTGGCAGCAGAGCTTGGAGAAGGTCTCCATCGATCCGCCGGTGCGCGACATGCTGCTGGCCGTCGCCGACCTGGAGTTCCTGCCCGCGGTGCTGCGGATCCCGTTCGCGCGGTTCAACCGCTTCGTCACCACCGGCTTCCTGCCGCCGACCTTCCGCGAGCAGATGGGGCTGCGCTGGGGCGAGCGGGACCAGCGCCGCTTCGACCGCCTCACGCGCGGCGTCGGTGCCGTGGCGCTGCGCCTGCCCGCGCCGGTGCGCCGGTTCCCGCTCAACGCCTTCCTCGCCGACCTGCGGTGGCGGATGCGCAGGGGAAAACCGCTGGTGTGAGCCGCCGCGGCCCGCTGCTGCCGGGGGCGTTGCTGGTGGGCGCGTTGCGGTGGTCCCGCTCCCGGCCGCCGGTGCGGGACGAGCTGGCGGGCGGTGCCGTCCGCCCCGGGCCGCCTGTCCGTCTTGGCGGGAGGACCGCGCACGGGAGGCCGCGCAGCCGGCGCCGGGCGGGGCCGCACCGGGGTGAACGCCCCATTCCGAGCCGCGAGCGCGTTCCGAAGCCCGAATCCTCAGGCGGAGTCGAAGGACGGTGCGGACGGGTGTCCCCGCTCGACCAGCCCGGCCAGCGTCGGGAACAGCAGCACGGTGATCGCGCCTCCGGTGACCATCACCGAGGCGGCGGCCCGGTCGATCAGTCCTGAGGAGACCGCGATCTGGGTGACCGCCACGATGATCGGAAGCCCGGTGGCCGAGTAGAGGCCCAGCGCGAGGCGATCGCGGGTGCTGCCCAGGCCCGAATGGGTTTCCGTCCACTGCTCCCGGAGGAACACCGGTAGTCCGCGGACCGCGGTGATGGCCGCCACGAACCCGATCAGCGCGGGCCACTTGCTCACCACCGCACCCAGGTCGATGGACATGCCGCTGGTGATGAAGAACACCGGGATCAGGAAGCCGAACCCGATGATCTCCACCTTGTGGGTCAGGTTGCGCCCGTACTCGGGATCCATGCCGCCGAGCACGGCGTTGATCAACATGCCGGCGGTGAAGGCGCCCAGGGCGACGTCGAGCTGCAGGACCGCGGTCAGCAGCATCAGGGTGATCAGCACCAGCACGGTGAACCGCAGCGTGGTCTGCATCGTGGTGTCGCTGCCGGCGAGCATGGCCCGGCGTAGCAGCGGGACGCGGATGAACAGCCGGTGCGGCACTCCCACGATGACGACGGAGGCCGCGGCGAAGGCCACGAGGACGAGCGCGGCTCGCCACGTCCCGCGGGTGGACAACAGCAGCGACATCGCGACGATCGGGCCGAGTTCGCCGAGGGCGCCGTGGATCATGGTGGCGCCGCCGAGCGGGGTGGACTGCTTGCCGGAGTCCTTCAGGATGGGCAGCAGGGTTCCCAGGGCCGTGGAGGTGGAGGCGAGTCCGAAGACCGCGGCCGTGTGGACATCGCCCCGGGCGACCAGCATTCCTGCTCCGATGCCCAGCACGAGGCAGAGCAGCCAGGTCAGCGCCGCGGCCCGGCCCTGGCGGCCGCGCATCCGACCGGTGTTGATCTCCAGACCCGCCAGCAGGAACAGCACGCCCATGCCGAGTTCGCGGAGGAACTCGACCGCCTCGGTCTGCTCGGCCAGCCGCAGTCCGAAGGGGCCGATGGCCAGCCCCAGCACGAGGAGCCAGACGACGTCGGGGATCTTGCGCAGCGTGGCCAGCGCGAGCAGCGGCGCGAGGAAGGCGGTGATGACGATCCACCAGGTCGACAGCAGGTTCTCCACGAGCAGGTGTTCGCCCATGGGGGGAGCCTATGCGGGGGTGACGGTGCGGGCTCGCGGAAGAGGGAGCGCCGGGCCGGGTCCCGGTCTGCGGTGTCCGGCGGCGGTTCGGCGTCCGTGCTGTGCCGCCCGCTGCGGTGCGGCGTCGCCGACCGGTGCCGGGCATCGCGTCGGATCGCTGCGCCCGATCGCGTCGCCGCGACGCGCACCGCCGCTCGTGTTCCCGCTCGTCACCCGGGGGCTTAGCGGTGGTCGTCAACGCGCGGGCGGGTTCCACCGTTCTGCGCAGCGGGCGGAGGGAGCGTCGGGCGCCGCCCGCAATGCCGCGTCACCCCTCGGGCGGGCCGGCCAGCAGCGAGTCCACCAGGGCGCGCATGGTCCCGGCCAGCTGCTCCGGCGGCACCGGCTGGCCGGCGTCCAGCCAGGTCAGCGCGGTGTCCACCACGACCGCGGGCAGCAGCGCGGCCACCCAGGCGCGGTGCTCCGGGTCGGGGAAGTGCGCGTGCAGCCGCTCTTCGGTCCGCTCGGTGCCGGCGAAGCCGATGTCCTCGGCGTAGTCGGTGAACTCGGGCTCGCGGCGGGCGTGCCGGTAGAGCAGCCGGAACCCGTCCGGGTTGTCCCTGGCGGCCAGCGCGTACTGGTGGAGGGTGTCCACCGCCGGGTCGTCCGGGTCGCCGACGGCGGTCTGCAGCCGGTTCCTGGCGTCGCGCAGCACCGCGAGGTAGAGGTCCCGCTTGGAGTCGAAGTGGTGGTAGATGACCACCTTGGTGACCCCGGCCTCGGCGGCGACGTCCTCCAGGCTGGTCGCGGTGAACCCGCCGCGGACGAACGCGCTCGCCGCGGTGCGGATCAGCTGCGCGCGCCGTTGTTCCTTGCGCAGCAGCTGCCGGGACTTCCCGCTCTCACCCATGTGGAGCCACCGTACTTGTCGATCCGCGCGAAACTCTATACTCTCAAGTATAAACTCCGCAGTTCAGGAGGACGCGCCATGGATCAGCTGCCGTTCCACCGGGACGACGACGTGCTGGAGGTGCCCGAGCGGTTCCACGAGCTGCAGCGCGAGGCACCGGTCGCGCGGGTGCGCACCCTCACCGGCGACCCCGCCTGGTTGGTCAGCGGCTACGAGCCGCTGCGCGAGCTGTACGGCGAGCAGGCGCTCGGCCGGTCGCACCCGGACCCGGACAACGCGCCCACCACCTCGCCTTCGTCCCTGCAGGGCGGCCCGAAGGGCGGCTTCGACACCCAGCAGGAGGAGCACCGCCGGATGCGCAGGCTGCTGACGCCGGCGTTCTCCGCGAAGCGGATGGAGAAGCTGCGGGCGCGGATCGGTGAGCGGATCGAGGCCGTGCTCGACGACATGCGGACCCCGCCGGTCGACCTGCACGCGGTGCTGTCCGCGCCGCTGCCGGTCATGGTGATCTGCGAGCTGCTCGGCGCGCCGTTCTCCGGCCACGACCGGCTGCGCACCTGGTCGGAGGGGATGGCCGACCTGACCGACGCCGCGGCCTCCGCGGCCGCCCGCGCGGAGTTCGAGGCCTACACCGCCGAGCTGATGGAGGCCAAGCGCCAGCAGCCGGACGAGGACGTCATCTCCGACCTGGTGCACGCCGACGAGGGCACCGCCCTGCCGGTCGAGGAGGTCGCCCGGCTGGCCACCGGTCTGCTGTTCGCCGGGCACGAGACCACCATGACCCGCATCGACCTCGGCACCCTGCTGCTGATCCGCAACCCCGAGCAGCGCGCCAAACTGCTCGCCGACCCGGAACTGCTGAAGGGCACCGTCGAAGAGGTCCTGCGCATGACGGTGACCCCCGGCAAGACCGGCGGCGTCGCCCGCTGGGCCGCGCACGACATCACCGTCGGCGACATCACCATCCGGGCCGGCGAGGCCGTGCTGCTGGCCAACGGGGCCGCCAACCGGGACGCCGACGTCTTCGACGACCCCGACACCTTCGACATCACCCGTTCGCCCAACCCCCACATGGCCTTCGGGCACGGCGCGCACTTCTGCATCGGCGCCAGCCTCGCCAGGATCGAGCTGCAGGAGGTGTTCGGCCGGCTGTTCCAGCGGTTCCCCACCCTGCAGCTGGCCGTCCCCGACGAGGAGCTGCAGGTCAACCGCGACAAGGTCACCGGAGGCCTGGCGGCGCTGCCCGTGACCTGGTGAACCGGGATCCGGGGTCGTTCGGCCGACGAGTCACCAGCGGTACCAGGCGCGGACGCCGAGCTCGCCGGGGTGCACGCAATGGCCCCCGGCGGAGCGCCGAAACCGGCGACCGCGGTGATGGGCCGAGCCCTGCTCGGTGCGGAAGTCCAACGGCTTCCGCACCTCCCGAATCGGCCCACAGGCGCGTGCCTCGTCGATACGGTCGGTGACGACGCGCGATCGTGGGAAGGATCGTCAGTGCTGACCGTGCAGCAAGACCTGGCTGAGGCGCAGTTCCCCTCGGCCGTCCGGCAGGGCGAGGGGGTGCGGTCGTCTTCGGTGGTCAGCTGTCGGCCGCACTGTCCGGTGCTGGTGCGGTTTCCGCGCTCGTGAGCCGGTGCATCTGCTGATGAGCGTCCTCGTGGTGGTGGCAGCGCTGTTGCAGCTGCTCGCAGCAGTGGGCGCAGCGACAACCGTGCGCGGGCAACACCGAATTCCCCGCTCGCGGCTGCACCTGCTGGGCGCACTCAACCTGGGGGCCTTCGTCCTGCTCGTGGCAGCGTTGCTGACCGACGCGGTCTGATTCGGCGAACACGCTGGTCAGCAGGGGTGAACGGTATGAGCACCGTCCACACGGGCACCAGCCCGAAGGCTTGGTGAGCGCGGTTGGGCAGCTCGCGGGGTGCCGTCGTTTTCGGCGGTTCAGCCGGTGAACCGGTCGGTCTTCACGGCGTGCAGGAAGGCGTTCCACTGCTGGCGGGTGGTGGTGAAGTGACCGCGTCTGCGGTCTTTGGTGTCGCGCACCGCCGCGCCGTCAGCGATCCGTCCGACTTCGACGCAGTTCGTCTGCGTGCTGCTGCGAGTCGATGTGCGCCATCCGTGCGGAACGTTCTCTGCGTTCACGATGCTTGCTCCAGAGTCTCGAGTGTGATCAGCCCGTGCTCACCGAGGTAGCACGCGGTACCGGTGAGACTACCGAGCAACTGCTGCGCGTGAATTCCCTGCACAGACGCAAACAGCGCCCCCGAAACGCGGAATTCCGCGTCGAGGGCGCTGGTGCGCTGGGTGCGCGCCGGTGCTGGTCAGCCGGTGAACCGGTCGGTCTTCACCGCGTGCAGGAAGGTGTGCCACTGCTGGCGGGTGGTGGTGAGGTGGCCGGCCTCGCGGTTCTTGGTGTCGCGCACCGCTGCCCCGTCAGCGATCCGGCCGACCTCGACGCACGTGCTCGTGTTGGCGCTCCGACTGGACTTGCGCCAGTTGTGCGGTTCCTGCGGTGACTTCATTGTTGTTGTCTCCACTTCTCGATGACACCGGTGATGAGTTCGGATGTCGCCGCCGGGTTCAGGGCAGAGGCCAGCACCTTGTCAGTGGCGTCACGATAGGCGGTGACGTCTTCCACCTCGTGCAGGAACAACCCTGAGCGGCGGTTTTCGATCTGCACGACGGGGCCGTCCTGTGACTCGATCAACAGGAAAGGCCCTTCGAGCGCGGGGTGCCAACCACTGATGAACGGGACGACCCGCAAGTCCACGTTGTCGAGCTGTGCCAGCTCCAGCGCGTACTCCAGTTGCTCGGCCATCACATCGGCCGAGCCGACCATCTGCCACAGTGCGGCTTCGCCGATCAGCGCCGCGTATTGCGTGGGATTGCGGCGCGTGATCGCGTCACGCCGGCCGACGCGCACCGCGACGCGCGTCTCGAGTTCCTCGTCGGGGACATCAGCGGAGGTCATGATGGCTCGGGCGTAGTCGCTGGTTTGCAGGAGGCCGGGGACCAGGAGCGGTGAGATCTCGGTGATTTTGCTGGCCGTGCGCTCGAGTTCGAGCAACGCGGCCAGCTGCTGGCGCTGGGCGGGCAGGCTGGAAGCAACCCAGTGCGACCCGTCGCTGTCGCGAGCGAGCTCGATCAGCTCTTCGCGCGTTTGGTTGTCGGCACCGAGGGCCGAGAGCACAGTCGCCACGTCGACCGGACGAGGCGCGCGTTCCCCTTTCTCCCACCGACCGACGGTGGTGTGGCTCAACTCGAGTTTGTCGGCGAGCTGCCGCGCGCTGAGTCCGGCGTCTTCACGGGCACGGCGGAGTTCCACGCCGATGGCCCGCGCTTTCGGGGTGGTGCCAGCCATGTGCCACAGCATAACCGTTCGAGTGAGCGGAAAGGTGGTTCACTCGAACGAAGTGTTGTGCCAATTGGAACCGGATTGGCAATCTTGTTGGTGTCAAGCGGCACCAACCTTCGGGTAGGTGCATCACTGCAGATTGCCTGGGGTAACGCATGACCTACCGACCGCACCCGTTCTCGTGGTGCCCCGGCGGGGGAGCGCGCCACGCGACGACCAGCCACCGGCCGCAGACCGGCACCGAGGTGACGGCGCTGTGCGGCTCGGCCGTCACCGCCGACCACAGCGATGTCGCGTGGCTCTGGCCGACCTGCGCGGAGTGCAACGCGGCAGCGCACGACATGGTCGGAACGCCGAAGGCGAGGCGATCCGGGTGAATGCCGCCGATCACCACCTTGCGTGCCAGATGCGCAAGGCCGCGCTGATGCTGCACCACGCCACGGAGAACGTGCCGATCGGTCGCCTGGACGCCCACCAGCGGCGCGCGATGGCCGAGGCGCTGGAGATCCTCGCGCGCGAA
This sequence comes from Salinifilum aidingensis, assembly GCF_054782015.1. NCBI lineage: Bacteria > Bacillati > Actinomycetota > Actinomycetes > Pseudonocardiales > Pseudonocardiaceae > Salinifilum > Salinifilum aidingensis. The sequence continues at coordinate 389,382 of NZ_BAAGTH010000001.1, read as the reverse complement.
CTGCGGCAGGAGAACACCGCCGATCCCGTGATCGAAGGGGAGGTCGTCGAATGACCTGGAAGCACAACCGCGAGGTCCGGCGATGAGCTCCGCGGCCTTGATCCCCATCGGTCGCGTGCGCCCGCGGCGGATGAGCTGGTCCGGCACGCTGCCGGTGCCGCAGCCGTCGACTTCGCATCTGGCCCCGGAGTCGCCGCGGCAGCGGTCGCGGAGCCACCCCGCGATGCCACCACCACTCGCCGGCTCCGGCTGGCACCGCGACGCGACGACGCTGCGGCGCGTCCTCACCGCGCTCGCCGCCCTGTGAGCGGGTCGAGCACCGAGACTTCCGGCGCACCGGGACCTCTCGCGCCGGGCCGGCGGAACCGAACCCCGGTCCGGAAACCTCGTTCGCGAACCCACGCGGCGGAGCCCCGCAGAGCCGAGCCCAGGCGCCGACGCCCCGACCACCACGCGCGAGCGCCCGAGCGCGCGTGGTGAGCACCGGCGCCAGCGCCCGCGGGCCCGGGCGTGCCCCCGAGCGCCCGGGCCCGCGGGGACTCACGTCGACGAACGGCGTTCCTCCGACCACGCACCTCGTGGAAGTGCTCGCCAGCTCATCGCGTGACGTGTTCCAGGAACTCCTGCGTCTCGGCATCGGGGGAGTGCACGCAGACGCCCCGCATCCCGCGAGTGAGCAGTACCTTGTAGGTGTTGCGGATGAGCCCGGCGAAGTGGAGTTCGTCCGTCTTGCGGACGGCGGGATCGTAGGAGTGGTCGCGGCGCGCGACCCATCGCCCGTCGCGGCGGACGAAATCAGGACCGATGATGACCCCGGCCCAGTCGTACTCGAAACCCTGGGCGGTGTAGATGCATCCGACCTGGCCGAAGCCGCGTTCGTCGGAGGCCCAGAAGTAGGACTCGGGAGCATCGGGGACCCGCTTGTCGGGTTTTGCGTTCCAGGGGCGTTTCCAGTCGCCGATGACGACGTCATCGACGAGGCGCTTGCCCTGGTCGGTGCTGATCGGATCGTTCCACGGCCAGCAGTAACCAGCCGCGATGCGCGCGGTTCCGCCGTGCTCGGACTGCCGGGTCCGCAGCCACTCCTCCATCTCCTGCGGGGAAGCGGCGCTGGTGACCACGAAGTCGTCGTCGACCGGGGCAGCGATCCGGCTCCACTCCGTCGGTGCGGCCTGTTCGAGCCCGAGGAGCCGTGAAACCCACGTGTCGAACGCCGCGGATCCGCCGCAGCGGAACTGTCCTTCCAGGCGGACGACTTCCACGCCGCAACCGTTCGCTTCAGCCGCTGCGGTGATCTCCTCCAGCGAGCCCATCTCCCCCGGGCGCACGTTCTGGTTCTCGTCGAGGAGGAACACGGGCACCGAGGCGACGTTGATCAGCTCGTCGACCTGACGTCCGGCGCGTGCGCGCACCTCCTTCTTGGTGAAGCGGCTGACGCTGGTTTCGCGGATGCGGTGGGCTTCGTCGCAGACCAGGACGTCGAGGTCGCGTGCCTCGGAGTCGACGTAGTTGTTGAAGTACTTGAAAAGCCCCTGCACGCGGGTGTTGCGGCTGCCCGCGATCTTGCGGAGCGTGCGGGTGAAGGCACCGGAGCCGGTGGCGTGGTGCACGGTGCGGCCTCGCCGGGCGAGTTCGCCGACCACGTTGAGAGCGATGGCGCTCTTCCCCGAACCGGGACCACCGAGGACGATCACGACGGTGCGGGCGCTGGCGGCGCGAGCCCTGCGGACGGCCTGCATGACCGTTTCGAAGGCGACTTCCTGCTCGTCCAGCAGGACGAGTTGTTCGCGTTCCTGGATCTCCTTGGTCGCGATGTCGAGCAGCGGTTTGGACGGGGCGTGGTGGAAGTCGAGGAATTCGTCAGCGGCTTTGCGCGCGGCGTCGCCGTCGCCGGTGCGGTCGAGCTTGGACTGCAGGTGGTCGACGAGCTCGCCCCGGTCGTCGAGGGTGAACAGGCGTCCGTAGTCGCTCAGCGCGTGATCGCGCAATGACGAGACGTCGGAATTGCGCGCGTTGTGCAGGTATGCGATTCCGTGGACGGAGTGCGGTCGTGCGGCCAGGGCCGGGGTCGAGTCGACGAGGTACGAGCAGTAGCGGCGGACCTGTTCGACCGGGTGCAGCAAGCTGTCCGGTCCGTGAGCGGGGATCCGGACCAGTTCCCCGAGCGCCGCTTCGGCGTGCGACCACTGCTTCAACTCGACGAGCACGTAGCTGGGTTCCCCGGTCTTGGGGTGCGTCCCGCAGAGCACGGCGTCGACGCGCCGCGGGCTGTGCGGGAGCTTGTGCTCCAGGAGCACCTCGACGTGACCGAGCCCGGCGTCGGCGAGGTCCCCGAGCAGCACCGGCAGGCTGCGCTGCCAGGAACGCACCTCGGAGACTCCCACCCGGGATCCCAACTGGAATTTGGCCTGCTCGTCGAGGAGCAGGTGCAACCGGTCGGCTTTCGCCTCGTCGAGCAGTTCCGCCGCGTTCCGGCGAACCAGCGCCACTTCCAACCCCCACTGGGCACGCGTGGTCCACGCGCGGGTGGGGGCAGCGACGAAGTGGCGACTTCGGTGCCCGTCGGGCCGCGATCTTGCCGCACAAGACTAATGGATCGATCGTGGTGGAGACACCCAGGGTGGGTGGAGGACTGGGGCGTCCCCTCAACGGTCGTCGTGCCCGAGCTGGTCGTACTTCTGCGCGTTTCCCCTGGCCAGCTCGACCGGGTACTTGGCCGCGTTCAGGTTCACCTTCGCGTCCAGAGCCGCCAGGATGTCGATGTCGAGTACATCCGCCAAGCGCAGCAGGTACGCGAGAACGTCGGCCAATTCGTGCCGCACGCGCTCGCCGGCCGCGGAGTCGTCCATGATCTGCGCCGATTGTTCCGGTGTGAGCCACTGGAAGACCTCGACGAGCTCTCCCGCCTCGCCGACCAAGGCCATGGCGAGGTTTTTCGGATTGTGGAACTGTTGCCAATCGCGTTCATCGGCGAAGGCGCGCAGGCGCTGCTGGAGGTCCTCGAGGGTCATGCCCGGTGACTGTACGAGGACGTGGCGGGGCGTCCGAGTGCGCGGTTCGGGCGCGCTGGCCCGACACAGGCGCGTCCCGGACCTACGCTGAACTGGGCGCACGCGTCGACGGCCTGGTCCGCGGGACTGGTCCGCGCCGGCGTGCGGCCGGGCTATGTCGTCCTGCACCAGCTGCACAACGGCCCCGAGTTCGCGCACCTGCACCTGACGACCCAGCGGCGCGGCGCGAACGGGCCGGCACCGAGTACGCGCGGGGAATGTTCGAAACCGCCTGAGGAGGACCGACGCGATGGACTACGCCGACTACGAGCAGCTGACCTTCGAACGGCGCGAGCACGGCGTGCTGGTGATCACGATCAACCGGCCGGAGAAGTACAACGCGGCCGACGAGGCGATGCACTCGGAACTGGCGCGCGTGTGGCGCGACGTCTCCGCCGACCCCGGCACGCGGGTCGCCGTGATCACCGGCGCGGGCAAGGCGTTCTCCGCGGGCGGCGACCTGGACATGGTCGAGCGCATGGCCGGGGACCACGACCGGGTCTCGCACATGCTGTCCGAGATGAGCGACCTCGTCTACAACATCGTCAACTGCGAGAAGCCGGTCGTCTCGGCCATCAACGGGGTGGCCGTCGGCGCCGGGCTGGTCGTCGCGCTGCTCGCGGACATCTCGATCTGCGCCGAGGAGGCCAAGCTCGGCGACGGCCACGTGCAGCTCGGCGTGGCCGCGGGCGACCACGCCGCCATCATCTGGCCGCTGCTGGCCGGCATGGCCAAGGCGCGCTACTACCTGCTCACCGGTGAGATGCTCAGCGGCGCGGAAGCCGAACGCATCGGCCTGGTGAGCGCTGCACCGCCCGTCGAGCACGTGCTCGAGCGCGCCCTGAGCACGGCCGACACGCTGGCCACCGGTTCGCAGCCCGCCGTGCGCTGGACCAAGCGCGCGCTGAACAACTGGCTCAAGACCGCCGGACCGATCTTCGACCAGTCCGCCGCGTACGAGATGCTCGGGTTCATGGGGCCGGACGTGACCGAAGGCGTCGCCGCGCTGCGGGAGAAGCGCGCCCCGCAGTTCCCCTCGGCCCGGGGGTGAGCCCGCGCGGTGCGGTCGCGTCGAGCGCGGCCACCCCACCCGGGGGCAGCCCTCACACCTTCTCGGCGAGGACGCAGCGCTCGATCTCCGAGACGGGCATCTCGCGGCCGGACGGGCGGAGGTAGCGCTCGGTGAACTCGCGCGGGCCGGCCTGCTCCACCTCGCGCCAGCCGTACTCGGCGAGGAAGTCCGCGACCTGCTCGGGGGGCAGGCCGAAGTGCCACAGCCGGCGCTTGACGACCACGTCCCGGTGCAGCGCGTGCGCGCCGTGCAGCGCGGTGCCGTCGAGGAAGTCGCGGAGCACGTGGGTGAACACCAGCCGGCTGCCGGGACCCGCGTGCTCCAGGAACTCGAACGTGCTGCGCACGGCGTCCTCGGTGAGGTACTGGGTCACCGCCTCGGCGACGAAGAACGTCCGCCCGCCGCTGCGGAAGTGCGAGGCGGCCAGCACCTCGTCCAGGTGCTGGGTGGCGAAGTCGATCGGCACGAGGTGCACGTTGCCGGGCACCGCACCGAAGATCCGCAGCAGCCGCCGTCGCTTGGCGGCGATGTTCTCCGGCAGGTCCACCTCGAACACCGGCGTGCCCGCCAGCAGCGGCAGGCGGTAGGCGAGCGTGTCGAACCCGCCTCCCAGCAGGACCAACGCGTCGACCCCCTCGTCCGCGGCGCGCAGCAGCGCGTCGGTGACGTAGCGCTTGCGGCACAGGAAGCTCGCCCAACCGCCCGGCATGCCGCGTTCGACCCCGGCGGTCATCAACCGCCGCAGCGGCCGCGGGCGCACGAGCCGCACGAGCAGCCGCAACCCGGCCGGCAGCATCCGGTGCGCCAGTTCGTCGCGGTGCAGCGGGCGCGGGTCGGCCTGGTCGATCGCGACGACCGCCATCGGCCCCCGCGCCGTCCGCGCGGCGTCCTTCGGCATGCCCCGTTCCTACCGCAGGTGCAGGCGGTGCGTGAGGTGGCGCCGCCCGCCGGGCGCGGTGCCGGCCCGCGCCTGCGTCGAGGAGCTGCTGTCCGACGTGCTCGAGGGCGGGATCCGGTCCGGACGCGTGTTCGGCCGCACCGCCGGACGGGACGGCGTTCCCGAGGGGTGCGGGGCGGTGGTCGACCGCGAGGCGCTGGAGGTGCTCGTGCGGCCGTGGGTCCGGCGGGGCCGGCCCGGCTCCCGGGGCGGACCGGCCCGGAATCGTCCACCCGGTTGTGTCACACCCGGTCGAGTGTTGATCATGGGCTGGGACGTGGTGCGGCAACACCGGGGAGCGTGATGGACGGGGCGGAGCGGCCGCGGTCGATGGACCTGCGCACGGACGTGGCGCACTCGGCGCGGATCTACGACGCCGTGCTCGGCGGGAAGGACAACTACGCCGCGGACAGGGACGCCGCGGAGGCCATGCTGCGGGAGTGGCCCGCCCTGGCCGTGCACATGCGCGCCAACCGGGAGTTCATGCACCGCGCCGCGCGGTACCTGGCCGGGGAGTGCGGGGTGCGGCAGTTCGTCGACATCGGCACGGGCATCCCGACGAGCCCGAACCTGCACGAGGTGGCCCAGCGGGCCCGCCCGGACGCCCGCGTGGTCTACGTGGACAACGACCCGATCGTGCTCGCGCACTCGCGCGCGCTGATGGCCAGCACCCCGCAGGGCGCGACCGCGTACGTGGAAGCCGACATGCGCGATCCGGACGCCGTGCTCACCGCCCCGCAGCTGCGCGGCACGCTGGACCTGGGCGAGCCCGTGGCGCTGTGCGTCATCGCGATCGTGCACTTCCTGCTGGACGCCGACGACGCCGTCGGCATCGTGCGGCGGCTGCTCGACCCGCTGCCGCCGGGCAGCTACCTGGCCACGTCGATCGGCACCGCCGACTTCGCGCCGGAGGAGGTGGGCCGCGTCGCCCGCGAGTACGCCGCCCGGGACATGCCGATGCGGCTGCGCACGGCCGAGGAGGCGGGAGCGTTCTTCGACGGGCTCGAACTCGTCGAGCCCGGCCTGGTGCAGGTGCACCACTGGCACCCCGAACCGGGCGCGGCCGAGGAAGTCGCCGACGAGGACGTGGCGATGTACGGCGCGGTGGCGCGCAAGCCCTGAGCCCGGCCGCTGAACGTCGCGTCACCTGGTCGTCCCAGCGGTTGATCACCCGATGAGGGAACGAACACCGCTCCGTCAGGCGTATCGGCGTGGTGCGCGCGGTTGCCAGAGTCATCTCCCGACCGCACTTCGGACCTCGGTTGCAGAGATGAGGCGCCATGGACGCTTTCGAGCTGCCCGACTTCTACTTGCCGCACCCCGCGCGGATCAATCCGCACTGCGAGCGCGCCCGGCGGCACAGCACCGACTGGGCCCGGCGGACGGGCATGCTGGACGCGTACACACCCGGCGGTGGCCGGGTGTGGGACGAGGCCGCGCTGTCCGAGATGGACTACGCGCTGATGTGCGCCTACACCCACCCGGACTGCGACGGGCCGATGCTCGACCTGATCACCGACTGGTACGTGTGGGTGTTCTTCTTCGACGACGACTTCCTCGAGCGGTTCAAGCACACGCGCGACCGCGCCGGCGCGAAGTCCTACTTGGACCGCCTCGACCTGTTCATGCCCGTCGGCGAGGAGCAGCGGCCCGAACCGGAGAACCCGGCCGAGGCCGGGCTGGACGACCTGTGGCAGCGCACCGCGCCGATGATGTCGCAGCAGTGGCAGCGGCGGTTCCGCACCAGCACGCACGAGCTCATGGTCGAATCGCTGTGGGAGCTCGACAACATCGACCGCGGGCGGATCGCCAACCCCGTCGAGTTCGTCCAGATGCGGCGGAAGGTCGGCGGCGCGCCGTGGTCGGCGAACCTCGTAGAGTGCGCCGCGCGCGCCGAGATCCCGGAGGACCTGGTGGGCACGCGCCCGGTGAAGGTGCTCTCGGACACGTTCGCCGACGCCGTGCACCTGCGCAACGACCTGTTCTCCTACCAGCGCGAAGTCCGCGAGGAGGGGGAGAACTCCAACGCGGTGCTCGTGTTCGAGCGGTTCTTCGACTGCTCCGCGCAGGAAGCCGCCGAGCGGGTGAACGACCTGCTCACCTCGCGGCTGCAGCAGTTCGAGGACACCGCGCTGGGTGAAGTTCCCGCGCTGCTCACCGAGCACGGCGCCCCGCCCGAGGTGCACTTGCGCGTGGGCAACTACGTCAAGGGCCTGCAGGACTGGCAGGCCGGCGGGCACGAGTGGCACGCGACGTCGAGCCGCTACATGAACGGCAACACCCGGTCCCGGACCCCGAACCTGGCACCGACCGGTTTCGGCACCGAGGCCAGCCGGTTGCCGTTTGCCTCGCTGGAACCGGGCGTGCGCGGCAGGATCCGGCAGCGCTCCCACGTGCCGTTCACCCCCGCCGGGCCGCTGGAACTGCCCGAGATCCCCATGCCGCACCGCTTCCGGGTGAGCCCGCACCTGGAGCCGGCGCGCGAACGCGAGGTCGAATGGGCCCGCGACATGGGCTTCTTCGAGTCACTGCCCGGGGTGGACCGCGGCGGGGTCTGGGACGAGGAGCGGCTGCGCGCGATCGACCTGCCGCACTGCGCGTCGATGATCCACGCCGAGGCGGACGCCGAGCAGCTGTTCCTGTCCTCGGACTGGCTGACGTGGGGGACGTTCGGCGACGACTACTACCCGGTGGCGTTCGGGGCGACGCGCGACCTGGCCGCGGCCAAGCACCTCACCGACCGGCTGCCGGCCTTCATGCCGCTGGACGTGGGCGGGACCCCGGAGCCGGTGCACCCGCTGGAACGCGGGCTCGCCGACCTGTGGCGGCGCTCCGCGGCACCGATGGAGCGATCCGGTCGGCAACGCCTGCGGCAGGCGGTGGAGGCGATGACCACCAGCTGGCTGTGGGAGCTGGAGAACCAGCTGCACAACCGCATCCCCGATCCCGTCGACTACATCGAGATGCGGCGGCGCACCTTCGGCTCGGACATGACGATGAGCCTCGCCCGGCTGGCGCAGGAGCAGGCGGTCCCGCCGGAGGTCTTCCGCACGCGCGTGTTCCACGAGATGGACACGGCGGTGCAGGACTACGCCTGTCTCGTCAACGACCTGTTCTCCTACCAGAAGGAGGTCGAGTTCGAGGGCGAGGTGCACAACCTCGTGCTCGTGGTGGAGAACTTCCTCGGGACCGACCGGGGGACGGCCCGCGACGTCGTCGTCGACCTGCTCACCTCGCGGCTGCGGCAGTTCGAGGACATCCTCGCCCACGACCTGCCGGCGCTGTGCGACGAGCGCGGGCTCGACGACACCGCGCGGACGGGCGTCGAGCGCTACGTCGCCGGGCACTGGGACTGGATGGCCGGGATCCTCGAGTGGCACCGGCAGTGCGCCCGCTACCGCGAGGAGGAGCTGCGGCGACCGCGCGGCGCCGGGACGGCGGTGCCCTGGACCGGTGGGCCGACGGGCCTGGGCACGGAGAGCGCGCGGGTCCTCCCACCGCGCGCCCCCGTGCAGGGGTGAGGCCCGAGCGGGTGTGCGGCCCGGCCGGGCTCCGCGCAGGCCCGGGGCTCAGCCGAGCGCCTTGAGCACCTCGTCGGCCAGCGGGCCGGACGACGCCGGGTTCTGCCCCGTGCGGAGGTTGCGGTCCACGACCACGTTCGGCGTCCACGGCTCGGCCTCGGAGAACTGCACGCCCAGCTCGACCAGCCGGTCCTGCAGCAGCCACCGGGCCTTGTCGGCGAAGCCGGCCTGGCCCTCCTCGGCGTTGGTGAAGCCGGTGACGCGGTAGCCGGCGAACGGCGACGTGCCGCCGTCCTCGGTGGCCAGCAGCGCGGCCGGGGCGTGGCAGACCACGGCGAGCGGCTTGCCGGACTCCAAGGTGGACGTGAGCAGCGCGGCCGAGTCGCGGTTGACCGCGAGGTCCTCCATCGGGCCGTGCCCGCCCGGGTAGAACACGGCGGCGTAGTCGTCCACGTCGGCGGTCGCGAGATCGATCGGGTTGCGCAGCTCCACCGCCGAGTCGAGCACGGCGGCGACGTGCTGGGCGCCTTCGCGGCCGCCGTTGACCTCCGGCGACAGGCTGGACTGGTCCACGACCGGCCGCACCCCGCCGGGCGTGGCCACGGTGATCTCGTGCCCGGCCGAGGTGAACCGCTCGTGCGGAGCGGTGAACTCCTCGGCCCAGAAACCGGTCGGGTGCTGCGTTCCGTCGGCCAACGTCCAGTGGTCGGCGCCGGTCATGACGAACAGGATCTTTGCCATCGTCCATCCACTTTCCGCGAACGGCCTCCCCGCGGGAGGCGCGAGCATCGGGCCGGCGGTCGCTCCGCCGGCGCTGCCGCCGTCGACGGTAGGCACACCGCCATTCGAACGCCAACAGCACCACCACGGCCGGTAGACGAGCTGATGCCTCCGGGGCGACCGGCCCGGAGGGCCCCGTTGACCTCGGTCTGCTGCGGACGTTCCTCGCCGTGCACCGCGCCGGCTCGTTCACCGCCGCCGCGCGCTTGCGGGGCGTGGCACAGCCCACCAACACCGGTTTCCTCGCGCAGCGCACCGGCGCGCCGGAGCGCGGCAACGTCTCCGCTGTGCGCGAGCACCTGCTCCGCACCTCCTGGTGCGGCGGGGCTCGCGTTTTCGGCTGCCGCGCCGGTGCGGCAGGCTGGGTGCATGAGCACAACCACGAGCATGCGCGCGATCAGGCAGGAAGTCCTCGGCGGACCGGAGGTGCTGCAGGAGGTCGAACTCCCCCGGCCCGAACCGGGGCCGAGCGAGGTGCTCGTCCGGGTGCGCGCCGCGGGCGTCAACCCGACGGACTGGAAGCACCGGTCCAGCGGGCTGTTCCTCGGCGAGCCGCCGTTCGTCCTCGGCTGGGACGTCTCCGGCGTCGTCGAGGAGGTCGGCCTCGGCGTCACCCTGTTCGAACCGGGCGACGAGGTGCTCGGGATGCTGCCGTACCCGCACGGGGTCGGCTCGCACGCCGAGTACGTCACCGCGCCCGCCCGCTCCTTCGCCCGCAAACCGTCCAATGTCGACCACGTCGCGGCGGGCGGGGTGCCGCTGGCCGCGCTGACGGCGTGGCAGGCGCTCGTCGACACCGCCGAGGTGCAGCCGGGCCAGCGGGTGCTCGTGCACGCGGCGGCGGGCGGTGTGGGCCACCTCGCCGTGCAGATCGCCAAAGCGCGCGGAGCGCACGTGATCGGGACGGCCAGCGCCGCCAAGCACGACGTGCTGCGCGAGCTCGGCGCCGACGAGCTCGTCGACTACCGCGAGCAGGACTTCGCCGAGGTCCTCAGCGGTGTCGACGTCGTGCTGGACACGATCGGCAGCCGCGACTACCGCACCCGTTCCCTGCGGACGCTGCGGCGGGGCGGGATGCTCGTGTCGATCCTGCCGGTGGACGGCGCGGCGCTGCGCAGCGAAGCCGCCGAACGGGGCGTGCGCGCGAAGGTCCTGCTGGTCGAGGCCGACCACGCGGGGATGAGCGCGGTGGCCGAACTCCTCGCCGCGCAGCGGATGCGTCCGATCATCGCGGAGACGTTCCCGCTCGGTGAGGCGGCCGCCGCGCACGAGCGCGGTGAAACCGGCCGCACCACGGGCAAACTCGTGCTCGTGGTGGAGTGATCCCGCGGGCGCGGGCGGGCGTCCGCGCCCGCCCGCGCTCCTGCTGCGCCACCGCCCCACCACGCTGTGCTGTGTGGGGTTGAATACCCCGGTCCTCGGCTGACATCCGTGCGCTGCCCTGCTATGTTGCAGGTATCCCGAACTGGCGATGGAGCGATCCACCGCGTCTCCGCGAAGTGCGACCGCCGTCGCGATGCCGCTCGCGTCTCGGCGCAACGCGTGGCAGTCCCGCGTGTTTTCCGTGCATTCCGTACACCACGCCCGCCGCAACGGCGGTTCGCTTTCGACCCGAAGCTCGGTGCGCCGAGTGGGATGGAGGACCGTGAACGACATCTTCGCCACCCTGGAATCCGAAGTGCGCAGTTACACCAGGAACTGGCCGACCGTCTTCGACCGGGCCAGGGGGAGTTGGCTCTTCGACGAGCGCGGGGAAGCCTACTTGGACTTCTTCGCCGGCGCGGGGGCGCTCAACTACGGCCACAACAACCCGGTGCTCAAGCGCGCGCTCATCGACTACCTGGACAACGACCGGGTGACGCACGGCATGGACCAGGCCACCGCGGCCAAGCGCGAGTTCCTGCACGACCTGCAGAACATCGTCCTGCGGCCGCGCGGCCTGTCGTACAAGGTGCAGTTCCCCGGTCCGACCGGGACCAACGCGGTCGAGGCCGCGCTGAAGCTCGCCCGCAAGGTCACCGGACGCCACCAGGTCGTCGGGTTCACCAACGCGTTCCACGGCATGACGCTGGGCGCGTTGGCCGTGACCGGCAGCGCCGGGAAGCGCCGCGGGGCCGGAGTTCCGCTGGCGCACGCCACGCCGATCCCCTACGACGACCACGCCGGCGAGGAGCCGGACTTCCGGCACTTCGAGCGGATGCTGCAGGACTCCGGCAGCGGCCTCGACGCACCGGCCGCCGTGATCGTGGAAACCCTGCAGGGCGAGGGCGGGATCAACGACGCGCGCGGCGAGTGGCTGCGCCACCTGCAGGGGATCTGCCGCGAGCACGGGATCCTGCTGATCGTCGACGACGTGCAGATGGGCTGCGGCCGCACGGGCCCGTTCTTCAGCTTCGAAGAGGCCGGCATCGAACCGGACGTCGTCTGCCTGTCCAAGTCGATCGGCGGCTACGGGATGCCGCTGGCGCTCACCCTGTTCAAGCCGGAGCTGGACGTGTGGAAACCGGGTGAGCACAACGGGACGTTCCGCGGCAACAACCCCGCGTTCGTCACCGGATCCGCCGCGCTGCGGCACTACTGGAACGACGACGAGCTGCGCCGCAGCACCGAGCGGTACGGCGAGCGCGTCGGCGCGGTGCTGGAGAAGATCGCCGCCGAGTACCCCGGCAGCACCGCCAAGGGCCGCGGGCTGGCCCGGGGGCTGAGCTTCGAGGACCCCGCGTCCGCCGCGAAAGTGGCGCGCGCGGCCTTCGACCGCAAGCTGCTCGTGGAGACCTCCGGCCCGGAGGACGAGGTCGTCAAGGTGATGCCCCCGCTGACCGTCACCGAGGAGGAGCTCGAGCAGGGGCTGGGCGTCGTCCGCGACGCCGTCACCGACGCGCTCGACTGAGAATTCCGCCGCGCGACGGGCGGGCCCGCTTCGAGGGCCCGCCCGTCGCGCGTTTCCGGATCCTGCGGCGGCGTTCGTCCGTGCTGCGCGCGCACGCCGGCCGCGGCACCTCTCGCGCCCCTCGCCGCCGGGCGCTCGACATCGAGCGGCCACCGCCGCCGAAAACGCCCACCGCGCACGACGACCGGGCCGCGCCGAGCGGGGGTCGCCCGCCCGGCACGGCCTCGGAAGCTACTGCCGGTCAGCACCCGACCGCGGAAGGCCACATCCCGGCCGCGGGGCCGGTGCGCGGATCGAACCGCGCCGGGTCAGCTCACCTCGCCGGCCAGCGGGTTCGGCACCGTGCCGTGCACGGCCGCGTGCGGGCGCTCCGGGCGGTCCCGGTAGGCGTCGAGCAGCAGCCGGTTGCGGTTCAGGCACAGCCGGTCGATGCGCGGGGTGAACAGGTTGAACGTCGCGAAGCGCTCGGACAGTTCCGGGAAGTTGCGCTGGTAGGCGAGGACCTCCTCGCGCAGCAGCGACCAGAACGTGCTCTCGGCGACGCCCAGGTGCTCCTCCACCAGCGGCGCGAGGTAGCGGAAGTGGCCGACGAACAGGCCGCTCTGGATGAACTGCCGCAGCATCTCCGGCGGTTCCCGCAGCAGCGCGCCGTCCACGTCCTCCGGCAGCTCGGAGAGCTCCGGCAGCGGCGTTTCGCTGATGTTGACGTCGTCGACGAAGTCCTTCACCGCCAGGCGGGTGGGCACGTCGTTCTCGTCGCAGACGAAGATCGTGTTCTCCCCGTGCGGCGAGAACACCACGCCGTAGCGGTAGAGGAAGTGCAGCAGCGGCGGCATCAGCGCGTGGAACAGGCGCCGCAGCCACTCCTGCGCGTCCAGGCCGGACCGCCGCACCAGTTCGCTGACGAACGCGGTGCCCTGCGGGTCCACGTGCAGCAGCGAGGCCAGCGTCCGCGCCTTCTCCCCGCTGTCGAGCTTGCCGGCCAGCGGTTCCCGCCAGATCGCCCCGAGCAGTTCCTTGTACTGGTACGGCACGTTCGCGATCTGCTCCAGCCCGCGGTGCCGCACCGTCACCGAGGCCACCTCGCCGAGCAGCACGGCACCGGTGTCCCGCAGGTACTCGTCCGAGGCGGCGAGGTCGTGGATCCAGGAGGTCACCGCCGGGGCCGCGACGGTGCGCTCGGTCGGCAACCCCCGCCACACCAGGGTGTTCAGGATGGACAGCGGCAGTTTGACGAAGTGCCGCTGCTCGTTGTCGATGTTGGCGAACGTGCGGATCGACTGCTGCGCCACGTACCGGTCCGGGCCGGTGCCCAGCGGCACGATGAGGCGCTGCGCGATCTCCGCGGCGAAGTCGGGGATGACCACGTGGTCCCACTGCCACGGGTGCACCGGCATGAACACGTACTCCGCCGCGTCCAGGCCCCGCTCGCCGAGCACCGCGGTGAACCGCTGCTCGTCCGCGGCGTCCAGCTCGGTCTTCAGCAGCACGTCCTGGTCGAGCCCGGCCACCGCGCGGTAGTCGGCCAGCGAGCGGTGCACCGCCATCCAGGGGAGCTGGTGCGTGCGGCGCGCCTCCGGCCCGTAGCGCTCGGCGTCCGAGTCGGAGAAACCGACCCGGCCCTTGTTCGGGATGAGCCACGGGTGCCCGGTCTGGTGGCCCTCGAGGCTCACGTAGTCCAGCCCGGCGAGCTCCGCGGCGGACAGGCCGGAGTCCAGCAGGCGCGCGTCCGCGACGAGCGTCGCGGTGAGCTCGCGGTGGAAGTGCCCCGCGGTGTCGCCGCTGACGCCCAGCGCCTCGTAGGCGTCGAGGAAGAAGCGCAGCGGGTCCTCGGCCGCGTGCTCGCCGTCCGGGCCGGTGCGCACGATCGTCGCCGGGTCCACCCGCCAGTCCTGGAACGCGCCGCGCCGCGCGGTGAACGCGTAGGACACCGCCTCCGGAAGGTCCACCCGGTAGCGGTCCCCGTCGAGGTGGACGGGTTCCAGCAGCTGCTCGTACGAGAGCTCACCGAGCGACTTGGCCAGCAGGGCGCGCCCCGCGCGCCGCCAGTTCTCCTCGGTCAGCTCGGCGGGAAGTGACAGCGTCATGTGCTACCTCGCAAGTCTCAGAGTTCGACGCCGAACGTGGTGTAGGCGGTGCGTTCGGGAAGGGTGAATCGCCTGCCGGCGACGGAGTTGAGGATGGTCGCGGCGCGGTGCGCCCCGAGGCCCAGGTCCGGTGCGCCCACCCCGTGCGTGTGCATCTCGGCGTTCTGCACGTACAGCCCGCCGGAGACCGCGTCGTCGGTGACGACGCGGTAGTCGTCGGTGACCTGGTAGCGCCCCCGCTCGTCCCAGCTGATCGCCGCGGTGAGCGGGTCCAGGCACGCGGGCCGCTCGGCGGTGAACCCCGTGGCCAGCACCACCCGGTCGGTGCTGACGTCGAAGGTGCGGTCCTGCTGGAGGTGGTGGCACCGCAGCGAGATGCGCTCGCCGCCCTCCGCGCCGGTCACCGCGATGTTCGGCGTGATCGTGACGTCCGGTGCCTGCCCGCCGATGCCGCGCTGGTACAGCAGGTCGTGGATCTCGGCCAGCGTTCCCGCGCTGCTGGCCTTGTACAGCTGCCACTGCTGCGGGACCAGGGAGTCCCGGGTGGACTGGTCCAGCGTGCGGAAGTACTGCGTGTAGTCCGGCGTGAAGTGCTCCAGGCCCAGCTTGGAGTACTCCATCGGCGCCAGCGCGGGCGAGCGGGTCAGCCAGCGCAGCCGCCAGCCGGTGCTGCGCTGCTCGCGCAACAGGTCCAGCAGCACCTCGGAACCGGACTGGCCCGAGCCCAGCACGGTGATGTCCTCGGCCTCGCGCAGCGACTCGTACCGGTCCAGGTACTCCGCCGCGTGGAAGACCTGCTTGCCGAGCAGGCCGGTGAACGCGGCCGGCACCGAGGGCGTCGTGCCCACGCCGAGGACGACGTTGCGCGCGGTGACCACCGCCGTCTCGGCGGTGCGCTGGTCGGTGCGCTCGACGGTGAACAGCCCGCTGTCGGCGTCCCAGTCGACCGCCGTGACGCGCTGGCCGAACGTGCAGGACGGCAGGGAATCGGCGACCCAGCGGCAGTAGTGGCTGTACTCCTGCCGCGGGATGTGGAAGTTCTCCGCGAAGTAGAACGGGAACAGCCGGTCGTGCTCCTTGAGGTAGGACAGGAAGGACCACCGGCTCGTCGGGTCCACCATCGTGACCAGATCGGCCAGGAACGGCACCTGCAGGGTCGTGCCCTCGATGAGCAGACCGGGGTGCCAGGAGAACTCCGGGCTCTCGTCGAACAGCGCGACCGAGACGTCGGGCAGCGAGTCGGCCAGAGCGGCGAGGGACAGGTTGAACGGTCCGATGCCGACGCCGACCAGGTCGTAGGCAGGGCTCATGAGCTCGCTTCCACGAACGGGTTCGGGATGTCGCGGTACACGGACTGGCTCGCGATCGGTCCGACGAGTTCGTCCAGTCCGTCGATGCGGGTGAGCAGGTTGGCCTTGCAGCGCAGCGTCGGCTCCTCGGCCAGCGCGCGCGCCAGCGCCAGGTCGTCGAAGCCGCGCAGGCGCTCGCGCAGCACCGCGAGCAGGCGCCGCTCGTCGGCCAACCCCTGGTTGCCGAGCGCACCGACCAGGCCGAGCAGGTTGTTGATGCCGATGTAGTAGCCGAGGCGCTCGTTGATGAGCTCGTCGGGGCACAGGTTCTCCCCGTCGCCGATGTCCGGCAGGAACCGGTGCAGGTCGTGGCGCGGTTCGGAGATGTAGTAGCCCTGGTTGTCCCGGTACCACCCGCCGCGCGGCCAGCCCTGCTCGTCGAGCTCCACCAGGGTGTTCTGCTGGTGCGCCTCCAGCCCGAGCCCGTGCGCGCGGTAGAGCCACAGCACCGGCGCGACGACGGCGTCGAAGTAGCGCGCGCACCAGCGCTCGGCGATCTCGGCGGTGCCGGCGCCCTCCGCGGCGGCGAGCCGCTCGAGCACGGCGGCGATGCGGGACGGCCCGCGGTCGGGCCGTTCGGCCACCAGACCGGCCACGCAGCAGGCGCGTTCGCCCCCGCGGAACGGGTTGTCCCGCACGATCGTCTCCAGCCCGCTCTCGGCCGCCGCGGGCACGTCCACCGCGATCCACGCCGGATCGCGCACGATGCCGAAACCGGGGTGCTGCGCCGCCAGCTCCCCGGCGAGGCCCCCGCCGAGCAGCCGGTCGATCTCGGCCCCGCGGCGGAGCTCCTTGCGCAGGTTCTCCCGCACCGAGTTGGTGATCGGCATGCTCAGCGAGCACTTGAGCATCACCGGTGCGTCCGGGTGG
Organism: Salinifilum aidingensis; assembly: GCF_054782015.1. NCBI lineage: Bacteria > Bacillati > Actinomycetota > Actinomycetes > Pseudonocardiales > Pseudonocardiaceae > Salinifilum > Salinifilum aidingensis. Next base: position 372,826 of record NZ_BAAGTH010000001.1, on the reverse strand, counting down.
TAGAGGGTGCGCACCGAGGCGGTCGGGTACCACTCCGGGCCGTGCTCGCCCAGCGGTTCGAGCAGCCCCCGCTCGCGCAGGTCCCGGATCTCCGGTTTGGCCAGCACCTCCCGCGCCTGCCACGGGTGCGCGGGCACGGGCACGGTCCCGGGGGGCACCTCCGGTGCGAAACCGGCCAGCGCGTCGACCGGAGCGCCCTCGTGGGAGACCACCGACGGGTCGGCGGCGAACCAGAACAGCGGGAACCCGCCCCGCAGCTCGGGGGAGAACCGGCGCCCCTCGGAGGGGCTGATGCCCTGGCGGCTCTTCGGTGCGGGGTGCAGCGGGTGCCCCAGCACCAGGGCCTGCTCGCCGGCCAGGAACGGCGGCGCGTCCACCGGGTCCTCGTGCTGCGCCCGGTGCCACAGGTACTGGGCCACGCGCGCCTGCGAATCGGCCACGCGGCCGACGAGGTCGTCGGTCACGTGCTGCTGGTGCTGCCGTCCCGCCGTGGCCTCGAGGCCGATCAGCGCGGCCAGGGTGACCGCGCTGACCGCCGCGCCGGACGGCAGGCGCGGCGTGCCGAACCGGTGGTGCCCGGTCGCCGAGCGGTACAGCACGGGCGCGGTGACCCGCACCCCGCTGGTGGGGAAGTCGAACGCGGCGGTGTCCCCGTGCAACCGCAGCGCGTTCTCGCGCACCCAGCAGCGCAGCAGCCCCTCGGTGGTCGCGTCCCCGGCGACCCGTTCGGCGTCGTCCTGCGCGCGGATCGCGGGGGCGTCCGCATGCACACTGCTCGTCATACAGCTACTGCTTCCTTGTCTCCCGCCTCGACCACCGCGGTGAGCACCGAGTCGACGTCGGCTTCGGTGGCGTGCGGGTTCAGCAACGTCAGTTTGAGGTGGATCCGTCCGTCCAGTTCGGTCCGACCGACCACGGCGCGGCCCTCGTCGAGGAGCCGCTGCCGCAGGCGCGCGTTGCAGCGGTCGGCCTCGCCGTGCTCCGGGACGTAGCGGAACACGACGGTGCTCAGCTCGGGCCGGCGCAGCAGCCGCAGCTGCGGGTGCTCGGCGATCCGGTCGGCGGCGTGGCCGGCGAGGTCGTGGCACCGGTCCACCAGCGCACCGAGGCCGCGCCTGCCCAGCGCCCGGAAGGTGACGTCCACTTTGAACGCGTCGGCCCGGCGGGTGGTGCGCAGCGAGCGGTGCACGAGCCCGGGGAAACCGGCCTCCTCGTCGTCGTCGGTGTTCAGGTAGGACACCCGCCGGTCCAGCGGGTCGAACAGCGCGGCCCGCCGGGTGAGCAGCATGCCGGTGGCCACCGGTTGCCAGCCGAGCTTGTGCAGGTCGAGGCCCACCGATTCCACCCGCTCGATGCCCCGCAGGAGCGGGGCGAGGCGCTCGGAGAACAGCGCTCCGCCGCCGTAGGCGGCGTCGACGTGCACCCACGCGCCGAACTCCCCCGCGAGTGCGGCGATCTCGGGGATCGGGTCGACCACGCCGAGGTCGGTGGTGCCGGCCGTGGCCACCACGGCCAGCGGCGTGCCACCGGCCTCCTGCGCGCGGACGAGCGCGTCGCGCAGCCCCTCCGGTGCCATGCGGTGCTGCTCGTCGACCGGGACGGGGACGACCGCGTCCTCGCCGATGCCGAGGATCCCCGCCGCGCGGGCGATCGAGAAGTGGGCCTGCTCGGAGCAGAACACGCGCGGGCGGTGCGCCGCGGCGCGGTCGCGGGCGAGCAGCAGCGCGGTGAGGTTGGACTCGGTGCCGCCGGAGGTGAGCGCGCCGGCCGCGGAGTCCGGGTCGAACCCGACGAGCCCCGCCGTGGTGCGCACGACGTCCCGCTCGACCACCGTGCCGGAGGGTCCCTGGTCCCAGGAGTCCAGCGAGGAGTTCGCGGTGCTCGCCACGAGGTCGGCGGCGAGCGCGACCGCCAGCGGCGGCGCGTGCAGGTGTCCCGCGCAGCGGGGGTCGGCCGGTTCGGCCGCGTTCGCGGTGAACGCCCGCACCCGCTCGTGCAGGGCCTGCTCGGCTCCGATCCCGGTTTCCGGGAGGGACGGTCCGGCGGTGCTGAGCCGTTCCGCCACGGCGGGGTCGCCGCCGGCGGGGAGCGGTCCACCGCGGTCGGAGGTCCCCTTGTGGAAGGCTTCGAGCGCGGCCTCCAGCAGCGGAGCGAGCGCCTCGGCGCCGTCGCTGCCGCCGCCGAGCCGTGCATTGGTCCGCACGCGCGGTCACCTCTCGCTGTGTGTGGGCTGGCTGTTCCGTCGTTGCTGTTCTGGCAGGCCGAGCACGAGGACGCCCCGTCGGGTCCTCGCCCGGAGGTCCGGGAGTCGTGTCGACGCGCGGTTCCCCGCCGGTGTCGCGCGGACACGAGGACCGCACGGGCATTAGGTTTGCCTTGCCTTGCTGCAAGATAACGGTGTTGCCGGTACGCAGCAAGGGACCGCCCGGGCGCGTCGAGCGGGCGATGATCTTCCGAACGGCGAATCCTCCTGGCCGCGGCCGGTGGTGGCGCCGGGCGCCCGCACGCCGCGCCGCGCGGGGTGTGCACCGATTCACAGGGCGGTCCGGTGTTCGGCGACTGCTGCGCCGCTCCGGCCCGGCCCCTCGGATCGGCGCCCGGCAGGTCCACCGGTCGCGGGAAATTCGCGTGCGAACGGGTGGTGGCGATTGCGCGGCCCGCCGTCCTCTTCGTACTTTTCGCCTGCTGATCGACCCGGTGCCAGGTTCCAGGAGGACGGATGCCCCAGCACGCACGACACCGCCGCTTCGTCCGCGTCCTCGGCGCGGTCGCGTGCAGCACCGCGCTCGTCCTCGGCGCAGCGGCGCCGGCGTCCACCACGACCGAGGACCCGCAGGAGTGGGAGGAGCGGCTGCAGCAGGAGGTGGATGCGGACAGCGCCGCGCGCATGAGCGAGGACATGGCGAGCTACCCGGGGCTGGTCGGCACGGAGGGAGCCGAGCGCCGCGCGCGGTACTCCGTGGACAAGCTGCGCCAGTGGGGCCTGGACGCGCAGCTGGAGACCTACCGCGTGCACGCGTCCTCGCCGCAGGACATCTCGGTGACGATGACCGCGCCGGAACGGCGCGAACTCGACGTCCGCGAGCCCGCCTACCCGTGGCACGAGAACTACGCCGACGTCGTCCCCGGCTACAACGCGTACTCGCCCGCCGGCGACGTCACCTCCGACGTCGTCTACGTCAACTACGGCCTGCCGGAGGACTACGCCGAGCTCGAGCGGCTCGGCGTCGACGTCGAGGGCAAGATCGTGCTCGCCCGCTACGGCGAGAGCTTCCGCGGCGTCAAGTCCAAAGTGGCCGAGGAGCACGGCGCCGCGGGCGTGATCCTGTACTCCGACCCCGCCGACGACGGGTTCCGCAAGGGCGCGGTCTACCCCGAGGGGCCCTGGCGCAACGCCGACGGCATCCAGCGCGGCAGCGTGCAGTACATCTTCCAGCACCCGGGCGACCCGCTCACCCCGGGCGCTCCGTCCAAGCCGGGCGTGCCGCGGCTCGACCCGTCCGAGGCGGAGAACACGACCAGCGTGCCGACCACGCCGATCTCCTACGGCCAGGCCGAGCACCTGCTCGCCGCGCTGGAAGGGCCGCGAGCGCCCGAAGACTGGCAGGGCGGACTGGACATGGACTACCGCGTGGGGCCGGGGCCGACCACCGCCAACGTGGACCTGGACATCGACTACGAGCAGACCCCGGTGCGCGACGTGATCACCGAGATCCCCGGGGCGAAGCACCCCGAGCAGAAGGTCGTGCTCGGCGCGCACTTCGACTCGTGGACCTACGGGGCCAAGGACGACGTCTCCGGCTGGACCACGGTGATGGAGGCCGCCCGGGCGCTGGCGCAGCTGCGCGAGCAGGGCTGGCAGCCGGACCGGACGATCGTGCTGGCCGGTTGGGACGGCGAGGAGTACGGGCTGCTCGGCGCGACCGAGTGGGCCGAGCAGCACCGCGCCGACCTGGTGGACGACGCGGTGGCCTACCTGAACCTCGACGGAGCCGGCGGCGGGAAGGAGTTCTCCGCCAGTTCCGTGCCCGCGCTCGACGGCGTCCTCACCGACATCGCCAAGGAAATCAAGGACCCCGAGCACGGCACGCTGTACGAGAACTGGAAGGACAGCACCGACCGGCCCGCGCCGGTGCCGGAGCGGTTGGGCAGCGGTTCCGACTACACGCCGTTCCTGGACCACCTGGGCATCGCCGCCGCCGACATGGGCATGTCCACGCCGTCCGGCGAGTACCACAGCGCCTACGACGACCTGCACGCGATGCGGAACTTCCTCGACCCCGGCTACCGGTACCACGAGGCGTCCGCGGCGTACGCGGGCACGTTCGCGCTGCGGTTGGCCGACGCGGAGGTGCTGCCGATGGCCTACTCCGAGTACGCGGAGGAGGTCCTCGGCCACCTGCGGGAGCTGGACGAGCAGCAGTCTGGCGACCCCGTGGTGGACCTGGCACCGGCCTACGCGGCGGCGCGCGAGTGGCGCGCGGCAACGCTGCGGCTGGAGGGCGCGGCACGCGGCGGTGCGGCCGACGCCGAACGGGTCAACGAAGCCCTGGTGCAGCAGGAGCGGGCGCTGACCCGGGAGAAGGGACTGCCCGGCCGCGAGTGGTACAAGCACATGGTCTACGCCCCCGGCACGTACACCGGCTACGAGGTGCAGCCGCTGCCGGCGATCGACGACGCGGTCTCCGAGGGCGATGCGGCCACGGCCGAGGAGTACCGCGACCTGCTGGTCGGGTCGATGCGCCAGGCCGCCCGCGCAGCACGCGACGCGGTGGCGCAGTAGGACGTTGTTGGATGGTTTGCCCGCCCCGGACAGCGGAATAGACGCGCTGCCGCGCCTTCCTCGCGAAGATCCGCACAGGAGAACCCGCAGTGGGTGCCGCCACTCGGGTGGACCTTCGACGCTGCCGCGTCGAATCCCGAAAGGCTCCCGGTCTTCCTGGGGCAGCGATCGACAGTGATGCGGAACAGTGCTGTTGGCCCGTCCCGCGGGAAGCGGTGCCACAGCGCTTCCCGCGGGACGACCGCGGTCCGTCCGGTGGGGACGGCCGATCCTGCCGGACGGACCGGGTGTGCTCCCGGCGGAGACGGGACGAGCCGGGAGCACGCCGGGGGCAGCGGTCACCGGGCGAGTTGCCCTGCACGGTGGTGGGAGCCGGTGACCGCTGCGGATCGAGGGGTCAGTCCCAGTCGAGGGCGGCGCCGCTCTGGTACTCGGTGACCCGGGTCTCGAAGAAGTTCTTCTCCTTGCGCAGGTCCATCGTCTCCGACATCCACGGGAACGGGTTCTCCCGCGCCCCGAAGAGCGGATCCAGGCCGATCTGCTGCGCGCGGCGGTCGGTGATGAAGTGCATGTACTGCTCGCACAGCTCGGCGGTCAGCCCGAGCATCCCGCGCGGCATCGTGTCCCGCGCGTAGGCGACCTCCAGGTCGCAGGCCTCGGCGAGCATGGTGCGCACCTCGCGCTGGAACTGCGCCGTCCACAGGTGCGGGTTCTCCAGCTTGATCTGGTTGATGCAGTCGATGCCGAAGTTCATGTGCAGCGACTCGTCGCGCAGGATGTACTGGTACTGCTCGGCGATGCCGACCATCTTGTTGCGCCGGCCCAGCGCGAGGATCTGCGCGAAACCCGTGTAGAACCACATGCCTTCGAAGATCACGTAGAAGGCGATGAGGTCGCGCAGGAAGTTCTGGTCCGCCTCCGGGGTGCCGGTGGTGAACCCGGGATCTTCCAGGTTCTGCGTGTACTGCAGCGCCCACGCGTCCTTGTCGGCGATGGAGGGGACCTCGCGGTAGGCGTTGAACAGCTCGCCCTCGTCGAGCCCGAGGCTCTCGCAGATGTACTGGAACGTCTGCGTGTGCACCGCCTCCTCGAAGGCCTGCCGCAGCAGGTACTGGCGGCACTCCGGGTTGGTCAGGTGCCGGTACACGGCCAGGACGACGTTGTTGGCCACCAGGGACTCGGCGGTGGCGAAGAACCCGAGGTTGCGCACGAGCATGAGCCGTTCGTCCTCGGTGAGCCCGTCGGAGGACTTCCACAGCGCGATGTCGGCCTGCATGCCGACCTCGGTGGGCATCCAGTGGTTGTGGCAGCCGGCGAGGTACTTCTCCCAGGCCCAGTGGTACTTCAGCGGCAGCAGCTGGTTCACGTCGGCGCGGGCGTTGATCATGGACTTGTCGTCGACGGTGACGCGTCCGGCGTCCCGGTCGATCGCGCCGAGACCGGTGGGATCGGTGTCGTTGGCGGCGGTGGTCATCTCGAGTGCTCCAAGGGGCGTGGACGGCGAGGCAGGGCGTCTGTTCCGTTGTCCGGGGCGGGAGGTCGGGGGCAGCTGGGAGTGCAGGAGGTCCAGCTGCGGAATCCCGTGCGCAAAACGACCCGGCGAAGTCCAGCTACTGGCAGGCGTCGCAGTCGGGCTCGTCGGCGGCGCACGCGGCGGAGCCGGTCGGCTCGGCGCCGCGCTCCGCGGCCGGGGTCGCCGGGACCGCGTTGAGCTTGCCGTCGGTGCCGCGCAGCGTGCTCTTCTCCACCTGGGTGGCCGAACGGGAGCGCAGGTAGTAGGTCGTCTTCAGGCCCTTGCGCCAGGCCGCGCGGTACAGCGCGTCGAGCTTCTTGCCGCTCGGGGAGGCGATGTAGAGGTTCAGCGACTGCGCCTGGTCGAGCCACTTCTGGCGGCGCGCCGCGGCCTCCACGATCCAGGAGCTGTCCACTTCGAACGCGTTCGCGTACAACGCCTTGAGGTCTGCGGGGACGCGGTCGATGGCCGAGACGGTGCCGTCGTGGTACTTCAGGTCCGCGACCATCGCCGCGTCCCACAGGCCGCGCCGCTTCAGGTCCCGCACCAGGTGCGGGTTGATGGCGGTGAAGTCGCCGGACATGTTGGACTTGACGAACAGGTTCGAGAACAGCGGCTCGACGGACTGGCCCACACCGCAGATGTTCGAGATCGTGGCCGTCGGGGCGATGGCCAGCACGTTGGAGTTGCGCATGCCCGTGTTCCGCACCCGCCGGCGCAGCCCGTCCCAGTCCATGCGCGCGGAGTGGTCCAGCTCGGCGTGCTCGGGGTCGCGCGCCTGCTCGAGCAGGCGCAGCGAGTCGACCGGCAGGATGCCGCGGCTCCACAGCGACCCCTCGAAGGAGGAGTACCGGCCGCGTTCGGCCGCCAGCTGCACCGAGGCGGCGATCGCGTAGTAGCTCACCGCCTCGGTGCTCGTGTCGGCGAACTCGACGGCCTCCGCGGAGGCGAACGGGACGCCCTGCTCGAACAGGGCGTCCTGCAGCCCCATGACGCCCAGCCCGACGGGGCGGTGGCGGAAGTTGGAGTCGCGGGCCTCGTCGAGCGTGTAGAAGTTGAGGTCGATGACGTTGTCCAGCATGCGCACGGCGGTGGTGACCGTGCTCTCCAGCCGCGCGTGGTCGAGGCCGTCGGAGCCGACGTGCGCCCGCAGGTTCACCGACCCGAGGTTGCACACGGCCACCTCGTCCGGGCCGGTGTTCAACGTGATCTCGGTGCACAGGTTGGACGAGTGCACCACGCCCGCGTGCTGCTGCGGCGAGCGCAGGTTGCACGGGTCCTTGAACGTCAGCCACGGGTGGCCGGTCTCGAACAGGGCGGTGAGCATCCGCCGCCACAGCTCCACCGCCCGCACCCGGCGGAACACGGCGATCTCGCCGCGGTCGGCGGCCGCTTCGGCGGCCCGGTAGCGCTCGGCGAAGTCGGTGCCGCAGGCGTCGTGCAGGCCGGGCACCTCGTCGGGCGAGAACAGCGTCCACTCGGCGTCGGCCTCGACGCGCCGCATGAACTCGTCCGGGATCCAGTTCGCCGTGTTCATGTCGTGCGTGCGGCGCCGGTCGTCGCCGGTGTTCTTGCGCAGGTCGAGGAATTCCTCGATGTCGATGTGCCAGGTCTCCAGGTAGGCGCACGCCGCGCCCTTGCGCTTGCCGCCCTGGTTGACGGCGACCGTCGTGTCGTTGGCGATCTTCAGGAACGGCACGACGCCCTGCGAGGTCCCGTTGGTGCCGCGGATGCGCGCACCGAGCCCGCGCACGGGCGTCCAGTCGTTGCCGAGCCCGCCGGAGTACTTCGCGAGCATCGCGTTGCTGCGGTACGAGCGGAAGATCGACGAGAGGTCGTCGTCCACAGTGGTGAGGAAGCACGAGGACAGCTGCGGCCGCAGGGTTCCCGCGTTGAACAGGGTCGGCGTCGAGGCCATGAACGTGAACGTCGACAGCAGCTCGTAGAACTCGATCGCACGCCGCTCGCGGTCGTCCTCGTGCAGCGCCAGGCCCATGGCCACGCGCATGAAGAACGCCTGCGGCAGCTCGAACCGCACCCCGTCGTCGTGCAGCAGGTAGCGGTCGTGGAGCGTCTGCAGGCCGAGGTGGGTGAACTGCAGGTCGCGCTCGCCGACGAGCGCGGCGGCCAGCCGTTCCAGGTCGAACCGCTCCAGCTCCGGGTCGAGCAGTCCGAGGTGGACGCCCAATCGCACGTAGGCGGGGAAGTGCTCGGCGCAGTCGGTTCCCGGTTCGCCTATGTCCGATTCGGACGCGGTCGTGCCGAGGTGCTGCAGCGCTTCGCCGCGCAGCGCGTGCAGCAGCAGCCGGGCGCAGACGTGCGAGTAGTTCGGTTCGGACTCGACGAGGGTGCGCGCGGCCATGATCTGCGCCTGCGCGAGCTCCTCGGCGCGCACGCCGTCGTAGAGGTTGCGGCGGATCTCGGCCAGCACCGGTTCGGCGTGCACGTCGGCGAGCCCGCTGGTCGCGTGCTGCACGAGGCGCACCACGCGGTCCCAGTCGAGCGGGCGCAGGCGGCCGTCGGGTTCGCGCACGCTCAGCTCCGGCGTGCGCGCGGGTGCTGCCGGGGGCGCTTGGGTCACGACGCTCTCCTCTCGCGAGTCCGTCCGTATCCGGGACCTCGCGAGCGGGAGTGGTGGACGCCGGCGCGCTGCGCCGCTGCGGTGCGTTCCGCGTGGCGGGTTCTCCACCCGGCGGGGTGGTCCGCGTGTCCGGGGCCCGCCCTCGAGGCCCGGCGTGCGTGCGCGTTCTCCCGCGCACACCGGTGGCAGGTCTTCGGACTCGCGGGCTTCCGGCGCTCGGCCGGCCCTACTGGCCGTCGCTTCCCGGACGTGCGTCCAGTGCTGCACCACCGCGGGGGTGGTGACGGCGGTCGTTCCCGCTCACCGCTGCGGGGCAGTCCCGGATTCCCACCGGGTTCCCTCTCGCCTCACCGGACCGTTCCCGGCCCCGTGAACCACCAGCACCGAGCACACTACATGTTGCGACGCGCGATCGCGAACGGGGCCAGATCCCGTGTCGCGGCGGCTGCTCGATGTCGAGCACCCGGAGCGGGGGCTTCCCCGGAGGTCCTGCTACGCACCCACCCGCGTTTCCGGGGACACTTCCTCGTGGTTCACCGCACCCACCGGTAGCGGTGCTCGGGCCGCCCGGCCGACCCGTACCGCATCCGCAGCGCGGCCTGCCCGTCGGCGCACAGGTGCTCGAGGTAGCGCCGCGCGGTCACCCGCGCGATGCCGGCGCGCTCGGCGACCTCCACGGCCGACAGGTCGGACTCGGCCGCGCGCAGCGTCTCCGCCACGAGCTGCGCCGTCTCCGCCGTCAGCCCCTTCGGCAGGCTCGTCCGCGAGGTCGGGCGGCGCACGCCGAACACGCGGTCCACGTCCCGCTGGGTGGCCTGCTCCACGCCGGTGAGCTTGTCGCGCACCGCTGCGAAGCGGTCCAGCTGCTCCCGCAGCGCGTCCAGGTTGAAGGGTTTGAGCAGGTAGTACATCGCACCGCCGTGCAGCGCGGCGCGCACGTTGTCGATGTCGCGCAGCGCGGTGATCACCAGCACGTCCACGGGCGTGCCCGGGCCCGGTTCGTCCGGCGCCCGCAGCCGCTGCAGCACGTCGATGCCCGACATGTCCGGCAGGTAGAGGTCGAGCAGGACGAGGTCGGGCTGGTGCTCGGCGACGGCGCGCAGCGCCTCGGCGCCGCTGTGGGCGACGCCGACCACCGCGAACCCCGGCACCGAGGCGACGAAATCCCGGTGGTTGCGCGCCACGCGCGCGTCGTCGTCGACGACGAGCACCGACAGCACCGGCTCTCACCTCCTGCGCGGCGTCCGCGCGGGCCCTCCGCTGGGAGTCCCCGCTTCCGACGGGTCCTGCCCCCGAGGGGCGCGGCTTCCGACGGCACGGCGGCCGCCACCGGCACCGCGCGGACGTGCGCAGCGGCCGGCGACGTTACCGGCGTGCTAGCGCGCATCCTCTCGCACCGGGAGGTAGGCGCTGAACACGGTCTCCTCGGTGGCGTCCACGTCCACCGACCCGTGCCACCGCTGTGCGGCCTGCCGCACCAGCGCGAGCCCGAGGCCGCGGTGGCCGGTGCCGCCGCTCCCCTTGGTGCTCACCCCGGCGGCGAACACCTCCTCGGCGACCGCGGGAGCCGGGCCCGGGCCCGAGTCGGTGACGCGGATCTCCAGCAGCGGTTCGCCGTCCCGGTGCAGCCGCACGAGCAGCTCCACCCAGCCGGAGCCGTCCACGGCTTCGAGGGCGTTGTCCACCAGGTTGCCCACGATCAGCAGCACGTCGTCGCGCAGCTGCGGCGGCAGTTCCCGCGGCACGTCGCTGAGCGCGGCGAGCTCGAACTCCACGCCCCGCTCGGAGGCCTGCGCCGACTTCGCCAGCACGAGCGCCGCCAGCGCGGTGTCGTGGACGCGCTCGGACACGGACGTGCTCGCCCGCGTCGTCGTGGCGGACAGCTCGGACAGGTACTCGCGGGCCTCGCCGACGGCCCCGAGGTCGAGCATGCCGGTGACGGTGTGGATGCGGTTGGCGAACTCGTGGGTCTGCGCGCGCAGGCCGTTGGCCATGGTGCGCACGCCGTCCAGCTCACCGCCGAGCCGCACGATCTCGGTGTGGTCGCGCAGCGTCACCAGCCGTCCCGTGCCCTGCTCGCCGATGCGCACCGGCCTGGGGTTGCACACGAGCAGCCACCCGCCGACGGCGAGGAACACGTCCTCCCGGGTGTCGGCACCGCTCAGCACGTCGCACAGCTGCTCGTCCAGTCCCAGCTCGCGCGGGGTGCGGCCGACGCAGTCCCGCGGCAGCCCGAGCACCTCGCGGGCCGAGTCGTTGGCCAGCAGCACGGTGCCGTCCGCGCCGACGGCGAGCACGCCCTCGGTGATGGCGTAGAGCAGGGCTTCGCGGCTCTCCAGCAGCTCGGTGATCTCGGCGGGTTCCAGGCCGTGCGTCTTCGCGCGGATCCTGCGGGAGATCCACAGCGCGCCACCCGCGCCGAGGGCGAGGGCGAGCAGCAGGGTCGTGCCGATGACGGGCAGCGCGTTCCGCGCGGCCAGCGTCACCCGCGAGGACAGCACGCCGACGGAGACGTAGCCGACGACCTCCTCGGCCTCGTCGCGCACCGGGACCCGGGCGCGCAGGGTGAGCCCGGCCGGGCCCCACTCCACGCCCGTCCACGTGTTGCCGGCCAGCACCGGTGCCGGGTCGGTGTGCGGGTGGCCGCCGATGGCGCGCGGGTCGGGGTGCGAGTGCCGGATGCCGTCGGAGTCGACGATGACGACGTAGCGCACGTCGGCGGCGCGGCGGATCCGCGCGGCCAGCGGGGCGATCTCGCCGCGGTGCTGCGGATCGGCGAGGTAACCGCGCACCTGGGGCAGCGCCGCCACCGACTGCGCCAGGGTCATCGCGCGCCGGGTGTACTCGGCGCGCACGTCGCGGTACTCGTGGAGCGTCCACAGCGAGCCGGCGGCGACGAGCGTGACGACCAGGAGCGCCGCGTTCACGAGGAACAGGTACCGGGTCAGCGGGAGCGGTGCGCGGCGGCGAACGCGCTTCGTCATGAGGTCACCACCGTACGCGGCAAGGGGTTCTGCGGGACCAATACGACCATTACCGGTCCAATGCACACAAAGCTCGTGATCCGGGACACGTGCGGTTCAGGATGTCGCAAATCGCCGTACACCCGGGTGACGCAGGCCTCCCGGTGCGGTCGATCCGCGAGTTCCCGAACGACACGCGCAGGAGAGTCGAACATGCTCAGCATCATCGGCTTCGCGATCATCGCGTCGATAGCGACGCTGCTGATCCTCGGCCGAATAGCCCCGGTCGTGGGGATGACCGTGATTCCCACAGTCGGCGCCTTCCTCGCCGGATTCAGCCCGAGCGACATCGGTGAGTTCTTCAACACCGGACTGGAGGACGTGCTCAGCGTCGCCGTGATGCTCGTGTTCGCCATCCTGTTCTTCGGCATCATGAACGACGTCCGCCTGTTCAACCCGCTGATCAACGTGATGGTGCGGGTGAGCCGGGGCAACGTCGTCGGCGTCGCCGTGGTCACCGTGCTCATCGGCGTCGTCTGCCACCTGGACGGTTCCGGGGCGTCGTCGTACCTGATCGCGATCCCCGCGCTCCTCCCGCTGTACAAGCGGCTCGGCATGAGCCCGTACCTGCTGATGCTGCTGCTGAGCACCAGCATGGCGATCCTCAACATGCTGCCCTGGGGCGGGCCCGTCGGCCGCGCCGCGGCCTCGACCGGCCACGACCCGATCGAGCTCTGGCACGGGCTGATCCCGCTGCAGGTCGTCGGCGTCGTGCTGCTCACGGGCATGGCCGTGCTGCTCGGCTTGCGGGAGCAGCGGAGGATCGCCCGCCGCGCCGCGGTGAAGACGCCCGCCATGGCCGGTGCCGGCGGCGGTGCGGGCGGTCCCGCCGAGGCGGGGGAGGATCCCGGCTCCGCGGGCGGTTCCACCGGCGGGGGTTCCGCGGTCGGCCCCGGCGGTGCCGACGCGGGGTCCGGCGAGCCGGAGAAGCTGCAGCCGCCCTACCTGCCCTGGTTCAACGGGCTGCTCGTGCTGGCGGTGCTCGGTGTCCTCGTCGCCGACGTGCTGCCGTCCGGCCTGGTGTTCATGCTCGGCCTCAGCGCCGCCCTCGTGGTCAACTACCCGAAGGTCTCCGACCAGATGGAGCGGATCCGCGCGCACGGCGGTGGTGCGCTCGGCACCGGTGCGATCATCCTGGCGGCCGGGTGCTTCCTGGGCATCCTCACCGAGTCGGGCATGCTGCGCTCGCTGGCCAGCGACATGATCGCCGTGCTGCCCGATCCGGTCGTGCCCTACCTGCACTTGATCGTCGGCGTGCTCGGCATGCCGTTCGAGCTCGTGCTCAGCACGGACGCGCACTACTTCGCGCTGCTGCCGCTGGTGCACGACGTGTCCACGCAGCTCGGCATCGGATCGGTCACCGTGGTCTACACCGTGCTCATCGGCAACGTGATCGGCACCTACATCAGCCCGTTCAACGCCTCGCTGTGGCTGGGCATCGGCCTCGCCGGTGTCGACATGGGCAAGCACATCCGCTACTCGTTCCTGCCGATGTGGGCCTTCAGCATCGTGATGCTGCTGGTGGCGGTGCTGCTCGGCGTGATCGCGCTGTAGCGCTCGACACCGGTCCGCCCGGGTTGGTCCGCCCGACGCCCGGTCGCCCGGCAGCGCTGGAGCGCCTGCCGGGCGACCGGGCTGCCGGAGGCCGGGCTTCTGGGCGCGGATGGCCGAGCGCCCGGGCCGCTGGACGGCCGGAGGCAGGTCCGGAGACTCGAAGGGCCTTGCTGCGCAGGGGGAACGAGCCCGGCGCGGCGGTGGTGGACCCCGGGTTGTCACCCCGCTGCCAACGTTCGTTACGGTGGTGGATACCGCTCGGCGGGGTCACCCGGTGAGGTGGCCGGGTCAATCGGCCGGGCCGGGCGGTGCGTGACCGCGAGGTCGCGGGATGGGGCTGTAGCGCAGGAGGTAGCGCGTCTCGCTCGCATCGAGAAGGTCAGGGGTTCGACTCCCCTCAGCTCCACAGCAGGACGTGCAGGAAGCCCCGCCGCAGATTTCGGTCTGCGGCGGGGCTTTCTCGTCGTGCCCGCTGGCCGCAGCGCTGCGCGGGGGCACCGCTTCGCACCGGTCTCGTAGCTCGCCTGTGCGCGCAGGAATCACGAGAACACGTCGCAGGCAGTCGGTTTCGACCCCGATGCCGTGCTGCCGCATCGGGCAGAGCGGAAAGCCCGGCCCGGGCACCGGGTTGAAGCGGGTGCGCGCTTCGCAGCGGGCTCGGACCTGGCTGATGCTCGTGGTGAGGGCGGAGAGGTCGGCGGCGAACAGCGCCCAGCCCAGGCGTTCTCGAGCTTCGCGACCCCGTTCGACGGCGCGGGCCGCGTGACGCCGAGGTCCCCGGCCTTGCGCGGGCACGCCTCCCGGCGGGCGGGGACGGGGACGCCTCCGGGGCGCAGTCGGTCGGGCGCACTTCGTGCAGAACCGGCGGTACGCTGCGCCCTCGAGGCAGATCGCGGTTTGCCGAGTGCGGGCGGCGGGTCCGCGCACGGCCGCAGCTCGTGGGGCGGAACATTCCAGCAGTGCACAACGTCGGTGGGGACGATCCTATGCATCTCGTGATGGCCGGTGTCACCGCGCCCAGCCACGTCTACCCCGGCCTCGCGGTGATCTCCGAGCTGGTTTCACGGGGGCACCGGGTCAGCTACGTCGTCGGCCACCGACTGGCCGAGTTGGTGGCCGCGACCGGCGCCGAGGTCATCGCCCACGAGTCGGTCATGCCGGACGCGGACGAGCACTGGCCCGAGGACCCGGGCGCGGCGATGCGGGTGTTCCTGGACGACGCGATGGCCGTGCTGGAGCCGATGCTGCGGCGGATCTCCAAACCGGACGCGGTGCTCTACGACATCGGCGGGCTGGCGGGCCGCGTGGCGGCGCATCACTGGGCCGTGCCTGCCGTCCAGCTCTCCACCGCCTACGTCGCGTGGGAGGGCATGGAAGACGAGATGGCCGAGCACACCGCGCGGCTGAAGGCCTCGCCGAGCGGGCAGCACTACTACACGACGCTGCGTTCCTGGTTGTCCCGCAACGGCATGGAGATCGACGCCGACGAGTTCCTCGGCAGGCCCGACGCTTGCGTGGTGCTCATCCCCAAGGCGCTGCAACCGCACGCCGACCGGGTCGCGGACCGGTACGTGTTCGCGGGCCCGTGCATCGACCCCGCCCGCCGCACGGGCTGGGCGCCGCAACCCGGCGACGACCGGCCGCTGGTGTACGTGTCGCTGGGCACGAGCTACACCGACCGGCCGGACCTCTACCGGCTGTGCGTCGACGAACTGGCCGGTGATTACCGGGTCGTGCTGGCCACCGGGAAGGTCGACCCCGCTTCGCTCGGGCCGTTGCCGGCCGGCGTGCGGGCGGCGCGCACCCAGCCGCAGCTGGACGTGCTGGCGCACGCGTCGGTGTTCCTCACGCACGCCGGGATGGGCAGCGCGGCGGAGTCGTTGTGGTTCGGGGTCCCCACCGTGGTGCTGCCGCAGGCGGTCGACCAGTTCCTCAACGCCGCCGCGCTCGTGGAGATCGGCGCCGGAGCGCAACCCGGCGAACCGTTGGGCGGCGCGAACTTGCGCGCCGCCGTCGAATCCGCGTTGGGCAAAGCGGAGCGGGCACGCGTGCTGCAAAGCGGGGTTCGCCGCGACGGTGGCACCGGGGCCGCGGCCGACGCCGTCGAGCGCCTCTGCGGCGGCGGGTGATCCCTGCGGCTCTGGTACCGGGCACACGGCGCTCGGTCCCCGCGCTCAGAGGTCCCCGGTGATCGGCCGCGCTTCCACCGCGGAAACCTCCAGCGGCCGCCCGGCACCCGCACCGTCCTATTCGGAGATGCGCGAGCGCATCTCCGGGAGGAACTCCGGGTCGTCCTGGTGCACGCGCTTGAGGTCGATGTCGTGCGGCAACGCCGTGACGGGACGTTCCTGCAGCAAGTACCGCAGCGACTCGGTCACGAACCGCTCCTCGTCCTCCTCCGGGAGGTCGAGCGAGTCGCGCACCTCCTGCGCGCCCACGACGCGGTGCTCGGTGGTCTCACCCGCCTCGTGCACTTCCGCGGCGTATTCGTGCCCGCCGAGCGGGAGCAGTCGAACCTGTTCGGTCATCACACCCTCCTCGCCCGTTGCCTACCGCACGCGGCGGACTCGTAAACACCCGCTGCGCGCCGAGGCCTGCGCAGCGGGCGCAGCGCAGCACCGCGCCCGCGGGGCTGCGCGGAGCGGGCGCGAACCGCCTGGCAGTTGACCGGAACGCCGCCAGCCGCTCACGGGACCAGCCCCGGTCAAGAGGCGTCGTCCCCCGCGTCCGCCCCCGCCCGGGTGGCGAGCTCCGCGCGCGCCCGCGCGGTGGCGCGGTTGGGCATGACGGTGTCGAGCTCGGAGTTCGTGGCCGCGCCGAGCAGCACCGCGAAGGCGGTGATGTAGAGCCAGAACAGCAGGCCGATGGGGGCGGCGAGCGCTCCGTAGACGGCCGAGTGCTCGAGGACGAGGGCGAGGTACAGGCGCAGGAGGAAACTGCCGAACAGCCACAGCGCCAGCGCGAGCACGGCACCGGGGAGGTGCTCGTGCCAGGGGGTGCGCACCGGGACGGACAGGGCGTAGAGCGCGGTCAGCGAGGCGATCGAGCCCAGCGCGATGCCGGGCCAGTACAGCCAGTGGATGAGCACCGAGGCCGCCGGTGCGAGCTGGGCGATCCAGCCGGGCCCGACGACCAGCAGCGGCAGCAGCACCAGCCCGCTGAGCAGCCCGGTGGTGTAGAGCAGCAGCGACAGCAGCCGTTGCCGGAGGAGGCTGCGCTGCTCGGCGAGTGCGTAGATCGTGGAGATCGCGTCGATGAAGACGTGCAGCGCGGTCGATCCCGACCACAGCACGAGCACGAACCCGATCGAGACGACGCCGGCCTGACCGGTGGTGAGCACCTCGTCGAGTGCGGGCCGCAGGATCTGGTCGATGCCCCGGGGGGACAGGACCGCGCCGGCGGCCTGCTCCAGCGTGGTGCGCACGGCGCGGATGGTGTCGGCGCCGATCACGTTCGCCAGGTACCCCAGGGTGCCGACCAGGCCGAACAGCAGCGGCGGCAGCGAGGTCAGCGTGAAGAACGCCGCTTCGCCGGCGAGGCCGGCGATCCGGTGCCGCGTGATCACCTCGGCGGTCTCGCGGACCAGCCGGAGCGCGGCGCGGCGGGCGCGGTGGGACCAGGACAGCGGCGCTGCCCCGGCCCGGCGGGATTTCTCGGGGGGCACGGGCTTTCGCTTCGGACGCGGGTGCCTCGGGTGCGGTCGAGGTGCAGCAGCGATCGTACCGGGAGTTGATCGGGGCCGAGGGGCTGGCGCGCCGGGCGGTCCCTCGGCGGCGGTGCGCTCGCGCAGCGCATCCGGTTTCGTCCGCGCTATCCGCTTTCGTCCGCGACCAGCCGCGCGGCGACCTCGTGGAGCTTGGTGTTGGTGTGCTGGGAGGCCCGGCGCAGGTGGTCGAAGGCCTGCTCGGGGCTGCAGCGGTGGCGGGCGATGAGGAGGCCCTTGGCCTGGCCGATGACGTCGCGGTGCTCCAGCGCCTGACCGAGCTGTTCGGCCAGTTCGCGGGCGCGGGCGTGGCGGTAGGCGTGGTTGATGGCCGCCGAGAGGGCGTTGGTGAACAGCTCCAGCAAGGCCTCGTCGAGCGGGTCGAAGGCGTGCGGATGCGGGGTGGTGAGGTTCAGCGCGGCCGCCGTGGCGGCCAGGTCCTCGTCCAGCGGCAACGGGACCCCCACGGTGACGGCGACCTCGTTGTCGCGGGCGGCGTGGCAGAACTCGGGCCACCGCTGCTCGTCGGAGGTCTCCAGCCGCACCATCCGGCCCGTGCGGGCCGCGTGCAGGCAGGGGCCGTCCTCGGCCCGGTGCTGCTGCTCGTCGAGTTCCATCGCCCAGGCGTGGCTGCCCGCGGCGGTGTGGGCGCTCCCGTCGCGGCACAGGATCGACACCGTCGCACTACCGGTGTCGGGGATGGTGGCCGTGGCCGAGCGCACCAGCTGCGCGAGCACGGTCCGCAACGGCTGGCGCTGCTCCAGCAGCGCCAGCAGCTGGTCCAGCGCGTCGGTGGTGCTCTCCACCCGCTGGACCGGCGAGGACCCGCGGGGCCCGGCGGAGCGGGCCGCGTCCCGGGAGGTCAAGGTTGTTCCCCTTCCCGCGGGGCGTCCGAGGCGGTCTCGGGGGCGTGCTGGTCGCGCGGCGCGGGCGCGGTGCGGGCCGGGGGGAGGTCGGACAGCGCCTGCGACAGGCTCGAGCAGCAGGTCGCCACCTGCTGCAGCTCGGCCACCTGCACCGCCCGCCGCACCGCGGGCGTGGTGACCACCAGCCGCAGCTGGGGACCGTTGGCGCGGGCGCGGTGGGCGGCCCGGGTGAACACCTCCACCGCGGACAGGCTCAGGAACCCCACGCCGGACAGGTCGAGCACGAGCGCTCCCAGCAGGCCGCTCAGCCGCTGGTGCACCAGGCTCGACAGCCGCTCCACGTTGGCGTCGTCGACCTCACCGCTCACGGTGAGCACAGCCGTGCTGGCAGCGGGGTAGTGCACCCGCAACCGCCCGCGCTCCTCCGCCCGCACGGGAGGTGCCCCCGGCCGCTCGGCCGGGTGGGGGGAATCCGGCTGCGGTGCGGAACCGCCGGTTCCGGTTCGTCGGGGCGCCGCGGTCATAACACCTCTCTCCGAACGCGGGTGTCGTCCGCCCGGGCACTGGCGACCCACGTGGGGAGAGCACGGTGGGAGCGACGCACTCCTGCGGCGCAGCGACACCCAGCCACGACTGGGAATGCTGGCCAGGCTGTCTGCTCAACCGACCGCACCACGAACGTTACAGGGATGTCGCCCACCCGTCGATGCGGGCCCCGCACCGGGGCGGGTGGAGTGCGGGGCGGGGCACGGGCGCTGCTGGAACCGAACCCCCCGTGCCCCGAGGTCCCCGGGCTTGCTGCCGCTGCGCGCTGAACAGCACCGAGCCTGGTGCGACGTGTCCCGGGAGACGAGCACCTGATCATCCGGTACCCACCACCGCCGAACACCAAACGGGACCCGCGGTCACGGCCGGTTGCTGGCGGGAGTTGCGCGGCGCCACTCGAACAGCCGGACGTGGCTGCGGACCAGGCGCAGGAAGGCGGTGAGCCCGATCCCGCCGACGGCGTTGCCGAGCACGCACCAGCCGAAGAAGGCGAGCCAGTGCAGGTAGTTGTAGTCGCCCCCGGCGTGCAGGCCGCCGAAGATGAACAACGTGTCCAGCACTGAGTGGAACATGCCCATCCCCGCGACGAGGAAGGCGATCGCGATCGACGCCAGCACGCGGGCGACGTCGTCCTCGGTGCCCAGCCGCATGCGCGTCAGCAACGTCATGGTGCTGCCCGCGAGGACCGCCAGCAGGAACGTCTGCAGGCTCAACCCCGCCTCCGCGTACTTGGCGCCGGTCTCGGCGGCGAGGTGGCGCAGCTCGGGGAACGCCGTGATGACCATCCACATGGACACCCACCCGCCGATGAGGTTGCCGAGCAGCGTCAGCACCCAGAAGCGGATCAGCCGCCACCAGCCGGCCTCCTTCGCGAGCACGACGGCGAGCGGCACGAGGAATCCCTCGGTGAACAGTTCGCTGTTGCCCAGCAGGAGGGTGAGGAAGCCGACCCCGAAGGCCAGCCCGGCGAGCAGCTGGCTCCCGGTGGCCTGTTCCACGGCCAGGAAGGCCAGCACGCCCAGGGCGATTTCCACGCCGGCGATGATGCCGCTGGCCACGAGTTCGGGGATCGTGCGGAACAACCGCGGGCGTCCGCGGGCGACCATCGTGTCGAAGGTGCGCTCGACTTCGTCCTCCCGCAGCAGATCGCCGCGTCCTTTGTAGTCGGTGCCCAGCTCGTCGGGTTCTTCCGAGGACATGGGGCTCCTCCCGGTTGCAGGGGTGGTGCGTGGCTGTGGTGCTCGTCGACCTGCAGGACGAGCACGGGCGTACGCAGGCGAAGATGACACGGAGCGGGCCCGCGCGGAACGTGCGCAGTGCGGTGATGTTGCGCATCCGGACCGCCGCGGTGCCCCGCCCGGTGTTTCGCAGCGGGGTGCACAGGGTACGCACGACGGTAACCGGCGCGAGAGGAAGGGAGTGCTGTGAAGTACGGTCAGTTCTTGTCCGTCGTCAGCGACCAGAGCGGGATCAGCGACCGCGAGCACGCCGACCAGGCGACGAAGATCGTGCTGGCCACGATCGGGCAACGCCTCGCCGGGCGTGAGCCCCGGGATCTGGCGAGTCAGCTGCCGCAGGAGCTGCAGGAGTCGCTGCTGCAGCACGTCGGGGCCGATGAGACCGGCGATGATCTGGACGACTTCCTCCGGCGCGTGGCCGACCGGGAGGGGCGCGGATGCAGCCCCGAGGAGGCCCTCACCCACGCGCAGGCCGTTCTCGGGACGATCGCCGGATTCGTCTCCGAAGGCGAGATCGAGGACCTGCGCTCGCAGTTGCCGACCGGCTATGCGGCGTTGTTCCGGTGAACCGGGGCCGTTCCGGTGAACCGGGGCCGTTCCGCGATCCCCGCACCCCGCGGTGCGGGGCAGGAGGGCCCGCGGAGCGGCGCTGCGCGCGGAGCGCTACGCGGACGGCTGGTTCGGTGCCGGTTCCACGGCGACGTCCGCGTCGACGCCCGCTTCCTGCACCAGGACCGTGGAGTAGGCAGCCGCGTAGGCGTGCGCGACGAGCAGCGAGCACGCCTTCTCCGCGGCGTCGGCCGCTGGGTGCAGGTCTCGCGGATCGACGGTGATCGGCACCGCGACGTGCTCTCCCCGCAACCACCCCTGCCCGCGCTCGAGCAGCCAGGCGGCCACGGGCGATTCGGCTGCTCCGATGAGCACCGACACGGTGCCCGCGCGTCCCAGCAGCAGGTGCCGGGACGAGCACCGCCGGGCCAGTTCCCCGGCAGCCCACTTCCCGGCGGCGTGCGCAGCTCTCAGCAGCTGCTCCCACTCCGCCGCCGGTTTCCACGTCGTCGTCCTCGCATCGGCGGGTTCCAGCATCGCGACTGCTCCGGTGACTGTGTGCTGGCCCGCCCGCAGCCAGCCAGCATCTCCTCGATCGCTGATGTTCGAGCCAGCTGGCTGCTCAACCGGTACTCACTGCTGGAGTACCCGCGGCGCACCGGGCGAAACGCGGGCGACGCGCCGGTCGCCCGCGCGGTCCGCGGAGTGGGGACCCCGGGGTCCGCAGTGCCCGGCAGGACCGCTGCGTGCTCACGAGGTGACTCGCGCCGCAAACGGGCAGTGCTGCCACCCGCGCCTCAGGAGCGCTCGTGCGGACCGTTGCCACCAACAGGAGCGCCGCGCCGACCGCGGTCGGCAGTGCTCCGAGGGCGCGGCGCTCCGGGGGCGCGGCTCCGCGGTGCGCGAGGTTTGGAGCGCCCCGTCCGCGGGTACGGAACCAGCTCCCGAACTTGCGCGGAACCCCGTACTTGCGTGGAACCCCGAACTTGCGTGGAAAACGGAGCGTCGATGTCAGCGCGACACCCCCTCCCCGCTCCTCGAGCCGCGAGCGGCCCCGGCACCGTTGAAGTCCGCGTCAGCGGCGCAGCAGGAGCATCCCGCATGCTGCGCCTCCTCGCCGGCGACGTCGCCCTCTGCGCGGACTTCGACGTGGACACCATCGCCGACATCCGGTTGGCCACCGACGAGGTCTGCACGAGCCTCGCCGATGCCGCGAGCGGCGGCACGTCGATCCGCTGCCGGCTGCAGGTCCTCGATTCCCGCGAGTTCGTCCTCGCCGCCGAGGCGAGCACGACCACCGCGGACGGCGTCCGAACGGACACGTTCGGCTGGCAGGTGCTCAGCGCGATGGTCGATGCCCTGTGGACGGACGTGCGCACCGAGGGGGACGAGTACGTGGCCCGCGTCGAACTGTCGAAGTCGTCTGCAGTGCCCGCATGAGCAACGAGGGAACGGCGCCACCCGGAACGCACGAGCGCGAGTACGAGCAGCTGCTCCCGCTGTTCCGCGAGCTCGCCGACGCGGAGCCGGGGAGCGCACGCCACGAGGAACTGCGCGAACGACTGATCACGGGGCACCTGCCGATCGCGGAGCACCTCGCGCGCCGCTACCGCGGCAGGGACGAGTCCCACGAAGACCTGGTGCAGGTCGCCCGCTTCGGGCTGATCAACGCCGTCGACCGCTACGAACCGGGGCGCGGCAACAACTTCGCGTCCTACGCCGTGCCCACGATCCTCGGGGAGCTGCGGCGCCACTTCCGCGACGCGGGCTGGTCGGTGCGGATGCCCCGCAGGCTCCAGGAGCTCCACCAGGAGGTGTCGAAGGGCATTTCCGCGCTCTCGCAGCGGTTGGGGCGCGCTCCCGCGCCGAGCGAGCTCGCGGACCACCTCGGGATCGAGCTCGAGGAGGTGCACCAGGGCTTGGAGGCGGGCAACGCCTACCAGAGCTCTTCGCTCGACGAGGTGATCCACAACGCCGAGTCGATCTCGCTCGGGGACACGCTCGGGGTCGACGACCTCGATCTGGTCGGGGTCGAGGACGCGGAGCGGCTGCGCCCGCTGTTGGCGAACGTCCCGCAGCGGGAGAAGCGCATACTCTTCATGCGGTTCGTGCACGGGATGTCGCAGACGCAGATCGCCCGGGTCATGGACATCTCCCAGATGCACGTGTCGCGCCTGTTGACGCGCACCCTGGGAACGCTGCGCGAGCGGGCTCAGAAATCCGAACCCGAGTCCCCCGCCGTCAGCGAGGGATGAGGGCGGAGTTCCGGTCCTCGTCGGACCCCGCCCCGGAACCGCCGGGCGCGGCACCCGAGCAGCGCCCCGGTCCGCGGGCGGTGGGACGGGAACGCCGTCACCGCAGGTGGTTTCGCGCTTCGGAGTCCCACCGCCGCGGAAGTGCCGGATCAGTCGGCGAGGGCCGCGACGTCGGGGGCGGTGAGGCGGGCGCCGTTGGCGGCGGTGTCGTCGGCGGCGTTCTGGGCCGCGCGCTCGGCCTGGACCCGCTCGGTGTAGTGCCGCACCTCGCGCTCCAACTGCTCGTCGGTCCACCCCAGCAGCGGTGCCATGATGCGGGCGACCCGCGGCGCGGCCGACAGCCCCCGGTCGTGCCCCTCGATGGAGATCCGGGTGCGCCGGGTGAGCACGTCCTCCAGGTGCAGCGCTCCCTCGTGGGTGACCGCGTAGTGCGCCTCCGCGCCGAGGTACTCCTGCGCTCCGGGGATCGCCTCGCCCAGCGCGGGCCGTTCGGCGATGAGCTCCAGCAGGTCGTGGATCCCCGATCCGTAGCGCCGCAGGAGGTGCTCGACCGTCTCCACCGCGAGACCCGCCCCCGCGGCGAGCTCCCGGCGGTCGTCCCACAGCTCCGCGAACCCGCTGGCGCCGAACAGGCGCAGCTGCTCGGTGCGGGACTCGCCGACCGCGCGGTCGAGCCCCTGCACCGCGGTGTCGACGACGTCCTTCGCCATCACGCGGTAGGTCGTGTACTTGCCGCCCGCGATCGCCAGCAGACCGGGGACGGGCTCGGCGATGGCGTGCTCGCGGGAGAGCTTGGCGGTCTCCGCCGACTGCCCCGCCAGCAGGGGGCGCAGCCCCGCGTAAACACCGTCGATGTCCTCGCGGGTCAGCGGGTTCCGCAGCATCGCGTTGACGTGGCCGAGCACGTAGTCGACGTCGGCGCTGCTGGCCGCCGGGTGCGCGCGGTCCAGCTCCCACGGCGTGTCCGTGGTGCCGATGATCCAGTGGTCCTGCCAGGGGATGACGAACAGCACGCTCTTCTCGGTGCGCATCAGCAGACCGGTGTCCAGCTCGATCCGCTCGCGCGGCACCGTGATGTGGATGCCCTTGGACGCGTGGACGGTGAACGGGGGTTCCGCACCCGCTTCGGCCACCAGGTCGTCGGTCCACACGCCGGTGGCGCTGATGACCTTCCGCGCCCGCACCCGGAACTCCCGGCCGGTCTCGTGGTCGGCCACCCACGCGCCGGTGACGCTGCGCCCCTCGCGCAGCAGGCCGGTGACCTCGGCCCGCGTGAGCACGGTAGCGCCCTGCTCGGCGGCGGTGCGCGCGAGCGTCGTGGTGTAGCGGGCGTCGTCGACCTGGGCGTCGTAGTACTGGATCCCGCCGACCAGCGCGTCGGACCGCAGGCTCGGCCCGGCGCGCAGCGCAGCGCGCCGGCTGACGTGCCGGTGGCGGGGCACCGCGCCCGCCCCGCCGATCGTGTCGTAGAGCAGCACGCCCGCGCCGATGTAGCCGCGCTCCCACACCCGGTGGCGCAGCGGGATCAGGAACTTCACCGGCCGCACCAGGTGCGGCGCGAGGTGGTTGAGCAGCAGCGAGCGCTCCTTGAGCGCTTCGCGGACGAGGGTGAAGTCGCGCTGCTCGAGGTAGCGCAGGCCGCCGTGGATCAGCTTGCTGGAGCGGCTGGAGGTCCCGGAGGCGAAGTCGCGGGCCTCCACCAGCGCGACGGACAGACCGCGCGAGGCGGCGTCCAGCGCCGCGCCCGCACCGGTCACGCCACCGCCGACGATCAGCACGTCGAACTCCGTCTCCTGCGCGGTGCGCAGCGCGTCCGCGCGGTGCTCGGGTCCCAGGGCTGCGGATGTCACGTGTCCACTCCTCCCGGTCGGGGAACGCGGCGGCCCCGGGCGGGGCCGCCGCTCGGGGCTGTTCAGTCGTCGACGTCGATCCAGTCGAGAGTCCGGGACACCGCCTTCCGCCAGCGGGCGTATCCCTTCTCGCGCTGCTCGTCGGTCCAGGTCGGGTGCCAGCGCCGGCCTTCCTGCCAGTTCTGCTCGAGCTCCTCGGTGCTCGCCCAGAAACCGACGGCCAGCCCGGCGGCGTAGGCGGCGCCGAGCGCGGTGGTCTCGGTGACCACCGGGCGGGAGACCGGAACACCGAGCAGGTCGGACTGCAGCTGCATGCACAGCTCGTTGGCGGTCACACCGCCGTCGACGCGCAGTTTGCCCAGCGCGACGCCGGAATCCGCGGCCATGGCCTCGACGACGTCGCGGGTCTGGTAGCAGATCGCCTCCAACGTGGCGCGGGCGACGTGCGCGTTGGTGCTGTAGCGCGAGAGCCCCACGAGCGCCCCGCGCGCGTCCGAGCGCCAGTACGGCGCGAAGAGGCCGGAGAACGCGGGTACGAAGTAGACACCGCCGTTGTCGTCGACCTGGCGCGCCAGCGCCTCGCTCTGGGCGGCTCCGGAGATCACGCCGAGCTGGTCCCGCAGCCACTGCACGGCCGAGCCGGTGACCGCGATCGAGCCCTCCAGCGCGTACACAGGCTTGTCCGCGCCGAACTGGTAGCAGACCGTCGTCAGCAGGCCGTGCTGCGAGCGCACCAGATCGTGGCCGGTGTTGAGCAGCAGGAAGTTGCCGGTGCCGTAGGTGTTCTTGGCCTCGCCGGGCCGGAGGCACACCTGCCCGACCGTGGCCGCCTGCTGGTCGCCGAGGTCCCCGGCCAGCGGCACTCCACCGCCCAGCGGGCCGCCGACCCGCGTCGTCCCGTACAGCTCGGGGTCGGACGAGGGCAGGATGCGCGGCAGCATCCTGCGCGGGACCCCGAAGAACGACAGCAGCTCGTCGTCCCAGTCCCCGGCCTCCAGGTCCATCAGCATGGTGCGGCTGGCGTTGGTGACGTCGGTGACGTGCACGCCGCCGTCGACGCCGCCGGTGAGGTTCCACAGCAGCCAGCTGTCGGTGGTGCCGAACAGCGCGTCGCCGGACTCCGCGTCGGCCCGCACGCCCTCGACGTTGTCCAGGATCCACTGGAGCTTGCCGCCCGAGAAGTACGTCGCCGGCGGCAGGCCCGCCCGGTGCCGGATGATCTCGCCGCGGCCGTCGCGGTCGAGCTCGGCGGCGATCTTGTCGGTCCGGGTGTCCTGCCAGACGATCGCGTTGCAGTACGGCCTGCCCGTCCTGCGGTTCCACACCACCGCGGTCTCGCGCTGGTTGGTGATGCCCACCGCTGCCAGGTCGGCGGCCTGCAGGCCGGCCTTGGTCATCGCGGTCTCCATGACCGCCCGGGTGCGCTCCCAGATCTCGGTGGGGTTGTGCTCGACCCAGCCGGCGCGGGGCAGGATCTGCTCGTGCTCCAGCTGGTGGCGGGTGATCTCGTTGCCGCCGTGGTCGAAGACCATGAACCGGGTGCTGGTGGTGCCCTGGTCGATCGCTCCCACGAAGTCAGCCATGTCGGGTCTCCTTCAGGTGGTCTCGAGTTCGGCGGCGGAGGTGCTGCGGGTGCTGGCCGGTGCCGGGGCCTCCGGTGGCAGGAAGCGGGTGATGAGGAGCTTGTAGAGCGCGACGCCGAGGATTCCGCCGATCAGCGGTCCGGCGATCGGGACCCAGAAGTACGGGTTCCCGTACTGGTCCAGGAACGCGGTGTCGTACCCGGTGATGAACGAGGCCAGGCGGGGTCCGAAGTCGCGCGCCGGGTTGATCGCGTAGCCCGCGTTGGCGCCCCACGCCATGCCGATGCCCACGACCGTCAGCCCGATGGCGACCGGCGCCTGGTGCGCGGCCAGCGCGGCGTTGCGCGCGTCGGTGACCGCCACGACGACGAACAGCAGGATCGCGGTGCCGATGATCTGGTCGCGCAGCGCGCCGAGGTCACCGACCGGGAGCTCGCCGTTGCCCGGCAGGGTGGAGAACACGCCCTGGGTCTCGGTGGTCAGCCCGGGGTCGGCGCTGCGGAGCGCCTCGGAGTAGTTCCAGCGCACGAGCAGCGCGGCCGCGAACGCGCCGGCGGTCTGCGCCAGCGAGTACGGCAGCACCTTGCGCCAGGGGAACTCGCGGAACACGGCGAAGGCGACCGTGACCGCCGGGTTGATGTGCCCGCCGCTGATCTTCGCCGAGACGAACACGCCCAGCGTCACGCCCAGCCCCCACGCCCAGGCGATGCTGTTGTGGTCACCGACCTCGGCGGCGCTGACCTGCGCCACCACGCCGACGCCGAACAGGATGAGGATGAAGGTTCCCGCGAACTCGGCGGCCATCTCGCCGCTGAGGCCGCGGGCTCTGAGCCGGTCGACCATGGTCCCTCCGCAAATGCCTGCGCACGATCGGGACGTGCCTGCGTGCAGCGGGATGCGCAGCCGCAGCGGAAAGGTGCGGGCTGCGCTGCCCGCATGTTGGACCGGAACGTTAAGCGGGGGTTTCCGCGGCATCAACGCGTTCTGGTCGACAATGTCGAACGCCGGTGCTGGTGCCGCCGACCGGGGAGAACTGCGCTCCCGGTCCGGCGACCCAGCTCGTGCGGCACGGGGGGTGGCTGCGCGGCCCGCGCCTGTGTTCGACATTGTCGAATCAGACGTGAGCAGATAGGTTCCCCCCGTGCCGGGATCCGTCCAGTCAGTCGAGCGCGCAGCCGCGATCCTGCGCCTGCTCGCCCGCGGCTCGGGCCGTCTCGGGGTCGGCGAGATCGCCGGTGCGCTGGAACTGGCGAAGCCGACCGCGCACGGCATCCTCCGGACGTTGCAGCGGGTCGGTTTCGTCGAGCAGGACCGGGCCACCGGCAAGTACCGGCTCGGCGAGGGGCTGCTGCACCTGCACACCAGCTACCTCGACGTCAACGAGCTGCGCTCCCGCGCGATCAACTGGGCGGACTCGCTGGCCGCGCGCAGCGGCGAAGCCGTCCGCATCGGCGCGCCGATGGAGGGCCGGGTGCTCGTCGTGCACCACGTGTTCCGGCCCGACGACACGCAGCAGTCGCTCGACGCCGGTTCGCTGCTGCCGCTGCACGCCACGGCACTGGGCAAGGTCCTGCTCGCCTACGACACCGACCTGGTGGCCGCGGCGCAGCGCGCGGGGCTGGAGTCGTTCACCCGGCGCACGACCACGAACGCGGAGGCCCTCACCCGGACGCTGGGCCGCGTGCGCGACTCCGGGTGGGCCGCCGAGACCGAGGAGTCGATGCCGGGTGCGGCGAGCATCGCCGCACCGATCCGCGGCCACGGCGGGCTGGTCGTCGGCTCGATCGGCATTTCGGGTGCCGTGGAACGGATCTGCGACGTCAAGGGGCGCGCCGACACCGCGCTGGTGGGCTACGTCCGGGACGCGGCGCGCGCGGTGTCCCGCGACCTCGGCGAGTCCCGGTCCTGAGCTCGGGCAGGAGGAGCGCAATGCCGCAACGCTACGTGATGTCGATCGACCAGGGCACCACCTCGACCCGCTGCATCCTGTTCGACCAGCGCGCCCGGCTGGTCTCGGTGGTGCAGCGCGAGCACCAGCAGCACTTCCCGAAGCCCGGGTGGGTCGAGCACGACCCCGTCGAGATCTGGCGCAACGTGGACCGCATCGCGGGGCAGGCGCTGCGCGAAGCCGGGATCGGGGTCGAGGACGTCGTCGCGCTCGGGATCGCCAACCAGCGGGAGACGACGGTGCTCTGGGACCGGCACACCGGTTCCCCCGTCGGCCGCGCGATCGTCTGGCAGGACACCCGCACGGACGAGCTCGTCGACGAGTTCCGGCGGATGCCGGGCGCCGACGCGGTGCACCAGCGCTGCGGGCTGCCGCTGAACACGTACTTCGCCG
The DNA here is from genome assembly GCF_054782015.1 of Salinifilum aidingensis. Lineage (NCBI taxonomy): Bacteria > Bacillati > Actinomycetota > Actinomycetes > Pseudonocardiales > Pseudonocardiaceae > Salinifilum > Salinifilum aidingensis. Next base: position 344,441 of record NZ_BAAGTH010000001.1, on the reverse strand, counting down.
CGCCGAAGGTGCGCTGGATGCTGGACAACACGCCCGGCCTGCGCGCGCGGGCCGAACGCGGCGACGTGCTGTTCGGCACGATGGAGAGCTGGCTGATCTGGAACCTCACCGGCGGCGTCGACGGCGGCGTGCACGTCACCGACGTCACCAACGCCAGCCGCACGCTGCTGATGGACCTGCACGCCCTCGACTGGGACGAGGAGCTGCTGTCGTTCTTCGGCGTGCCCCGCCGCATGCTGCCGGAGATCCGCTCCTCCGCCGAGGACTACGGCACCACGCGCCGGGTCGTGCCGGGAATCCGGATCACCGCGGCGCTCGGCGACCAGCACGCCGCGCTGTTCGGGCAGACCTGCTTCGCGCCCGGCGAGGCGAAGTGCACGTACGGCACGGGGAGCTTCCTGCTGATGAACACCGGCACCGCGCCGGTGCACTCGACGCGCGGGCTGCTGAGCACGGTCGGGTTCAAGATCGGCGACGAGCCCGCGATGTACGCGCTGGAGGGCTCGATCGCGGTCACGGGCTCGCTGGTGCAGTGGGTCCGCGACGGGTTGGGCCTGATCAACAGCGCACCGGAGATCGAGACGCTGGCGCGCACCGTCGACGACAACGGCGGCTGCTACGTCGTCCCCGCGTTCTCCGGGTTGTTCGCACCGCACTGGCGCAGCGAGGCGCGCGGGCTCATCGTCGGGCTGACGTCCTACATCACCAAGGGCCACCTGGCGCGGGCGGTGCTGGAGGCGACCGGCTGGCAGACCCGCGAGGTCGTGGACGCGATGAACGGGGACTCCGGGCTGCAGGCCACCGAGCTCAAAGTGGACGGTGGCATGACCCCCGACCACCTGCTCATGCAGTTCATCTCCGACGTGCTCGGCGTGCCGGTGATGCGGCCGATCACCGCCGAGACCGTGTCGCTGGGCGCGGCCTACGCCGCAGGCCTCGCCGTCGGCTACTGGCCGGACCTCGAGGGCCTGCGCCGCAACTGGCACTGCGCCGCGCAGTGGCTGCCCCGGATGGACCCGCGGCACCGCGAGTCCGAGTACACCAACTGGCAGCGCGCGGTCGAGCTCACCTTCGGCTGGATCCGCCCCGCGGAGGAGTCCACCGACCGGAGCTGACGCCTCGGACCCCGCCGGCGCGTCCGGTGCGCGGTCGAGCGCCGCGGGCAGGGGCGTTGTGCTCGGAGCACAGCGCGACCGGAGCAACGGTGGGCTTGCGACATAGTGCCTCCACCCGTTTATCCTGCTAGAAATCTGTGCACCACGTCACACAGGTGGCCGAGCCACTGTCCCCGAGCGACAACGGAGACGCAGATGCAGGGTCTGATGCAGGATCGCCCGCTGAACCTGCCGCACCTGTTCCACCGCGCCGAGCGGCACTTCGGCGCGAAGACGATCGTCACGGCCCGGGTCGACGGTGAGGTGTCGAACACCTATGCGCAGTGGGCCGAGCGGGTGCGGCGGCTCGCCACGGCGATGGACGCCCTGGGGCTGCCCGCCGGGGCCCGGGTGGGCACGTTCGGCTGGAACACCCAGCGCCACGTGGAGCTGTACTTCGCCGTTCCGTGCACCGGACGGGTGCTGCACACGCTGAACATCCGCCTGTTCGCCGACCAGCTCAGCTACATCGTCGAGCACGCCGAGGACCGCGCGATCTTCGTCGACCGCTCGCTGCTGCCCGTCCTGTGGCCGATGGCGGAGAAGCTGCACACGGTGGAGCACTTCGTCGTCCTCGACGACGGCAGCGACGCGGAGATCCCGGACGACCCGCGCATCCGCGACTACGAGCAGCTGCTCTCCGCGTCGGCGCCCCGCGAGGGGGACTTCGACGTGCCGGACGAGAACACGGCGGCGGCCATGTGCTACACGTCCGGCACCACCGGCAACCCCAAGGGCGTGCTCTACTCGCACCGCTCGACGGTGCTGCACTCGCTGATGAGCCTCACCGCGGACTCGCTCGGGGTCAGCGAGCGCGACACGATCCTGCCCGTGGTGCCGATGTTCCACGTCAACGCGTGGGGCATCCCCTACGCCGCGGTGGCGGCCGGGGCGGACCTCGTGCTCCCCGGTCCCGCCATGCAGCCGGACAAGCTGCTCGCGCAGATCGAGCAGCACCGGGTCACGCTCACAGCCGGCGTGCCCACGATCTGGATGGGCATGCTGCCCAAGCTCGGCGAGTACGACGTGTCCAGCCTGCGGGCGGTCGTCGGCGGCGGCTCGGCCGTGCCGACGTCGTTGTCCGAGGGGTGGCGCGAGGCCATCGGCCTGCCGATCACGCAGGCCTGGGGCATGACCGAGACGAGCCCGCTCGGCAGCGTCGCCAACCTGCACAGCGAACACGAAGGGCTCGACGCGGAGTCCCTGGCGGAGGTCCGGGCCACCCAGGGGCAGGCGGTGCCGCTGGTGGACCTGCGCATCGTCGACGCCGTCGACGGCGGTGAGCAGCCGTGGGACGGCGAGTCCATCGGCGAGCTGCAGGCCGCCGGACCGTGGATCGCCTCGGCCTACTACGGCCAGGAGCACTCCGACGCGTTCACCGCGGACGGTTGGTTGCGCACCGGCGACGTGGCCACGATCGACCGCTCGGGCTACGTGCGCATCGTCGACCGCACCAAGGACCTGGTGAAGTCCGGGGGCGAGTGGATCTCCTCGGTCGACCTGGAGAACCACATCATGGCCCACCCGAAGGTGGCCGAGGCCGCGGTCATCGCCAAGCCGGACGAGAAGTGGACCGAACGCCCGCTGGCCTGCATCGTCACGGCCGAGGGCGAGCAGCTCGGCGAGGAGGAGGTCCTCGAGCACCTGCGCGGCCGGGTCGCCAGGTGGTGGCTGCCCGACGAGATCCGCTTCGTCGGCGAGGTGCCCAAGACCAGCACCGGCAAGTTCTCCAAGAAGACCCTGCGCGAACAGCTGCTGGGCTGACGCGGCAGCAGCCGAACCCGCTCCGCGGTGCAGGGCCCCGCGCCCCGGCGCCGCGGAGCGGACCTTTCCGAGCGGCTGCTCAGGTGCGGTGCTGCGGACCGGTCGGGCGCGGCCGCCTCAGGAACCGCGCCGCATCAGGGCGAGCGCGAAACCGACGTACTGCTGCGCCGTCTCCTCCGCGCTCAACCGGCCGTCCGGCCGCCACCAGTTCGCCAGCGCGGTGCACATGGTGACCGCGGCGCGGGCGGCTTCGAGCGGGTGGTCGTCGCGGAACCGCCCCCGGCGCACGGCGGCATCGACCTCCTCGTCGACCATGCGCTGCTGAGCGGTGCGCATCTCGGCGATGGCCCGCCGCCCCGATCCGTGCAGGCTGCGCATCTCGCTCGCGCCGACGAAACCGAGTTCCCGGCGATGCGTGTGGAACAGCGCGAGGTGCTCGATGAGGAACCCGAAGCGCTCCACCGGATCCCGGCCCTCGGTGCGCGCGGCGCGGGCGCGGGAGAGCAGCTCCGTCATGCTGTGCTCGAGGATGGCGAGCAACATCTGCTGCTTGCTCCTGTAGTAGTGGTAGATGCCGGGGACGGACAGGCCGCTGCGCGCGGCGATGCTGCGCACGGTCGCGCCGTGGTAGCCGATGGCGAGGATCTCGTCGAGCGCCGCGCGCAGGACCGGATCGAAGTCGAGCGGTTCGTACACGCGCCACTGCACTATTTCGGGGAGTCGCGCGGCCGAGTCGCGCGTCGCGGCGCTACCCGGATCGTCCGCTGCGAACTGCTGCTCCGCCGGTTCTCCGGCGCCGGCATCCGTCGGAGGGGCCGCGCTGTCCTCCTGCGTTTCCGCTTCGAGTATCGCCGTGGCGCTGGTGTCGAGGGCCTCGGCGATGCGCCCGAGCCGCACGGCGCTCAGACCGGTGCGGCCGCGTTCGATCTGGCTGATCGTCGCCGGGCTCACCCCGATCGCGTCGGCGAGCGCGCGGACGCTGACGGCGCGTTGCGCGCGGACGCGGCGCACGCGGGCCCCGAGGGGCTCGTGCGCGGTGTCCGAACTTTCCATGCGCACTCCCGGGCGAGTCGAGTCGTGTTTAGAAATTCTAAAACAGTGGGAAGCTCCTTGCGAGCCCGGGGAGCAACTCGAACGTGTCCGAGCCTCGAGGCTGTCATATTTGACAGCGCATGCGGTGACGCACATCATAGCTAAACAGATCGCCGTGCGAGCGATCGGACGACCGATCCGATCAGTGCCGCCCGACCCGCGAGGGAGCCCACCGATGTCCGACTCTCCTGCCATGCGTGACGTGCTCGGTGCCGAAGCCCCGACCAATTGGGGCAAGTGGGGCGCCGACGACGAACTCGGCTGCCTGAACTACCTCGACGCGAACGAAGTGCTCCGCGGTGCCCGGCACGTCCGCACCGGCGAAGTGTTCACCCTGCAGGTGCCGATGGGGCACCCCAAGGGCGACCCGGTCTTTCCCGGGCGCAAGAGCATCGAGCGCGAGAACATCCTCGACGAGTCGAGCTGGGGCCCCGAGAAGGAGGGCGCTCCCGAATTCCCAGGTGGACTGCACTACGCCGACGACGTCGCCAAGATCTTCCTGCAGGGCTCCTCGCAGTACGACGCGCTGGGCCACGTCTGGTACGACGGCAAGATCTACAACGGCTACGACGCCGGGACCACCGTGGGCGGTCTGTCGAAGGCCTCCGTCCTGCCGATCGCGGAGAAGGGCGTCGTCGGCCGCGGCGTGCTCATCGACATCGCCCGGTACCGCGGCAAGCGGTACCTGGACAAGGGCGAGACCTTCGACCACAACGATCTCCTCGCCGCGGCCGAGAAGCAGGGCGTGACCATCGAACCGCACGACGTGCTGCTCGTGCGCACCGGATTCATGGGCTACTGGTACGAAACCACGCCCGAGGAGTTCTACGAGAACTTCCTCGAACCGGGATTGACCTACTCGCGGGAGCTCGTCGAGTGGTTCCAGGCGGCCGAGATCCCCAACCTCGTCACCGACACGATCGCCAACGAGGTGACCAAGGAACCGGAGACCGGCGTCATGCTGCCGCTGCACTGCGCGCTCATGCGCAACCTCGGCATCGCGCTCACCGAGGTGATCTGGCTCGACGATCTGGCCGAAGCGTGCGCCGAGGACGGCAGGTGGAGCTTCCTGTACGCGGCTGCGCCGCTGAAAGTCGTGGAAGGCACCGGATCCCCGGTGAACCCGATCGCCGTCCGCTGAGGAGCAGCCGTGAGCGTCTACGACGACAAGCCGTGGTTGGCCCGGTACGAGGCGGGCCAACCGGCCGAAATCGCGATCGAGCACGACAGCGCGGTCGCCATGTTCTCCGCGGCGGTGCGGCGCGACCCGGGCGGCGATGCGATCCGGTACTTCGACGGCCGGCTGACGATGCGCGAGCTCGACGAGCTCAGCGACGCGTTCGCCGCGGGCCTCGTCGCCGAGGCGGGGTTCGCCGCCGGCGAGCGCGTGGCCCTCTACGCGCAGAACGTTCCGCAGTTCGTCATCGCCCAGCTGGGCACGTGGAAGGCCGGCGGCATCGCGGTCCCGGTCAACCCGATGAACCGCGAACGCGAACTCGCCGCGCTGCTGCGGGATTCCGGGGCGAGCGTCCTGGTGTGCCTGCAGGCCCTGCACAGCGACGTCGCCGCCTCGGTGGTGCCGGGCACGTCGGTGCGCGCGGTCATCACCACCTCGGAACTGGAGTACCAGACCCGCGACGACAGCCGGGTCTTCGCCGGTTCCGCGCGCGAGGAGCGCCCGGGCACGCTTGACATGGCGGAGCTGCTGCGGCGGTTCCGCGGCCAGTCGCCCCCGGCGGCTTCCCCCGGGCCGGACGACGTCGCGCTGCTGACCTACACCTCGGGCACCACCGGTCCGCCCAAGGGAGCGATGGTCACGCACCGCAACGTGGTGTTCAACGCGCAGACCTACCGGGACTGGATCGGCATCGAAGCCGGGGACGTGATCCTCGGCGTGGCACCGCTCTTCCACATCACCGGCCTCATCGGACACGTGGCCCTGTCGTTGCTCACCGGTGCGCCGCTGGTGCTCGTGCACAGGCTGGTCCCGGAGGTGGTGCTGGAGGCCGTCCGGGAGCACCGGGCCACCTTCACGGTCGGCTCGATCACCGTGTTCATCGCGCTGATGAACGTCCCCGCAGCCGCGGAGGACGACCTGGCGAGCCTGACCAAGGTGTACTCCGGCGGGGCGCCGATACCGCCCAGCACCGTGGCGGCGTTCCAGGAGACGTTCGGCCACTACGTCCACAACATCTACGGGCTGACCGAGACGACCTCGCCGTCGCACGCGGTTCCGCTGGGCGCACAGGCCCCTGTGGACAGCTCCTCGGGAGCGCTGTCGGTCGGCGTTCCCGTGTACGGCACGGTGGTCCGCATCGTCGGCGAGGACGGCACCGACCTGCCGGCGGGGGAGATCGGCGAGCTCGTGACCTCCGGGCCGCAGGTGGTCGCCGGGTACTGGAACAAGCCGGAGGAGACCGCCGAAGCGATGGGCGGCGGCCGCTTCTTCACCGGCGACGTCGGCTACATGGACGAGGACGGCTGGTTCTACATCGTCGACCGCAAGAAGGACCAGATCAACGCCGGCGGGTACAAGATCTGGCCGCGCGAGGTCGAGGACGTGCTCTACGAGCACGAGGCGGTGCGGGAAGCCGCGGTCGTCGGCGTGCCCGACCCGTACCGCGGCGAGACCGCCAAGGCCTTCGTCAGCCTGCGTCCGGGAGCGCGGGCGGACCCGGAGGAGCTCGTCGCGTTCTGCAAGGAGCGCATGGCCGCGTACAAGTACCCGCGGGAGGTCGACGTGCTCGAGGAGCTGCCGAAGACCCTCACGGGCAAGCTGCTGCGCCGCGAGCTCCGCGAGCGCGAAGCGGGGCGGTGACCGCGCCGGCCCGTGGTCGCCCGATGTCCGCTGCCCGGGTTGGTGGTCGCGGGTGGCCGGGAGCCGGCGGATCCCCCGATCCACGGCGCCGGCCGGGCCGCGGGCCCTTCAGCGGGAGCGCTCGGCGTGGTGGGCCGGTTCGGTCGCGCGGCGGACGTGCCCGGCGATGCGCGCGTAGGTCTCGCGGACGGGTCGGGTGTCGTGCATGTCGTAACCGTGGTCGGCACCGGTGACCACGTGGTGCTCGAGCAGCGCACCCGCGGTGCGGAGGCGTTCGGCGTAGCGCTCGGCCTCCGGGCGCAGGACGTCGTGCTCGGCGGTGATCACCACGGCCGGGGCCATCCCGCGCAGGTCCGCGGAGTCGCCGGGGTGGGCGGGGGATGCCAGGCGATGGGTGCGCTGCGCGGGCTCGGGGACGTAGGAGTGGTCGAAGACGTCCCGCATCCACGGCCGCAGGACCGGCGTGTTCGGGCCGCTCGGCTCGTACGGGCGGTCGCCGACCAGGTCGAGCACCGGGTAGTGCAGCACCTGCAGCGCGATCGGCGGACCGCCGTGCTCGAGGGCCTGGCGGGCCGCCGCGGTGGCGAGGTTGCCGCCGGCGCTCTGCCCGCCCACGCACAGGCGCCCGGCGTCCCAGCCGCGGGCGCCGCCGCGCTCGGCGATCCAGCGGAGCACGTCGAAGGCCTGGTGCGCCGGCTCGGGGAAGCGGTGCTGCGGGGCGAGCGCGTAGTCGACGTTGACCACCACGACGCCGGCCTCGGCGGCGAGGTAGCGGCACAGCGGGTCCTCCCACTCGGTCAGCGGCAGCACGAAGCCGCTGCCGTGGAAGTTGACGTACACCGGAGCGCCCGTCGGCTGCTCCGGCAGGTACACCACGGCGCGCGCCGGCGCGGCCTCGCGCGCCGGCGCGGCCTCGCGCGGGAGCTCGACGACGCGGCGCGGGCACGCCGGGTACCGCTCCCGCCCCGGGGTGCGGGTCAGCCGCACCGCCCACTGCATCGTCCGGGCGGCCAGCGCCGCCACCGCGGGGCGGGCGAGCATCGACATGGCGGGCCTCCTCGAGCGCTGCTTCCGACGTGGGTCTCCGTTGCGGGAGGGGCGGCTGGGGGAGTTGGAGTTCGGGCGGGTCCTGCAGCAGCCGTCTTCCCGCGGTGCACCCGGCGTTCGTCGCCTCCAGCACAGCGGACCGGGAGGTCGTGGCGCAACCGGTGCTGCGGCGCGCGGGTGTCCGGGCGCAGCGGAGCGGGGCCGCGGCGGTCCGGTGCGAGCAGCGGGTGGTCCGGTGCGGGCGGTGGCGGGCGCGGCCCTTACCATGCTGCGGGTGACCACCCGCGATGATCTGCCCGCGTTCGAGCACCTGGACGCCGCGAACCTGCCGGTGCGCCAGCAGCGCATCCTGCTGACGATCCGGGACTGGGTGGTCCGCCGGGGGTATCCGCCGAGCACGCGGCAGCTCGCCGACGCGGTCGGCCTGCGGTCGACGTCGTCGGTGTCGAAGCACCTGTCGGCGCTGGAGGACAAGGGGCTCCTGCGGCGCAGTCCCAGCGTGTCCCGGCCGATCGACGTGCGGATGTTCCTGCAGGAACCCGCGGCGCAGGAGTCCACCGAGGACTCGGTCCCGGTTCCCGTGGTCGGCGACATCGCCGCCGGCAGCCCGATCACGGCGGAGGAGCACGTGGACGACGTGATCAAGCTGCCGCGGGAGCTGACCGGGCGCGGCAACGTTTTCGGGCTGCGGGTGCGCGGCGACTCGATGGTCGACGCCGCGATCTGCCACGGCGACATCGTCGTGGTGCGGCAGCAGCACGAGGCGCACTCGGGCCAGATCGTCGCGGCGATGATCGACGAGGAGGCCACCGTCAAGGTGTACCGGCGGCGCAGCGGCCACGTCGTGCTCGAACCGCGCAATCCCGAGTACCCGGTGCTCGACGGGGACGCCGCAGTCGTCCTCGGCGTCGTCACCTCGGTCCTGCGCAGCGTCTGAGCGTCCCGCCCCGCTCGTTCCCGTCCGCCCCATCCCGCCCCGCTCGTTCCGCCCGTCCCATCCCGCCCCGCTCGTTCCCGTCCGCGGAGGCGCCCGCCAGCCCGCGGAACGCACGTCATCCGTGGAGCAGCGCCGCGGCACTTTCTGGAGTCGTTCCAGAGAGCGCAATTTTCATGAAAATTGGAAATTGTCCCCACGCGGATGGAGCACAAACGATCACCACGCCGTCGGGTGATGTGGGCCGCGGGAACGGCGTGCGGTGGGGGAGCGGTGCGCGGTGGGGGAGCGGTGCGCGGTGGGGGAGCGGTGCGCGGTGGGCCCGCCTGATCCCCGGCGTCGCGGGGCCGGGGATCAGGCTCCGGGGGTGGTGTCGGGTCGTCCGGCTTGTCGGGTCCTCCGGCTTGTCGGGTTGATCTGGGCTCTGTCGGGGTGATCCGGACTGCTCGGGTGGTTCCCGGTCCTCCGGGGGTGCCGGGTCCTCCGGGGGTGCCGGGTCCTCCGGGGGTGCCGGGTCCTCCGGGGGTGCCCGGCCTCAGCTGCGGTCGAGGGCGTCGGAGGGCTTCTTGCGCAGGCGCTGCAGCACGGACGCGGCCCGCTCGGTCAGCCGCGGCGCGCGGGCGGGCCGCAGCCGCCCGGCGATGGCGTCCTCGAGCAGCGCCCCCACGGTTTCCTGCGCGCAGGTCTTGTTCGCGCCGATCCCGCCGGAGGGGCCGCGCTTGACCCAACCGACGACGTAGGTGCCGGGGCGGTCGTCCACGCGCCCGCTGGTGTGCGGGATCGTCGCGCTGGCCTCGTCGAACGGCAGACCGGGCAGCGCCGTGCCGCGGTAGCCGACGGCGGTGACCACCCTGCCGGCGCTGATGTCCACAGTGGTCCCACCGGAACCGCTGCTATCAGCACCGCTGCCACCAGCACCGCTGCCGGTGACGCGCAGCCCGCGCACGCCGTCCTCGCCGAGGAACTCCCGCGGTGCGGAGTGGAAGCGCAGCACGATGCGGCGCCGCCCCGGCTGCGGAGGCGCGGACCAGTCGACGGTTTCACGCGGGACGCCGCGCAGCAGCGCCGCCTTCTCCGCCTCACCCGCGGCATCGATGCCCGCGGCGGTGCGCGGATCGTGCCCGTCGACGACGAGGTCCACACCGGACTGCTGGTCGAGCGCGCGCAGCTCCGGTGCCGTGTAGGCGGCGGCCTCCGGGCCGCGCCGGCCGAGGACGACGACTTCCCGCACGTTGCTGGACCGCAGCTGCTCCAGCGCGGCGGGGGAGATCGGCGTGTCCGCCAACTGCTCGGGGTCGGCGGTGAGGATCCGCGCGACGTCGAGCGCCACGTTGCCGTTGCCGATCACGACCGCCCGCTCGGCGGAGAGCTCGAGCCCGCCCGCCGGGACGTCCGGATGCCCGTTGTACCAGGCCACGAGATCGGTGGCGGCGATGCTGCCGGGCAGGTCCTCGCCGGTCAGGCCGATGCGCTTGGCCGTGGAAGCGCCGACTGCGTAGATCACGGCGTCGTGCTGCTCGGCCAGCTCCGCGGCGGTGACGTCCTCGCCGACTTCGACGCCGAGCCGCAGCCGCACCCGCGGGTGGTCGTGGAAGCGGCTGAACGTCTCGCCGATCTTCCTGGTCGACGGGTGGTCGGGTGCCACGCCGTAGCGCACGAGACCGCCGGCGGTGGGCAGCCGGTCGATGAGCGTGACCCGGGCGCTGGTGTGCAGCAGCAGGTCCTCGGCGGCGTACATCCCCGCCGGGCCGGTGCCGACGACGGCGACGTCCAGCTGCGGGAAGTCCGGCGGCAGGTTCCGGTGGAACACCGGCGGGTTCCAGCTGTGGAAGTTCGGCGCCGGGTCCGCGTTCGCCGGCGCCGCTTCCCGCTCCGCGTAGTAGGCGGCGTTGATGTCGGCGTAGTCCTTGAGCGGTTCGGTCAGCTTCTCGACCGGGAAGATCGCCTCGACCGGGCACGCATCGGCGCAGGCACCGCAGTCGATGCAGGTCGCCGGGTCGATGTGCAGCATGTCGGTCTTGCCGAAGTCCGGCTCGTCCGGCGTCGGGTGGATGCAGTTGACCGGGCAGACCGCCACGCAGGACGCGTCGTTGCAGCAGGTCTGGGTGATCGCGAATGCCATGGGATCAGATCAGGTTCGCGCGCTTGTAGATCTGCTGCGCCGGTTTGGTCAGCAGGCCGGCGGAGCTGAGGAACTCCATCAGCCCGGAGCAGCTGGACCGCAGCATCGACTTGTGGTGCTCGTTCGCCCTCGCCTCGCGGATGGCGCGCTTCGCGTCCAGGCCGGCGCGCTCGTAGACCGTGTCGTTGACCATGCTGGTGACGATGAAGTAGGAGGCGATCGCGACGACGACCGCGTTGATCTCCCGCCGCAGCCGGCTCGCTCCCTGCAGGCGGGCCTTGGTCTCCTCGCGGGCGAACTTCATGTGCCGCGATTCCTCGACGACGTGGATGTTGTTCACGGTGCGCACGAACGGCACGACGCGTTCGTCGCGCATCCAGTCGCGCTGCATCACGTCGAGGACTTCCTCGGCGACGAGGATCGCGGCGTAGGCGGCTTCGCCGGTGGCGACGGACTTGAACACGCGGCCGAGCTCGACGGCCGTCCGCCGCGGGCGGTAGGCGGGCGCGTTGAGCTTGGCGGCCCCGCGGGCGAACATGATCGAGTGCCGGCACTCGTCGGCGATCTCGGTCAGCGCCCACTGGAAGTCCGGGTTGGTCGGGTCCTTCGCGTAGTAGTCCCGCAGCATCATCTGCTGCAGGATCATCTCGAACCAGATGCCGGTGCTCGCCACCGACGCGGCTTCCTGCCGGGTGAGTTCGCGCTGCTGCTCCGGCGTCATCTCGCGCCAGTAGGCGGTCCCGTACAGGGTGCTCCACTCCGGGCTGGTGCCGTGGTAGTTCGTGTCCAGCGGCGTCTCCCAGTCGACCTCCTGCGCCGGGTCGTAGGAGAGGGTCTCCGAGGAGCGCAGCAGCCGGTCCGCCGTCTCGTGGCGGTCGGACTGCGGCGGGGCCGTGTGATCCGCGGTCATGGGAGCTCCCTGCGACGGTGACGACTCTGTCCGTTACCAAGCGGTAAGTGTTACTCGAAGTAACAGTTATTGGGTACCGCGCGGGACGTCGCACACCAAAGCACGTGTGACGCAAATCACTCATTTGGTCGCTCCTGTTGGGCCGCTGGTGGACCCGCGGGCGGGGGCGCCCGGAACCCGCCGTCGGGGCCGGCGGGCTCCCCGGTCGCATCGGGCGGTTTCAGCGGCTTGTCGAGGTCGCGATCCGATTGATCCGCGCCGGGTATGAACCCGGTCGCGGTCGATATTTCACGCCGCGGGATCCGCTCGGAATACTCGGCCGCCGCACCGGTCCCGGCGACCTCCGCAGGGTCGCCCCGCCCAGCACCGGGCCGGCCGGTGCGTCCGCGCACCGCGGCATCCCCGCCGCCGTTGCAGGGAGGTCCCGTGACCAGCACGACCGGGCAGGACGCGCGCACCGGAGCAGCACCGGCCCCGCGGTTCGAGCGCCCAGCGCGCCCGGTGGCCGGCCCGCGCCGCGCGATCGCGGACCTCACCGCGACCACCGCGGCGAACGGCCTCATCGGTCTGGTGTTCTCCGCGACCGGGCCGATCGCGGTGATCCTCGCGGCCGGCACGCGCGGCGGCCTGTCGCAGGCGCAGCTGGCCTCGTGGGTGTTCGGGGTGTTCGCGCTCAACGGCGTGCTGACCGTCCTGGCCTCGTGGCTGTACCGCCAGCCGCTGGCGTTCTTCTGGACCATCCCCGGCACGGTCGTCGTCGGCGGATCGCTGAACCACCTGGCCTGGCCCGAGGTGCTCGGCGCGTTCGTCGTCACCGGGCTGCTCGTCCTCGCGCTGGCGCTGACCGGATGGGTGCGCGCGGTCATGGCCGCGCTGCCCGTGCCGATCGTCATGGCCATGGTCGCCGGGGTCTTCCTGAGCTTCGGCCTCGACCTGATCACCGCGCTCGGTGCGGACCCGGTGCTGGCGGTGCCGATGGTCGCGGTGTTCGCGCTGCTGAGCGCGCACGCGAGCGGTGCGAAGGTCCCACCGGTGCTCGGCGCGCTCGTGGTGGGCGCGGTGGCGCTCCTCGCGGGCGGGCGCTTCACCGGCGGTTCCGGGCAGAGCGCCGGGTGGCTGGCGAGCCCGCTGCTGCAGACCCCGCAGTGGTCGTGGGCGGCGATCCTCGAGCTCGTCGTCCCGCTGGCGGTGACCGTGCTCGTCGTGCAGAACGGCCAGGGCATCGCCGTGCTGCGGCAGGCCGGCCACGAGCCGCCGGTGAACACGTCCGCCGTCCTCTGCGGGCTCTGGTCGCTGCCCGCGGCGTTCGTCGGCGCCGTGTCCACCTGCCTGACCGGTCCGACCAACGCGCTGCTGACGGCCTCCGGCGAGCGCGACCGGCAGTACACCGCGGGGCTGGTCTGCGGGCTGCTGGCGATCGTCACCGGCCTGTTCGCCCCCGCCTTCGTGCGGTTCATGCTCGCCGCGCCGCCGGAGTTCATCGCCGTGCTCGGCGGTCTCGCGATGCTGCGCGCGTTGCAGGGCGCCTTCACCACCGCGTTCCGCGGCGGGTGCACGCTCGGCGCGCTGGTGGCGCTGCTCGTCACGGTCTCCGACGTGCAGCCGCTGAACATCAACTCGGCGTTCTGGGGGCTCGTCGCCGGTGTGGCGGTCTCCGCCGCGCTGGAGCGGCGGGACTTCGCCGCGGCCCGGGAGTCCGGCGGGGCGGCCTGACCCGGAGCTGGCGCCGGCCGAACCGGACCGGGCGGGACCGCCGAAGTGCGCATCGCGCTGCCGCGGCGGGCCGCGGAGGTCTGGGACACCTCGCGGCACGGCTGGCGGCTCGTCCCCGGCGACTACACCGCCGAGATCGGGCGCAGCACCGGCGACCCGCGGCTGCGCACCCGGGTGCGGGTCGGCTGGGCCGGCAGCGCACCGCCGCCGGGCGCGGTCACGGCTGCGCAGTATCGTGGCTGCCGGATGTGCCGGACCGCGATGGGAGCTGATCGTGTCGGTGGAGCCCCGCGTCGAACCTGAGCAGGGCGTCGGGCAGGAGCGCGCGGTCGAACTGGCCGTGGGCGGCATGACCTGCGCCGCGTGCGCCGCGCGGGTGGAGCGCAAGCTGAACAAGCTCGACGGCGTCTCGGCCAGCGTGAACTACGCCACCGAGAACGCCTCGGTGCACGCCCCCGCGGAGGTCGACGTCGACCAGCTCGTCGCGCAGGTCGAGAAGGCCGGCTACACGGCCCGCCCGGCGCAGCGCGACCACCCCGACGAGGAGGACGCGCACCCGGACGAGGACCGCGTGCGCTACCTGTGGCGCCGCCTCGTGCTCGCCCTGCTGCTCGGCGTGCCCCTGGCGGACTTCTCGATCACGCTGGCGCTGGTGCCGTCGCTGCGGTTCCCCGGCTGGCAGTGGGGCCTGGTGCTGCTGACGCTGCCCGTGGTCACCTGGTGCGCCTGGCCGTTCCACCACAAGGCGTTCACCGCGGCGCGGCACGGCACGAGCTCGATGGACACGCTGGTGTCCGTCGGCATCATCGCGGCCAGCTGCTGGTCGTTCTACGCGGCGTTCGCCTACGGCGACGTGCAGCGCTCGGTCGACGGCGTGCTCGGGCTGGTGCTCGAACCCGGCGGGGCGCTGTACATCGAAGTGGCCGTGGGCGTGACGATCTTCGTGCTCGCCGGGCGGATGTTCGAGGCCAAGGCCAAGCGCACCGCGGGCGGTGCCCTGCGCGCCCTGGCCGAGCTCGGCGCCAGCGAGGTCGTCGTGGTGGCCGCGGACGGTTCCGAGTCCACCGTGCCGGTCTCGCAGCTGCGCGTGGGCGAGCGGTTCCTCGTGCGCCCCGGTGAGACCGTCGCCACCGACGGCGTCGTCGAGTCCGGCGCGGCCACCGTGGACAGCAGCTCGATGACCGGCGAGTCGGTGCCGGCCGAGGTGACCGCGGGCGACGCGGTCATCGGCGGCACCACGGCGCTCGGCGGGCGCCTCCTCGTCCGCGCCGAGCGCGTCGGCTCGGACACGCAGCTGGCCCAGCTGGTCGACCTCGTCGAGCGGGCGCAGACCGACAAGGCCGGGGTGCAGCGGCTCGCCGACCGGATCTCGGGCGTGTTCGTCCCCGCGGTGTTCGCGCTGGCCGCGCTGACCTTCGCCGGGTGGATGCTCGCCGGAGGCGGGGTGGAGACCGCCTTCGGCGCCGCCCTGGCCGTGCTCATCATCGCCTGCCCCTGCGCGCTCGGATTGGCCACGCCGACGGCGCTGCTGGTGGCCTCCGGCCGCGGCGCCCAGCTCGGCGTGTTCATCAAGGGCCACCAGGCGCTGGAATCGGCGCGCGCCGTGGACACGGTGGTGCTGGACAAGACCGGCACGGTCACCACCGGCCGGATGTCCGTGGTGGACGTGCGCGCCACCGGTGACACCGGTGAGCTGCTGCGGCACGCCGGCGCGGTCGAGCACGCCTCCGAGCACGTGGTGGCCCGGGCGATCACGGCGCACGCCGCCGACGCGGTCGGCGCGCTGCCGGAGGTGGAGCGCTTCGCCGGGCTCTCCGGTCTCGGTGCCCGCGGCGCGGTGGAGGGCCACGAGGTCCTCGTCGGCTCGCGGCGGCTGCTGTCCGAGGAGGGCGTCGAGCTGCCCGCCGAGCTCGACGAGGTGCGCGAGCAGTGGGAGGGCTCCGGGTGCACCACCGTCTGCGTGGCGCGCGACGGAGCCGCGGTCGGGCTGTTCGCCGTGGCCGACGCGGTGCGCGCGAGCGCGGCTGCGGCGGTGGCCGAGCTGCGCTCCCTCGGGCTGCGCACGGTGCTGCTCACCGGGGACAACGAGGCCACCGCGCGCTCGGTGGCCGACGAGATCGCCGTCGACGAGGTGATCGCCGAGGTGCTGCCCGCGGACAAGGCCGCCGTGGTGGAACGGCTGCAGGAGCGGGGCAGCGCGGTGGCGGTGGTCGGCGACGGGGTCAACGACGCCCCGGCGCTGGCGCGCGCCGACCTCGGGCTGGCCGTGGTCACCGGTACCGACGTGGCCATCGGCGCGGCCGACCTGGTCCTCGTGCGCACCGATCTGCACGTGGTGCCGACCGCGGTCCGCCTGGCCCGCGCCACGCTCGGCACCATCCGCGGCAACCTGGCCTGGGCGTTCGGCTACAACGTGGCCGCGCTGCCGGTGGCGGCCCTCGGCCTGCTCAACCCGCTCGTCGCCGCGGCCGCGATGGCGCTGTCCTCGCTGCTGGTGGTGTCCAACAGCATGCGGCTGCGCACCTTCGCGGAGGCGGGCGGCCGACGGGGCGCCGGCGCTCAGCGCGAGGCGGCGCCCGCTCCGGTCGCCGCGCGGTAGTCCTCCGGCGACGAGGCGGCGAACACCTCGTCGGTGCGCGACCACCGGGCGAGCAGCGCGGCCAGCATGCCGAACAGCACCAGCTCGCCGATCACCAGCGCGAGGATGCCGCCCAGCCGCTGGTCGGCCAGCAGGTCCGGCACCCACGGCAGCGCCAGCGCCTCGTACATGTTCGACGCGGCCGGGCCGTTGCCGATCTCCCTGTCGGTGCCGATGACCAGCGCGCCGAAGACGATGTCGGCGGGCATGGCGGCCAGCAGCATGCCCAGCCGCGCGATGCTCGGCAGCGGCCGCGGCGCCCGGTCGGCGCCGATGAGCGGCCAGGCGAACAGGTAGCCGACCACGAGGAACCACGCGTTGATGAAGATGTGGCCCCAGTGGTAGCGCACGAGGGCGTCGAACAGGTCGGTGAAGTACAGCAGGAAGGGTGATCCGGCGAACAGCACCAGTGCCACGAGCGGGTGCGTCAGCCAGCGCACCGCCCGCGAGTCCTGCAGCAGGTCCGCCCAGTCGGACGCCCCCGGCAGCTGCGCGCTGCCGCCGCGGCCGCAGGTGCGCAGCAGCGTCAGCGGACCGCCGAGGGCCAGCAGCACCGGCACGGCCATGGACACGAGCATGTGGCTGACCAGGTGCGCGCTGAACATCGCCGCCGCGTACCGGCCGAGACCGGAGGAGGTCGCCACGAGCAGCACGAGGCACCCGGCGAGCCAGGCCAGCGTGCGGGCCAGCGGCCACCGCAGGCCGCGCCGCCGCAGGCGCACCACCCCCACCAGGTATGCGACCGCCAGGGCCGCGGCGAGCGCGGTGAACACGAGCTCGAGCCGCCAGTCGGTCAGCAGCCGCCACGCCGTGGGCGGTCCGGCCAGGTGGTAGCCGAGCAGCGTGTCCTGCGTGCCGCCGGCCCGGTCCAGCGCGGCGGGCAGCGGCAGGTGCGTCAGCCCGACCGAGAGCCCCGCCGTGCCCAGCAGCACGAGCAGCTCGGTCCCGGCCAGCCGCAGCGGTCCGGACCAGCCCTGTCCCGGTCGGTCCAGGCCGCGCAGCGCCCGGCGCCGCAGCAGCACACCGCCCGCGGCCAGCGCGGCGACGAGCAGCGTCTTGACCAGCAACGCGCGTCCGTAAGGGGAGGTGAGCAGTTCGGACGGCGGAACGAGCACGAACGCGTCGACCACGCCCGAGGCGATGAGCACGAGCAGGCACGCCGCGGCCAGCCGCGAGTACCGCGCCGCCAGCTCACCGCCGAGGCCGCCCGCGCGGCGCGCGTGGGCCAGCAGGGCGATGAGCGTGCCGAGCCACAGGGCCGCGGCCGGGACGTGCATCACCCGCGCGGCGATGGCCAGGTCGTGGCCCGCGTCGGAGGCGCCGTGCGCGGTCACCAGCGGCGGCAGCAGCGCGAGCGCGGCCAGCACCAGCAGCCCGGCGGCGGAGCGCCAGGCCAGCGCGGTCCGCGCGCCGAACGCGACGACCGCGGCGAGCACCGCGGTGACCAGCCACGCCCGCGGGGTCTCCAGCGCGGGCAGCAGGCCGAGCAGCTGCTCGGGGACGAGCGCTTCGCGCAGCGGGACCCCGGCCTGCTCCGCGGCGCTGAACGGCACCAGCAGCAGCGCGCCCGCGCACCAGGCGATCCCGGTGCGCCCGGCCACGCGGAGCTGCGCGTAGGCGGGGGCGGTGACCGTGCCGGAGGACTGGGCGCGCGTGCAGCAGGTCGCGAAGGCCAGCGCGCCGAGGCACACGACGGCGGCCAGTTCGGTGACCAGCCGCAGCACGGGCGTGCCGATGCGGATGACCGCCCCGGGGTCGGCGCTGCCCACGGCCGCGTAGGGCGTGGTGCCCGCGGCCAGGGTGATCGCGGCGACGACGGCGGCGGCCAGCACCGGACCGGCGACGAGCAGCCAGGTCGGTGCGGATCTGCGTGCGGATGTCACGGCGCCATTCTCGCGCGGCGGCACCTGCGCCCCTCCGCACCCCGGTGCGCTGCTCCGCGGCGGGTCACACGCTCCGCGCGAAACGCCGGTACAGCAGCAGGGCCAGCACGCCGTTGACCGCGAGGCCGCCGAGGACGTGGGGCCACCACTGGCCGCCCTCGGACAGGGTCCAGTACGCCTGGGCCGGCCAGTAGGTGGGGATGACCCCGAGCGCGAGCTGCCACGGCGAGTCGAGGAAGTAGCCGATCAGCGGCAGACCCGCGAGCACGATCGCCACGCCGCGCATGACCGCCAGCCCCTCCACCTTGTTCCGCGCCAGCGCCAGGACCAGCAGTGCGAACATGACTCCGCACAGGCCGTTGCCCAGGCCGATGACGGCGAGCCCGGGCAGCTGCTCCGCGGGCAGCATGCCGCTGGCGGCCATCGTCGCGACCGTGTACAGCGCGGTCAGCAGCAACGCCGTCACCGCGCGGTAGGCCACCACCCGGAGGAGCGGCACCGGGGTGACGCGCAGCGCGGTGAGCGTGCCGGAGTCGCGCTCGTCCAGCACGAGCATCCCCGTGAGGCCGCCGACCACGACCGGGCTGGTCAGCAGCAGGAACGCCGTCAGGATCAGCGGGTGGTACGGCGCGAGGTCCAGGCCGTAGCGCGCGTGCACGGCCGCGGCCACGGGCGGCGTGCCGAAGCGGAGCAGCGCGATCCAGCCCAGCGGGGCCAGCACGACGGCGATGAGCAGCGGTTCCCGCCGGATGCCGCGGAGGTCGTTGCGTCCGAGGACGGCGAAGGCGCTGGCCATCACACACCTCCCGAGCGCGCGACGACGCAGCGGGTGAACAAGCGCCCGGCGAACCACCACAGCACCGCGGCGCAGACCACGGGGTAGAGCAGCGCGTAGGCGACCACCCCCGGTGGCAGGGCGACCTGGTCGAACGCCGCGCCGAGCAGGTGCAGCGGCCCGTAGGTCGGGATGAGCGCGAACCACCAGCTCTGCCACACCCCGGAGTAGGGGAAGATCGGCAGGGTGCACAGCGCCAGCGGCAGCATCGACGGCAGGTACCAGTCGCTGACGGAGGCGAACGGCATCGAGCTGGCGAAGCTCACCAGCAGCATGATCACCGTCCCGAGCACCGCGCCGGCCACGAGCGGGGCGGGGTGGTAGCCGGGCCCGTGCGCGACCGTCGCGACCACGAGGGCGAGCACTGTGGACAGAGCTGTCAGCAGGACCACTTTGGACGCCAGGTACTCGCTGAACCGCAGCGGTGTGACGACCAGGGCGTGCACCGTGCGTTCGCCCTTCTCGAAGAACACCGCACCGGCGATGAAGAAGAAGCCGACGATGGACAGGTCGCCGAGGATCACGTACGGCTCGGCCAGCGAGCGCAGGTCCCGCGGCATCGGCAGCAGGATCGCCAACCACAGCAGTCCGGAGAACACCCCGGCGTGCAGGAACCGGTAGCGGTACTGCAGCCGCAGCTCCAGCCGCAGCGCGGTGCCGAACCGGCGGAGAGCTGCGCGGGGCGCGAGTGCGGCGGTGGTCATCGCAGGCTCCTCCCGGTCGTTTCGACGAACACGTCGTCGAGGGTGGCCTCCTGGCTGTGCAGCGTTTCCACGCGCTGCGTGCGCACCAGCTCCCGGAACGCGGCGTCATCGGCGAGCCCGTCCAGGTCGAACTCCGCCGCGGCGAGCTCGCCGGACCCGGTGCGGTACTCCACCCGCACCGCGCGCTGGCTGCGGGCGACCTTCAGCTCCTTGGGCGCGTCCAGCGCGGCGATGCGGCCGTCGACGACGAAGGCCACGCGGTCGCAGAGCTCGTCGGCGGTGGCCATGTCGTGCGTGGTGAGGAAGACCGTCGTGCCGCGGGCCTTCTGCTCGAGCACCAGGTCTAGGATCCGGCGCGCGTTGCGCGGGTCCAACCCGGAGGTGGGCTCGTCGAGGAACAGCAGGGCCGGCCCGTGCAGCAGGGCGCGGGCGAACCCCAGCCGCACCTGCATGCCCTTGGAGAACCGGCCGACCTTCGTGCGCGCGTCCGCGGCCAGCCCGACGGCGTCCAGCAGCTCGCGCGGGTCGGTGGCGGCGCCGTCGTGCAGCTGCGCGAAGAGCTCCAGGTTCTCCAGCGCGGTCAGCTTCTGGTAGTGGTTGGGCAGTTCGAAGGACACGCCGATGTTGCGGTAGTGGTCCTGGCCCGCCGCGGCCGGATCCGCTCCCAGCACCGACACGCGACCGCCGTGCCCCGTCAGCAGTCCGATGAGGATCTTCTGCGTCGTGGACTTCCCGGCCCCGCTCGGTCCGAGGAAGCCGAAGACCTCGCCCGGCCCAACGGTGAAGTCCATGCCGCGCACGGCGGGCTCGGACGAACCCGCGTAGGTGTAGGTCAGGTCCTGCACGGACACGGCCTCGGTCGGCTCCGCCGCCGCGGACCGCTGCTCGGCGGAGGGGTACCCGGCGGGGGTGTTCCCGGCGGGGGCGCGCCCGGTGGAGGTGTTCCCGGCGGGGGCGTGGTCGCTCGTGTCCCGTGTCATTCGGCGTCCTCGTGGTGCGCTGTGTCCTCGCGGTGCGCGGCGTTCTCGTGGTGCGCTGTGGTCAGTCCGGTGGCGACCACGTCGGTGAGCAGCTGCGCGACCGCCTCGTAGTGCTCGCCGAACTCCTCGCGGTGCGCGGCGATGAGCCCGGCGGCGCGGATGACGCCGAACACGAGCTCGGGATCGGCGTCGACCAGCTGCCCGCACCGCTGCCAGCGGGTGATGAAGTCGAGGACGGGCTGCAGGAGGTGGGGCCGCACCCGTTCGGCCTCGTCGGCGCCGACGCGCCGGCGCACGGCTTCGAGCTCGTCGGGGTGCGTGAGCAGCCGCCGGTAGAGCGGATCGTTCGCGGTGGTCTCGCGGCTGCCGGTGAGGATGCGCACCAGGCCGGTGCGCGCGTCGCCGACCTGCTGCAGGTCGCCGAGGGCGCGTTCGGCGACCTGCGGTGCCTGGCGGAGCATCAGCTCCAGGTAGAGCTGCTCCTTCGAGTCGAAGAACGCGTAGAAGCTGCTCTTGGCGATGCCCGCGCGGCCGGCGAGTTCCTCCAGGGAGGTCTTGCGCAGGCCCTGCGTGGTGAACAGCTCGTAGCCGGCGGAGAGCAGCTCCGCGGTGACGCGTTCGCGCTCCTCCGCGGTGAACTTGGCGGGCATACCGCCTCCCTGCCTTCCTCTGCCCGGGGCCTTCTTGCCGGCGGCTTCTGCTGGGGCCTTCTCGCCGGGGCTGGCGCGAGCTCCGCCGGCGCCAGACCCTCCCGCGTGCTCCGCGGCCGCCGCTCCCACCCGCCCCCGGTGTGCGCATTCCCGCGGAATGGACATATCCCTCGTGCGGGGCCGCCTGCCGAGTGATCAGCGGACCTGCCGGCGCCGCGGCCGGCTGGCGGGGGCGCGTGGTCGCGGTGCCCGTGGAGAATCTGTGCGAACAATGTGGTTTTCCATTCGCGAAAACCGTACTCCTCGGCGAGGCGGCGCGACAAGGTCGCGGCACTGCGGCGACTTTGACACCCTACCCCCCTAGGGTATAAATTCAGGTGTGTCGCAACCGCTGCGGAGGGAGTCGGGCGATGCCGCACCCCGGAGGAGCCGGTTCCGAGCAGACCGGCGTGGAACTGGCGATCGAAGGGATGACCTGCGCTTCGTGCGCCGCGCGGGTGGAGCGCAAGCTGAACAAGCTCGACGGCGTCGAGGCCAGCGTCAACTACGCCACCGAGAAGGCGAAGGTGCAGCGCCCCGCCGCGGTCGGCGACGACGAGCTCATCCGCGCCGTCGAAGCCGCGGGCTACGGCGCCCGCCTGCCCGCGCCGGAGCAGGAGGCCGAGCAGGCCGAGCAACGGCGCCTGACCGCGCTGCGCACCCGCGTGCTCGTCTCCGCGGTCCTGTCCGTGCCGGTCATCGCGCTGGCGATGGTCCCCGCGTGGCAGTTCCCCGCCTGGCAGTGGGTCTCGCTGGTGCTGGCCGCGCCCGTCGTGCTGTGGGGCGCGCTGCCGTTCCACAGCGCCACGTGGACGAACCTGCGGCACGGCGCGGTCACGATGGACACGCTCATCTCGATGGGCACGCTCGCCGCGTTCGGCTGGTCGCTGTACGCGCTCGTGTTCGGCAGCGCCGGGGAGATCGGCATGACCCACGCGTTCGAGCTGTCCGTGCAGCGCGGCGAGGGCGGTGGCGCGATCTACCTCGAAGTCGCCGCGGGCGTGACCACGTTCGTGCTCGCCGGCCGGTACTTCGAGGCGCGGTCCAAGCGCAGCTCCGGTGCGGCGCTGCGCAAACTGCTGGACATGGGCGCCAAGGACGTCGCCGTGCTGCGCGGCGGCGAGGAGCACCGCCTGCCCGTCGAGCAGCTGCGCGTCGACGACGTCTTCGTCGTCCGGCCCGGCGAGAAGATCGCCACCGACGGCGTCGTCACCGAGGGCTCCTCGGCCGTGGACGCGGGCATGCTCACCGGCGAGTCCGTGCCCGTCGAAGTGGGCCCCGGCGATGAGGTCGTCGGCGCGACGGTGAACGCGGGCGGGCGGCTGGTCGTGCGCGCCACCCGCGTCGGCGCGGACACGCGCCTGGCCCAGATGGCGCGGCTCGTCGAGGACGCCCAGAGCGGCAAGGCGCAGGTGCAGCGGCTCGCCGACCGCATCTCCGCCGTGTTCGTGCCGATCGTGCTGGCCCTGGCGCTCGGCACGCTCGTGTTCTGGCTGGTCACCGGCGGGCCGGTGCAGGCGTTCACCGCGGCGGTGGCCGTGCTCATCATCGCCTGCCCGTGCGCGCTCGGGCTGGCCACGCCGACGGCGCTGCTCGTCGGCACCGGTCGGGGCGCCCAGCTCGGCATCCTCATCAAGGGCCCGGAGGTGCTCGAGTCCACCCGCCGCGTCGACACGGTCGTGCTGGACAAGACCGGCACCGTCACCAGCGGGCGGATGGAGCTGACCGGCGTGCACACCACCGCCGGCAGCTCCGAGGAGGAGGTGCTGGCCCTCGCCGGCGCGGTCGAGAGCGGTTCGGAGCACCCGGTCGCGCAGGCGGTCGCGCGCGATGCCGCCGAGCGAACCGGCCGGCTCGGCGAGGTCGAGGAGTTCGGCAACGAGGCGGGCCTCGGCGTCCGCGGGATCGTCGACGGGCACGCCGTCCTCGTCGGTCGGCAGGCCCTGCTGGAGCGGTGGAGCATCACCGTGCCCGCGGAGCTCACCGCGGCCAGGGAGGCCGCCGAGCGGCGCGGCGCCACCGCGGTGCTCGTGGCCGCCGACGGCCTCGCCCGCGGGGTGCTCGTCGTCGCCGACGCGGTCAAGCCGACCTCGGCCGAGGCCGTGCGCTCCCTGCGCGGGCTGGGACTGCACCCCGTGCTGCTGACCGGGGACAACGAGGCGGCCGCGCGGACCATCGCCGAAGGCGTCGGCATCGACGACGTGCGCGCCGAAGTGCTGCCGCAGGACAAGGTGGACGCGGTCGCGCAGCTGCAGGCCGGGGGCCGCGCGGTGGCCGTGGTCGGCGACGGGGTCAACGACGCCGCGGCCCTGGCGCAGGCCGATCTCGGCCTCGCGATGGGCACGGGCACCGATGTCGCCATCGAGGCCGGCGACCTCACGCTGGTGCGGGGCGACCTGCGGGCCGCGGTGGACGCGATCCGGCTGTCGCGCCGCACGCTCGGCACGATCAAGGGCAACCTGTTCTGGGCGTTCGCCTACAACACGGCGGCGCTGCCGCTGGCCGCGGCCGGACTGCTCAACCCGATGATCGCCGGGGCGGCGATGGCCTTCAGCTCGGTGTTCGTGGTCAGCAACAGCCTGCGCCTGCGGCGGTTCCGCAGCGCCGCGGGCCGGGCGGAGGCCGGTGCCGCCCCGAGCGAGCCGCGTCCGGCGGTGCCGGCTTCCGCGGCGCGTTGAGGGAAGCCGTGCGGATCGGTGCTCGCCAGCCCGGCCGCTGCGGTGGTCACGCCTCGCGGCGGGCCCGCTGGCGTCCGGTGCGGCTGGTGAGCTCGGTCTCGATGTCCTCGAGCGTGCGGTTCTTCGTCTCCGGCAGCCAGCGGTAGAGGTAGATCAGCACGAACAGCCCGAGCACGCCGTAGAGCCAGAACACCCCGGCGGGTCCGCCGAACAGGCCGATGAGCGTGAGCACCGAGACGGACACGACGAAGTTCAGCGCCCAGTGCGAGACGATGCCGAACGAACCCGCCTTGCCGCGCACGCTGCTCGGGAAGATCTCGCTGTTGACCAGCCAGATCGCGATGCCGAGGCTGCAGGCGAACGCCGACTGGTAGACGATCAGCGCGGCGATGAGCAGCACGGCGACCGTGCCTTGCACCGGCTGGGTGAACAGCAGGCCGATGAAGGCCAGGGCGGCGATGATCACGACCGTGCCGCCGAGGATGAGCGGGCGCCGCCCGAGCCGGTCGATGAACACCAGCGCGAAGATCGTGAACAGCACGTTGAGCGTGCCGATGCCCACCGAGGCCAGGATCGCGCCCGCATCGCCGAATCCGGCGTCGGTGAGGATCGTGGGCGCGTAGTAGATGATCGCGTTCACCCCGACGACCTGGCTGCCGCCGGCGGCGGCGACGCCGACGGAGACCCACCGGCGGTAGCGCGGCCCGAGCAGTTCGCGGTAGGTGATGCGCCCCTCGGCCCGCACCGTGTCGCGGATCTCGGTGAGCTCGGACTCGACGTGCTCGGGCGGCCGGGTGCGGGCGAGCACGGCCCGCGCTTCGTCCTGCCGGCCGTGCGTGATCAGCCAGCGCGGGCTCTCCGGTAGTCGCAGCAGACCGAGGAACATGGCCACGGCGGGCAGCACGGCCACGCCGAGCATCCACCGCCACGCGCCGGTGTGGGACAGGCCGTAGCCGACGACGTACGAGACGAGGATGCCGACGGTGACCATGAACTGGTGCAGCGACACGAGCGTGCCCCGCCGGTGCGGTGGCGCCATCTCGGCGATGTAGCCGGGGACGACGAGCGAGGAGATCCCGATGGCCACGCCGAGGAATCCGCGGGACGCCACCAGGAACGCCACGTTCGGTGCCAGCGCGCAGGCCAGCGTGGCCAGGATGAACAGCACGGTCACGGCGATGAGGGTGTTGCGGCGTCCCGCCCGGTCGGACACGGGGCCGCCGATGAGCACGCCGATGACCGCGCCGACGAGGATCGAGGCGGTCACGACTTCCTGCGTGGAGTCGCCGAATCCGAACTCCGGTCGGATGTAGAGGATGGCCGCCGAGATGACGCCGGTGTCGTAGCCGAACAGCAACCCGCCGAACGCCGCGATGATCGACGCGCCGATGACGAGGCCGCTTCCGCTGGCGCGCCGGGGGCCGTTGCTCTCGCGTGCGGTGCCACTCGTCATGGCAGCTCCCTCCGACGGTGGTGCCGGCTCCGAACTGGAGAACGCACGCCCGGATCGTACGAGCTGCGCGGGGTTTCCGCCGGACCGCGGACGTCGCACGTCCGAGCACTGTGGACGCCGGACGGCTCCGGCGCGGAGGGCCGCCGCGGTCGGCGGGCTCCACCCCGCCGCGGAGGGGAGCGGGGTCGCCACCGGGCTCTGCCGGGGTCCTCCTTCCGGCTGATGCGCTACCGAGTAGGAAATTTTCCTGGTTTTCCTGTGTTTTGCAGGATATCATTGAGCTACAGTAGGTGCGGAAGGGAAAACCGTTCCCTCGGCGTGCTCGGGAGGCCGGAGATGACCCTGCGGGACGACACGGCGCGCGACGCCACGACACGGCACGACCACCCCGGAGCCGGCAGCGCCGGCGCGAGCGCCGAGGCGCGCAGCGCGGGCGCCGCGGTGCCGGATCCCCGGGAGGGCGGCGCGGTCACCGCCGCGCACGCGGTGCAGGACCTGCGCGCCAGCGTCACCGGCGATCTGCTCGACATCGTCGTCGACCTGGACTCCGGCAGCGGATGCCGCTTCTCCGACGCCCGCGACGGCACCGAGTACCTCGACATGACGATGTACTTCAGCTCCGCGCCGCTCGGGCACGGGCACCCGGCGCTGCGCGAGGCCTCGTGCGAACGGGCGCTGCTGCGGGCCGCGCGCACGAAACCGTCCAATCCGGACTTCGCCACGGTCGAGCAGGCGGAGTTCGCCGAGGCCTTCCGCCGCGTCGCCGGCGACCCCGAGCTGCCGCTGCTGTTCTTCATCGACAGCGGCACGCTCGCGGTGGAGAACGCCCTCAAGATCGCGTTCGACTGGAAGACGAAGCGCAACGCGCGCGCCGGCGTGGCCGCGCGCGGGCACCGGGTGCTGCACCTGCAGCACGCGTTCCACGGCCGCAGCGGGTACACGATGTCGCTGACCAACACCGAACCGGCGAAGGTCCGCGACTACCCCAAGTTCGACTGGCCGCGGATCCCCGCCCCGACCGCGTCCGCGGCGGAGTGGGACACCCCCGGACTGCTGCCCGCCGAGACCGCCGCGCTCGAGCAGGC
The DNA here is from genome assembly GCF_054782015.1 of Salinifilum aidingensis. NCBI lineage: Bacteria > Bacillati > Actinomycetota > Actinomycetes > Pseudonocardiales > Pseudonocardiaceae > Salinifilum > Salinifilum aidingensis. The sequence continues at coordinate 317,942 of NZ_BAAGTH010000001.1, read as the reverse complement.
GCGCGCCGAACTGGAGCGCCACGGTGCGGAGATCGCCTGCTTCGTCTACGAACCCGTCCAGGGCGAGGGCGGCGACCGGCACCTGCGCTCCCGGTTCCTGCGGGAGGTGCGGGAGCTGTGCGCGGAGTACGACGTGCTCACCGTCGCCGACGAGGTGCAGACGGGGGCCGCCGCCGGGGCGCCCTGGGTGTCGGTGGACCTCGACCTGCGTCCCGACCTCATCGCCTTCGGCAAGCGCATGCAGGTCTGCGGTGTCCAGGGTGGACGCCGCGTGCTGGAGGTCGAGGACAACGCGTTCCGGGAACCCAGCCGGATCAGCTCGACCTGGGGCGGTTCGCTGGTCGACATGGTGCGGGGCACGCACATCCTGCGGACGATCGAACGCGAGGGGTTGTTCGACCACGCCGCCCGGATGGGGGAGGTGCTGCGGAACGAGCTGCACGAGCTCGCCGCGGAGTTCCCCGCCGTGCTGCGGCACCCGCGCGGTCGTGGTCTCATGTGCGCCATCGGCTTTCACGACCGCACCGTGCGGGACCGCGTGATCGCCGAGGCCCGGCGGCGCTGTCGCACGCTCTTCCTGCCCAGCGGGCCGGATTCCGTGCGGTGGCGTCCTCCGCTGACCGTCTCGGAGGAGGAGATCTCCGCTGCGGTCGCGGCGATGCGCACGTGCGTGCGACAGGCGCGCTGACCGGGGGAGGGGAGCGGGGCGGAGCCGAGCGCTCCGCCCCGCGGTGTCCCCGCGGGGCGGTGGTGCGACGGAGGCCACGCCCGCGCCGCCGGTCCGTCGTGCGCGCCGCACCTCCGGTTACCGTAGGTATTCATGGATGTCCGGGTCATCGACCACCCCCTCGCCAAGGCGCGCTTGAGCACGATGCGCGACGTGCGCACCAACAGCGCCGCGTTCCGCGCGGCGCTGCAGGAACTGACGCTCATGCTGCTGTACGAGGCCACCCGCGAGGCCGAGGTGGCCACTTACGACGTCGAGACGCCGATCACGCGCACCAGCGGGTACGCGCTGGCCGAGCCGCCGCTGTTCGTCCCCGTGCTGCGGGCGGGACTCGGGATGGCGGACCAGGCGCACCGCCTGGTCCCGGAAGCGCAGATGGGCTTCGTCGGGCTCTCCCGCGACGAGGAGACGCTGCGGCCGACGCCGTACCTGGAGTCGCTGCCGGCGGACCTCTCCGGACGCCCGGTTTTCGTGCTCGACCCGATGCTGGCCACCGGCGGGTCGATGGCGTACACGATCCGCATGCTCGTCGAGCGGGGCGCCAGCGACGTCACCGCGATCTGCACGCTGGCCGCGCCGGAGGGCCTGCGGCGGCTCGAGGAGTCGGAGCTGCCGCTGCGGGTCGTCACCGCCAGCGTGGACGACCGGCTCGACGAGAAGGGCTTCATCGTGCCCGGGCTCGGGGACGCCGGGGATCGCGAGTACGGCGCCGTCACCTGAGCGTCCGCGGATCGGTTGACGTCGTGGTTCGGGTGGGGAACCCCCGACGGGGTGGTCTGCGCACGTGGCGCGGAAGCGGTTGCGCCGCCTCGCCTGGCGGAGCGCTGCGGCCGAGCACGCGGCCACCCGATCCGCGTGGCCGCGTGCGGCGCGAGGCGGCCTGCGTTGGTTCGCCGTTGTCTCGCGGTCATGCACCCGAGGCATGAGATTCACGACCGGGGGGCGGAGATCTCGGCGAGTTCGTGGGAGCCTGTCACGGTGACATCACGACAATCCGGTTTCTTACGCGCGGGGGCCCGTGGCCTGCTGGGGGCGGCGGCCGCCGGGGTGGTGTACCGCAACGCACGGACGTTGTCCCAGGTACGTGCGGTGCTGCCGCTCGGTGCTCCCGGAACCCCGAGCACGCTGCCGCCGAAGGTCACCGCTGTCGTGCCGGCCCGCAACGAAGCCGCTGTGCTGGACGCGTGCGTGCGCGCGCTGCGGGAGCAGACCCACGGCAGCCGGACCGGTGCCGAGGGGAGCGCGCTGCGCATCGTGGTCGTCGACGACAGCTCGACCGATGACACACCGGTGATCGCCCGCCGGCACGCCGAGGAGGACCCGCGGGTCCGCGTGGTCCGGTTGGACGAGCTCCCGGAGGGGTGGAGCGGCAAGGTCCACGCGATGCACTCCGGAGTCGCGCACGCGGACGAGCCGGAGGCCGGCGAGTGGCTCATGTTCGTGGACGCGGACATGCAGCTCGGCCCCGAACTGGTCGGCCGCCTGCTGTCGACGGCGGAGGGAGCCGATGCGGACCTGGTGTCCACGCCCGGCAGCCCGCCGGAGCAGCACTCCGCGACCTGGCCCTGGCTGATGCCCGCGGGCCTGCAGCTGATCGGGGAGAACGCGGCGCCGGACGGGCGGGGCCGCAAGGCCTTCGCGATCGGTCACTGCATCCTGCTGCGACGTTCGCACTACGACAAGATCGGCGGGTGGTCCGCGCTGGCGTCCGTGCGCAACGAGGACATCGCGATCGCGACGCGGGTGCGCGACCACGGGGGCACGACGCAGCTGGTCGATTCGGGCAGGCACGCGATCACCACCGGCATGGACCCGTTCCGCCAGGGCTGGCGTTCGTTCCGGAAGAGCTTCGTGGCGGGCACGCGCGGTTCGGTGCCCGCGCTGACCGCGATCGGCGTCGGGCAGATCGCGGCGTCGCTGGCCGCTCCCGCGGCCGCGCTGGTCGGGTTGGGCACGCGCCGGCGCGGATTGGCCGCGGTGGGAGCTGCGGGCTGGGCCGTGCAGAGCGCCGCGCACGCGCGCACCGCGCGGCTGATGGGCTCGGACCCGCGGTACGCCCCGCTGGCCCCGGCGTCCGGCACGCTGTTCGGCAGCGTCCTGCTCGACGGCGTGGTGCGCGTCGTGCGCGGCAAGACGGCGTGGAAGGGACGCCGCACGCGCTACTGACCGCTCCCGCGGTCAACGACCTGTTCGGTGCGTCCCCGGCGTGCCGGAACGCGCGAGTTCCGGGCCCGGCTGCGACGATGGTGGTCCCACCGTGGCGCACCGTTGCGCGCGTGCGCGGGGTGCGGCGGTCACCTTCCCCGCGAGGGCCGCGCGTTGCGGGGAGGGCGGCCGATGTGGCCACGGACTGGGGCGCCCTGAACATCGCACGGTGATGAGGGAAGGCGGGCTCTGCTCAGGGCGCCCACTGGCCGCCAAGGCGAACCTTGACGACACGATTAGGTTACTCGTTCCACGTCGACCAAGATCAACTGGGGTAATCTGCCCGTGTGACCACGGTTTTCGCGCACGCGCGGAGCCGGTGCCACCGGGGTTGCGGGTGTCGCCGGGTTTGCGAGCGCTGCCGGGATCGCGGGCTTCGCCGGGAACGGTGCGCGAGCGGCGGCGACGGCCGGGCGCACCGGGACGCGGCGCTGCGCCGGCGCCCGGGCCGGGCGCGGCGGGGAGGGTGCGGTGGGGAGCGGTCACGGCATCAGCCCGGCGGCGTAGGCGGCGACCGTGGCACCCAGGTTCCAGCACGCCTCCGCGTCGTCCTTGTCCGGTTCCCCGGTGACGGACACGTTGTCGGTGACCTTCGCCCAGTCGAGTCCCGTGGTGATGGATTCGATGCCGCGCACCGCGCCGGTCGTGTCGCTGCCGCCGTGCACGTACAGGCCGTACGGCCGCTGCCGGGTGGAGTCCAGGCACGGGTAGTAGATGGTGTCGAAGAAGACCTTGAGGGCCCCGCTCATCATGCCCAGGTTGGCCGGTGTGCCGAGCACGTAGGCGTCGGCTGCGAGCACGTCGGACGCGGTCGCTTCCAACGCGGCCCTGCGCACGACCTCGACGTCCTCGATCTCGTCGGTGGCCGCCCCGTCGAGCACTGCTTCCAGCATCGACTGCAGGTTCGGCGACGGGGTGTGATGCACGATCAGCAGCCTGGGCACGTTGTTGACCTTCTCGCGGATGCGCGCGAGCGCGCAACCCACCGGGAGTGTGTGGATCAGCGGGGGCGCGGACCGGGGCGTGCGCGGATCAGCGCACGGTCCTCACCGACGCGCTGGTCACGGCGCCGGTTCGTCCGGTGCGAGCAGTTCCGCCACGGCCGTGCCCAGCCGCGCGAGCCGGTCGCTCGCGCGCTGCTTCGCCGCCGCGAGCGCCGCGGCCGCGTCACCGGCGTGCGCCTCCGGCGCGGGGTGCTCCACCACCTGCAGGTAGCACTTCAGCTTCGGTTCCGTCCCGGAGGGCCGGATGACCACGCGGGTGCCCCCGTCGCCGGTGAGCACGAGCGCGTCGGTGGCGGAGAGCGGATCGCGCAGCCGCAGCGGCGTCCCGGCCAGCTCGGCCGGTGGCCGCTCGCGCAGCCGCGCCGCGCGCTCGGCGCCGTCGGACACGCGCAGCGAGACCTGGTCGGTGCTGTGCACGCCGTAGCGCAGGAACAGCTCGTCCAGCAGGTCCGGCAGGCCGCGGCCCTGCGCGGCCAACCGCGCGGCGAGGTCGCAGCAGAGCACCGCGGCCGAGATCCCGTCCTTGTCGCGCACGTGCTCGGGGTCGACGCAGTGGCCGAGGGCCTCCTCGTAGGCGTAGACGAGGCCGGTGCCCCGCCCGTCGCCGGCGCGGACCAGCCACTTGAACCCGGTGGGGGTCTCGGCGTGGCGCACGCCGAAGTCCTCGGCCATGCGGCCGAGCATCGTGGCGGACACGAGCGTGCTGGCCACCAGCGGCACCGGAGCGCGCCCTCCCCCCAACGTGGACAGGACGTGCCAGCCGAGCAGGACGCCGGTCTCGTCGCCGCGCAGCATCCGCCACCGCCCGCCGTCGGCCACGCCGAGCGCGCAGCGGTCCGCGTCCGGATCGAGCGCGATCGCGAGGTCCGCCGCGCTGCCCTGCGCGTGCCGCAGCAGGGCATCGGTCGCTCCCGGTTCTTCCGGGTTCGGGAAGTTCACGGTCGGGAACTCGGGGTCCGGGTGCTCCTGCTCGGGCACGAACGACACGTCGCCGACCCCGCAGCGCCGCAGCGCCTCGCGCAGCGGCCCGGCCCCCACGCCGTGCAGCGCGGTCGCCGCGACCCGCGGCGCTGCGGACCGGTCGGTCCGGCGCGTCAGGTGGATCACGCGGTCGAGGTAGCCCTCCAGCGCGTCGGTGCACCACTGCCACGTGTCCGCGCGGGGCACGGCTGCGGCCGGCGCGGACGCCGCGATCCCGTTCTCGATCTCCGCGTCGGTGGGGGCGACCGGCTGCACCCCGCCGCGCAGGTAGAGCTTGTACCCGTTGTCCGCGGGCGGGTTGTGCGAGGCGGTGATCTGGATGCCGGCCGCGGCCCCGCGCGCCCGCGTCACGTGGGCCAGCACCGGGGTGGGCAGGGGATCGGCGAGCAGTCGCGCGTCGAAGCCCGCCGCGGCGAGCACCGCCGCGGCTTCCCGCGCGAACGCCTCTGAACCGTGCCGGGCGTCGCGCCCGACGAAGACCAGCCCGCCCGGTTCCGCGCGCCGCAGCCAGTCCGCGAGCCCCGCCGTGGTGCGGATCACCACGGAGCGGTTCATGCCGTTGGCGCCGGCCCGCACGGGCGCGCGCATCCCCGCGGTGCCGAAGCGGGGCAGCCCGGACATGCGCTCGGTCAGCTCCTGCGCGGCCTCCACCGAACCGGCGTCGGACCGCGCGAGCAGGTCGTCGAGCTGCTCGCGCGAGAGTGGATCGACGTCGTTGGCGACCCACTCCCGCGCAGTTTGCCTGATCGTTGCGTCCATGGCCAATGTCCCCACCCCGGTTCGTTCCCGTGCTCCGGGGCTCCCTAAGCGGTTTCCGCGAGGGAGCGCAGGAGCTGCCCCATCCTCGCGGCCGAGGCCCGGCCGGCTTCGAGGACCTCCTCGTGGTCCAGCGGCTGACCGCTGAGCCCCGCGGCGAGGTTCGTGACCAGGGACAGCCCGAACACCTCGAGTCCCGCAGCGCGGGCGGCGATCGCTTCCAGCACGGTCGACATGCCGACGAGGTCGATGCCGAGCTGCTGGAACATGCCGATCTCCGCCGGGGTCTCGAAGTGCGGTCCGACGACACCGGCGTAGACGCCCTCGGCGAGGGAGGGGTCGATCTCGGTCGCGCGGGCGCGCAACCGCGGTGAGTACAGGTCGGTGAGGTCGACGAACTCCGCCCCCACCAGCGGTGAGCGCGCGGTGAGGTTGATGTGGTCGCTGATCAGCACGGGCTGGCCGACGTCGAAGCCCTCCCGCAGCCCGCCGGCCGCGTTGGTGAGCACGACGGTCCGGCACCCGGCGGCCGCTGCGGTGCGCACGCCGTGCGCGACGGGGTCGACGCCGCGGCCTTCGTACAGGTGGGTGCGCCCGAGCAGCACGAGCACCCGCTTGCCGGCGACGGGCACGGACCAGGCCCTGCCGCTGTGCCCGACCGCGGTCGGTGCGGCGAAGCCGGGCAGCTCCTCCATGCCGATCTCGGCGGCCGGGGTGCCGATCTGCTCGGCGGCCGGTTGCCACCCGGAGCCGAGCACGACCGCGATGTCGTGCTGCGGGGTGCCGGTGCGTTCGGCGAGCGCGTCCGCGGCGCGCCGGGCGACGTCCGCGGGCTCGAGGGCGGTGGTGTCAGCGTTCGAAGCAGTCACGCCCCGCAGCTTAGTGGCCGCGCGGCTTGCCGGTCGTGTGCTTGGCCGCACCCGACGCGTCCCGGCGCGTCGGGCGGGCCGCCCAGCCCGGGGGAACAGAGCCCGGGGGAACAGAGCCCACGTGCGCAGCACTGCCGGGGAACAGCTCCCCGGGAACGAGGTGCCGGGGACCGGTCGGACTCCTGCCGCGGGTCACTGCGCGGTGCGGAAGCCGGGCAGCACGGCGGCGAACAGTTCGCGGCCGGTCTTGGCGAAGTGCTCCGGTGCGGTCACGCGGACGATCCACAGGTCTTCCCCCCGCTGCAGCACCTCCGCGATCGAGCTGCGCCGCATCCGCTCGTCCCCGGCGCCGCGCTCGGTCGTCGTGTAGCGCACCTGGTGGGCGTTGCCCCCGGGCTCCGCGGTGTCCGAGAGCAGCTCGAACTCCTGCGGGGAGCCGCCGGCCAGCTCCGGCAGCCGCCGCAGGTAGTCCGTTGTGGAGCGCTCGGTCGCGAGGAACCCGCCGAACCGCTGGACCGCCAGCTCGACCGTCCCGTCGGGGGAGACGAACGAGATGGTCTTGTTCGGGGCGAATTCGCGCCCCTCGTAGTGGAACACCTCCCAGCCCTCGGGCACGCTCAGCGAGAAGCGGCCGCCGGAGGGCGCCGAGGTGTGCTTGGCGTTGTCCGAGTACGGCATGAGCGTGCCGAGCGCGGGTGGTCGGTCCACAGTGTTGCTGCTCAGGCTCGGTGGCAGCACGGGGACCCCGGCGACCGCGCGGGTGCCGGCGAAACCGGCCGCCGCGGCCACCGCGAACACGAGCACCGCGGAGCAGGCCAGCACCGCCGTGCGCCACCGGGAGCGGCGCGGGCGCTGCGGGGTGAGCGGGAAGGGGGGCGCGCCGGGGCTGTCGGCCAGCGGGGCGGCGTCGCCGCCCCCGCCGTCGGGGGAAGCGCCGCTGGGAGGGGCGTCCGCCGCGGAGGAGCTCGCCGCACCGCCCCCGGGCTCCGGCCGCTCGGGGCGCTCCGCGTCCTCGGTGGCGCTCCGCGCGCGCTCGCGGACCAAGCGGACCGTCGGCGCGTCCGGGTCGAGCAGCATCGCGAACGGGTGCGCGCCCGGTTCCGGCAGCAGCGGCTGCAGGCGGCGGCGCACCTCGGTCAGCGGCATGCGGGCACCGGGGTCTTTGACCATGAGGCCCGCGATGACCTCCCCGACGGGGCCTTCGCGGGGCGGTGCCGGGACGGGGCCGCGCACGACGTTGGCGACCGTCTCCAGCGGATCGTCCTCGACGTCGTACGGCGGTGCTCCCCGGACCGCGGCGTACAGCGTCGCGCCGAGCCCCCAGAGGTCGCCTGCCGCCGCCGCACCGTGCCCCTCGGCGGTCTCCGGGGCGATGTAGGCGGGTGTGCCCAGCATCGTCCCGGTCCGGGTGATGGTGCTGTCGTTGAGGCTGCGCGCGATGCCGAAGTCGGTGAGCTTGACCCGCTCCTCGTCCCCGATGAGCACGTTGCCGGGTTTGACGTCGCGGTGGACGATCCCGGCCCGGTGCGCCGCGTCGAGCCCGGCGGCCACACCGTCGGCGACGAGGGCCAGCTGGGTGTCATCGAGGGGACCGTGGTCGTCGAGGATGGACGCGAGGCTCTGGGCGGGGGCGAGCTCCATGACCACGAACGGTTGGCCCTCCTCGCGGGCCACGTCGTACAGCGTCACCACGTTCGGGTGAGTCAGCGCCGCGATCGCGCGGGCTTCGCGGAGGGCGCGCTCGCGCAGCTCGGCGGCCTCCTCCTCGGGGAGGCCCTCGGGCAGGCGCATCTCCTTGACCGCCACCGGGCGGTACAGCAGTTCGTCGGTGGCGGCCCACACGGTGCCCATGGAGCCGCGGCCGAGCCGCGTGTCCAGGCGGTACCGCCCGCCGATGAGGCGCCCGGCGCCGTCGGCGTCGTCGCTGTCGGTGGTCACGCGGATCATTGTCCCGCGCGCGCTCGGCGCAGTGGTGCGGAATCCGCTCGTCCGGTTGCGAAGTCCGGATCGCGAGTGATTTTTCCCACCAAGTGGGTCGCGGGGAGTTGTTAACGTGCGTCGATCGTGCTCCGTGAAAACGACTTTCGCCGTCGGGGCCCGCCGCGCGCGACATATGCGCTATTGGGCATACATCGTACTGTTCGGTTAGATTGGCGGACACCGATTTCGGCGCACCGGCGGTGCGCGGTCGGCGGATGCGCGCGAGCTGCCGGCGCACCTCGCGAACGCGGGGAGTGTCGCGGTGCGTGCGGACAGCGGGTGGCGAACAATCCCGGGCGAGTTCACCGACGTCGAACTCGGCGAGCCGGACGGTGTGCCGCGCGCGTCCGCACCGGTCGGACTGCTGGCCTCCCGGGTGCCGAACACGTCCCAACCACGGGTGGGCGCGCCGACCCGGGAATCCGGGCGGTCGCAGCGGGCCGCCACGCGCGGTGCGCGTCCGCGTCCGGTGGCGGTGACCGTCCGGCAACGAGGAGGTGTCCTTGCTCGCGTTCGTCCTCGTGCACCTGCTCGTGGCGGGTGCGCTCCCGGCGCTCGCCCGGCGCAGCACGCGGGCCGCCTTCTTCACCGCCGCCGTTCCGCCCGCCGCGATGCTCGGCTGGAGCCTGGCGCACGCCGGCAGCGCGCTCGGCGGGGTGCCGCGAACCGAGAGCCTGGCGTGGGCACCGCTGCTCGGGCTCGAGCTCACCTTCCGCCTCGACTCCCTCGCACTGCTGCTGACGATCCTGGTCACCGGCATCGGCGCCCTGGTGCTGGTCTACTCCGCCGGTTACTTCGCACCCGGCAGCGGTGCCGCGCGCCGCTCCGCGCCGCTGCTGCTGACCTTCGCGGCCGTGATGCTCGGGCTCGTCCTCGCCGACGACCTGCTCACCGTCTACATCTTCTGGGAGCTCACCACGATCTGCTCGTTCCTGCTCGTCGGGCAGGCCGGTGTGAGCCGCGAGTCGCGGCGCTCCTCGGTGCAGGCGCTGATGGTCACCACCCTCGGCGGGCTGGTCATGCTGCTCGGGTTCGTGGTGCTCGGCGAGACCGCGGGCACCTACCGGATCTCCGAGCTCGCCGCCGACCCGCCCGGCGGTGCGGCCACCGCGGTGGCGGCCGTGCTCGTCCTCGTCGGCGCGTTCACCAAGTCCGCCCAGCTGCCCTTCCACAACTGGCTGCCCGCCGCGATGATCGCGCCCACGCCGATCAGCGCTTACCTGCACGCGGCGTCGATGGTCAAGGCCGGGGTGTTCCTCGTGGCCCGGATGGCCCCGGTGTTCGCCGGGGTCGAGCTGTGGACGGTGCTCGCGGTGGTGTTCGGCCTCGCCACGATGATCGTGGCGGGGTGGCGCGCGCTGCACGAGCACGACCTGAAGAAGCTGCTCGCCTACGGAACGGTCAGCCAGCTCGGGTTCCTGATGGTGCTCGCCGGACCGGGCACGTACACCACGATGCTCGCCGCCGACACGATGCTGCTCGCCCACGGCATGTTCAAGGCAGCGCTGTTCCTGGTCATCGGCATCATCGACCACCAGGCGGGGACTCGGGACACGCGCGAGCTGTCCGGGGTGGGCCGGCGCATGCCGTGGCTGGCCGCGCTGGCGTCGGTCGCCGGCCTCTCCATGGCCGGGGTGCCGCCGACGTTGGGCTTCCTCGGCAAGGAGGCCGCTTTCGCATCGTTCATCGCCGGTGGGGGCGCGTTGAGCACCTGGGGGACGATCGGCCTGCTCGTCGGCTCCGCCCTCACCGTCGGCTACACCGCTCGGCTGCTGTGGGGCGCTTTCGCCACGAAGGAGGGCCTGTCCCCGAGCCGGGCGGCCGCACCGGGCCCGGTGCTGTGGGTGCCGGCCGCGCTGCCCGCGGCCGTCAGCATCGCGCTCGGGATCGGCTATCCGGTCACCGACGTGCTCGCCGGCGGCTACGCGTCGAACTTCGCGGTCGGCCCGGACCCGTACCACCTCGAGCTGTGGCACGGGTTCAACCTCGCGCTGCTGTGCTCGGCGGTCGCCCTGATCGGCGGTGTCGCGCTGCACCTCGCGCGCGACCCGGTCAGCGCGTTCCGCGCCCGGTTGCCCCGGATCGCCGACGCGCAGCGCGGCTACGAGGCGATCATGGCCGGGCTGGAGCGGACCGCGGTCGGCGTCACCGGTCGGCTGCAGGCCGGGTCGCTGCCGATCTACCTGGGCGTCATCCTGCTGATGGTGCTGTGCGTGCCGGGTGCGGTGATGCTCACCCACCACGCGGACCTGCCTGCGGACCTGCGCGCCTACGACAACCCGCTGCAGGTCGCGCTGGCCTTCGGGGCCATCGTCGCGGCCTTCGCCGCGCTGCGCGCGCGCCGCCGCCTCACGGCGGTGCTCATGGTCGGCGTCATCGGGTACTGCATCGGCGGGCTGTTCATCGTGGACGGCGGACCCGACCTGGCGCTGGCCCAGTTCATGGTCGAGACGCTGACCCTGGTCGTGTTCGTCTTCGTGCTGCGCCGGCTGCCGGTGCGCTTCGGCCAGGACGGCACCAACACGCTGCGCTGGCCGCGCGCGCTCGTCGCCGGCGCCGTGGGCACGTTCATCGCCGTGTCCGCGCTGGTGTTCAGCGCCGCGCGCCGGAGCCCCTCGGCCGTGAGCGGCAACTTCATCGCCAACGCCGAGGAGGGCGCCGGCGCGCACAACGTCGTCAACGCCATCCTCGTCGACTTCCGCGCGCTGGACACCGTCGGCGAGATCTCGGTGCTGGGCATCACCGCCACCGGGGTGGCCAGCCTCATCCTCGCGGGCCGGCACGAGCGCCGGAAGCGCAGCGCCGGCGTCACCCCGCGTCCCGTCACCGGCTCGCCGCCCACCGAGGACGCGGGCACCCCGGCGCCGAGCAGCACCGCGAACGGAACCGAGACGCACGAGGAGGGCCGGCAATGACCAACGGCGGATCCGCGCTGTCCGGCCAGCGCGGCACCTCCGAACTGGAAACCCGCCAGGTGCGCCGCTCCTGGACCAACTGGGACGCCCCGACCGAGCGCTGGCTGCTCACCGGGTTCCCGCGGGACAGCCGCGAGCGCACCGTGCTGCTGGAGCTGGCCGCGCGGACCGTGTTCCCCACGGTGCTCGTGCTGTCGCTGTACCTGCTGTTCGCCGGGCACTACCGCGTCGGCGGCGGGTTCAGCGGCGGGCTCGTGGCCGGGCAGGCGTTCGTGCTGCGCTACCTCGCCGGCGGTCGCATGGACGGCAGCGCCGTGGTCCCGCTGCGCCCGCCGGTGCTCATCGGCTGCGGGATCACCCTGACCGTGCTCACCGCGCTGTTGCCGCTGGTCGTCGGCGACCCCGTGCTCACGGGGGAGATCGTCAAGCTGAACGTGCCGCTGCTGGGCGAGCTCAAGCTGATGTCCAGCGTCGTGCTCGACGTCGGGGTCTACCTGCTGATCGTCGGAGTGGTGCTCGACCTGCTGCGCACGCTCGGCTCGGCGATCGAGGCCGATGCCGCCGCGGCGGAGAGGGGGCAGTCGTGATCGGCATGGCCACCGTCAACCTGACCATGGTCGTGCTGCTGGCCGTGCTGTACTCGGTGGGCTTCTACCTGCTGATGCAGCGGTCGCTGGTGCGCATCCTGCTCGGCGTCGTGGTCATCGGGCACGCCTCGAACCTGCTGCTGCAGCTGGCCGGCGGGCCGCCGGGGCGCGCGCCGTTCATCGGTTCGGCGCTGCCGGAGGAGATGACCGATCCGCTGCCGCAGGCGCTGGCGCTGACCGCCATCGTGATCACCTTCGGGCTGACGACCTTCCTGCTCGCCCTGGCCTACCGCTCCTGGACGCTGCTGGGTGACGACGAGGTGCGCGACGACCTCGAGGACCGGCGCATCCGCCGGCTCGAGCGGCAGCTGGCCGAGTCCGAGGAGGGCGAGACCGAGGACGACTCGATGGCCGACGCCGAGGTGCACGAAGACGAGATGCGCGAGGACGAGGGGGCGATCCGGTGACCGTCCTGGTGGCCCTGCCCGTGCTGCTGCCGCTGATGGCGGCGGGGCTGTCGCTGGCGCTGGGCCGGTTCGCCGACCTCCAGCGGATCATCGGGCTGGTGGTGCTGGCGGTCATCATCGCCGTCTCGGGCGCGCTGCTGCACGCCGCCGACCACGGCGGGCCGCTGGTGCTGCAGGTGGGCGCGTGGCCGGCGCCGTTCGGGATCACGCTCGTGGCCGACCGGCTCTCGTCGCTGCTGCTGGTGGTCTCCTCGGTGGTGACCTTCGGCGTGCTCGTGTTCTCCATCGGGCAGCGCATCACCGACTACGGGCGGGAGCGGCCGAGCACCACGTTCCACCCGATGTACATGATGCTCGCGGCGGGGGTGTCGCTGGCCTACCTCACCGGCGACCTGTTCAACCTGTTCGTCGCCTTCGAGATCATGCTGACCTCGTCGTACGTGCTCATCACCCGGCGCACCACGGCCCGGCGGATCCGTGCCGGGATGACCTACGTGATCGTCAGCATCACCTCCTCGCTGCTGTTCATCACGATGATCGCGCTGGTGTACGCGGCCACGGGCACGGTCAACATGGCCGACCTGGGCCCGCGCATCGCGGAGCTGCCCGAGGGGCTCCGCATCGGACTGGCGCTGCTGGTGGTCATCGTGTTCGGCATCAAGTCGGCCATGGTGCCGCTGCACTTCTGGCTGCCGGACAGCTACCCGACCGCGCCGGCGCCGGTGACGGCCGTGTTCGCCGGACTGCTGACCAAGGTCGGCGTCTACGCGCTGATCCGCACCCAGACGCTGGTGTTCGGCCACCAGGCGAGCTGGGACTTCATGCTCGTGATCGCGCTGGCCACCATGATCATCGGAGCGCTCGGCGCGCTGGCGCAGAACGACCTCAACCGCCTCATGTCGTTCCTGCTGGTCAGCCACATCGGCTACATGCTGTTCGGGCTCGGCGTCTACGACGTGGCCGGGCTGACCGGGGTGATCCTGTACGTGGTGCACCACATCACCGTGCAGGCCACGCTGTTCCTGGTCGCGGGCTTGATCGCGCGGCGCACCGGCACGGTGGCGCTCACCCGCATGGGCGGGCTGGCGCGCGCCTCGCCGCTCATCGCCGTGCTGTTCGCCCTGCCCGCGCTGAGCCTGGCCGGGATCCCGCCGTTCTCCGGGTTCGTGGCCAAGCTGGCGCTGCTGCAGTCCGGTGTCGGCGCGGGCACGTGGCCGGCCTACGTGGTCACCGGCGGGGCGGTGCTGACCAGCCTGCTGACGCTGTACGCCATGGCGCGCGTGTGGACCCGCGCCTTCTGGGGCCAGGTCAAGGCGCCCGAGGAGGATCCGGACCCCACCGACGAGCTGGTCGTGGGCACCGCGACGACGAATCGCCCGATGGTGCTGGCCTCGGCGCTGCTGGTGACCGCGAGCCTGGTCATCGCCGCCGCGGCGGGGCCGCTGGCCGGGATCAGCCGGCGCGCCGCGGAGGACCTGATGCACGCCGAGGGGTACCGCTCCGCCGTGGTGACGACCTCCGAGGGAGGTGCTGCCGGTGAGTGAGCGCGTGACGTGGCGGCACCGCTGGCTGCGGCGGGTGCCGCTGGTGCTCTGGCTGACGCTGGTGTGGCTGCTGCTGTGGGGCACGTTCGACCTGCGCACCCTGGTGTACGGCGTGCTCGTGGCGCTGCTCGTCGCGCTGGTGTTCCCGGTGCCGGCGATCCGCACCGAGCTCGTGGTGCGCCCGGTGGCGCTGCTGCGCTTGCTGGCCTACCTCGCCGCGGACCTGCTCGTGTCGACCGTGCGGGTGTCCTGGCAGGCGCTGCGGTACGGGCCGGGAACGCCCGCGTCGATCGTGGCGGTGTCGATGCGGGCGGACTCCGACCACCTCATCGCCATGGTGGCCAGCGGGGTCTCGCTGGCGCCGGGCAAGTTCGTGCTGCAGATCGACCGCCTCAACCGGATCTGCTACGTCTACGGGCTCGGGGTGACCGAGTCCACCGCGTGGACCGTGTGCCGCGACGTGCTGCAGCTGGAGCGCTTGGTGGTCAACGCGGTCGGCGCGCGGGACCAGGTCGAGCGGGTCGCCGCGCGGGGAACGGAGGGCTGAAGCCGTGTTCTGGGTGTTCGTCGCGACGTTCGGCCTGCTGTGCCTGGCCGGACTGCTCGTGCTCGCCCGCCTGCTGCTGGGTCGGTCCACCATGGACAGGATCGTGGCGGTCGACGTGTTCCTCACGCTGGTCGTGGCCGCCGTGTGCGCGAGCATGGCCGCCCAGCGGAACGGGGCCAACGTGGCGCTGCTGGCCGCGGTCGCGCTGCTCGGGTTCATCGGCACGGTCACCGCCGCCCGCCTGGTCGAGCGAAAGGAGCCGTACCGGTGAACTGGCTCGACGTCCTCTCCGCCGTGTGCCTGCTGTCGGGCGCGCTGTCCTGCCTGCTCGGCGCCGTCGGCGTCGTCCGCTTCCCGGACGTGGCCGCGCGGCTGCAGGCCGCGACGAAGCCGCAGACCCTGGGTTTGCTGCTGATCCTGGTGGGCACGGCGGTGCGGCTGGAGTTCGTCTACGCCTCCGGGCTGATCCTCGTGGGGCTGTTCCAGATGCTCATCTCGCCGATCACGGCCCAGCTGGTGGGGCGGGCGGGCTACCGCGCCGACAGCCTCGACCGCAGCACCCTCCGGGTGGACGACCTGGGGGAGCGGTTGCGCCGCGAGGAGCGGGTGCGGTGACGCGCTTCCTGCGCCGCCCGGTGTCCGCACGTCGGATCGGGGGATCTGCGGCGCGGGACGGTCCGCGGGCGCGGTGATTATGATCGAATGGCCGGCGCCGGACGTGCCGTGGAGGCGGTGCGCGCCGGCGTCGCGCCCGCAGGTGCGCCCACAGCGGAGGGAGCTGCCATGCCCAGCACGTGTCCCACCACGCGCAGCACGTGCCGGCGAGTGCTCGCCGGGCTGGTCGTGAGCGTTGCCCTGCTCGGCCTGCCCGGTCTGGCCCAGGCCGCTGCGCCCGCCGACCCCCCGGCTGCGCGCACCCCGGCGGTGAGCGCCCCGGCTGTGAGCGCCCCGGCGGGGCACGGTCGCGCTCCCGCCGCCGCGGTCCAGGCGCCCCCGGGGCCGGGCCGGGACTCCGGCGCGACCGAGCGGCGCAGCCGGCAGGACATCGCCATCGGCGTCGGCGGTGTGGCGCTGATCGGGCTGGTGCTGCTCTCGCGGCGGGCGCGGAAGAAGCCCGTGCTGTTCGTGAAGTGGAAGAAGTAGTGCCCGCTGCACGTGAAACCATCCAGGTGGTCGGTTTTGGCGAGAAGTTCTCCGGACTGATTCCGGGACCGGACTAGACCTCGCGCCGAACCTGTGGGATTTTCACAACTGCCCGTTGGTGATCGGCACCAGGCCGACACCGAGGGGTGTTCGTGGTCCGGCACCGGGAAGCCCCCCGACCGGTGCCGGCCCACCTCTCTTCGAGCGGTTGCGCCGCTTTCTCGATCGGTTCTGCCGAACTCCGCTCACCCGTTCAGCGCAGAGTGGCGACCGATGACCGGTTCCGCGGGCGCCTGTGCTCTCGTCCGCGCTCCTCCTGCGGCAGGATGTGCACCAGCTGGCGACCGCGCCAGCTGGCGAGCGGAGTGCCCGCTGCCGTGCGAGTTCCACCGCCCCCTCGGGAGGACCGCTCGCGCACTGCCCGACCGCGCAGCCGGCCGAACCACGGCCGCGCGCCGGTCCCGCCGTGCGGGCGCTCCCGCGGCTCGACCGGGCCGGACCGGCACCGGAGCCGGGGGGCGGTGCCCCGAACCGCTCGCGGCGGTGGGCGGGCTGCTCCCGACCGCGCGTCGTGCTGCGCGGTGAGCTGCACGCGCCGCACCGCTGAACGGTTCCCGCAGGCGGCGGTGCTGCAGTCGCGCGGCTTTTCGGGCGCGGTCGTCGCTGCGCGTGCGCACCGGAGCGGTGCGCACCGCGGTTCGTGCAACGGACACAGCGAAGCCGGTGCGGGAGATCGGGCGCGGTTCCCGCACGAGAACGGAGGCATGGCGTGACTGCGACGTACTCGCACGGTTCGCCCGCGGAACGGGCAGGCGACGGTTCCCCCGGCGGGAGCGCCGCCGAGCCGCTGACCGGTCGCGGCGGCACCATGTCCAGTGTGGAATCAGGTGTGGTGGACCTCGGTGCGGGACGCGGCCCGGCCTGGCTGGACGACTGGCTGGCGCGCCGCGGCGAGCGGATCGTGTCGTGGCGGCGGCACCTGCACCGCCGGCCGGAGCTCTCGCGAGCGGAGCACGGGACCACGGCCCTGCTGAGCGACCTCCTGCGGCAGGAGGGGCTGAACCCGCGGCCGCTGGACGTCGGGACCGGACTCGTGTGCGACGTCGGCGATCCGGCCGGACCGACGATCGCCCTGCGCGCGGACATCGACGCGCTTCCGGTCACCGAGAGCAGCGGGCTGCCGTACTCCTCCACCGAGGAGGGAGCGGCGCACGTGTGCGGGCACGACGCGCACGCGGTGATCACGCTGGCGGCGGGCCTGGCGCTGGCGCAGGCGCCGGACCTGCCCGGGCGGGTGCGGCTGGTCTTCCAACCCGCCGAGGAGGTCATGCCCGGCGGGGCGCTGGACGTGCTCGCCGAGGGGTGGCTCGACGGGGTCGACCGGATCTTCGGGCTGCACTGCGACCCGCGGCTGCCGGTGGGCTCGGTCGGAACCCGCGCGGGCGCCATCACTTCCGCCGCCGACCTGCTGGAGCTGCGGCTGAGCTCGCCGGGCGGGCACACCTCGCGCCCGCACCTCACCGCGGATCTGGTGCACGCGCTGGGCACGGCGATCACGGAGGTCCCCGCGGTGCTGTCCCGCCGCGTCGACCCGCGTACCGGGACCGTGCTGACCTGGGGCGCGGTGCACGCCGGCGAGGCGCCCAACGCCGTTCCGCAGCAGGGCGTCCTGCGCGGCACGCTGCGCACCGGTGACCGGGACACCTGGGCCAAGCTCGAACCGCTGGTCTCCGAGATCGTGCACAGCCTGCTGGGGCCGCTGGACGTGGGCATCGACCTGCACCACCGGCGCGGGGTGCCGCCGGTCGTCAACGACGGCACGAGCACGGCCCTGCTGCGCGCCGGGGTGGCCGAGGCGCTCGGCGAGCACGCGCTCAGCGGTACCCCGCAGTCCTCCGGCGGCGAGGACTTCGGCTGGTACCTGGAGAACGTGCCGGGGGCCTTCGCCCGGCTCGGCGTGCAGGGCGAGGGCGTGCAGACCGGGGACCTGCACCACGCCGGTTTCGCGCTGGACGAGCGGGCGCTGTTCGTCGGGGTGCGCACGATGGTGCACACGGCGCTGCACGTGCTGCGGCAGTACACCGGCGGTCAGGAACCGGCCGGACCGGGGGCGTGAGGCCGCCGGGCGCGGCTGCGGGGCCCTGGCCGGGGGCCAGCTGCCCGGCCCGGTCGCGGGAGGGCGGCCGCGGCGCCTCCTGCGTGCCGGGCGGGTCTGCGCTGTGACGGTCTGCCCGGGGCGGTCTGCGCGGGGACGGGCCCGCGCACCGCGCCACGGAGTCACCCGATCGAAGTGAACGTGTGCGGTAGCTGCCCGGATCGCGGGGTTGCGCGGCTCTCCAGGGCATGACGTCGAACACCGCATGGAACGACCGCTGGCAACGATGCGCCGAGGACCTCACCCCGCCGGGCCGGTTCTGGGACGAGACGCTGCACGGGGCGCTGTCCCGGAGCGCCGCGGAGGAGCTGCTCGGACCCGCCGTCGTGGGCGAGGCGGTGCGCGAGGGGACGTTGCGGGAGCCGTGGACCGGGGTGGTCGTGCCCTCCTCCCGGATGCGGGATCCGCTGACGCGCGCCGCGGCCGGCGTGCTGCGTGCCGGCGACCGCGCCGTGCTGTCCGGGCCGACCGCCGTGGCGCTGCACGGCTGTCCGGCCGCTGCGGAGCGCACCGTGCACGTCACCGTTCCCTACGACCGCGACCCGCGACCAGGCCACGGGCTGGCGGTGCACCAGTCGTGGATCCGCGAGTCCGACGTCGTCGAGCTCGACGGGCTGCCGGTGCTCGCCCTGGACGTGGCGCTGGCGGAGCTGTTGTGCACCGGGCCGCACCGGGTGGCGCTGGCGAGCGTGGAGCAGGCCTTCGCGCTGCTGGGCGAGCGGGCGGAGCGCTTCCGGACGCGCTTGGCCGAGCGCCTGTCCAGCCGCAGGGACCGGCGGGGCACGCGGCAGGCGGCCGGGTTGCTGGAGCTGGCCTGGTGTCCCCCGGCGGAGGAGGCGCGTTCGCTGCGGGACGGGGCCTGACCGCACAAATCCTGTTATTTTTATCAGGAATTATGTTATCTTTTGCGTGATGCGTGAGTCGGGGCCGCGGGGCTCCCGGTGGAAAGGACCGACGTGACGGCGAACCCGGGCGACTCCGCTGCGACTGCGGAGATCAACCTCGTCCTGCTCGACGTGGGCGGGCCGATCTACGACGACGTGGTCTACCGCGACGCGCTCCTGGGAGCGGCGCGGGAACTCGCCGGCGAGCGCGGCGCCGACGTCGACGCCGAGGCGTTCCAGCGCGTCTACGACGAGTGTCGGCAGGCGCAGCGGGGCTCGCTGCGCACTGCCGTCGCCGAACGCTTCCTCACCGCCGCGGACCGCCCGGAGCTCTCCCGGCGCGCCGCTGCGCGCTGGGAGTACCCGCCGGAGGCGCTGTACCCGGACGTGCTGCCCGCCCTGCGCGAGCTCTCCGGGCAGTACGCGATCGCGGTCGTGGCCAACCAGCGCTCCCTCGTCGTGGACGCGCTGCGCCGCGACGGGGTCGCCGAGCACGTCGACATCTGGGCGATCTCCGAAACCGTGGGTGCCGAGAAACCCGACCCGGCGATCTTCGAGCACGCGCTGCAGCAGGCCGGCGTGCCCGCCGAGCGCGCCGCGCACGTCGGGAACCGGCTGGACACCGACGTGCGCGGCGCCCGGCGCCTCGGCCTGCGCACCGTGTGGGTCGTGCGGGGCGAGGCCCCGCCCGAGCCGACGCCGCAGCAGCGGGCGGAAGCGGACGCGACGATCCCGGGGCTGGCGGAGCTCCCCACCGCGTTGCGCCGCCTCACCTCCGCGTGACGGGCAGAACGGGCAAGGAGGTTCGGCCGTGACCGAGTTGTTCGCCGGCGTCGACGTCGCCACGGCGAACGTGCGCGTGCAGATCCACGACCCGCACGGACGGGTGCGGGCCGCGGCCACGCGCGCGTTGCCGGAACCGGTCCGCGACGAGTGCGGGGCTTCCGAGCAGGACGCCACCGCCTGGTGGCCCGCCGTGCGGGCGTGCCTGCGCGAGTGCTGCACCGCCCTGGGCGAGCGGAGCGCCGCGATCTCGGCCCTGTCGGTGTCGGCGACCTCGGGCACCGTCGTGCTCGTCGACGAGACGGGCGCTCCGCTCGGCCCGGCGGTGATGTACGACGACCGCCGCGGGGTGCGCGAAGCCGGGATCGCCGCGGACGTCGGCCGCGAGCGGTGGCGGCACAGCGGCATCGTGCCCTCCGCGGGGTCGGGGCTGGCGCACCTCGCCTGGCTCGTGCGCCGCAGCCGCGAACCGGCGGCGCGCGTGTGCCACACGCCCGACGTCATCGCCCGGGAGCTCGTCGGCACCGCCGTGCCCACCGACACCAGTCACGCCCTCAAGAGCGGCTACGACGCCGTTCGCGGCGAGTGGGCGAGCGAGGTCTTCGACGCCCTCGGGGTGCCCGAGCACCTGCTGCCGGAGGTCGTGCTCCCGACCACGCCGCTGGGCACCGTCAGCGCGCACGCGGCCGAGCAGACCGGGCTGCCGGTCGGCTGCGTCGTGCGCGCCGGCATGACCGACGGGTGCGCGGGGCAGCTGGCCTGCGGCGCGGTCGGCACCGGCGAGTTCGTCACCGTGCTCGGCACCACGCTCGTGCTCAAAGGGGTCAGCGAGCAACCGGTGTCCGACCCGAGCGGAGCGGTGTACAGCCACCTGCACCCGGAGGGGTTGTGGTTGCCCGGCGGTGCGGCCAACATCGGCGGATCCGCCCTGTCCGACCTCGACCCGGACGGCCTGGCCGAGCGGGACGAGGCGGCGCAGCGGCGCGGCCCGGCCGGCGTGGTGAGCTACCCGCTGCGCGGCGAGGGGGAGCGGTTCCCCTTCCGCGCGGACGAGGCCGCCGCTTTCACGCTCGGCGAGCCGGCCGATGCCGTGGAGGACTACCGCGCTCGGCTGGAAGGCGTGGCCTTCGCCGAGCGCCTCGCGCTGAGCCGGCTGGAACAGTTGGGTGCTCCGGCGGTGGGGCCCGTCCGCACCGCCGGAGGCGGCTCCGCCAGCCGCGTGTGGTGCCGGATCCGCGCCTCGGTGCTGAACCGGCCGGTGATGCGGATGCTCCGGGCCCGCACCGCACTGGGAGCGGCGGTGCTGGCCGCCACCGGCAGCGCGCACACCGGCTTGGGCGAAGCTGCCGCTGCCATGGTCGGCTCGGGCGAGGTCGTCGAACCGGAGCCGGCGGAGGTCGACCGCCTCGACGAGAACTACCGGCGCTTCACCGCCGAACTGCGCAGGAGGGGGTGGCTGTGAACCGCCGCGTTCACGGGCCGACGTTGCGGCACGGGCGCGTGCGCAGTTCGGTGACGTAATCCGCGGGAGCGCCGGCGGACTCGGCGGCATCGGCGATCAAGCCGAGGTAGCGCGCCGACGGCAGACCGCCCTCGTAGGCCTCGAGCACGTGCAGCCACGCCAGCACCGGACCGTCGAGGGTCTGCACTCGCAGGCGCAGCTTCCGGTACATGCCGAGCTCCGTGCCCTCCCAGCCGTTCATCCTCCGCTCGTCGAACTCGCTGAGGTCGTACAGGACGGTGAAGACCTGGGCGTCGGACTCTTCGACGATCGTGGCGAGGGCGCCTTCCCAGCCGTAGTCCTCCCCGCCGAAGGTCAACCGCCAGTCCATCAGCCATCCCGTGCCCGCCATCGGTGAGTGGGGGGCACGCGTTGTCATGTAGTTGGGATCCATGTTGGATCCGTATGCGGCGTACAGCGGCACATGTCACAGGGTAGCGATCGATCGCCGTGAACGAAGCCCGGAGGGCGAAATCCCTGGCCGTGGTGCATGCCATCGCGTGTCACCACCCATATTGCCGGAATCGCTCGCCGCGTACCGTGAATGCCGGTGCCCACACGCGGAACGGGAGGCGAAGTGACCCGCATCGTGATCATGGGAGGTGGCCCCGCGGGGTACGAGGCGGCTCTGGTCGCCGCGCAGCACGGGGCGGACGTCACGCTGGTCGAGCCGGAGGGCTTGGGTGGGGCGTGCGTGCTCTACGACTGCGTGCCCTCCAAGACGTTCATCGCCTCCGCCGGTGCCCGGTCCTCCTTCCGCGACGCGCGCGACCTCGGCATCCGCACCGGTGACGTGGACGCCGACGTGGAGGTCTCGGTCGTGCACGGTCGGGTCAAGGGCCTCGCGCTGGCGCAGTCGGCCGACATCCGCTCCCGCGTGCGCCGCGAGGGCGTCAAGATCCTCCCCGGGCGGGCCCGCTTCACCAACACCCAGCTGGGCATGGCCCAGCACCACATCGGCGTCGACCTCGCCGACGGCGGGTTCGAGGAGCTCATCGCCGACCAGGTCATGATCGCCACCGGCGGGACCCCCCGCATCCTCCCCGGCGCCGAACCGGACGGCGAGCGCATCCTCACCTGGCGCCAGCTCTACGACCTGCCCGACCTGCCGGAGCACCTCGCCGTCATCGGCTCCGGTGTGACCGGTGTCGAGTTCGCCTCCACCTACACCGAGATGGGCGTGAAGGTCTCGATGATCTCCAGCCGGGACCGCGTGCTGCCGCACGAGGACGCCGACGCGGCGCGCGTGCTGGAGGAGGTCTTCACCGAACGCGGCACCGAGGTCGTCAAGCACGCGCGCGCCGAGCGGGTGGAGCGCACCGACTCGGGCGTGCTGATCCACCTCGCCGACGGGCGGCAGGTGGAGGCCAGCCACGCGCTGATGACCGTGGGCTCGGTGCCGAACACCGACGGCATCGGCCTGGAACGGGTGGGTGTCGAAATCGACCGCGGTGGCTACACCCCGGTCGACCGCGTCTCGCGCACGAACGTCTCCGGGGTGTACGCGGCCGGGGACTGCACGGGGGTGCTGCCGCTGGCCTCGGTCGCCGCGATGCAGGGGCGGATCGCCATGTGGCACGCGCTCGGCGAGGGCGTTTCCCCGATCAAGCTGAAGACCGTCGCTGCCAACGTGTTCACCCACCCGGAGATCGCCACGGTCGGCATCAGCCAGCAGGCCATCGACTCCGGCGAGGTTCCGGCGCGCACGGTCACGTTGCCGCTGGCCACGAACCCGCGTGCGAAGATGGAGGGGCTGCGCCGCGGGTTCCTCAAGGTCTTCTGCCGCCCGCAGACCGGTGTCGTGGTGGGCGGCGTCGTCGTCGCGCCGAACGCGAGCGAGCTGATCCTGCCGATCGCGATGGCGGTGCAGAACCAGGTCACCGTTGACGACCTGGCCAGCACGTTCTCGGTCTACCCCTCGTTGTCCGGCTCGCTCACCGAGGCCGGCCGGCAGCTGATGCGCCACGACGACCTCGACTGACGAGCCGCCGGTCGGCGGCGCCGCCGACCGCTCGGGTGTACGTTCCGCCCGGGAGGTTCCTCGAGTCCGCGGGAGGTGGCCGATGCGCTCGCAGGTGCTGATCTACGACGGTGACTGCGGCTTCTGCACGCGCTGCGTCCGCATCGCTGCGCGCCTTCCGGTGCGGATGCGCGTCGTGCCCTGGCAGGAAGCCGACCTCGCGGCGTACCGCACGACGACCGAGCGGGCGCGGGGCGAAGTGCTGTGGGTCGCTGCGGACGGCCGCGTGCTCGGCGGTGCCGCAGCGGTGGCCGGGGTGCTGCGCTCGGCGGCGCTGCCGTGGCGCGCGCTCGGGCACGCGCTGGACCTGCCCGGGGTGCGGTTCCTGGCCGAGCGCGCCTACCGGTGGACCGCCGACCACCGGCATCGGCTGCCGGGCACGACACCCGCGTGCCAGCTTCCCCCGCACGAGCGCCCGCGCGGGACGCAGTCGGAGTGAACCACGGGGCGCTCCGGCGTCTCGGACGGAAGTTCGAGGAATGCACGGGCGAACCCTGGCCGATAGGTCGACTCGGCATGTCTTTTCGGCCGAGTCGCAGCAGTCCTCTCCCTCCGTAACGTCGCAGGTATCGGAAACGGCGGGCCGGTGGCCCCGCATCGGTGGCTCCGCACCGGTGGCCCCGCGTTCGCATCGGTCCGATGTGGACTCTGCACGTGCGGCCTGCGAGGGGGAGGACGATGGTCGGTCAGGCGTTCGCGCCCGAATACCGGGGTGCGCTGGGAGAGCTCTCCGTGAACGCGTCGTACGCGGACGTGCTGCAGCAGGCGCGGGAGCGCTCCCGGCACAGCACCAACGGGGGCGAGTTCGCGCAGGCGCGGCTGGCGGAAGCGGAGGCGTGCCGCAGGTTGGGCGAGCTCACCGCTGCGGAGGAGGCGTGGCGGTCGAGCTACCGCGCCTCGCAGCACCGCGAGGACCGCGCCGGCATGGCCTGGGCGCTGTGGAGCGGCGGAACGCTGGCCCGGCAGCGCGGGCGGATGCGGCTGGCGCTGCGGTGGCTGGTCCGCGGGCGCGATTTCGCCTGGGAAGCGGGTGATCTGCTCGCGCACGGGTACACGCGCGCCGGGATCGCGGAAACGCTGCGCATTCAGGGGGATTACGTTCGGGCGCGCCCGCTGCACGAGGAGCTGCTCGCCGAGGCGCGGCAGCGCGGGGAGTGCCGGCACATCGTGTGGTCCTTGGAGGGCCTGGCGCAGATCGACCGGCAGGAGGGGGACCTGTCCGCTGCGTGGGACCGCTTCTCCGAGGCGCAGCGCGTCGCCGAGGAGGGCGGTGACGACCGGGGGAGCGCGTGGGCGCTGCGCGGCATGGCCGACGTGCGTTCGTTGTTCGGCGAGCACGAGGAGCCGCTGCGGCTGCTGACGCGGGGCGAGCGGATCTGCCGGGACATGCGGCTGGACAGCGCGTTGGCCTACAACCGCAAGATGCGCGGGAACGTGCTCTTCCGGGCCTGCTGGCACGGGGAGGCCGCACGGGTCTACGAGGACGCCTGCCAGCGCTTCGCGGAGCTGCACGAGCCGCGCGGGCTCCTGCTCGCCCGGCTGGGGCTGGTGAAGAGCAGGGCGCGGCTCGGTCGACCACGGAGCGAGACGGAACGGCATCTGCGGGAGCTGCGCGACACGGCTCAGGGGCACGACCTGCCCGGGCTCACCCGGCTGGTCACCGAAGCCGCAGCCGAATTCTGCCCGGACGCCTCGCTGTAGGGAGGGGCTGCAGGGAGGGGGACAGCCCCAGGATCCGCTCCCGGCCGCGCGGGAGGCTTCAGCGGGTGCGTTCACTCGACCCAGTCGAAGGTCTTCGTCACCGCCTTCTGCCACTGGTGGTACTGCTGCTCGCGCTGGTCCGCCGGCATCTGCGGAGTCCACTCCTTGTCCAGCTGCCAGTTCGAGCGGACGTCGTGCGTGCTGGTCCAGAATCCGACGGCGAGCCCGGCCGCGTAGGCAGCGCCGAGCGCGGTGGTCTCGTTGACCACGGGTCGCACCACGGGCACGCCGAGGATGTCGGACTGGAACTGCATGAGCAGCTCGTTGAATACCATGCCGCCGTCGACCTTCAGCGACTTGAGCGGCACACCGGAGTCGGCGTTCATCGCTTCGATGACCTCGCGGGTCTGGAACGCCGTGGCTTCCAGCACCGCGCGGGCGAGGTGCCCGCGGTTGACGAAGCGGGTCAGGCCGACGATCGCGCCCCGCGCGTCCGCGCGCCAGTGCGGGGCGAACAGGCCGGAGAAGGCGGGGACGAAGTAGGTGTCGCCGTTGTCCTCGACCGTGCTCGCGAGCTGTTCGATCTCGGGGGCGGTGGCGATCATGCCGAGGTTGTCGCGCAGCCACTGCACCAGCGAGCCGGTCACGGCGATCGAGCCCTCGAGGCAGTACACCGTGTGCTCGTCGCCGAGCTTGTACCCGACGGTCGTGAGCAGGCCGTTCTCGCTGAGCACCGGCTCGGTCCCGGTGTTGAGCAGCAGGAAGTTGCCGGTGCCGTAGGTGTTCTTCGCCTCGCCCGGCGACAGGCACGCCTGCCCGAACGTCGCCGCCTGCTGGTCACCGAGGATGCCGGCGATCGGGACCCCGCCGAGGGCGCCGCGCTCCCGGAACTGCCCGTACACCTCCGAGGAGGAGCGGATTTCCGGCAGCATGGACATCGGGATCCCGAACTCGGCGCAGATGCCCTCGTCCCACTGCAGGGTCTCCAGGTCCATCAGCAGGGTGCGGGAGGCGTTGGTGACGTCGGTGATGTGCAGACCGCCGTCGGTCCCGCCGGTGGAGTTCCAGATGACCCACGTGTCCATGGTGCCGAACAGGATCTCGCCGCGTTCGGCGCGCTCCCGCAGACCGTCCACATTGTCCAGCAGCCAGCGGATCTTGGTTCCGGAGAAGTACGGCGACAGCGTCAGGCCGGTCTTGCTGTGGTACCGGTTCTGCCCGCCCGCACCGGAGGAGAAGTAGTTCACCAGGTCGACGGTGCGGGTGTCCTGCCAGACGATCGCGTTGTGCACGGGCTTGCCGGTGTTCTTGTCCCACAGCACCGTCGTCTCGCGCTGGTTCGTGATGCCGCAGGCGGTGATGTCGCCGGTGACGAGGTCCGCCTTCGCGAGCGCCCCGGCGCACACCTGCCGGACGTTCGCCCAGATCTCCTCCGGATCGTGCTCCACCCAGCCGGCGCGGGGGAGGACCTGCCGGTGCTCCACCTGCTCCGAGGAAACGACGCGCCCCTCGCGGTTGAAGACCATGCAGCGCGTCGACGTCGTTCCCTGGTCGATGGCGGCGATGTAGGAGGTCATGTGCTGCTCACCTTCCTGTGTACGACGGGGTGCCGATCCAGCCGGGTCCTGCTGGTGCTGCGGCGCACCGCGCCAGTCGCACCCGGGCCCGGCAGCAACGGCACGCGGAATGTCCCCGGCGGAGTCCTCCTACGCTCCGGTGGCGGGGAGGAGGAGGGCGACGGCTCCGGCGAGCCCCCCGCCCAGGAGCGGGCCCAGGATCGGAACCCAGGAGTAGTCCCACCCGGCGGTGCCCTTCCCGCGGATCGGCAGGAACGCGTACGCGATGCGGGGGCCGAGATCGCGGGCCGGGTTGATGGCGTAACCCGTGGGCCCGCCCAGCGAGTTGCCGATGGTCATGACGACGAACGCCACCCCGGCGTAGCCGAGCGCTGCGTTCCCGAACTCCGGGATACCCGGTACGTCGCCGGGGGTGGCCTGCGGGGACTGGATGATCCAGAACACGAGGACGAACGTCCCGATGATCTCGGTCACGGTGTTCCACGGCTTGTTCGGCACGGTCGGGACGGTGGAGAAGATGCCGAGGGTGTTCGCCGGGTCGTCGTGCGTGTCGAACTGCAGCTTGTAGGCGGCCCAGCACAGCACGGCGCCGATGCAGCCGCCGACGACCTGCGCGACCACGTAGACGGGGACCTCGGACCACGGTGTCTGCCCGTTGACCGCCATCCCGAACGTCACCGCGGGGTTGATGTGCCCGTCCGTCGGCGCCGCAACGCTGGCACCGGTGAACACCGCGAACCCCCAGCCGACGTTCACCATCAGGAAGCCGCCGCCGTGGCCGAGCGTGCGGCTGAGGGTTACGTTCGCCACCACCCCGCAGCCGAGCAGCGTCAGCAAACCGGTTCCGAGGGCTTCCCAGAGGAATATCTCGCCGTAGCTCATGCCGCCGTTCCTTCGTTCTTCGGCCGTTGCGGACAGGGCACTCCAGCAGGGCACTCCAGCAGGGCGCTCCCGATGTCCGACATGGAATGAGTCGGAACAGTACTGCCGCATCGCAACACGTGTCCACGGTTGCCGCCACCCCGCCCCGCCGAACGGCACCGAAGTCCACCTGGGACTGCCGGCGCGGCCGCGTCCGGCGGACCCTACTGGCAAGCCCTCGCCGGGAAGTCCCAGATGCGGGAAGTGCGCGCGGACGAGCGTTAGACTGCGGGCGGCATCGCCGAACCCGGCCGAACCCGCGCGGCTCCGCCGGGGGAGGCGGAGCGCGTCGGGCGCTGTTCGCTCAGCTGCGGCATGATGGTCGCCCGGGACGGCGTCGGCGGTGCACGTCCGCGTCGAACGCAGGACGCGATCCGAGCGAGGAGGACGTCTGGTGTCCAACCACACGACCGGTACGACAGGCAGCGAGGCGTTTCGCCGCGGCGGCAAGCTCGGACCCGCTGAACGGACCGACAACTGGCGCCGGCTCGGAAACGAGAGGTTCGACGTCCTCGTCATCGGCGGCGGGGTCACCGGTTCCGGGGTCGCGTTGGACGCGGCCACGCGCGGGCTGCGCGTGGCGATGGTCGAGGCGCGCGACTTCGCCGCCGGGACGTCGAGCCGGTCCAGCAAGCTCTTCCACGGCGGTCTGCGCTACCTCGAACAGCTCGAGTTCTCCCTCGTCAAGGAAGCCCTGACCGAGCGCGAGCTGATGCTGACCAAGATCGCGCCGCACCTGGTCAAGCCCGTGAGCTTCCTGTACCCGCTGACCCACCGCTTCTGGGAGCGCCCGTACACCGCAGCCGGTCTGGCGCTGTACGACACGATGGGCGGTGCGCGTTCCGTGCCGGGGCAGAAGCACCTCACCCGCGCCGGTGCGCTGCGGATGATGCCCGCGCTGAAGAACGACGCGTTCGTCGGCGGCATCCGCTACTACGACGCGCAGGCCGACGACGCGCGGCACACGATGACCGTCGCCCGCACCGCGGCCAGCTACGGCGCGGCGATGACCACCTCCACCCAGGTGGTCGACTTCCTGCGCGATGCCGACCGGGTCGTGGGGGCGCGCGTGCGCGACACCGAGACCGGTGCGGAAACGGACGTGCAGGCGCAGACCGTCGTCAACGCGACCGGCGTGTGGACCGACGAGCTGCAGAAGCTCTCCGGCGGGCGCGGCCGGTTCCGGGTGAAGGCCAGCAAGGGCGTGCACATCGTCGTCCCCCGCGACCGCATCGTCGGTGAGACCGGCCTGATCCTGCGCACGGAGAAGTCGGTGCTGTTCGTCATCCCGTGGGACAACCACTGGATCATCGGTACCACCGACACCGACTGGAAGCTCGACCTGGCGCACCCGGCGGCCACGAAGAGCGACATCGACTACATCCTCGGCCACGTCAACGAGGTGCTGGCCACGCCGCTCGAGCACGCGGACATCGAAGGCGTCTACGCGGGGCTGCGGCCGCTGCTGTCCGGGGAGAGCGACGACACGTCGAAGCTCTCCCGCGAGCACGCGGTCGCGCGCGTGGCGCCCGGTCTCGTCGCCATCGCCGGCGGCAAGTACACGACCTACCGGGTCATGGCCGCCGACGCGGTCGACGCCGCGGCCGCCGACATCAGCGGGCGCGTGGCCTCGTCGATCACCGACGAGGTGCCGCTGATCGGCGCGGACGGGTACCACGCCCTGGTCAACCAGATCGACCAGCTGGCCTCCGAGTACGGCCTGCACCCGCACCGGGTGCGCCACCTGCTCAACCGGTACGGCTCGCGGGTGCACGACGTGCTCGCGCTCGCCGCCGACAGGCCGGAGCTGCTCAAACCGGTCCCCGAGGCCGCGGACTACCTGCAGGTCGAGGTCGTCTACGGCTGCGAGCACGAAGGCGCGCTGCACCTGGAGGACGTGCTCACCCGGCGCACCCGCATCTCGATCGAGTACCCGCACCGCGGTGTCGACTCGGCCGAGCCGGTGGCGCGGCTGATGGCCGAGACCCTCGGTTGGGACGACGCGCGGATCGCGCGCGAGGTGGAGGTGTACACCAAGCGCGTCGAGGCCGAGCGGGACTCGCAGATGCAGCCCAGCGACGAGGCGGCCGACGCGACCCGTTCCGCCGCGCCGGAAGCGCGGGAGAACCTCGCTCCGCTCGACGTGGGCTGATCCGGACGGCCCGTCGAGGTCGGCCTCCCGCCGCAGGCCGGCGTTCGCGCACCGCGGGCCCTCCGCCGAGCTCTTCAGCCCCGCAGCGCGCTCGGCGGGTCCGAGCCGCACTCGGTGAGCAGCTCCTCCACCTGGGCGAGCAGCCGTCGCGCGTCGACCGGGGCGAGCGTGCTCCACTCCTGCCCGGACGGCGTGCTGCGGCGCAGTTGCAGGTAGCGGCCGCGCTCGGTGTCGAAGAACCCGACCACGTGCCCGGCGCGGACGCGGTTGCCCCGGTGGTCCCGGGCCGCTGCGCCGAACTGCCCCTGGAAGCGCGCGCCGCGCACCATGTCGGTGACCGCCGCCGCGTCGTCGCGGCGCACGCCCCGGGATTGCAGCGCCGCGGTGAGCCCGTGCACGTCGTCACCGGCCTCCGCGGCGGCCGCGTCGAGGTCGGCGCTGGGCACCGACACCGAACGCCCCGGGCCGGCGGGCGCTTCCGGCAGCACGGACAGGGCCTGCCGCGGCAGCCCCCCGGCCGCGACCGGGTGCAGCGTGATCGCGTCACCGTCCTTGACCGCCAGCACCGCCCGCTGGCCGCCGGTCCCGGCGGCCAGCGCCCGCACGCTGCGCCCGAGCCACAGCCGGGCGTCCACCTCGCGAGCGGGACTGGTGAGCACCTCCAGGTGCGCTGCCAGTTCCGGATCCGGCTCGGTGGGACCGGCGAGCCCGCGCCCGATGAGCGCCTGCCAGGCGTCCGCGGCGATGCGCGCGCGCTCGGTGTGCGTGCGCCCCGGCGAGGGCACGGTGAGCACGAGCGGGACGGGGTGCAGGTCGAGGTGCTCGACGAGGACGTCGAGCTCCACGGCGGACAGGGCGACGGGACGGGTCGCGTGCCGCTCGCTCTCGCCGATGCCGATCACCGGTCCGGATCACCCCCGATGACCGGCACCGCCGTGGTGTGCGGAGCGTCGAAGAAGCCTCCCTCGCGGCCGAGGTCCTCGGTGACGGTTCCCCCGGTCGCCTCGTCCCCGTCGTCCGCGCCGTCCCGTGACGTGCCGGCTCCGCCGCGGGGGACGGCCGTGCCGGTGCGGGAGGTCGTCCCGGTGCGGGAAGGTGCGGTGGCGCCGGAGGTCGTGCCGCCGCGGTAGGGCGCGGCGGCCCCCGGCTGCGCCCGGCCGGGGAGCGGTTGCTCACCGGGGCGCGCGGTGGCGCCGCCCGCGCCGGGCGCGGCGGTCCAGCTCAGGGTGACCGCGCGTTCGGCCGAGCCCCCCGGTGCGGGTGCGGGCGCGGTCCCCGCGTCCACGACCGGCCGCGGCGGCCGGTCGAACGCGGCCAGCGCGGTGGTGTTCGCCGCGGTGGAGCTCTCGTAGCTGCGCATCACGTCGTGGGCGCGCTGTTCGGCGGCCGCCTTGCGGGCTTCCTGGTGCTCGTAGTCGGTCTGCCCGCCGAAGAGGTGCGTCAGCAGCGTCGTCGCCGGACCGGGTTCTTCGGCGGTCACGTGCACCGGCGGGGGCATGTCGCGGCGGGCGCGGCTGATGAACTCGGCCTGCTGCTCGGCCCGCTCCCGCATGGTGGCGGCCGCGTGGCGGGCCCGTGCGGCCCAGTCCGCGAGGGGGCGGAGTCCGTCGCGGGCGCTGTCGGCGGCCGCGCCTTCCCAGTCGGCTGCGGCGGAGCGCACGGCGGCGGCGATCCCCTCGTCGATCTCGTCGAGCGCCCGGGTGAGCTCGCCCCAGCGGCGCGCCGGGTCGGTGGAGCCGTCGGGCCCGGGCCCGCTGTTGATCTGCGCGAAGAGCTCGGCATGGCTGTAGCCCTGCCAGCGGTGGTCGCTCATGTTCATCCCCTCGGGGGCAGTCGGCGCGCGGTCAGCAGCCGCTGTCGCGGAGGTCGGCCGCGTTGTCCTCGTCGAGGCGCCGGTACTGGTCGTCGGCGCGGTTCAACGATTCGACCGCGTTCTGCAGCTGGTCGCGGTAGTCGCACAGGGCGGTCAGCGCGTCGTCACCGCCTTCGACGGAGCGCTGGTTGAACTGCTCGGCGGCGTGCGTGCTGACGGGGTCGCCCGCCCACGGGCGGATGCGCAGTTCGGTGATCGCGTGCTCGATCTGCACGCCGACGTCGTCCAGCGACCCCTGCAGGGAGCTGACCAGGTTCGGGATGGCCGAGGGTTCGATGCGCACCGATCCGTCCGAACCGCGTGGTCCGGGGACGGCTTCGCCCGGTGAACTCGCTGGCACGGTGTACCTCCCACACGGAGCCCGCGCTCCCGCACCGCGGCGGTGGGTCGCGGGCTCGGCGCACGATTCCGCGGCCACTCTAGTCACTGATCCGCGCCGCGCGGGAGGCGCTGCGCGGAGGACGCCCGCACTCCGCCCGTCACCGGCTCGGTTCGACGCTCCCGCCCCGTTCCGCGCCCGGTTCGCCGGAGGTGAGGGTGGCCACGGCCTCCTCGGCGACGTGGTGGGCCCCGCTGCACAGCTGCTCGAGCGGTGGGGGCGGGTGCCCGCCGTCGTCGCGGTAGAGCACGTCGATGTGCTGCCCCTGCGCGGTGCTCACGGCGACGTTGCAGGACAGGTTGAGCCCCGGGGTCTTGATGACCAGCGCGGGGAAGTCCTGCACCGTCGTCCGGGTGGCTTCCACCTGCGCCGTGTCGTCGGTCCACAGGCTCATGTCCTCGGTGGCGACCAGGGCGATGCGGGCGCCGACCCGCGCGGTGGTGTTGCGGTGGCTGCACGCCGGTGCGTCGGAGAACCCGGCGTCGACGTTCGCGACGGGGGCGCGGTCGAAGCCGAGCTGCTCGCGCTGGTCGTCGGTGAGCAGCGCGCAGGGGTCGACCCCGTTCAGCGGGACGTCGGCGGGGCGTTCCGGCGGCGGGGCGCTGCTGCTCGTCGGGGGAGGTGGCGGTGGTGGCGGTGCTGTGTGGGCGGAGCGCTCGTCCGGGCTGGACAGGGCGCATCCGGAGAGCACTGCGGTGCAGGCGGCGAGCGCTCCGCCGGTGAACCGCCGACTCGTCCTGGTCCGTGCGCGGGGCATGTGATCACCGTAGCGGAGAGGCTCTCCGCGCCGGAGGAGCTCGGCCACCCGTGGTGGCCGCTCCGCTACCGCCGGAAGGCCCCGCTGCACAGGGCGATCACCAGGGGGATGAGCAGCACCAGTCCCAGCTGCTTCATCGTCAGCAGCAGCGCGACGCCGAGCAGCGCCACACCCGCGATCAGCGCCACCCGGCGCAGCGGGAACCCGCCACCGCCCGAGCGGGCGGGTGGTCGCTCCTGCGCCGAGGCGGCCGGTTCGAGCACGTCGGGACGCGGGGAGGGCAGGTCGGCGAAGAGGGGGAGCAGATCGGAGCGGAAGCGCGCCGCCGCGGCGTCCTGGCAGCGCTGGTCGTACTCGGCGAGTTCCAGCCGGCCGGCGGAGAAGTGCTCACCGAGCAGCCGCATCGCTTGCTGGCGCTCGGAGTCGCCGATGCGCACGTCCCGGTCCACACCGCCATCCTAGGCGTTTCGGGCACGCCGGAAACAGCAGCGGGAAGCTGCCGGAGCGGTCCTGACCGCGCGGCCGGGTCCGGTGCGCGGCACCGGACCCGGCGCGGCACCCGGGCGGACGGGCACCACGGACCCGTCCGACGCGGGTGGTCAGCTGTGCACGAGCTGCCCGGTCCCCCGCTCGGACTCCTGATCGGCCGGAGCGGGGTCCGCCTCGGCCTCCGGGTTGAGCAGCGGCGGCTCCGAGGGCTGGTGCAGCCGCTCGTCGTCGATCAGGCCCTCGGTGCGCGCCACCACCGTCGGCACGACGATCTGCCCGGCGACGTTGGTCATGGTGCGCATCATGTCCAGGATCGGGTCCACCGCGTAGGCGATGGCGATGCCGGTGGCCACGACCTGCGGCGGGAAGCCGAGCGCGGACACGGTGAGCGTGAGCATCGTGAACCAGCCGGTGACGCCGGCCGTGGCGATCGCGCCGAACACGGCGACGAGCACGATGATGACGTACTGGGTCGCCCCGAGCTCGATGCCGAACATGTTCGCGATGAAGATCGACCCGATGGCCGGGTAGATCGCGGCGCAGCCGTCCATCTTCGTGGTCGTCGCCAGCGGCACCGCGAAGTTCGCGTACGCGGGCTGCACGCCGAGGTTCTCCGCGGTCTGCCGGGACAGCGGCAAGGTCGCGCTGGACGAGCGCGACACGAACGCGAACTGCAGCACGGTCCACGCCTTGCTGAAGAACCGCAGCGGGCTCACCCGGGCCACCGTCGCCAGCAGCACGGGGTAGACGACGAGCAGCACGAGCGCGCAGGCCACGTAGGTGGCGCCGGTGAGCTTGAGCAGCGGCGCGAAGAACTCGTTGCCGTAGGTGGCCACGGCGTTGCCGATCAGCCCGAGGGTGCCGAGCGGCGCCAGCCGGATGATCCAGCCCAGGATCCGCTGGATGATCTCGAACAGGGAGCGGTTGAACGAGACGAACGGCGCGGCCTTGTCCCCCAGGCTGTAGGTCGCGGCCCCGACGAGCAGGGCGATGAACACGACCTGCAGGGTCTCGCCGTCGGCGAAGGCGCTGACCAGGTTGTCCGGCACGAGACCGGTGAGCAGGTCCAGCCACGAACCGGCTGATTTCTCCCCGACCTCGCGCACGTTCTCCGGATCGGGGGCCAGGGAGGTGCCGTCCCCCGGCTGGAACAGCCTGCCGATGACCAGACCGATGATCACGGCGATGAACGAGGTGGTCGCGAACCACAGCGCCGTCTTGCCGCCGAGGCGCGCCGCGGTGCGCCCGCCGCCGATGTTGCGCAGGCTGTTGATGCCCACGACGATCGCCGTGAAGATCAGCGGCAGCACGGTGAACGTGAGCAGGTTGGTGAACGTCGAGCCGATCGTGTCCAGCGCGGTGGTCAGCCAGTCGGCTCCGGTGGCTCGCGCGAGCCAGCCGAGCCCGGCGCCGGCGACCAGCGACGCGAGGACGAGGACGGCGAAGATCTTCGGGTTGAACCGGAAGCGGCGGCGCGCCGCCGACGGCGCGGTGGAAGATGCCGAGGTGGGCACGGGGCTCTCCTGATATCGCTGGACGCGGCCGCTCCGCCGCGGGCGCTCCGAGCGCGCCGGCGGGGGAGCGGACCGTGGGCTTTCCCGTCGTGACTGCGGGCACCGGTGCGGTGCCGGCCGGGTGGTGCCGGCCTGGGAAGCGTCCGGTCAGCGACAGATGGCGCTGGCCTGCAGTCGCAGGTCGACGTGCAGGCGGCTGGTCAGCAGGAGGAGCCGCGGGTGTCCCATCACGGTCAGTTGTAACTCGATCGGGGCGCCCTGGCATTCCCCGGGGGCGGGATTTGTGCCCGAGTTCATCCGGGTGTCGCAGTGCTGCACCGATTTTCGCGAGAAGACGTCACTGCTGCGTGTTGCGCTGACCCCGCAACGTGACGACGTCCGCGGTGCCACGGGGATGCCGGCGTCAGGGGGATGCCGGCGTCACGCCGTCCACAGGGTCACGACGTCCACCCCGACCTCGGCGAGCAGGCTCCGCGTCAGCGGCAGGCTGATGCCGAGCACGCTGGAAGGGTCGCCGTCCACGCCCTCCACGAACCAGCCGCCGAACCCCTCCAGCGTGAAACCTCCTGCCACGTGCAGCGGTTCACCGGTGCTGACGTAGGCGTCCACCTCGGA
The DNA here is from genome assembly GCF_054782015.1 of Salinifilum aidingensis. NCBI lineage: Bacteria > Bacillati > Actinomycetota > Actinomycetes > Pseudonocardiales > Pseudonocardiaceae > Salinifilum > Salinifilum aidingensis. The sequence goes on along the minus strand of NZ_BAAGTH010000001.1, from coordinate 282,896 downwards.
CTCGCTCGGCGTGCCGAACCGCACCGTCGTCGCCCGGTGCGCCTGCGCGCGGGCCGCCGGGCGCCCGGCGCTGATCCGCACCACCGCGTGCCCGGTCAGCAGCGTGCTCTCGGACCCCGCGTTGCGCAGCCAGCGCTGCTCGGCCGCCGCGGGCGTGCCGGGCTTGCCCGCGAGCTCGCCGTCGGGCGTGCGCAGCATCGAATCGCAACCCACGACCACCGCCTCGCCGAACTCCTCCGCGACCGCGGCGACCACCGCCTCGGCCTTGGCGGCCGCGAGCGCGAGCACCTGCTCGGCCGGGCCCGCGTCGCCGGCGCGCCGCAGCACCGCCTGCTCGTCGACACCGGACACGCGGACGACCGGATCGATCCCCGCGGAGCGGAGGACGGAGAGGCGGGCGGGGGAAGCGGAAGCCAGCACGAAGCGCACGGGGGAGAGTTTAGGGTATGCGCCGGAAGCGGCTTCGCCGCTTGCCTGACGAGTCGGTGCGCGGCCGAACGATGCGAACTGTTTCACATCGGATTGCAGCGGTGGTCGCGGTCGTGTCGTGGGCGCCTTCGGCGCTGCCGCGCCGAGAACGAGGCGGTGGCCCGAACAGGCCCCGGGTCGTCGCGGACAGGGGGCGTTCTAGGCTGAACGAATGACGACTCCTGCGCTGCTGGACCCTGAGACGCTGCGCACGCGCCTGGTGGAGCACGGCCCGTACGCGGCTCTGGACGTGGTGACCGTGACCGGGTCGACGAACACCGATCTCGTCGCGGCCGCCGGCCGGGGCGCGGTCGACCGCACCGTGCTCCTCGCCGAGGAGCAGCGCACCGGGCGGGGACGTCGCGACCGCTCCTGGACCTCCCCGCGCGGTTTCGGCCTGCACGCCAGCGTGCTGCTGCGACCGGAGCTCCCGCTGGCGTCCCTGGCGCGCCTGCCGGTCGTGGCCGGGCTGGCCGCGGCGGAGACCATCAGCACCGGCTACCTGCTGCCGGTGTCGTTGAAGTGGCCCAACGACGTGCTCATCGGCGAGCCGGGGCGCAAGGTCGCGGGCATCCTCGCGGAGACCACCACCGGCGGGGGCGGTGCGGCCGCGGTGCTCGGCATGGGGATCAACGTGCACCACGCGCGCGAGGACCTGCCGCAGCAGGCCGGCGCCGCCGAGCCGACCTCCCTGGACGCCGAGGGGGCCGGTGTCGACCGGGAGGAGTTCGCGGTGCAGCTGCTGCGCGAGTTCGCCCGCTTCGAGGGCATGTGGCGCGCGGCCGGGGGCGACCTCGCCCGCGCCGGTCTGCTCGAGCGCTACCGGCGCCACTGCGGCACGATCGGACGGCAGGTGCGGGTGGATCTCACCGACGGCGCGGTGCACGGCACCGCGGTGGACGTCGACGACACCGGCGGCCTGCTGCTGCGCACCGAGTCCGGCGAGCTCACGGCGGTCTCCGCCGGCGACGTGGTGCACCTGCGCCCCGCGGGGACGTGATCGCGGGGACGTGACCGGCGGAACGTGATCAGCGGGAGCAGCCGGATTGGTAATACTGAGTCGCACCACCGGCTGCGAGCACCGCTGACGGTGCTCGGGGCGCGGAGCATCCGCGACGACACGCCCGGGCGGACGCGTCCGGGCGGTCGACCGCAGGCGCGCTGATCCGCCGGGAGGACCGCCCGGGGAGATCGGCAGCAGCTCCCGGTGCGGTGCTTCCGGCGGGTACGGTGCTCGCGAGAGCCGTCGAACCTCGGGAGGAAACGCGGTGGCCTACCCTGACGCCCTGCTCGGGGAGGACGAGGACGTGGTGGTGCACGCGCACCCCCACTGGAAGAAGCTCGTCCTCCCGGTCCTGGTGCTGTTCGCCGTGGTCGGCGGCGGTTCCTACCTCGCCGCGCTGGCCGCCCCGCTGTCGTGGCACGCGATCGCCTGGGGCGCGCTGGGAGTCCTCGCCGCGGTCATCCTCGTCCCGGCCACGCTGACCCCCGTGCTGCGGCGGCAGACCACGCACTTCGTCGTGACCACGCACCGCATCATGGTCCGCGAGGGCGTGTTCACCCGCAGCGGCGTGGACATCCCGCTGCAGCGGGTCAACTCGGTGCAGTTCCGGCACGGCCTCGTCGACCGGATCTTCGGCTGCGGCACGCTCGTGGTCGAGTCGGCGTCCGAGAACCCGCTGGAGTTCGAGGACATCCCGCACGTCGAGCAGGTGTACACGCGGCTGTACCAGGAGGTCCCCGCGCCGGGCGGCGAGGACCACGGCCGGCGCGACGCGGTGGAGGAGCGTTGATGGACGCTTGGGAGTCCGGCCTGCCGGTGCGCACGCCCGACGAGGACCTGCCGAGCGCGGTGACGATCTGGGAGGTCGGTCCGCGCGACGGGCTGCAGAACGAGAGCGGCACGGTGCCGGTGGAGGTCAAGCGCGAGTTCCTGGAGCGGCTGACCGAGGCCGGGCTGCCGGTGGTGGAGGCGACGAGCTTCGTCCACCCGAAGTGGGTGCCGCAGCTGGCCGACGCCGCGGAGCTGCTCGAGGCCTTCCGGCCCGCCCCCGGAGTGCGCTACCCGGTGCTCGTGCCCAACGACAAGGGCCTGGACCGCGCGGTGTCCGCGGGAGTGCGCGACGTGGCGATCTTCGCCGCGGCGACGGAGAGCTTCGCCCGGCGCAACCTCAACCGCGCGCTCGACGAGCAGTTCGCCATGTTCGAACCGGTGGTGCAGCGGGCGCTGTCCGAGGGGATGAACGTCCGCGGGTACGTCTCCATGTGCTTCGGCGACCCGTGGGAAGGTCCGGTCGCGGTCGACCAGGTCGTCGACGTGGGCAAGCGGCTGCTGGACATGGGGTGCGCGCAGCTGTCGCTGGGCGACACGATCGGCGCGGCCACCCCGGGCCACGTGGCCGCCCTGCTGCGCGGGTTCGCCGCAGCGGGCGCGGGAACCGACCGGCTGGCGGTGCACTTCCACGACACCTACGGCCAGGCCCTGGCCAACACCTACGCGGCGCTCCGCCACGGGGTGACCACGGTGGACTCCTCGGCGGGTGGTCTGGGCGGCTGCCCCTACGCCCGCTCGGCCACCGGCAACCTCGCCACCGAGGACCTCGTGTGGATGCTGTCCGGACTGGGCATCGAGCACGGTGTGAACCTGCGCTCCCTCGTGGACACGAGCGCGTGGATGGCCGAGCACCTCGGCAAGCCGAGCCCGTCGGGCGTCGTGCGGGCGCTGGCCCCGTGACCGCGGCACCGGAGCCGGAGCTGCGCTCGGTGCGGGGACGCCCGGTGCTCGTGTGGCGGTGCGACCGCCCGTGGCTGGCCATCTCCTCCGGGCCCTGCGGCGGCGGGCTCGGCACCCGCCGGTGGGTGCTCAACGCGATGGTGCACCGCGACTACGTCCGCCCCGACCCGGCCGCGCACGTCGACGAGATCCGCGCCGAGCTCGACCTGCCGGGGTCCGGCGCGGGCCTGCTCACCGCGGTCGACGTGCGGGAGGCGGTCACCGCCGCGGACGCGGGCGTGCAGGCCTGCGTCACCACCGGCGTGACCGACCCGGTGTGGGCCGCCGCCCCGGAACCGGCGCTGCACGCCCCGGAACCGGGCACGATCAACGCGGTGTGCTTCTCGCCGGTGCGGCTCAGCGACGCGGCCCTGGTCAACGCGGTCTCCACCGTCGCGGAGGCGAAGGCCCAGGCACTGGTCGAGGCCGGCGTGGCCGGCACCGGCACGGTCACCGACGCGACCGCGGTGCTCTGCCCGCCCGACGGTCCCGCGGAGGACTACGGCGGGCCGCGCTCGCGCATCGGCTCCTCGCTCGCGCGGGCCGTGCACCGGGCCGTGACCGGTGGGCTGCGGAGCGGGGGCTGAGCCGGCGCGGGCGCGGTCCCCCGCCGACGGGTACCTCCGCCCGCGGGCTGCTCCGCGCGGTCAGATCGGCTGGTTGAGCGCCTTCTCCTTGCGCGCGGCCACGGTCGACCCGGATTCGCGGCGCGCCATGCGGCGCAGCACCACCGGGGCGACGAGCATCCCGACGACCGCCCACGTGCCGAGGACGCCGAGGGTCTCCAGGTGCCGCCACGACTCGCCGATCTCGGCGATGGCCATCTGGTCGGGCAGCAGCGCCGAGCGCATCCCCAGCCCCGTCCAGTACAGCGGGAAGACCTGCGCGATCACCTGCACCCACGTGGGGAACACCGTGATCGGGAAGAAGATCCCCGAGATCACCACCAGCCCCATGATGGGCACCATGATGAAGCCCATCTGCCGCGGGTTGGAGAACAGCGAGCCGAACACCGCGCCGATGGGCAGCGTGGCCACGAGGCCGAGCGCCGCCACCCACAGGAACGTCGCCCACGAGCTCAGCGAGGCGAGCTCGAGCCCGTCGAAGAACACGGCCCCGGGGACGAGCAGGATCAGCAGGCTGACCGCGGTGATCCCGCCGAGCATGACGATCTTGCCGGCGAGGTAGGTGACCATGCCGTGCGGGGTGGCCTTGGCCCGCAGCAGGGTGCCGTCCTCGCGGTCCACCGTCAGCGCCTGCGTGGCGTTGACCATCCCCGTGAACACCACGGTCATGCCGAGCACGCTGGGCAGCGTCATCGCCGCGAGCGAGAACCCGGTTCCCTCCACGGTGGAATCGCTCTGGGTGCTCATCACGATGAGGAACACCACGGGCGGGAACAGGTAGCCCCACAGGTCCTGGCCGCTGGTGAACGTGTGCCGCAGCTCGACGAACCCGCGGCGGAACGCGAGGCGCGCGGTGTGCCCGGTCACGGCTGCTCCTCCCCGGTGGTGAAGGCGAACCGGTCGATGTCCTGCCCCGACTCGAAGGCGCGGACCAGTGCCATGTAGGTGTCCTCCAGCGTGGCGCGGCGCACCTCCAGCTCGGTGACCGCCTCGTGCCGGTTGAGCAGGTCGCGGACGAAGGGGGTCGGGTCGGCGGTGCTGTGCGCGTGCCGCTGCCCGTCGAGCGTCCAGCGGACCTCGGTCTCGCTGGAGACCTGGCGCGAGAGCTCCTCGGCCGTTCCGCCGGCGAGGATCCGCCCGCCGGCGAGGACGAGGATCCGGTCGGCGAGCTTCTCGGCCTCGTCGAGGTCGTGCGTGGTCAGCAGGATCGTGGTGGCCTCGTCGGCGGCGAGCTGGTGCACCAGCTCGTGGAACTCGCGGCGGGCCTGCGGGTCGAAGCCCACCGTCGGCTCGTCGAGGAACAGCAGCTCGGGACGCCCGACGATGCCGATGGCCACGTCCAGCCGGCGGCGCTGCCCGCCCGAGAGCGATCCGACGCGCTTCGCGCCGTGCTCGGCCAGCCCCACGGTCTCCAGCAGCACGTCCACGTCCCACGGCCGCTCGATCCCGGGGGCGGTGAACGGGCGGTAGTGCTCCCCCAGGTGCTGCAGCAGCTCCCGGACGTTCCACTTGGCGTGGTCCCGCCAGGACTGCAGCACGATGCCCAGCCGCGCGCGCCAGCGCTCGCCCGCGTGCTCCGGGTCGGCGCCGAGCACCTGCGCGTCACCGCCGGAGCGGGCGCGGAACCCCTCGAGCACCTCGACGGTCGTCGTCTTGCCCGCGCCGTTCGGGCCGAGCAGCGCGAGCACCTCACCGCGCCGCGCGGTGAACGACACCCCGGTGAGCACGTCGGTGCTCCCGTAGCGCATGCGCAGGTCGTGCACGTCGACCGCGGTCTCGGCGCGGGGGGCTTGCGCGGAGACCTGCGCGGTCTTCCCCAGTTCCATCGGTCCTCCGCACGGGAGCGGTCGCAGGTGGCGACCGCGGGGCGAACTCCTCGGATGCCCGCCCACGCTACCGGAGGGAACGCCTCCGGTGCAGCAACGCCGCCCGGATCCGCGCTGGCGGCGGTCCCGGAAAACCGAGGTGGCGCGGGGCAACCTCCGCGCCCCGGGCGCGTCCCAGGGGTACAGGGACGAACCGGATGAAGGGGACGGGCATGAACCGACGGAAGCGATACCTGCGCGGGGTGGTCTCGGTGGCGAGCGCGAGCGCTCTGGCGGTGGGGGTGCCCGCCGCAGCAGCGGGCGCGAGCGGTGAGCCGCGGCCCGCCGGCGCCTCCGCGCCGATCTGCGACTACCAGCCCGGCGCCACGGCACGGGTGGCGGGATCGGCGATCGACGACCGCTACGAATCCGAGGTCGGGCTGCGGCAGATGCTCGGCGAGCCGGTGGCCGAGGAGGTCGTCGACGGCGGGATGCACTACCGCGAGTACGAGAACGGCAGGTTGTACTGGACGGAGGCGACGGGAGTCCGGGAGTCGCACGGGGACGTCCTGGCGAAGTACCTCGCCCGCGGTGGTCACGAGGCGTTCGGCGCACCCATCACCGACGAGTGCGCCACGGCGGACGGCCGCGGCCGCTACAACCACTTCACGGGCACCAGCGCGACCGGGACCACCTCGGTCTACTGGCGTCCCGACCTGGGCGCCCACCTCATCCACGGACCGGTGCGCGAGCACTGGGAGAACGCGGCGTGGGAAACCGGAACTTACGGCTACCCCGCGACCGACACGATGTCCACACCGGACGGTTCCGGGCTGTTCGGGCACTTCACCGGTGGGGACGGGCTCGGCGCGTCGATCTACTGGACGCCGGGCTCCGGCGTGCACGGCGTGCAGGGTCAGATCCGGCAGCACTGGGCGGACCTGGACTGGGAACGCTCCTACTTGGGCTACCCCACCTCGGACGAGTTCGACACGCCCACCGGCAAGCGCAGCAACTTCCAGGGCGGCTACATCACCTGGAACGCCCGCACCGGTGAGACGCAGGACTTCAGCTGGTGAACGGGCCCCGCTGCTCGCAGCGGATCCCCGGCCGCGCCGGCCGGTACCGCGGCAACGCCCGGCACGCACCGGGACCCGGCGGGCAGCACAGGTCCGGCGGGTCCCGCCGGACCGGTGGCCTCGGCGGTGGCGCACGTCCACCGCCGAGGCGGTTCCGAGCCCGGTCGGCGGAACGCCGCCTCGGCGGGGTGCGCGCCCCGCGTGCTGCGCTAGCGCGCGGCGCCGACGAACTCGGCCAGGTCGGCGCTCTGCTGCAGCCGCGATGGCTCGTGCACGTACATCATGTGCCCGGCCGAGTAGTAGCGGACGTCGATGTTGCCGTGCAGCTGCTGCGGGATCTTCAGCTGCGCCAGGGTGTGCTCGGCCGCGTAGTACGGCGTCGCCCCGTCGGTGCGCCCGCAGGCCACGTGCACCCGCAGGTGCGGGTTGGTCCGCATGGCGGCGCCGAGGTTGTCCACAACGGACACGCTCTGACCCTCGAACTCCTTGTACGACCACGGGTGCACCCGGCGGCTGAGCACCTCGTACGGCAGGTCGTTGCGGTAGCCGAGCTCCTCGCGCACGTAGTGGTTCAGCGCCGCCGAGTACGCTCCGCGGATGCCGGAGATCGCCGGGTCGTCGGTGAACTTCTCGCCCACGGCGTCCGGTTCCCAGCCGGTGAACCGCCCGTCCATCCGGCCGACCGTCAGCCGCCGGTCCCGCAGCAGCTCGGTGAAGAACCGCAGGTGCTCGATGCGCAGGTTCGCGCGGTCCACGTAGTCCTCGGACAACCCGGTCAGCTGCGCGGTGCGCCGCACGATCCCCGCGCGCTCCTCCGCGGACAACCGCGCGCCCCGCGCCAGCGCCCACGGGTAGTCGCGGGAGGCGAACTCCTCCGCCTCGGCCAGCACCTCGTGCAGCGGGCGGTCGCCGTGCTTGCCGTGGTGGTGCGCGATCGCCGCGTACGTCGGCAGGTACAGCGCGTACGGCAGGTCGTTGCCCTCGGTGAACCGGATCGTTCCCATGTCCAGCACCGAGGACAGCAGGATCAGCCCGTTCGGGTACCAGCCGCAGTTCTCCTGCATGTGCTCGGCCAGCGCCGCCGCGCGGATCGTGCCGTACGACTCGCCGGCGAGGTACTTCGGCGACAGCCAGCGCCCGTTGCGCGTGGTCCACAACCGGATGAGCTCGCCGACGGACTCGATGTCGCGCTGGTAGCCGTGGAAGTCGTCCGGCTTGCCGCCCTCCACGGCGCGCGAGTAGCCGGTGGAGACCGGGTCGATGAACACGAGATCGCTGTGCGCCAGCAGGGTCTCCGCGTTGTCGGTGAGCCCGTACGGCGGTGCGGCGAGGTCGCCCGCGTCGCCGGAGAGCACCCGGCGCGGTCCGAGCACGCCGAGGTGCAGCCACGTGCTCGACGCGCCCGGGCCACCGTTGAACGCGAACGTGACCGGGCGGCGCGTGCTGTCGGCGACGTCGGCCACGTACGAGGTCACGAACACCTCGGCCTTGGGCTTGTGGCCGTGGAACGTGCCCTCCTCGTGCACCTCCTCGCGCAGCACCATCCGCCCCGCGGTAGCCGTGTAGGACAGCTCGCCCGCCCTCGTGCTGATCGTGTGGTGGGTGCTGACGAGATCGTCCACCGCGGCCGGGGTCTCGGCGGAGGTCTGCTCCTCCCCGGCCTTGCCGCTCCCGGCCTTGCTGCTCCCCGTCCTGCTCTCCTCGGTTCCGTCTTGCTGCGTCATACCGCCACACTACGTGCGCGCCCCGCGCGGCGATCGGCGTTTCGCACCGATCCGCCGGTGTGTCGGGTGGTGCGGGGATGCGGCCCCCTGGTAGCGGCGCTGCGGGGTGCGGAGGGCCGGTGGCCGATCGGCGAGGACCGCGCGCGGGCACCGGTGGCGGTCCGCGCGGAGGGCGTCCGGGAGACTGGGGCCATGTCCGCGGACGCCGTTGCGCACATCGCTTCACTGGGCGAACTCGACCGGGAGGTCACCTCGTGCCGCGCCTGCCCGCGGCTGGTGGAGTGGCGCGAGGAGGTCGCCCGGGTCAAGCGGGCCGCGTTCCGCGACGAGGAGTACTGGGGCCGCCCGGTGCCCGGTTTCGGCGCGGAGGACGCGGCGATCGCCGTCGTCGGCCTGGCGCCCGCCGCGCACGGCGCGAACCGGACCGGGCGGATGTTCACCGGCGACCGCTCGGGTGAGGTGCTCTACCGCGCGCTGTACGACGCGGGGCTGGCCTCCCACCCGGAGTCGGCGCACCGCGGCGACGACCTGGAGCTGTTCGGCACGCGCATCACCGCCCCGGTGCGCTGCGCGCCTCCGCAGAACAAGCCGACCCCGCAGGAGCGGGACACCTGCCGCCCGTGGCTCGCGCGCGAGCTGCAGCTGCTGCGACCCACGCTGCGGGTGGTGCTCGCGCTCGGCGCGTTCGGCTGGCAGGCCGTGCTGCCCGTGCTGGGACAGGCGGCTTGGCAGATCCCGCGACCGCGGCCCAAGTTCGGCCACGCGGCCGAAGCGGTGCTGCCGGCCACCGACGGGGGAGCGGACCTGCACCTGCTCGGCTGCTACCACGTCAGCCAGCAGAACACCTTCACCGGCAGGCTCACCCCGGAGATGCTGCGCGGGGTGCTGGAGCGGGCGAAGGTGCTGGCTGGGCTTTGATGACTTGACTCTGAATGCTATATGACTGCAAAATGCAGTCATGGCCGTGTTGACGATTCGCGATGTGCCCGAGGGCGTCAAGGAGGCCCTCGCGGAGGACGCGCGCGAGAGCGGGCAGTCCTTGCAGGCGTTCCTGTTGGGTGTGCTCCAGCGGCAGACGGCGTTCAGTCGTAACCGGCAGCTTCTCTCCGAGATCGAACGCGATCTCGCCGAGGGGGGCGGTGCCGGTGATGATGCGCTCGATGCCGCGGCGCTCCTGGAACAGGCGAGGCCGGGCTATCTGGGCGGTGGGGTCGGTACTTCCGGGGCGGGTGGCGCAGCGTGATCGTGGTCGACGCCTCGGTGTTGGCGAACATGCTGCTCTACGCGGATGAGCGGGGACGCCGCGCGCGGGCGGTGTTGGGCAGGGATGTCGAGTGGGCCGCCCCCGAGCACTGGAAGGCGGAGGTGTTCTCGGTCGTTCGCGGGCTCGCGCTCGGCAGCAAGATCAAGGAAGAGCAGGCCGTCCGAGCGGTTGAACGCCTTCCGCTGCTCGGCGTCGAGCACGTCTCCCTCGACGAGCTTCTCCCCCGGATGCGGCAGCTTCGTGCCGGAATCAGCGGCTATGACGCCGCATACGTGGCGCTCGCAGAGGCGCGTGGCCTCCCGCTCGTGACGTCGGACGGCCGACTTGCACGTACGGCGACGAGCTATTGCAGGGTGGAGCTCGTCGCTTCTGGAGCGTGATGGCTTGGTCGGGCGGGCGTCCCGCTCAGGTTCCGCGGAACCAGGACGTCGGTCAGCAGAACACCTTCACCGGCAGGCTCACCCCGGAGATGCTGCGCGGGGTGCTGGAGCGGGCGAAGGAGCTGGCCGGTCCGGGGTGAGGGGCCCGGTTCAGCTCCTCGGCGCCGAACCGGGACGTCGACGGGCTCGGTGCGTGATCGCTGCCCACCGGTTGCGCAGTTATGCTGAGCAGTGATGACGACGACGCCGCGCGAAGCGCTCGGGCGGCTCCACTCCGCGGTGGAGTCGGGTGAAGTCGAGCAGTTGTGCAGCAGCTACGACCTCGATCTGCTCGTCGTGCACGGCAGCGCGGTGGAGCAGGAGCCGTTGCGGCCGCCGGCGGACCTGGACATCGCGTGCCGGCACCGCCCGGGAACCGCGCTGGACGCCATCGGGTTGATCAACGACCTGATGGTCCTGACCGGCTTCGAGGGCATCGACCTCCTCGATCTGAACTCCGCCGGTGTCGTGGCCACCGCCCGGGCACTCGGTCCGCAGAGCCTGTTGTTGTACGAAGCGGAGCCGAGCCTGTTCACCCTGGCGCAGATCGCGGCGTTGACGACGGAGATGGAGACCCGGCACCTCCGCCTCCTCGACCTCAAGCTGATGGCGGGGCGATGACGCGCAACGGCCTGGACGTGGACGTTCTCCGCAGCAAGCTCGACGCGATCGATCGAGCGACGACGACGTTGCAGAGCATCACCCCGGTGGACGCGAGCAGGCTGCGGTCCGATCCGGTGACAGCGGCTGCTGTCGAACGGCTGACCTGCCGGTTGGTGGATCTGGCCGCTGATGTCAACACGCATATCAGCTCGGTCATCCTCGGGCGCGCCCCGGAGAACTATCGCGACAGCTTCGACCTGATGGAGCAGGCGCGCGTGTCGACGGCGGAGATCGTCGAGAAGATCAAACCTTCGGTGGGCATGCGCAACGCGATCGTGCACGAGTACATCCGCATCAACTACGACATCGTCGCGGCTGCAGTTCCGCTCGCGCTCGACACGTACTCGGAGTATCGGAAGCAGGTCGCCGGGTTCGTGTACGACCGGGCGAGCGGCTGAGTGCCGTGCTCGGCCGCTACCTGGGCTCCGGCCGGGGCACCTGCGGATTCGCGCGTGGAATCGCCCTTGGAGGTCGAGCTGCGCGGCGCCGCGAAGGTCCAAACCGCCGCGGTCGAGGACGTGCTGCGCCGGTTGCCGCGCTCGCGAGCGCACGTCGACGTCCACGACGAGCCTGGTGAGGACTGGATGAGCTTGTGGTGGATGGTGGGCGGTCGCGGTGGTGCCGATGCTCGGGCGTTAGCTGGGGACATCCTCACCAGCGGACCCGCGCTGTACGCGGTGGGGCGCGATGAGGCCGGGCCTGCTGCCGTTGGCCGTCTTTCGCTGGTGGGCCGGTGGGCGGGCATCTACTGCATGGCGGTCCGCCCCGATGTCCGTCGTCGTGGCCACGCGACGGACGTACTCCGCGCGTTGCTCGTGGACGCCACCGCCCTGGGAGTGCGGCACACTTGGTTGCAGGCCGCCGCTGACAACGCTGCCGCTCTGGCCCTTTACGAGCGCGCCGGTTTCGCGGACGTCTCCAGTTACCACTACCGGGTAAGCCCGTAGCTGATCCGAGCACGAAAAGGCTCGGGGCCGGTCCGTCAGGGCCGTGGGGCAGCGAAGAGCTCCAAGTTCCGTGAATCCGTGCACGCCAGCCAGCAGAACACCTTCACCGGCAGGCTCACCCCGGAGATGCTGCGCGGGGTGCTGGAGCGGGCGAAGGTGTTGGCAGGGATCGGGTGAGGTCCAACACCCCGCTCGTAACGCTTGCCGTTATTAACGTGCTACGTTAAACTTATGCTGCGATCTTTCGCTGACAAGGAGGCCGAGCGCGTATGGCACCGACGTCGTTCGCGGATGCTCGATCCGAAGGTTCAGCGGGCGGCTCTGCGTAAGCTCGCCATTCTCGATGCGGCGGAGGCCCTGGAGGATCTGCGGGTCCCACCTGGAAATCGGCTGGAGAAGCTGAGCGGTGATCGGGCTGGTCAGTACAGCATCAGGATCAACGAGAGTGGCGGATCTGCTTCGCGTGGACGCCAGCCGGACCCGAGAGCGTCGAGATCGTGGACTACCGCTGAAGGAGGCTGAGGATGTCTGACGAGTGCGTCATGCCTCCGGTTCATCCCGGGGAAGTCCTGGCCGAGGAGTACTTGGAGCCGCTCGGCGTCACACAGCACCGCTTGGCCGTGGCGATCGGCGTTCCACCGCGCCGGATCAACGAGATCGTGCACGGCAAGCGGGGGATCTCGGCCGACACGGCGCTGCGGCTCGCGCGCTTCTTCGGCACGTCCGAGCGGTTCTGGCTCAACCTCCAGTCCCGCTACGACCTGGAACGTCAGAGGGACGTCCTCGCCGACACGCTGCCGCGCATCCAGCCGCTGTCGGCCTGACAACGGCTGGGCCATCACCCCGGTGGACGCGGGCAGGTTGCGGTCCGATCCGGTGACAGCGGCCGCTGTCGAACGGCTGACCTGTCGGTGGGTGGACGGGGAGTACCGCGAGCAGGTCGCCGGGTTCGCGCACCCCCGGCGAGCGGCTGAGTGCCGTGCTCGCCCGAAAAGCAGCCGCGCCGGGCTCCGCTGCGGCATAGGGTGAGCACCGGCAGACTTCGCCGATCACGGAACGGAGCGCACGTGGTGTCTGCGAACGCGCAGGGTAACGCCGGGAAGAACCAGGACGACGCCGGGCAGGGCGCCGGGGAAGCCGTTCCCGCCGTGCCGCGGCGGGAACTCGGCGGCCTCGAGGTGAGCGCCGTCGGCTACGGCGCGATGGGCCTCTCCGGCGTGTACGGGGCGGCCGAGGACGAGGACTCGCTGCGCACGCTGCACCGGCTGGTGGACCTCGGCGTCGACTTCGTCGACACCGCCGACGTCTACGGCAGCGGGCACAACGAGGAGCTCATCGGCCGCCTGCTCGCCGAGCGCCGCCGGGAGGTCGTGCTGGCCACGAAGTTCGGCATCGGCCGGGGGAGCGGCCTCGGCCGTCCCGAGTACGTGCGGCGGGCGATCGACGCGAGCCTGTCGCGGCTGGGCACCGACCACGTGGACCTGTACTACCTGCACCGGGTCGACCCGACCACCCCGATCGAAGACACCGTCGGCGCGATGGGCGAGCTCGTCACCGCCGGCAAGGTGCGCCACCTGGGCCTGTCCGAGGTGAGCGCGGCGACGCTGCGGCGCGCGCACGCGGTGCACCCGATCACCGCGGTGCAGCAGGAGTACTCGCTGTTCACCCGGGAACCGGAGCGGGAGCTGCTGCCGGCGATGCGCGAGCTCGGCGTGGGGCTGGTCGCCTACTCGCCGCTGGGCCGCGGCGTGCTCACCGGGATCAACAGCGCGGCCGAGGTGGAGAACCTCGAGGCGCGGCAGCAGCGGTACCCGCGCTTCGAGGAGGAGAGCCTGCGGCGCAACATCGAGCTCACCCGGCCGCTGCGCCGGCGCGCCGAGGAGCTCGGCCTCGCCCCGGCGCAGCTGGCGCTGGCCTGGTTGCTGGCGCAGGGGGAGGACGTCGTGCCGATCCCGGGCAGCCGGCGCATCGCCAACGTGGCGGCGAACGTGCGCGCCGCGGCGGCGCAGGTCGACGAGTCGGTGATCGCGGAGCTGTCCGCCGCGTTCCCGCCCGGAGCGGCCGCGGGGCAGCGCTACCCCGACGCGGGGATGGCGCGCGTCGAGCAGTGAGCCGCCCGACCTGCGGCAGATCCGGCCCCGCCGACCACCACCTCGGCGGGGCCGTCGCACGTGCGCCCGGCGTCGTGCGGCCCCCGGCGCCACGACTCGAGATCGAGCTGCCGGGGGCACTCCGCAGCGGATGGGCCCGAAGGGGCAGCGGACGAGCCCGAAGGGCCCGGCGTCGGTGAGCAGCGAGGTGCGCGGGCGGGCAGTGGTTTCGACATAGACAGCTTCTATGGGAAATATCGAAAACCGGTCTGCAGCGCTTTTTCGTGCCGCGTGACCAGCGACGGGAATGATTTCCCGTGCTCTTCGGCGTCGAATTCGGAGCCGCCGGAGGTTGCGTCGGGCGAGTGGGTGGCTAGTATCCGGCGGCGCATCAGGGAAATCGCTTCGCCGCTGTTCCGAGCGATTCGCCGTTTCGGCGAGGAGGAAACGCATGTCAGATTCCGGTGCGAACCGGGAGCACCTGCCGCTGCACGACCCGGTGCCGAGCGCGCCCACCACCACCGACGTCCGCGACCAGGTCCCGGCCTTCGAGCCGACCCAGCCGACCCGGCCGCCGCAGGGCGCGCCGAACGTCGTCGTCGTGCTGCTCGACGACATGGGCTTCGGCGCCCCCAGCGCCTTCGGCGGGCCGTGCGAGATGCCCACCGCGGACCGGCTGGCGCGGGGAGGCCTGCGCTACAGCCGCTTCCACGTCACCGCGGTCTGCTCACCGACGCGGCAGTCGCTGCTGACCGGGCGCAACCACCACTCGGTGGGCATGGGCGTGACCACGGAGATGGCCAGCGCCGCCCCCGGCTACAGCGGCATCCGCCCGCGCAGCGCGGCCACGATGGGGCAGGTGCTGCGGGACAACGGCTACAACACGGCCGCGTTCGGCAAGTGGCACCAGACCCCGGCGCGCGACGTCAGCGCCGCCGGCCCGTTCGACCGGTGGCCCACCGGCGAGGGCTTCGAGAAGTTCTACGGCTTCCTGTGCGCCGAGATGAACCACTGGTACCCGGTGCTGTTCGACGGCACCACCCCGGTGGAACCGGACCGCAGGCCCGAGGACGGGTACCACCTGTCCGAGGACCTGGTGGACCGGGCGATCGACTGGGTGCGCACCCAGCGCACGCTCAACCCGGACAGCCCGTTCTTCACCTACCTCCCCTTCGGCGCGACGCACGCCCCGTACCACGTGCCCAAGGAGTACCGGGAGAAGTACCGCGGCGCGTTCGACCACGGCTGGGACAGGCAGCGCGAGATCACGCTGCAGCGGCAGAAGGAGCTCGGCGTGGTGCCCGAGGACGCCGAACTCGCCCCGTGGGCCGAGGGCGTGCCGCACTGGGACGAGCTGTCGGAGACCGAGCAGCGCTCCGCCGCCGCGCTGATGGAGCTCTACGCCGGCTTCGCCGAGCACACCGACGTGCAGATCGGGCGCCTCGTCGACGCGCTCGAGGAGCTGGGCGAGCTGGACAACACGATGATCGTCTACGTCCTCGGCGACAACGGCGGTTCCGCCGAGGGCGGCCTGGGCGGCACGCTCAACGAGCACCGGCTGGCCAGCGGCATCGAGGACGCGCCGGAGCAGATCCTCGAGCACGACGAGGCGCTGGGCGATGCCACCACCCACGCGCACTACCCGGTGGGCTGGGCGCTGGCGATGAACACGCCGTACCAGTGGACCAAGCAGGTGGCCTCGCACTTCGGCGGCACGCGCGACGGCATGATCGTGCACTGGCCGCGGGGCGTCGAGGAACCCGGCGGCGTGCGGCACCAGTTCCACCACGTCATCGACGTCATGCCCACGGTCCTGGAAGCCGCCGGCATTCCCGAACCGTCCAGCGTGGAGGGCGTGCCGCAGCAGCCGATCGAGGGGACCAGCCTGCTGTACAGCCTCAACGACCCGCAGGCCCCCGACCGGCACACGGTGCAGTACTTCGAGATGGTCGGCAACCGGGGCATCTACAAGGACGGCTGGATGGCCGTCACCCGCCACGGCACGCCGTGGGAGATGGTCCAGGACGGCGTGCGGCGCTACTTCGACGACGACCGGTGGGAGCTGTACGACACCAACGTCGACTGGACGCAGGCGCGCGACATCTCCGAGGAGCACCCGGGCAGGCTGCGGGAACTGCAGCAGCTGTTCCTCATCGAGGCGGCCCGGCACCAGGTGTTCCCGCTGGACGACCGGATGACCGAGCGGGAGAACCCGCGCGAGGCGGGGCGGCTGGACCTGCTCGGCGACCGGCGCAGCATCACGCTGCACGCGGGCACGCCGCGGTTGACCGAGGAGACCTCGCCGAACGTGAAGAACCGCTCGCACGCGATCACCGCGCGGTTCGCGGTCCCCGCCGGGGGCGCGGACGGCGTGCTCGTCGCCCAGGGCGGGCGCTTCGGCGGGTGGTCGCTGTACCTGCACGAGGGCCGCGCCTGCTACGCCTACAACTACTTCGGCCTGCGCACCCACACCGTGCGCGGCCCCGTGCTCGGCGAGGGCGAGCACGAGGTCGTGGTGGACTTCGCCTACGACGGCGGCGGCGTCGGCAAGGGCGGTGACGTCGAGCTGCGCGTGGACGGCGAATCCGCGGACAAGGGGCGCGTGGACGGGACGATCCCGTACTACTTCGCCTTCGACGAGACCTTCGACGTCGGCGTCGACCGGGCCTCGCCGGTGACCGAGGACTACCCGGCCGCGGACAACGCGTTCACCGGTGCGCTGCACTCGGTGCGCGTCGACCTGGGCGACGACCTGTGCAGCGACGTGGAAGCCGCCGAGCAGTTCCGGAACGCCCATGAGTGAGCCGACGCGGACACCGGGGACGTCGACGGGAGCGGGACGGCCGGCGGATGGTCCCGGCGCCGGCTCCGCGCCCAAGGCGTGCTGCGCCCCCTCGGCGCAGCGCGCCACCGGCGCGGCGAGCGGGACGACGGCGGAGGTCGGACCGGGCGGTGCCGCCCCCGGTCCGGGCTCCCCCGGCCCGGCTGGCGCCGTGTCCACGGTGCCGCTGCCGGGCGGTGCGTTCACCATGGGCTCCGAGGACGAGCGCGCCTACGCCGAGGACGGGGAGGGGCCGGTCCGCGACGTGCGGGTCAGCCCGTTCCGAATCAGCCCGACGGCCGTGTCCAACCGGGAGTTCGCCCGGTTCGTCGACGACACCGGGTACCGCACCGAGGCGGAGGAGTTCGGCTGGTCGTTCGTGTTCGCCGGGCTGCTCCCGGACGAGTTCCCGCCGACGCGGGGAGTTGCGGCCGCGCCGTGGTGGCGGGTCGTGGAGGGGGCGGACTGGCGCCGCCCCGAAGGACCGCAGTCCACTGTGGATGACCGCCTCGAGCACCCGGTCGTGCACGTGACGTTCAACGACGCCCTCGCGTTCTGCGCCTGGGCCGGGGCGCGGTTGCCGACCGAGGCGGAGTGGGAGTTCGCCGCGCGCGGCGGTCTGCACGGGCAGGCCTTCCCGTGGGGCGACGAGCTCGAACCGGGCGGCGAGCACCGGATGAACGTCTGGCAGGGCGAGTTCCCGCGGCGGGACACCGCCGCCGACGGGTGGCGCGGCACGTGCCCGGTGGACGCGTTCCCGGCGAACGGCTACGGCCTGCACAACACGACGGGGAACGTGTGGGAGTGGTGCCAGGACTGGTTCCACCCGACGTTCCACACCCGGGACGCGCGCACCGACCCGCGCGGGCCGCGCTCCGGCACGCACCGCTGCGCGCGGGGTGGTTCGTACCTGTGCCACGCCTCGTACTGCCGCCGCTACCGGGTGTCCGGGCGCCAGGGCATGACGCCGGACTCGTCGCTGGGCAACGTCGGGTTCCGCTGCGTGGTCGACGACGTCGGATAATCCGGCTCCGTCACCGGACGGAGCGGAGGGACCGATGGAACGCCGCGAGCTCGAGTACTTCGTCGCCATCGCCGAGCACGGCAGCTTCACCGCCGCGGCGCAGGCGCTGCGGGTGGCGCAGCCCTCGCTGTCGCACGCGATCGGCACGTTGGAGCAGGAACTCGGCGGGCGGCTGTTCCACCGGCTCCCGCAGGGGGTGCGCCCCACGGCGGCGGGTGAAGCGCTGCTGGAACCGGCGCGCCAGGTGATGCGGGACATGCGCACGGCGGGGGAATCGGTGCGGCGCGTGGTCGGCCTGTCCGCGGGGCGGTTGGACATCGTCGCGCAGACGACGCTGGCCGTGGACCCGCTGGCCGACCTGGTGGGCCGGTTCCTCCGGCAGCACCCGGAAGTGCGCGTGCAGGTGCGCGACCCGGAACTCGGCGCGGACGTCGCGAGCAGCGTGCGCAGCGGTGAGTGCGAGCTCGGCATGGTCGACTCGGCCACTCGCGTCAAGGAGCTGGAGAGCCTGCTGCTGCGCGGCAGGGAGATACGCGCCGTGCTCCCCCCGCAGTGGACCCTGTCGGGGCGGAGCCGGATGGGCCTGGCCGACCTGGCCGCGCTCGACTTCGTCACCACGCCCGAGGGCACGGCGACGCGGGCGATCATCGACAACACCGTCGGCAGCCGGGGCGTGCTGCCGCGCGTCGCGGTGGAGACCGCGCACCAGGCGATGATCGTCCCGCTCGTCCTGGCCGGTGCCGGCGCCACGCTGCTGCCCAAGTCGATGGCGGAGGAGGCCGAGCGCGACGGGGCCGTCGTCCGGCCGCTGCACCCGCGCGTGGTGCGCAGCGGCCGCCTCCTCTGGCGCCCCGGCCCGCTCTCGCCCGCTGCCGGCGAATTCGTGGAGCTCGCCTCGCGGCACGCGGCGCGGGGCGAGCGGTCCGGCCGGGGTGCTCCCGCCCGCCGGGCGGCGGAGCGGGGCGGAGAGGTGTAGGGAGTCCGCCGGTGGTGTTCCGCTGCCGCCGTTGCCACCGCTGCCGCCGCTGGCGCCGCGGGGTGGCAGGAGGGGAGAGGGGCCGGTGCTGCGGGCTTCCGCGGCGCCAGCGCGCTGCGGAAACGATCCAGTGCCGGGCACGTCGTCGGCAATGCCCGAACGTCGACAACCTCACAGTCGCAGCGGCGGCCGGGGAGGGCAAGATCCGGTACCGTAGCTGCAAAGCCAGCCGATGACGCCTCGCTGACGTCGTGCTGACACCGGCCAGCCGACGTCCCAAGCTCCCGCGCGTGGCCGCCCGGCTTCGCGAGCACGGCGCGCGGCCGACCGCCCACGGTCGGTGGCCCGTGATCGACGCCACTCGCGATCGGGGTCACATTCCCGGGGGCCGCCGCAGCGCGCCCAAGGGCGGTGGTGCGACCATGGGGGCCATGGCTGGTAAATCCGATCCCACGCGGATTCTCATTCTCGGCGGCGGTTCCGTCGGCATGGGCGTGGCGCTGCAGCTGCAGAAGAAGCTAGGGCGCCGCGAAGCATCCGTGACGGTCGTCGATCCTCAGCCGCACATGACCTACCAGCCCTTCCTCCCGGAAGCGGCAGCGGGCTCGGTCGAGCCCCGCCACGTGGTAGCGCCACTGCGACGAGTGTTGAAGCGGTGCCATGTGGTCACCGCGGCCGTGACGGAGATCAACGACGACACCCGGACTGTGACGGTCGAGAACCCGCAGTCCGGCAAGCAGACCCTCGAGTACGACCACCTGGTGGTCGGTCTGGGCTCGGTCTCCCGTCTGCTGCCCATCCCGGGTCTCGCGGAGCACGGCATCGGCCTCAAGACCGTCGGCGAGGCCACCTACCTGCGCAACCACGTGTTGGCCATGATGGACGCCGCGGCCAACACCGACGACGAGGAGCTCCGCAAGCGGCTGCTGACGTTCACCTTCGTCGGTGGCGGTTTCGCGGGCGTGGAGGCCCTCGCGGAACTGCAGGACATGGCGCGGTTCGCGTGCCGCTACTACTCCGCGATCACCCCCGAGGACATGCGGTGGGTCCTCGTGGAGGGCGCCGGGCGCGTGATGCCCGAGGTCAGCGAGAAGATGGGCGTCTACGTCGTCAAGGCCCTCGAGGAACGCGGTATCGAGGTTTACCTGAACACCGTCCTCAAGACCATCGAGAACCAGCACGCCGTGCTCTCCGACGGCAGCGAGTTCGACACCAACACGCTCGTGTGGAACGCCGGCGTGAAGGCCAACCCGGCGCTGAAGAGCAGCGACCTGCCGCTCGACGAGCGCGGCCGCGTCAAGGCCACCTCGCACCTGCAGGTCGAGAGCAAGCCGCACGTGTGGGCCGCGGGCGACTGCTCGGCCGTTCCGGACCTGTCGAAGACCGACGAGGACCCGAACGCCCTGTGCGTGCCGAACGCCCAGCACGCCGTGCGCCAGGCGAAGCAGATGGCCAAGAACATCCTCGCCACGCTGCGGGGCAAGGAGACGCACGCCTACAGCCACGCCTACGCCGGCTCCGTGGCCGGGATGGGGCTGTACAAGGGCGTGGCCGACGTCTACGGCTTCAAGGCCAAGGGCTTCGTCGCCTGGTTCATGCACCGCGGTTACCACGTGGGCAAGATGCCGACGTTCAACCGGAAGATGCGCATCCTGATCGACTGGACGCTGGCGTTCCTCTTCCGCCGGGAAGCCGTGTCGCTGGGGCAGATCCAGGAACCGCGCGCCGAGTTCGAACAGGCCGCGGAGAGCTGAGCTCCCGGCCCGCCGTGTCCGGTCGTGTTGTGACAGCCGCGTGCCGCCGAGGCACGCGGCTTTGTCGCGCGCGGCCCGTTGAGTGTGATCTGCCCGGGACCTGCTTGACAGCACGTAGTCAGCGCTCGAACACTGATCTACCGTGTCACCTGAAAGAGTGGGTCCCGTGCGGGTGAGGGGTAGCCGAGCGATGGCCTGTGCCGCCACGCGAGTCGACTTACCGGTGCCACCGTCCGCACCGGGCCAGGATGTGCGCGTGACACGTCGCTGACGTTCGCGCGCGTGGTGCCACCGTCCCGGTTCGGCGTCACTCCACCTGCGGAGTTTCCGACGCGATGGAACCAACGGTGGTGCCGATACGTCTCACAAGCACGACCCTGGTGTTGTGACCGTCGGTAGCTGGCGAGTCGGCCCCCGTAGCCCAATTGGCAGAGGCAAACGACTTAAAATCGTTCAAGTGTCGGTTCGAACCCGACCGGGGGCACGTGTCCTGCCTCGGCTGCGCGTCCGAGGCGGGTGCCCGCGCGGGCCCGGCCGCACGCGGGAGCGCGGCGCTCCGGGCGGTTCCGCTCCCGCCTGCGACGCGGGCCGAGCCGCGGACTCCCTCCTCAGTCGTCCAGCAGGTCCTCCAGCCTGATCGGGATGTCGCGGACGCGGACGCCGGTGGCGTTGTGCACGGCGTTGGCCACGGCCGCCGCCACGCCCACGATGCCGATCTCGCCCACGCCCTTCGCCCCGATCGCGTTGTGCAGCGTGTCCGGGTGCTCGACGAAATCGACGTCGACATCGCCGATGTCCGCGTTCACCGGCAGCAGGTACTCCGCGAAGTCGCCGTTGGCCAGCCGGCCGTTCTCCTCGACCTCCAGGCCCTCGTGCAGCGCAGCGGACACGCCCCAGATCATGCCGCCGATGAGCTGGCTGCGCGCCGCCTTCTCGTTGACGATCCGACCGGCGTCGAACACGCCGAGCAGGCGGGAGACCCGGATCTCCCGGGTCAACCGGTGCACGCGGACCTCGCAGAACTGGGCGCCGAACGAGCTGAACGAGTGCTTCGACCGCTCCTCGCCGGGCGCTGAGGAACCGGTCGCGGAGAGCGACGTGCGGTTCAGCGCCCGCAGCAGCTCGCCGAACGTCATCGAGCGGCCGTCGGCGAGCACGCGCCCCCGCTCGTAGGTGACCTCCGCGCCCTCGAACGGCGCACCCGTCGACGAGGCCAGACCCAGCAGCGCGTCGATCGCCTCGGTCGCGGCCACGACGGTGGCCGAGCCCGCGCTCGCCGTGCCGGTGGAGCCGCCGGACATGCCGCCGGGCGGGAGCGCCGAGTCGCCCAGCTGCGGCGCGATCCGCTCCGGTGCGATGTCCAGCGATTCGGCCCCCACCGTGGACAGCACGGTCAGCAGCCCGGTGCCGGGATCGGCGCCGCTGGTCGCGACCACCGCCGTGTCGTCCTCGCGCAGGGTGACCTCGACGCTGGCCGGGAACCGCATGGCCGGGAACATCGCGGTCGCCACGCCCGTGCCCACCTGCCAGTCGCCCTCGGTGCGACCGCGCGGCGCGCGCCCGGACCAGCCGAACCGCTCGGCGCCGATGCGGAAGCACTCGTCCAGGTGCTTGTCGGACCACTGCAGGTCCTTGTCGACGGGAGCGGTCGCGTTGTTCCGCATGCGCAGCTCGATCGGGTCCGCGTCCAGCGCGACCGCCAGCTCGTCGATCGCGCTCTCCAGCGCGAACGAACCGGGGGCCTCGCCCGGGGCCCGCATGAAGGTCGTCGGCGGGATGTTCAGCGGCACGACCCGCTGGCTGATCGCCAGGTTCCGGGTGGCGTACCACTCGCGCGAGGTGCCGTGCGAGGTGGGCTCGACGAACGAGCGGTCCGCGTCCGTGCTGCAGCACGACTCGTGCCGCAGCGCGTTCAGCGTCCCGTCGGCGTCCGCCCCGAGGGAGATCTTCTGCACCGTGCCGGCCCGTCCGGCCGTGGCGGTGAAGACCTGCTCCCGGGAGAGCGCGGCCTTCACCGGCCTGCCGAGCTCCCTGGCGGCGGCCGCCGCCAGCAACGCCGGCGCGGAGGTGCGCGCCTTGCCGCCGAAAGCCCCGCCCACGAACGGGTTCACCGCGCGGACCGCCGAGGGGTCCACGCCCAGCGCCGAGGCCAGCTCCGCCGCCTGCAGGTCGGAACCCTGGTTTCCACTGTAGATGGTCAGGCCGCCGGACTCCCACACCGCGACCGCGGAGTGCGGCTCCATCGCGGCGTGGTTCTGCGGCGCGGTGCGGTACGTCGCCGCGACCACCCGCTCGCTGGCCGCCAGCGCGTCCGCAATGGACTCCGTCCCTTCGGCGAGGACCTCGAGGTCCTCATTGGACGGATCGGGTTCCGCGGCGGGCAGGCCGGCCTCCAGCGAGGTCAGCGCCGGCCGCTCGTGGTAGGAGACCTCGACGAGCATCGCCGCGTCCCGGGCCTGCTCGAAGGTCTCGGCCACCACGAACCCGATCGGCTGGCCGTAGTGGGAGACCCTGCTGTCCTGCAGCGGGGCCCGCCCCGCACCGAACACCGGGGAGCTCGGCGCGTGCAGGCCGAGCGGTGCGAACGGGGTGTACACGCCGAGCACACCGGGGGAGTTCGCGGCCGCTGCGACGTCCATGGTCGCGATCTCGCCGTTGGCGATCGTGCTGAGCACGAGGTAGCCGTGGACCGTACCGGGGTAGGTGCGGTCCGCTCCGTAATCGGCCCGGCCGGTGACTTTGAGCGGGCCGTCCAGCCGACTGGTCACGTGCTGCTCCCTTCGGTCGCTTCGAGCAGTGCGCGGAGCACGGTCCGCTTCAGCAGGGACACCTTGAAACCGTTGCCGGACAGCGGTTCGGCGCCCTCGGCAGCCGCATCGGCGGCGTTCTCGAAGGAGTCGGCGGTCGCGGGCGCACCGCGCAGCGCCTCCTCGGCGGCGGACAGCCGCCACGGCACGGTCGCGACCCCGCCGGCCGCCAGCCGGACGTCCGCGACGTGCCCGTCCCGGACGTCCAGCGCGACCGCGGTCGAGCACAGCGCGAACTCGTAGGACTGCCGGTCCCGCACCTTGACGTAGGTGGAGCGCGCCGCCGGGTCCGGCCGCGGCACCAGCACCTCGCTGATCAGTTCACCGGGGCGCAGGTCGGTTTCCACGTCCGGTGCGTCCCCGGGCAGGTGGTAGAAGTCGGCCAGCTCGACGTCGCGGGTGCCGCTCTCGCTGACGAGCCGGACCTGCGCGTCGAGCGCGACCAGTGCGACCGCCAGGTCGCTGGCGTGCGTGGCCACGCACGCATCGCTCGTGCCCAGCACGGCGTGCATCCGGTTGCTCCCGGAGATGGCCGAGCAGCCGCTTCCGGGCTCCCGCTTGTTGCAGGGCATCGCCACGTCGCGGAAGTACGTGCAGCGGGTGCGCTGCATGAGGTTCCCGCCGATGCTGGCCATGTTCCGCAACTGCTGCGAGGTGCTCTGCGACAGCGCGCGCGAGATCGCCGGATATACCCCGGGGTGCGCGGCGACGTCGCTCATCCGCTCCAGTGCGCCGATCCGCAGCCCGTCGGCGGTGTCGATGCCGCGCAGCGGCAGCCGGTTGATGTCCTGGACGTGCTGCGGTGCGACGACGTCGAGCTTCATCAGGTCGACGAGGGTGGTTCCGCCGGCGAGGAACGCGCCGGACGAGCTCAGCGCGTCGTCGACGGACGCGGGTGCCGTGAGTTCAAAGGGACGCATCAGCCTGCCTCGCTTGTTCGACTGCGGCGACGATGTTCGGGTAGGCCGCGCAGCGGCAGATGTTGCCGGACATGAATTCCCGGACGTCCTCGACGTCCTGCTGCACGGCGGCGACCGCCGACATGACCTGCCCGGAGGTGCAGAAGCCGCACTGCAGCGCGTCCTGGTCGACGAAGGCCTGCTGGACCGGGTGCATCCGGTCCTCATCGGGCAGTCCTTCCACGGTGGTGACCGGTTGCTGCGTGGCGGCGGCCAGGGTCAGGCACGAGAGCACGGGCCTGCCGTCGACGTGCACCGTGCAGGCGCCGCACTGGCCGCGGTCGCAGCCCTTCTTCGGGCCGGTGATGCCGAGGTGCTCGCGCAGCGCGTCCAGCAGGGTCACGCCGGGGTCGACGCTCAGCTGCTGCGTGCTGCCGTTGATGTCGAGTGTGATGTCCACTGCTTTCTCCCCCGCAGAAGATCGCCCACGCGGGAGACCCGTGGCGGCACGGGTCGTGGTGGTGGGAGTCGAGTCGTCGAGATCGACCCGGATATTCATCCGGTTGATCTCGGGTCGACGCTACCGGATTCCTATCCGCACCGCAATCGGCGCCTCCTCCGGAGGTCGCTGCCGGTGGGGCGGGTCGTTGCATTACATTCCCGGAAAGCCGATGCAACGACCGGGGAGGGACGATGACGACGGGCTCGGTCAGCCCGCGGCGCGCGGACACCCGGCGCAACCACGAACGCATCCTCACCGCGGCGGCGGAGTCGCTGGCCGGTTCGGGGGCCGTCTCGTTCAACGCCATCGCGAAGCAGGCCGGGGTGGGCGTCGGCACGGTGTACCGGCACTTCCCCACGCCGGAGGCGCTCATCCTGGCGGTCTACGAACGCGAGCTGCGGCACCTCGTCGACGTCGTCCCGCGCCTGCTCGACGAGCACCCCCCGGAGCGGGCCCTCCGGGCCTGGGTGACCGATCACCTGGCGCACTACATGATGACCAAGCGCGGCCTGGCCAGGGCCCTCGGCGCCGCCACCGCCTCACCCGGGGCGCGGCCCGCCGACGCCCACGAGACCATGGTCGGCGCGGTCGCCACGCTGCTGGAGGCCAACGTCCGGGCCGGAACGGTCCGCGCCGACCTGGACGCGGAAACGGTCCTGCGCGGGCTGGGCGGTCTGATCCACCTCGACCCGGAGGGCGACTGGCGGACGCAGACCGCGAACCTGGCCGACCTCCTGTGGCGGGGCATGCGCAACGACGGCTGAAGCCGGGGCGCGCGGCGCCGGAGGTGCGGGTGCGGCGTCGGCTCATCCCCGGTGGGGCTCCCCGTCGGCGCCCTGCTCCGAGGCGGCGCCGGAAGCGCCGGTGCCCGGCCAGCCGGGCGTGCTGAGGCTCCGGCCGGTGCGGTAGCCGCGGATGCCGGCGGCGGGGTAGGAGATGAGCTCGGCCGGCAGGTCGTCGAGCTCGAACCAGCGCAGCTCGGAGCACTTCGCGGGTTCGCGGTTGACGGGTTCGCCCACCCACTCGCGGGCCTCGAAGAACAGCCCGAGCCGCGGTTCGAGCCCCGGGGCGCTCACGTGCGCCGTGTGCACGTGCCGCAGCGCGGGCGCGGCGAGGCGCACCCCGATCTCCTCGGCGGCCTCGCGGCAGGCCGCCTCGAGCACCGATTCACCGGCCTCGAGCTTGCCGCTGGGCAGGTGCCACATCCCGTCGAACTCGCTGTGCGGATCACGCCGCTTGCTCAGCAGCAGCGAGGTGCTGCTGACGAGCAGCACGTGCACGTCGACGAGGTGCCGGTCGGCCATGGGGGTGTCCGCTGCGGATCGAGTGCCTGGTGTGGACTGAGCTCATCGCGTGATCTGTCCGTTGTGGACCGTCGTGGGTGGTGCCGAGCACCGGTGGGTCCGCTGTGGAGGGTGGTGCGCGGCGCTCCGGGGCGGCCACCGGTGCTCCGGCGGGCTCACGCGCCCGGCCGGTGGTCGTCGTGCTCGGCGCCCGACGGCAGGATGACCAGCCGCCCGCGCACGCCGCCGCCCTCGAGCGCCCGGTGCGCCTCGGCGGTCCGCTCCGGCGGGAACGTGCGCGCCACGCGCAGGCTCAGCACCCCTCGCTCCGCCTGCTCGCGCAGCTCGTCCAGTTTGGCGTGCTCGCGGGCGTAGTCCACCACGAGCGTGGGGCGCACCTCGATTCCGCGGTCGTACTGGCCGCGCCACCCGCGCACGCTGGTGATCACACCGCCGTCGCGCACCGCGGGCAGCAGCTGTTCCCCCTGCACGGAACCGTCGGCGAGCCCGTCCGCGCCGTCCGGGACCTCGTCGCGGATCGCCTCGGCCACCTGCTCGCCGCGGGGTACCACCACGTCCGCACCGAGGTCGCGGACCAGCTGCTCGTCCTCGCTCGCCGCATCGGCGACGACGCGCAGTCCCGCTGCCTTGGCGAGCTGGATGACGTAGCCGCCGTAGGCGCCGGCCGCACCCGTGACCGCCAGCGTCGAACCCGGGTTCAGGTTCAGCAGGTCCAGCGACAGGCGGGCGGTGAGCCCGTTCATCGGCAGCGTCGCGGCCTCGGCGTGGCTGGTGCCGGCCGGAGCGGGGGCGACCGACTCGGCGGGCAGGACGACCTTCTCCGCGTAGGCGCCGTGCGATCCGACGGGCACGACGATGCCCATGGCGCGGTCGCCCACCGCGAGTTCGGTCCGCGTCCCGGCGCCGACGGCGTCGACGACTCCGGCGACGTCCATGCCGGGGACGTAGGGCGGGTCGTGCTTCTCCAGGCTCTTCCGGCGCGCCCCGTTCCGCACGTGGGTGTCGGTCGGGTTCACGGCTGCGGTGCACACGCGGAGGCGGATCTCGCCGGGGCCGGCGCTCGGCTCGGCGATGTCGTGCACCTGCAGCTCCCCGGGGCCGCCGAATTCGGTCACTCCCACTGCTCGCATGCCCGGGGCAACGCGCCTGATCCACACCCTATTCCGCCCCGGGCCGTGCCCGCCGCTCTCGCGGCCGCCCGCACCCACCCCGTGTTCTCTCCCCCGTTCGAGGTCACCGAGGCTCCCCGCCTGTGGACAACCCGCACCCCTGTGGACGAGTGGTGCTCCATCCGTGTGGGGACGGCTTCCAATTTTCATGAAAATTGCGCTTTCTGGAACGAGTCCAATGTGCGCTGGTGGGGTCGTGGTCGAGTGGGCAACGGGCGGTGCGGGCAGGAACGTGCGGAGCTGTGCGCAGGCTCATCGCGCCACCGCGCGGGGGCGGACTTTCGCGCCCCGCCTGTGGTGGCCACAATCTGCGCGATGCCCAACGAGCGTGCGCAGCCCCCGAACGGCCCGCAGCGACCCGGAGCTCCGGGGCCGGCGGCACCACGACCTCCCGAGGGGGCGGAGACGCACCAGGCACCCCAGCAGCCGTCCGCCCCGGGGGGATCCGCAGCCGAAGCGCCGGCGCAGCCCCCGCCCGGGCAGCAGGCGCCACCGCCCGCGCCGGCCGGCCAGTCCGGGCCGCGGGGTGCGCCGCCCCCGGCAGCTCCTCCCGCCGCGCCGGGCGCAGTGCCGCAGGGGGCTCCCCCGCAGGGTGCGCCACCGCCGCCGGAGGCACCGCCCGGGCCGCCCGCGGCGCAGGGGGCTCCCGGGCAGGGCTTCTCGCCGCAGGGCGCACCGCCGCAGGGAGCGCCCCCGCACGGCGCCCCGCCGGCAGCACCTCCGCACGGTCCGCCGGGGCCGCAGGCCCCGCCACCACCGCAGGCCCCGGCGCAGCACGGAGCACCGCCCGGCCCGCAGAACCATCCCGGTGGACCGGGGCATCCGCCGCAGGGACCCCCGGCCGGGCAGCCGGGTCCGCCCCCGGGCGCGCCCCCCGGCCCTCCTCCGCAGGCGCCGCCCGGACAGCCGGGTCAGCCCGGCGGACCACCGCCGGGTCAGCCAGGTGGGCCGCCGGGCCCCGCCCCCGGGCAGGCGATGCCGGGGCCGTCCGGTGCCCCCGCCCCGCCGCCCGGCCACCAGCCCGGGCCGCCGGGAGCGCCTCACGCTCCGCCGGAGCAGGCGCACCCGGCTCCGGGAGTGCCCGGCTACCAGCCGCCGCAGCATCCGCAGCCGACGCGCGTGCAGCCGGCCTCCGCCGAGCCGCACCCCCCGTACGAGCCCTCGCACGAGGAGGACCGCTACGGGTACTGGGACGACGATCCCGCCTACGACGAACCGGAGCCGTACCGCGAACCCGAGCCCCGCTCGCGCCGGCGCTCCCGCTACGAGGAGGAGGACGAGCGCTACGGCCCGGAGTCGCGGCGGTCGCGCCGCGAGGGCGGCGGGGGTGGTGTGCCGCTGCCGAGCGCCTCGGCCGTGGGGCGCGCGGTCCAACTGGTCACCGGTCTCATCGCCCTGGCGTTCGTGCTCCACATCGTGTTCGTGGTGGCGGGCGCGAACCAGGACCACGGGTTCGTGTCGTTCACCTACACCGTGGCCAAGACGTTCGTGTTCGGGCTGGGCGACGTCTTCCAGCCCGGTGACGCCACGCTCGGCGTCATCGTCAACTACGGCCTGGCCGCGCTGATCTACCTGTGGGGCGGGCGGCTCGTCGGCCGCGCCCTCAAGTAGCGGCGGTCGGCGGCACCGCTGAACCCGCCCGGCCGGGTTCCACCCCCTGGTCGGGTCCGCCGGGCGGTGCGGCCGCCGGCCGCGCACCAGGGAGGCCGCAACAGGCCGAACCGGCCGCGGGCGGATCCCGGAAGCAGTCCCGATCCCTCCGGTGAGCGGCGCGCTGCGCTGCGACGGCGGCCGCCGGGGGGTGCGGGTTCCCCGGCGGCCGCATGGCACCCTGGTGTGGTTGGCCCCTGTGGGGCGCGGCCGAGCGGGCGCGCCCGCTGCGGGCGCGTTCCAGGCGCGACCGGGAGTAACGAGTGGCGGATTTCTTCGGCTTCATCCTGTACCCGGTGTCGTTCATCCTGTGGGTGTGGCACCAGGTCTTCGGCTTCGTCCTCGGGCCGGACAACGGCTTCGCGTGGGCGCTGTCGGTGTTCTTCCTGGTCTTCACGCTGCGTGTGCTGCTGCTGAAGCCGGCTCTGAGCCAGATGCGCTCCGCGCGCAAGATGCAGAAGTTCGCGCCGCAGATCCAGAAGATCAAGGACAAGTACAAGAACGACCGGCAGCGGCAAGCGCAGGAGATGCAGAAGCTGCAGTCCGAGCACGGGGTGAACCCGCTCGGCGGCTGCCTGCCGGTGCTGGTGCAGCTCCCGGTCTTCCTGAGCCTGTTCCACGTGCTGCGGAGCTTCAAGCCGGGCGCGGACAGCAACTTCTTCTTCGACCGCTCCGGCGTCGAGTCGTTCATCAACGCGCACATCTTCGGCGCGAAGCTCTCCAACGCGATCACCCAGCCGCAGGCCGTGCTGGAGGACTTCGGCACCGACCGGATGTCGATGATCGTCGTCGGCGTGCCGCTGATGCTCGTGGCCTCGGTGGCGACGTACTTCACGATGCGCATGTCCATGCGCCGGCAGACCGAGATGTCCATGGCGAACCCGCAGACGGCGGCCATGGGCAAGATCATGATGTACGTCGCCCCGATCGGCGCGCTGATCTCCGGCTGGATCCTGCCCATCGCGGTGCTGCTGTACTGGCTGGCCAACAACGTCTGGACCCTGGGCCAGCAGCACTTCCTCACCAACAAGGTGGATCGCGAGCAGGAGCGCGAGAAGGAGAAGGAGAAGGCCAAGGAGGAGGAGCGCAAGCAGAACATCTCCCGTCCGAAGCCGGGGCAGAAGCCGGTGCGCTCCAAGTCCTCCGAGAACGGCGCGAGCGGCGCGGACGACGCGGCGGACGACTCCGGCGAGCGGGCCGAGCCGACCGCCGCGGGGACGCAGAACGGACAGGCCAAGGCGAAGACCAACGGGCAGCCGGACCAGTCGAGCCCGGGCAAGTCGCAGGGCCAGGGCGCCCACTCGGGCAAGAAGAAGGCGCAGCCGAAGAAGCGCCCCGGCAAGCAGGCCGCCAGCGCCAAGAAGGGCAAGAAGCGGCGATAGCGCACCGACCTCCGGTGCTCGATCCGCGGCCGGTGGAGGACGCGGTGCGCTCCTCGTCCCGTGCGGCCCGCGCCGGCGCGGAACCGGCCGATGCGGAACCGGACCCGTGCAGAACCGGGCCGGCGGACCTCCGCGCGGGCCCGGCGTCGCTTGATCACCGGCCCCGTCGCGTAGGGTCTGATTTGTCCTGCCGGGAACTGATCGGGGCACCTGTTCGTTGTTCCGCCGAAGACGGCGCGCACGCACCCTCAGGAGGATGAGTTGCGCACAAGCAGCAACCCCGCGTTCAAGAACCTGCCTGCGCACAGCGGCGGGGGATACGCGAGTTTCAACTACGGCCAGGCGCAGCCGGGTGGTCACGGCGCGCCGTCGGGGCAGGCGCCGACCGCGCCGCCGCAGTCGACGCGGCCGATGACCATCGACGACGTGGTCACCAAGACGGCGATCACGTTGGCGATCGCGGTGATCACGGGCACGATCACCTACACCTTCGGGCAGCCGGCGGTGGCCCTGGCGCTGCCGGCGGCGATCGTGGGCTTCGTGCTCTCGCTGGTGATCATCTTCACCAAGAAGATCCGCCCCGCCCTGGTGGTCGCCTACGCCGCGGTGGAGGGCGTGTTCCTCGGCGGCATCAGCTACCTGTTCGCGAACCTCATCGCGGGCAACCCGGGCATCATCCTGCAGGCCATCGCGGGGACGGTCGGCGTCTTCGCCGGCATGCTCGTCGTCTACAAGACCGGCGCGATCCGCGTCACGCCGAAGCTGACGAAGTTCATCATCGGCGGCATCGCCGGCGTGGCCGCGCTGATGCTGGTCAATCTGATCGCGAGCTTCTTCATCTCGGGCGGGCTGGGCCTGCGCGACGGCGGTCCGCTGGCGATCGGCTTCAGCCTGCTGTGCATCGGGCTGGCGGCGTTCAGCTTCCTGCTCGACTTCGACCAGGCCGACCGGGCCATCAAGGAGGGCGTGGACGCCAAGGTGTCCTGGTACATCGCCTTCGGCCTGATGGTCACCCTGGTCTGGCTCTACATCGAGATCCTGCGCCTGCTCAGCTACTTCCAGAGCGAATAGGGAGTCCGCGGACCGGCGGCGCAGCGGGCCCGGTGCGGGCCGAGCGCGCGACCGCCGATCCGCGCGGCCGGTGAGCGCGGGGAGTCCTGCGCGGCGGGGGCGGCTCGCGAGCCGCCCCCGCCTTCTCGTGCGAGCCCCTCGAACGACCGCGGGACGTCGCTGCGGCAGCGGCGCCCCGGTTCGCGCGGGCCCGGCCGGCGGCCGGGGAGCGGACTCAGCTGAGCCGCTCGACGATCATCGCCATGCCCTGGCCGCCGCCGACGCACATCGTCTCCAGCCCGTAGCGCTGGTCGTGCCAGTCCAGCGAGTTCAGCAGCGTGCCGGTGATGCGCGCGCCGGTCATGCCGAAGGGGTGGCCCACGGCGATGGCGCCGCCGTTGACGTTGAGCTTCTCCAGCGGGATGCCCAGCTGCTGGTAGGACGGGATGACCTGGGCGGCGAAGGCCTCGTTGATCTCCACCAGGTCGATGTCGTCGATGCTCATCCCGGCGCGCCGCAGCGCTTGGCGGGAGGCGTCGACCGGGCCGAGCCCCATGATCTCCGGGGACAGCGCGGACACGCCGGTGGAGACGATGCGGGCCAGCGGGGTCAGCCCGAGTTCCGCGGCCTTCGTGTCGCTCATGACGACCACGGCCGCGGCGCCGTCGTTGAGCGGGCAGGCGTTGCCCGCGGTGATCCGGCCGTCGGGGCGGAAGACCGGCTTCAGCTCCGCGACGGACTCCTTGGTCACGCCCGAGCGCGGGCCGTCGTCGCTGTCGACGACCTGGCCGGAGGGCGTGGTGATCGGGGTGATCTCGCGGGACCAGAACCCGTCGGCGATGGCCTTCTCCGCCAGGTTCTGCGAGCGCACCCCGAACTCGTCCATCTCGTCGCGGGTGACGCCCTCCCGCCGCGCGAGGTTCTCGGCCGTCTGCCCCATGGGGATGTAGACGTCGGGCAGCAGGCCCTCCTCGCGCGGGTCGGTCCACGTGTCGGCGCCCTGCTCGCCGGTGCGCGCGGTGCGCTCCTGCGCGGGGGTGAACTCGGGGTTCTGGGTGTTCTCCAGCGAGTCCGAGTTGCCCTTCGCGAAGCGGGAGACCATCTCCACGCCGGCGCTGATGAACACGTCGCCCTCGCCGGCCTTGATGGCGTGCATCGCCATCCGCGTGGTCTGCAGGCTGGAGGAGCAGTAGCGGGTGATCGTGGTGCCGGGCAGGTGGTCGTGGCCCATGAGCACGGCGACCACGCGGGCCATGTTGAAGCCCTGCTCGCCGCCGGGCAGACCGCAGCCGAGCATCAGGTCGTCGATCTCGGCCGGGTCGAGCTGCGGCACCTCCTCCAGCGCCGCGCGCACGACCTGCGCGGTCAGGTCGTCCGGTCGGGAGTCGGCCAGCGAGCCCTTCTTGGCGCGGCCGATCGGGGAGCGGGCGGTGGCGACGATGACTGGCTCTGGCATGACGGCTCCTCGGGACTGGCGACCTGCTGGTCGGTCGTGTTGACGTGACGCCGTCATCCTGACGGCGGGACGCCTCCGCGGACAATACGCAGACCGACCATTCGGTACGCCTGTGATCCGCGTCGCGGGACGGAAGCGCGCGGCGGTGCGCGGCCGGGTCCCGGGCTCAGCCCAGCTCGTTCCCCTCGGCGCGGTGCAGCCGCCAGTTCAGCCGGCGCACGATGCGGCGGGTGGGACGGCGCGCTTCGGCGGCGGTCGACCGCGTCGGAGCGGGGGGCAGCGGCCCGCCGTCCCAGGCGCCCAGGGCGGCGCTCAGCGCGGGCAGCAGCACCGTCGTGGCGGCCTCGTAGCCGGCCGCGGAGGGGTGGAACCGGTCGGGGCTGAAGAACTCGCCGGGGCGGGTGAGGAACTCCGGCGAGAGCAGGTCCGCCAGCGGCACCGCGTACCCGCCGGCGGCCTCCACCTCCCGCCGCTGGGACTGCGCCAGCGCCAAGCTCCACCGGCTGGCCACGGCGCGCAGCGGTTGCGGGATCGGGCGGATCGCGCCGAGGTCCGGGCAGGTGCCCGCCACCACCGGGACGCCGTCGGCCCGGAAGGAGCGCACCGCATCGCCCAGCAGGCGCCCGGAGGACGCGATCGGCAGCCGCGAGGTGACGTCGTTGGCGCCGACGATGATCAGCACCAGCTCGGGCTCCTCGGTGCGGGCCGCCGTCACCTGCCGGGCCAGCCCCTGCGAGGTGGTGCCGACGATCGCGTGCGTGGTCAGCGCGACGGGGCGGTCCAGCTCTTCGGCCAGCTCGCGGGCGATGAGCACCCCGGGCAGCTCCGCGGGGGTGGTCACGCCGAGCCCCGCGGCCGAGGAGTCCCCCAGCACGGCCAGCGCCAGCGGTTCGGGGGACCCCGCCGGGGGTTCGTCCCGGCCGCGGTCCCGCCGCGGGTGGTACACGCCGTCGGCGCGCAGCGGGGCGTCGCCGGGCAGTCCGATCACGCGCCGGGCGTGCCGGGACTGGCCGTTGAGCAGGCCGTAGGCCGCACCGGACAGCCCACCGGCCGCCCCCGCGGCCAGGAGCGCGAGCCGCAGTGCCTTCGCCGCGAGCAATGTCGCCCTCCTTCGCGTGTCGCGCCGCCCGTCCGCTCGGCGACCGGGCGCGGGGCGGGCACGATCGGCGTCCGGGGTGCTCGGAAGCGCCCCGGTGTGTCGTGCCCGATGCTGCGCCGGTTCGCCGGCGAGGTCAGATTAGGCTCGACGGCGTCGGTCGGCGAGCAGGACCGTTCCCACCGGGTACCAGCGTCCGGTCCCGCCCGGCCACGCGCCGTGCCGCCCGTGGCGGACGGCACGGCGCTGCGTTCGACAACCCAGTTCCAGCACCGAGGGACCCAACGTGGAATACGCCGAGCATGTCATCGATCTGGTGGGCAACACCCCGCTCGTCCGGCTGGACGCCGTGGCGAGCTCGTCGACGCCGGTCCTGGCCAAGGTCGAGTACCTCAACCCCGGCGGCAGCGTGAAGGACCGCATCGCGCTCGGCATGGTCGAAGCCGCGGAGCGCTCGGGAGCGCTGCGGCCGGGAGGCACGATCGTCGAACCGACCTCCGGCAACACCGGCGTCGGCCTGGCGATGATCGCCCAGCGCAAGGGCTACCGCTGCGTGTTCGTCTGCCCCGACAAGGTCAGCCAGGACAAGCGCGACGTGCTGCGGGCCTACGGCGCGGAAGTGGTCGTGTGCCCGACGGCGGTGCCGCCGGACCACCCGGACTCCTACTACCAGGTCTCCGACCGGATGGTCGCGGAGATCGAGGGGGCGTGGAAGCCGGACCAGTACGCGAACGCGGCCAACCCCGAGGCGCACTACCAGTCGACCGGCCCCGAGGTCTGGGCGCAGACCGGGGGGCGCATCACCCACTTCGTCGCGGGCATCGGCACCGGCGGCACGATCTCCGGGGTGGGCCGCTACCTCAAGGAGGTCTCCGACGGGCGCG
This sequence comes from Salinifilum aidingensis, assembly GCF_054782015.1. Classification (NCBI taxonomy): domain Bacteria; kingdom Bacillati; phylum Actinomycetota; class Actinomycetes; order Pseudonocardiales; family Pseudonocardiaceae; genus Salinifilum; species Salinifilum aidingensis. The sequence continues at coordinate 248,264 of NZ_BAAGTH010000001.1, read as the reverse complement.
TGCGCGTCGTCGGGGCCGACCCGGAGGGCTCGGTCTACTCCGGCGGGAAGGGCCGGCCGTACCTCGTCGAAGGCGTCGGCGAGGACTTCTGGCCGGAGACCTACGACCGGGAGATCTGCGACGAGATCGTGTCGGTCTCCGACGCCGACTCGTTCCACATGACCCGGCAGCTGGCGCACTCGGAAGCGCTGCTCGTCGGCGGGTCGAGCGGCATGGCCGCGGTCGCCGCGCTGCGGGTGGCGGAGAACGCCGACCCGGACGACGTGGTGGTCGTGCTCCTGCCCGACGGCGGGCGCGGTTACCTCACCAAGGTCTTCAACGACTCGTGGATGGCCTCCTACGGCTTCCTCCCGCCGGACCACTCGGGCGGTTCGGTCGCCGATGTGCTGCGCCGCAAGGACGGGACGATGCCCGAGCTGGTGCACGTGCACCCGAACGAGACGGTGGCCGACGCGGTCGCCATCCTGCGCGAGTTCGGGGTGTCCCAGATGCCCGTGGTCAACGCGGAACCGCCGATCATGGCCGCCGAGGTGGCGGGGTCGATCGTGGAGAGCGACCTGCTGGACGCCCTGTTCGCCGGGCGGGCGCACCTCGCCGACCGGGTCGAGGAGCACATGTCACCGCCGCTGCCCAGCATCGGCGCCGGGGAGCAGATCAGCGCGGCGCTGAGTTCGATGGCCCGCGCCGACGGCGTGCTCGTGCTCGTCGACGGCAAGCCCACCGGGGTGGTCACCCGCCAGGACGTGCTCGGGTTCGTCGCAGGCGGTTGACGAGTTGCGGCGGACAGGCACGGCCGTTACCGGCGATCCGTTAATGTAGGCCGCGCACGACGAGCTTTCATGCCTTACGAGGGGGTTAGGAGAAACCCGATGAGCGCTCCGCAGCCGCCGGACGGCGGCCAGCAGGAACAGCCTCCCCAGGACCCTGGTGCTCAGGAGCAGGCCGGCGACTCGACGCAGGTCGTCAACCCGGCCCAGGCCGCGCAGGCGGCCCAGGCGGCGCAGGCCGCGCAGCAGGGGCAGTCGGCGGGCGACTCCACGCAGGTCGTCTCGCCGATGCAGCAGTCCGGGCAGCAGAACCCGGGCGGGGGTGATTCCACATCGGTGGTGCCGCCGTCGATGCAGCCGCCGCAGCCCATGTACCAGCAGCCGGGCACGCAGAGCCAACCCGGTGGTTTCCCCGCGCAGCCGGGTGGCCCCGGCAGCCAGCCGGGGGGCTTCCCGGCGCAGCAGCCGGGCCAGCCGCAGCAGGGTTTCCAGCAGCCCGGCCAGCCCCAGCCCGGCCAGCCGCAGCAGGGCTTCGGCCAGCCCCAGCCCGGCCAGCCGCAGCAGGGTTACGGCCAGCAGGCGCCGTACGGCCAGCAGGCGCCGTACGGCCAGCCCGCCGGTGCGTACGGAGCGGGGCAGCAGGGCGGTTCCTCCGGCACGATGCTGCAGGTCGCCATGTGGGTCACGATCGGCATCTCCGCCGTCGCAGCTCTGTTCTCGCTGATCAACGGCATCCGCGCGATGACGACGGGCTACGGCGCTGCGGTGGTGGGCGGCGTCATCGGGATCCTCCTCGGCTTGGCCATGGCCGGTCTCCTGGCCTGGTGCGCGTGGAACGCCGGGCAGGGGAAGAACTGGGGCCGCATCGTGATCACCGTCTTCGGTGGTCTCAGCCTCCTGGGTGGCCTCGTCAACCTCTTCATGGTGCCCCTGTCGGGGATCTTCGGGCTCCTCTTCGGCGCGGCGCTGCTCGTGCTCTGGTGGCTGCCGGACACCTCGAAGGCCATGCAGGCCAAGGCGGCCGCCGGTCAAGGCGGGATGCAGGCGCCGTTCGGGCAGCCCCAGCAGGGCGGTTTCCCCGGCCAGCAGCCGCAGTACGGCCAGCAGGGCTACGGCCCGCAGGGGCAGCAGCCGCCGCCGTACGGTCAGCCCCAGCCCGGACAGCCCCAGCCCGGTCAGCCGCAGCAGGGCGGTTTCCCCGGCCAGCAGCCGCAGTACGGCCAGCAGCCGTACGGGCAGCCCCAGCCCGGCCAGCAGCCCCCGCAGTACGGCCAGGGCTACGGCCAGCCGCCGCAGCAGGGCGGTTTCCCCGGTCAGCAGCCCCCGCAGTGGTGAGCACAGCACTGGTGAGCCCCCTGAGAGAGTCCGCGGATTGGCTGTTGAGGGCGGGGGATGGGGGTAGCTGGGAGGAACCTCCGGCGGCACCTCGCTCCGGGATCCCCGACATCGGGTAGCCACCTACTCCCAGCTGCCCCCGACCACCCTCCCCGGACAGCGGACGGGAGCAGCATCGTCGGGGCTGTCCTCGCGAGGCGGCGCCGGAGAACCCGCGGCGGGGCGCTCTGCGTACGTGGCGATGAAGCGGCTGCCGCTTGCCTGACGGGCCGGTGCGGTCGAGCACATGGCCACCAATCCGCGCGGTCCCTGAGGTGAGCCCGGCGCCACCTGCGTGATCGCGACGGTCCCCGCGCCCCGCCGGGTGCGGGGACCGTTTCCCGGGTCTCCCGCCGGCGGCGTTCCCGGCGCGCGCCGGCGCCGGCACACCGCGTCCCGCGCGGGCGCGACCGTCGGCCCGCGTTAGGCTGTGCGGCCATGAGCGACGGCTTCGCCACGCGCGCGATCCACGCGGGACAGGACGCCGACCCCTCGACCGGTTCGGTGATCCCCCCGATCCACGCCACGTCCACCTACGCGCAGGACGGCGTCGGGGGCCAGCGGGCAGGGTACGAGTACTCCCGCACCGGCAATCCCACGCGCACCGCGCTGGAGGAGTGCCTCGCCGCGCTGGAGGGCGGCGCCCGCGGCCGCGCGTTCGCCTCCGGCATGGCCGCCACGGACGCGGTGCTGCGGGCACTGCTGCGTCCCGGCGGCCACATGGTCATCCCGGACGACGCCTACGGCGGCACGTTCCGCCTGGTCGACAAGGTCCTCACGGACTGGGGGGTGCAGTACACCCCGGTGCCGGTGTCCGATCCGGCCGCGGTGCGCCAGGCGATCCGCCCGGAGACCGCGGTGGTCTGGATCGAGACGCCGACGAACCCGCTGCTGACGATCGCCGACATCGCCGCGGTCGCGGAGGTGGCCCACCAGGCGGGGGCCACGCTGGTCGTGGACAACACGTTCGCCTCGCCCTACCTGCAGCAGCCGCTGGAGCTCGGCGCGGACGTGGTCGTGCACTCCACCACGAAGTACCTCGGCGGCCACTCGGACGTGGTCGGTGGTGCGGTGGTGACCTCCGACGAGGAGCTCGCGGAGAAGCTGGCGTTCCTGCAGAACAGCGCCGGGGCGGTGCCGGGGCCGTTCGACGCGTGGCTGACGCTGCGCGGCGCGCGCACGCTGGCCGTGCGGATGCGCCAGCACAGCACCAACGCCGAGCGCGTCGTCGAGGCCCTGCGCGGCCACCCGAAGGTGCGCCGCGTGTTCTACCCGGGGCTGGCCGAACACCCCGGCCACGACGTCGCCGCGCAGCAGATGGCGGCCTTCGGCGGGATGGTCTCGTTCACCCACGTCGACGGCGAGGACGGCGCGCTCGGCGTGTGCGCGCGCACGCGCCTGTTCACGCTGGCCGAATCGCTCGGCGGGGTCGAGTCGCTCATCGAGCACCCGGGCGAGATGACGCACGCCAGCACCACCGGGTCGATGCTGCAGGTGCCGGAGAACCTGGTGCGGTTGTCGGTCGGTATCGAAGAGCCCGCGGACCTCGTCTCCGACCTGCTGCAGGCGCTCGGCTGACCGCGCTGCACGCCGGTGCCGGCGCGGTGGCAGGATTGCCCGCATGGTGCTGGTCGACGCGGAACGGATACGGCAGGCGGCGCAGCAGCTCGGGCAGGTGGTTCGGGAAACGCCGCTGACCCACTCGCGCGTGCTCGGCCGCTCACGCGGTGGCGAGGTCTTCCTCAAGTGCGAGAACCTACAGCGCACCGGCTCGTTCAAGATTCGCGGCGCGTACGTGCGGCTCGCGGGGCTCACGGCGGAGCAGCGCGACGCCGGGGTCGTGGCGGCCAGCGCCGGCAACCACGCCCAAGGCGTGGCGCTGGCGGCCTCGCTGCTGGGAATTCACTCGACGGTGTTCATGCCCGAGCGGGCGCCGCTGCCGAAGCTCGCGGCCACCCAGTCCTACGGGGCCGACGTGCGGTCGCACGGTGCGACGCTGGGCGAGACGTTCACCGCCGCCCGTGAGTTCGCCGAGCGCACCGGGGCCACGTTCATCCACCCCTTCGATCACCCGGACGTGATCGCCGGGCAGGGCACCGTGGGCCGCGAGATCCTGGCGCAGCTGCCCGAGGTGCGCAGCGTCCTCGTACCCACCGGCGGGGGCGGGATGCTCTCCGGGATCGCCGCGGCGATCAAGGCCGAGCGGCCCGAGGTGCGCGTCATCGGGGTGCAGGCGGCGCAGGCGGCGGCGTGGCCGCCGTCGCTGGCGGCCGGCTCGCCGGTGCGGCTGGAGACCACCCGCACCATGGCCGACGGCATCGCCGTGGCCGAACCGGGTGCGGAAACCTACGCGCACGTCTCGGAACTGGTCGACGACGTGCTCACCGTCGGCGAGGAAACGCTGTCGCAGGCGCTGCTGCTGTGCCTCGAGCGCGCCAAGCTCGTGGTCGAACCGGCCGGGGTGGCCGCAGCCGGCGCGGTGCTGGAGCACCCGGACCGGCTGCCCGCGCCGACCGTGGCCGTGCTCTCCGGCGGCAACATCGACCCGCTGTTCCTGCTGCAGGTCATCCGGCACGGCATGGCCGCGGCCGGGCGGTACCTGTCGCTGCGCGTGCGGTTGCCCGACGAACCCGGCGCGCTGGCCGGTCTGCTCACCCGGTTCGGCTCCTGGCAGGCCAACGTGCTCGACATCGAGCACTCCCGCGTCAGCGGCGCGTTGGAGCTCGGCGAGGTCGACGTGGAGATCAGCCTGGAAACGCGCGGCCCGCAGCACCGCGAGCACGTGGTGAGCAGCCTGGAGAGCGCCGGGTACGCGGTCATCGCGCGGCGGTGATCCCGACCGGGCGGCGCTGGGCCGCCGGGAGGCGCTGGGCCCCGGTGCAGAAACGTCCCCGGCGCAGCGTTGTGCCGGGGACCACCGGACCGCGCTCGTGGCGGCGGGGAGCGACGACGGCGGGCGCCTCCGGCTCCGGAGGCGCCCGCTGCGCGCGAGCGATCGTTCAGCCGGTGAACGGCTCCGCCTTGACCAGCGTGACCTGCATCGTCCCGCCGTTGGGGAGCTCGTACTCGACCGTCTCGCCCTCCTTGGCGTCGATGAGCGCCTGCCCCAGCGGCGAGTTCGGCGAGTACACCTCGAGGTCGCCGTGCGCGCCCTCCTCGCGCGTGGCCAGCAGGAACGTCTCGGTCTCCGCGTCGTCCTCGAAGCGCACGGTCAGCACCGATCCGGGCTTGGCCACGCCCTGCTCGGTGGGGACATCGCCGACCTTGGCGGTGCGCAGCAGCTCCTGCAGTTGGCGGACCCGGCCCTCCAGCTGGGCCTGCTCCTCGCGGGCCGCGTGGTAGCCGCCGTTCTCCTTGAGATCGCCCTCTTCCCGCGCCTCGTTGATCTTCGCGGCGATCACAGGGCGGTTGGCCACGAGCTCGTCCAGCTCAGCCTTGAGCCGGTCGTAAGCATCCTGGGTCAGCCAGGTCACCTGGGTCTCGCTCACGGTCACCACTCCTCGTCGACGGAGGCTCCGCGTTTTCCGCGGGCCGACAACCCTTCCGCGCCCGGCGGTTCCTCAGGGCGGCCAGGAACGGAAAAACACGGCCCCCGCGTGGGGCCGTGCCTCTTCGGTCGACACTAGCACGACATCGCACGTCCAGGGATCGGATTTTCCGAACTCATGGCGTGCGGGAGCGGTCTTCACCCAATCGGCCGCTGCTGGGTGGACAAATATTCAGGAACGTTGTATGTGCAGCCGTACACCTCCCCGATGGTCGCTCGTGCGGAGGTGCGCAGCGTCGTGCCCTGCACGACCGCACCCTCCGCCGGGGGGACCACGATCTCCTTGCGGCCGACTTCCCGGCCGGATTCGGCCCGGGCCCGCACCACGCACTCCGCTCGGTCGGAGGGGTCGTCGCGCCGGACCTGGACGGTGACGTGCACGTGACCGTCGTCGCGGACGTCGAAGGCGACCTGCTCGGCCTCGATCGGTGCGTTGCCGAAGTTGCGGTAGGCGACGATCGACAGCACCAGCAGCACGACGAGGGCCGCCGCGGTGAGCAACCACCGCAGCACGGGGCGCGGCCGGCGTCGCGCGCGGGACCCGTACCGGTCCTCGCGAACCCCGGTCTCGCTCACGCGCTCCCCCTTCCCTGTCGTGCTGGTCGCGGCCGGTGCCGCGGGGAGGATCGGGGTTGCCGACGGATCGAACGACCCCGCGGGGAACAATAGGCCCCCGCCCCCGCGTTGAGTATCGCTGGGGTGCCCGCGGCCTTCGCGGCGGGGCCGTCTGTGCAGAGTGCTCACGAGCAGGAGGGGACAGCCGGGCGATGGCGGACAAGCTGCGTCTCATGACGGTGCACGCGCACCCGGACGACGAATCCAGCAAAGGTGCGGCGACGACCGCCCGCTACGTCAGTGACGGGCACGAGGTGATGGTCGTCACGTGTACCGGAGGGGAAGCCGGAAGCATCCTCAACGAGGCCATGGACCGGCCGGGTGTGCGGGAGGACCTCACCGACATCCGCCGCGAGGAGATGGCGGACGCGGCCAAGATCCTCGGAGTGCAGCACCGCTGGCTCGGCTACGTGGACTCCGGGCTGCCCGAGGGCGACCCGCCACCGCCGCTGCCGGAGGGGTGCTTCGCCACGCTGCCGCTGGAGGAGGAGACCCGGGAGCTGGTGCGCGTGGTGCGGGAGTTCCGCCCGCACGTGCTGATCACCTACGACGAGAAGGGCGGGTACCCGCATCCGGACCACATCCGGTGCCACGAGGTCTCGGTGGCCGCGTTCGACGCCGCCGGCGACCCGGACCGCTTCCCCGAGGTCGGGGAGCCGTGGCAGCCGCTGAAGCTGTACTACTCGCACGGGTTCTCCCGGCACCGCATGCAGCTGTTCCACGACGCGCTGGTGGAGCGCGGCATGCACTCCCCGTACGGTGAGTGGTTGAGCAAGTGGGACGAATCCCGCCCCGATCCGAACGAACGGGTGACCACGCGGGTGGAGTGCGCCGATCACTTCGAGGCGCGCGACGACGCGCTCCGCGCGCACGCCACGCAGATCGACCCGAGCAGCAGGTGGTTCGCGGTGCCGCTGGAGCTCCAGAAGGAGCTGTGGCCGCACGAGGACTACGAGCTGGTGCGCTCCCTGGTCGACACCACGGTGCCGGAGGAGGACCTGTTCGCGGGCGTGCGTGAGAAGGTGTGCACATGACGAGCCGGGAAGCGCTGACCTTCGTGGTGGCCCAGGCCCCGCAGCCGGACGACCCCGGCGGTCAGGGCGAGGACTTCGGCAAGTCCTCGCCGGTGGGCCTGCTGTTGCTGCTGGTGCTGCTGATCGGCGTGTGCCTGCTGGTGTGGTCGATGACCCGGCACCTGCGCAGGCTGCCGGAGCGCTTCGACCAGGAGAGGGCCGAGGCCGCCGCGCCCGCGCGGGCGCGGTCCGGTGCCACGACCGCGGCGGGCTCGGCGGACGGGAACGCCGACGGCGGCGATCCCGACGGCGGTGGTCCCGACGGCGGTGGTCCCGACGGCGGGGCAGCTGACGGGAGAGCGGGCGGCGCGAGCGGTTCCGCGGGCTGACCCGGCTGTGCGCTGACCCGTGCGGCCGGTCCGCACCGGGCACTGCGGGCCCGGCATCCGGGCGGACCGGGCACTGCGCGGGCTGCCCGCGGAACGTGCCGCCGTGCTGACCCCGCGCAGGGCCGGTGCCGAGCACCGGCCGGCCCGCACCGCTCAGCGCTCACCCGGTCGGCGGCGCGTTCAGCGGTCGGGGTGCACCACGGCCTTGATCGCGTCCTCGCGCCGACCGACCGTCAGCGCCTGCGGCACCGCGTCCAGCCCGAAGCGGTGCGTCACCAGGCGGTCCAGATCGACCTGCCCGCTGGCGGCCAGCGCGATCGCCGTCGGCCACGTGTTGGCGTAGCGGAACGTGCCGGTCAGCTCGATCTCGCGGGTCTGCACGTGGTCCAGCGGCAGCGGCAGCTCGCTGCCCCCCATGCCGACCAGCACGACGCGCCCGGCGCGGCCCACCGTGGTGATCGCCTCCGCGGCCGCCTTCGGCACGCCCGAGCACTCCAGCAGCACGTCCGGGGTGTAGCCGACCTCCGGCAGCGGGGTCTCGCTGACGTCGACGGTGCGGGTGGCGCCGAGCTCCTCGGCGACCGCCAGCCTGCTCGCCTGCACGTCGCTGACCACGATCTCCGCCGCGCCGAAGGCCCGCGCCGCCTGCACCGCGATCAACCCGATCGGCCCTGCCCCGGTGATGAGCACGCGCGCACCGGGGCTGACGCGGCCCTTGCGGTTGGCCCACACCGCCACGGACAGCGGTTCGAGCAGCCCGGACGCGTCGTCCGAGAGCGAGTCCGGCACGGCGTGGGCGAACTCCTCGTGGATCGCCACGTACTCGCAGAACGCCCCGTCCACCGGCGGCGTGGCGAAGAACCGCATCCGCGGGCACAGGTTGTAGCGGCCCAGCCGGCACTCGGCGCAGACGAAGCACGGCACGCCCGGTTCGAGCGCCACCCGCCGGCCCACCTCGTGCTGCTCGGCGCGCGCACCGCGGGCGACGACCACGCCCGCCGCTTCGTGGCCCAGGACCAGGGGTTCTTCGACGACGAACCCGCCGATCCGACCGTGTTCGTAGTAGTGCGCGTCCGAACCGCAGGTGCCGACCGACGTGATGCGCACGAGCACCTCGTGCTCCCCCGGCTGCGGGACGGGGCGTTGTTCGAGCGCGATGTCGTGCACCTCGCGGAGCACCGAAGCGCGCATCGTGCCGGGGATGTCCACGACTTCCTCCTCTTCGAGTCCCTCCTCGCGGTGGCCCGGCGGGCCGGGTCGCCCGCGGACCGGTGTCGTTCCTACCACGGCCGCAGCACCCGGTTCACGAGATCGCCGCGCGCCTCCCGGGTGGGCCACCGCCCGCGCGCGGTGGGACGGTGGGGGCATGGTGAACCGGCTGGCCGAGGCGACGAGCCCCTACCTGCTCCAGCACGCCGACAACCCGGTCGACTGGTGGCCGTGGTGCGAGGAGGCGTTCCGCGAAGCCCGCCGCAGGGACGTCCCCGTGCTGCTGTCCGTGGGCTACGCGGCGTGCCACTGGTGCCACGTGATGGCGCACGAGTCGTTCGAGGACCCCGAGATCGCGGGAGTCATGAACGAGCGGTTCGTCAACATCAAGGTGGACCGGGAGGAGCGCCCGGACATCGACTCGGTCTACATCGAGGCCACGCAGGCCATGACCGGCCAGGCCGGGTGGCCCCTGACCTGCTTCCTCACCCCCGACGGCGAGCCGTTCCACTGCGGCACCTACTACCCGGCGCGCCCGGTGCACGGCATGCCGTCGTTCCGGCAGCTGCTCGACGCCGTCACCAGCGCCTGGCAGGAGCGCGGCGACGAGGTGCGCCAGGCGGCCACGCGCATCGTGGAGCAGCTCAACGAGCAGCGCGGTCCGCTGCCCGAGACCGCCGTCGACGACCAGGTGCTCGACGCGGCCGTCACCGAGCTCGGCGGCGAGTTCGACGAGGCCAACGGCGGCTTCGGCGACGCGCCGAAGTTCCCGCCGTCGATGGTGCTCGAGTTCCTGCTGCGGCACCGCGAACGCACCGGTTCGGACGAGGCGCTGCGACTGGCCGGGCGCACCTGCGAGGCCATGGCCCGCGGCGGGATCCACGACCAGCTGGCGGGCGGGTTCGCCCGCTACAGCGTGGACGCCACGTGGACCGTGCCGCACTTCGAGAAGATGCTCTACGACAACGCGCTGCTGCTGCGCGCCTACGCGCACCTCGCGCGCGTGGCGCGCGCGCCGCTGGCCGAACGCGTCACCCGGGGGGTCGCCGAGTTCCTGCTGCGCGACCTGGCCACCCCCGAAGGCGGCTTCGCCGCCTCGCTGGACGCGGACACCGACGGGGCCGAGGGGCTGACCTACGTGTGGACGCCGGAGCAGCTGCGCAGCGCGCTCGGCGAGGAGGACGGCGACTGGGCCGCCGCGGTGTTCGGCGTGACCGCCGAGGGCACGTTCGAGCACGGCAGCTCCACCCTGCGGCTGCCGCGCGACCCGGACGACGCGGAGCGCTTCGAGCGCGTGCGCGCGGCGCTGCTGGCCGAGCGGAACCAGCGGCCGCAGCCCCCGCGGGACGACAAGGTCGTCACCGCCTGGAACGGGCTGGCGATCACCGCGCTCGTGGAAGCGGGCGAGGCGTTCGGCGAGCAGCGGTGGATCGAGGCGGCGCAGCGGGCCGCCGAGACGGTCCTGAGCACGCACCTGGTCGAGGGGCGCCTGCGCCGCGCCTCCCGCGCCGGGGAAGTCGGTGCGGCGGCGGGCGTGCTCGACGACTACGGGTGCTTCGCCGCGGGACTGCTGGCGCTGCACCAGGCGACCGGTGCGGCGCACTGGCTCGACCGCGCGCGGGAGCTGCTGGACGCCGCCCTGGCGCGGTTCGCCGACCCGGACCACCCCGGCCAGTTCCACGACACCGCCGACGATGCCGAGGCGCTCGTGCGGCGTCCGGCGGACCCGACGGACAACGCCGCCCCGAGCGGGGCGGCGTCCCTGGCGGAAGCGCTGCTGGCCGCTTCGGCGCTGACCGGGGCGGACAGCGCGGGGAGGTATCGGCAGGCCGCAGAGCAGGCGATCGACCGCGCGGGCATGCTGCTGCAGCGCGCACCGCGCTTCGCCGGGCACTGGCTGTCCGTCGCCGAGGCGCGCGCGGCCGGGCCGATCCAGGTGGCCGTCGTGGGCGCCACCGGCGATCCGGACCGCGAGCTGCTGGAGACGACGGCACGCCACCGCGCGCCGGGCGGGGCGGTGGTCCTCGCCGCCGAGCCCGAGTCCTCCGCGGCGCCGCTGGCGGCCGACCGCCCGCTGGTCGACGGTGCACCTGCGGCGTACGTGTGCCGCGGTTACGTCTGCGACCGCCCGGTGACCACCGCCGACGCCCTCCAGCAGCAGCTCGTCGAGTTCCCGTAGCACCCCCGCGCCGGCCTGCTGGGGGCTCCGCTCCCGGAACCCCCAGCAGGCCGGGTCCCGCCGCAACGCGTTCGCCCGGTCCCGCAGTGCTTCCCGCGCCTTCCGCCGCGCCCAATCTGGAAGCGTTCCAGGGAGCGCAATTTTCATGAAAATTGGAAGCCGTCCCCACGCGGATGGAGCATGATCCATCCACAGGGGTGCGAGTTGTCCCCAGCGTGCGGGCCGGGGAGGGCTCGATCGGGGGATCGTGCGGGGGTGAGGCGGCTGCCGCGGGGCTTAGGCGTGGGGGACAGCTGCCGCCGGGGCTGCTCAGGCGTACAAGGCCAGCCAGATGGCGATGTGGTGGCAGATCGCCGCGGCGGAGACCGCGGTGTGGAACACCTCGTGGTAGCCGAAGGTGCGCGGCCAGGGGTCGGGGCGCTTGGCCGCGTAGGCCACACCGCCGAGGCTGTAGAGCACGCCGCCGGCGATGAGCAGCGTGAGCGCCGCCGCTCCGGCGTGCATGAGCAGTTCCGGCAGCACGAACACGGCGACCCACCCCAGCGCCAGGTACACCGGCACGCCGACCCAGCGCGGGGCGTTCGGCCAGGACAGCTTGAGGATCACGCCGCCGAGCGCGCCGCCCCACACGACCGCGAGGACCACCGCGCCGGTCGTGGGCTGCATCGCCAGCATGGCGAACGGGGTGTACGTGCCCGCGATGAACATGAAGATCATCGAGTGGTCGAGGCGGCGCATCCACGTGCGCGCACCGACCGTGCGCCAGGTCTTGCGGTGGTAGAGCGCGCTCACGCCGAACAGGCCGAGCACGGTCGCCGCGTAGATCGACGTTCCGATGGCGGCAGGGGCGGACACGGTGGATCCGGCCAGTGCGATCAGCGTCGCACCGGCCGCGGTCGCCACCACGGCCGACCACAGGTGGATCCACCCGCGCAGCTTGGGCTTCGGGGGGAGGGCGGCGGGACTCGTGCCTACGCTCACGCACCCGAGGCTACGCGAGCGTAGGTCTGGGCGTTATGTCGGCGCTCACGCCGACCGGGTCACCACGCGGTTCCGAGCACGCGCGCGCGGCGTAGTCTCACCGGACGTGGCGCTCAAGGTTCGGCTGAAAGATCTGATCTACGACCTGTACGAGTGGCGACTGCGTCGCCAGCTCGAGACGATGCAGCGACCCCGCCACGTCGGCGTGGTCTTGGACGGCAACCGCCGGTGGGCGAAGGAAGCGGGCCTGGAGGCCGCGCACGGCCACCAGGCAGGTGCTCGCAAGATCACCGAGTTGCTCGGCTGGTGCCGCGAGGCCCGCGTCGAGGTGGTGACGCTGTGGTTGCTGTCCACCGACAACCTCAACCGCAGCAGCGAGGAGCTGCAGGCACTGCTGGAGATCATCGTCAGCGTCGTCGAGGAGCTCACGGCGCCGTCGATGCCGTGGCGGGTGCAGACCGTCGGCACGCTCGACCTGCTGCCGCAGGAGACGGCCGAGCGGCTGGCCGCCGCCACCGAGCGCACCGAGGGGCGCTCGGGGATGCAGGTGAACGTGGCGATCGGTTACGGCGGGCGACAGGAGATCGCGGAGGCCGTGCGCAAGCTGCTGCAGCAGCACGCCGAGGCGGGCACCACGCTCGAGGAGCTGGCGGAGGTGCTCACCGTCGACCACATCACCGAGAACCTGTACACCTCGGGGCAGCCTGATCCGGACCTGCTCATCCGCACCTCGGGGGAGCAGCGGCTGTCCGGGTTCATGCTCTGGCAGTCGGTGCACTCGGAGTTCTGGTTCTGCGAGGCGTACTGGCCGGCGTTCCGCCGGGTGGACTTCCTGCGCGCGTTGCGCTCCTACGCGGCCCGGCACCGCCGCTTCGGCGGCTGAACGCGGTCCTCGCCCGGGCGCCGGTGCCGGCGCGCGGGCCCGGGCGTGGTTCCGGTGCGGAGAGCCCCGGTGCGAGGCTCCGGCGAAAGGTGCGCGGGCCCGGTGAGGAGTCGGGCGGCCGTGGCTGCTGTCCGCGGCGTTCGCCGACGCGCGGGCCCGGAACACGTCGAGGGCGGGGCCGGATCGTCCGGCCCCGCCCTCGCGGCGTGTTCGCCTGCGGCGATCGTCAGCCCTGCTGCGAGGGGTGGTCGACGATCGGCGCGTTGGTGCAGCTGGCTTCCTGCGGCGACAGCACCGGCAGGGTGACGCCGAGCACCGCGACGTTGTTGTTGCACGCGTTGATCGGCAGAACGCTCAGGTTCGTGTCGTTCGCGACGCCGACGCCGTCGTTGTCCACGCTGTCGGCGTTGGCCATCGGGGCCAGGGCCACCATGCCGGCGGCGGCACCGGCGACAATCGCTGCCTTCTTCAGCACTGGATTCACACTCCTCTGATGTGCTGGGGTTCGTTCCCGTCCACGAAGGACTCCCGCGGGGCGGGGGTGAACCCTGCCAAGTTCCTGGAAAATACAACCGGCGCCACGCCGTGGGCCCACCCGTGTCGACTCGTTCGTGTGACTTCGTCGGGTGGCGACAACTGCTGCAGTGCTACCCGTTGCGGCGTGTTGAAGAATGCGAGAGTGCGTGCGGGCGAAGAGCGGGCGCGTTGGCCCCTTGCCCGCCGCGCCTCGTTGACCGGTTCGTTCGTCGGTCGTCAGCCCTGCTGCGACGGGTGGTCGACCACCGGCGCGTTGGTGCAGCTGGCGTCCTGCGGCGACAGGATCGGCGCAGTGATGCCGATGGCGGCGCTGACGTTGTTGTTGCACAGCTGGACCGGAACGGCGCTGATGTTGTCGTCGTTCAGCACGCCGACACCGTCGTTGTCCATGCTGTCCGCGTTGGCCATCGGGGCCAGGGCCAACATTCCGGCTGCGGCGCCGGACACGATCGCTGCTTTCTTCAGCACTTCCGTTGCTCCTTGTTGGACGCTGATGAAGTGAGTGCGAATTCTCCGGAACCCGCGGGCCGTTCGCCCGGGGCGGCCGGCCTCGGACCTCACTCCGAGGGAGCACCCGCGGAAAAACATATCCACGAAATCCGGTGAACGGTACCGAGTTACCACCATTGTGTGGTTCTTGGATACGCGCATCCACTTGCGCGAACAACGGAACACGGCGTGTCGCGCTGGCTTCATGTTGCCGCACATGCCGAGTCGTCACAATACGCCCATTGGAATTCTTCTATCGATCACACTGGAGTGTGATCATCGGGCGGGTGTTGAGCGCGGATCGTGGATCTACCCCGAAGCTGCGATCACCCGTCCGTGGGGATTGACCGCGATGGCCAGTCCGCGGCCAAGCGGTCGCCCGACACGTCCCGGCGTGTCGGGCCGAAAGTAACGAGTCGATTACGCTCACGAGTTGGTTGCGCTCACGAGTCGATTACGCCGGGGCGGCCGCGGACAACCGCCGTTCGGGGGTTCTCGCGGCTCCGCGCCGCGCTACCGCCGTCGGTGTAGGACTGGAATCACCTGTGTGGCTGCCTGCTGAGCGGGCTTCGCGGCGGTAGCGTCCGCGGTGACGGGCCAGCTCAGTCCGTACGGCCCGTCCGGGAGGCCCTGATCGTGGCTGATGGTTCGTGGTCGCCGACGGGCGGCAGCGCCGTCCACCGTGGTCGCGAGGGGCGGGTCCCGGCCCGCGCGGCTGTCCGGTCGCCGCGATCCGGCGCGGGTAGGGCAGACCCGGCCCACCAACGAGCGGGCGTCCTCGCGGCGCCCGCGAGGGAGTTGCCGTGACCGCACGACGTTCCCCGTTCGAATCCCGGACCGCCGGTGTTGGCGAGCGCGCCACCGCCGAGACACCCGGCGTTCCCGCCGGAACCCGGTCCGATGCCGCCGCCGGCCGCACCTACGTGCTCGACACCTCGGTGCTGCTGTCCGACCCGTGGGCGTTCAACCGCTTCGCCGAGCACGACGTGGTGCTGCCGCTGGTCGTCGTCGGTGAACTGGAAGGCAAGCGACACCACCCCGAACTGGGCTGGTTCGCCCGGGAAGCACTGCGCGGCCTGGACGAGCTGCGCTGCCGGTGCGGGCGGTTGGACGAACCGATCCCCGTCGGGGTGTCCGGCGGGACCGTCCGGGTGGAGCTCAACCACTCCGATCAGGACGTCCTGCCACCGGGTTTCCGCACCGACAGCAACGACGCGCGCATCCTGGCGTGCGCGCTGAACCTGCGCGCCGAGGGGGCGGCGGTGACCCTGGTGACCAAGGACATGCCGCTGCGCGTGAAGGCCGGTTCGGTGGCGCTGGAGGCCGAGGAGTACCGCGCCCAGGACGTCATCTCCTCCGGGTGGACCGGAATGGCCGATGTGGACGCCGGGCCGGGGGAGATCAACACCCTGTTCAAGGAGGGCTCCGCCGACCTCGCCGAGGCCGCCGAACTGCCCGCGAACACGGGGGTGCGGCTGCTGTCCGGTTCGCAGAGCGCGCTCGGGCGGGTCACGGCGGACAAGCGCGTCAAGCTCGTCCGCGGTGACCGGGAGGCGTTCGGGATCCACGGTCGGTCCGCGGAGCAGCGCATCGCGCTGGACCTGCTCGCCGACGAGGGCGTCGGCATCCTCTCGCTCGGCGGGCGGGCCGGCACGGGCAAGTCAGCGCTGGCGCTGTGCGCCGGTCTGGAAGCGGTGCTGGAACGGCAGCAGCACCGCAAGGTCGTGGTCTTCCGCCCGGTGTACGCGGTCGGCGGGCAGGAGCTCGGCTACCTGCCCGGCAGCGAGGGCGAGAAGATGCAGCCCTGGGGCCAGGCGGTTTTCGACACGCTCAGCGCCGTGGCCGGGCAGAACGTCATCGACGAGGTGCTCGACCGCGGGATGCTGGAAGTGCTGCCGCTGACGCACATCCGCGGGCGCTCCCTGCACGACTCGTTCGTCATCGTCGACGAGGCGCAGTCGTTGGAGCGCAACGTGCTGCTCACGGTGCTGTCCCGGCTCGGCTCCAACTCCCGGGTCGTGCTCACGCACGACGTCGCCCAGCGCGACAACCTGCGCGTGGGCCGGCACGACGGGGTCGGTGCGGTGGTGGAGAAGCTCAAGGGGCACCCGCTGTTCGCCCACCTGACCCTGTCCCGGTCCGAGCGCTCGCCCGTGGCGGCGCTGGTGACCGAGATGCTGGAGGAGGAGTACCTGTCCTGACGCGGCTGCGGTGCACGCGTCGTGCCGGTTCCCCCGCCGGTACGACGCGTGCACGACCTCCGGAGCGAGTGGTGGTGGGACCCTCCGCCTGACGTCCGATCCGTTCGATGCCGGCCGTCCGCGCGACCCCTACGCTTCACCCATGACGATGCAATTCAGCGCCCTGGGCCTGGTCGCCGACGACATGGCGAAGACGCTGGCGTTCTACCGCCTGCTCGGACTCGACGTCCCCGCGGGGGCCGACGACCAGCGTCACGTGGACGTGCTCCTGCCGAGCGGGGTGCGGTTGATGTGGGACACCGCTGAGACGGTGCGCTCGATCGACCCCTCCTGGGCTCCGCCGTCCGGCGGGCACCGGGCGGCGCTGGCCTTCGACTGCGGTTCGCCCTCGGCGGTGGACGGCGCGTACGCCGAGATCACCGCTGCCGGCTACGACGGGCACCACGAACCGCGGGACGCCCCCTGGGGCCAGCGCTACGCGACCGTGCTCGACCCCGACGGCAATCCCGTGGACCTGTTCGCGGAGCTCACGGGCTGACCAGCTCCGCGAAGCTCGCGCCGGCCGAGCCCCGGGCCTCCCGGATCAGGTGCGCCCGGTCGGCGCAGCCGGCGCGCGCCGCTCCCGCTCCACCGTCACCAGCCCTTGGGCAGGGGCCTGCCCTCGGCGAACCCCGCCGCGGACTGGATGCCGACGACGGCGCGCCCGTGGAACTCCTCCAGGTCGCGCGCGCCCGCGTAGGTGCACGCCGAGCGCAGGCCCGAGGTGATCTCGTCGAGCAGGTCCTCCACGCTCGGCCGCTGCGGGTCCACCCGCATCTTGGAGCTGGAGATGCCCTCCTCGAACAGCGCCTTGCGCGCCCGGTCGAAGGAGTTGTCGCTGCGCGTGCGCGCGCTCACGGCTCGCTTGGACGCCATGCCGAACGACTCCTTGTAGGCGTTGCCGTGCTCGTCGCGCTGCAGGTCGCCGGGGGACTCGTAGGTCCCGGCGAACCAGGAGCCCACCATCACCGAGGACGCGCCGGCCGCCAGCGCCAGCGCCACGTCCCGGGGGTGCCGCACGCCGCCGTCGGCCCAGACGCGCTTGCCCAGCGCGCGGGCCTGCTCGGCGCACTCGACGAGCGCGGAGAACTGCGGCCGCCCCACGCCGGTCATCATCCTGGTGGTGCACATCGCGCCCGGCCCGACGCCCACCTTGATCACGTCGGCGCCGGCCACGGCCAGGTCCCGCACGCCTTCGGCGGTGACCACGTTGCCGGCGACGACGGGCACGCTCGGCGAGACGGTGCGGACGGCCTCGAGCGCGCTGATCATCTTCTCCTGGTGGCCGTGGGCGGTGTCCACGACGAGCGCGTCCACCCCGGCCTCCAGCAGCGCCGAGGCCTTGGCGGCCACGTCGCCGTTCACGCCGATCGCCGCGCCGATGCGCAGCCGCCCCCGCTCGTCCAGCGCGGGGGTGTAGATCTCCGAGCGCAGGGCGGCCCGGCCGGTCATGATGCCGGCCAGCCGCCCGTCGTCGTCGACGGCCAGGGCCACGTCCCGCGCCTGCCGGTCGAGGTGCTCGAAGACCTCGCGCGGCTTCGTGTCCAGCGGAAGCACGACCGGGTCGGGGTCGGCCACCTCGCTGAGCCGGGAGAACCGGTCGACCCCGGCGCTGGAGGCCTCGCGGAACACGCCGGTGGGCCGGTCCTCGTCGTCGACGACCACGACCGCGTCGTGCGCGCGCTTCGGCAACAGGTTCAGCGCGTCGGCCACGGCGGCGTCGGCGTGCAGCACGATCGGTGTGTCCCACACCGGGTGGCGCTGCTTCACCCAGGAGACGATCTCGGAGACCGCCGAGGGGTCGACGTCCTGGGGGAGCACGGCGATCCCGCCCCGGCGGGCGATCGTCTCGGCCATCCGCCGCCCCGCGACGGCCGTCATGTTCGCCACGACCAGCGGCAGCGTGGTGCCGGTGCCGTCGCTGGCCGCGAGGTCGACGTCGAACCGCGACTCGACGCCGGAGCGGCGGGGCGCCAGGAAGACGTCGTCGTAGGTCAGGTCGGTGGTGGGCTGCTGCCCGTTCAAGAACTGCACATCTCGTCAGCATACGGGCTCGGCGCCCGGGCGACGACACGTACTGCTCACCGCAGTGCGCGCGGACCGCAGCGGCGCGAGCTGCGGCTGGTGGGCGTCACCGCGCCGGTGCCGGGCGGCCCGCTGCCGCGGCCACCGGCGTCCTCCGGTCGGCGTCCGCGGAACCGGGCTCTCAGAGCTCCCCGTCCAGGTGCGGTTCGAAGGCGCGGTAGGCCCGGTAGTCGCGGAACAACCGGCTGTACAGCTCGGTCCCGTCGTCGAACGAGGAGTCCTCGAGCGGCTTGACCTCGAGGACGCGCTCGAGCTTCCAGGTCACCAGCGTGTGGTTCTCGTCGCGGTAGGTGGTCTGCTGCTGCTTGGCCAGGTCCCCCGCCTTGGTCTCGGCCTCCTCGGCGGACTCGGCCTTGAGCAGCACGAACGACTCCTCGTACAGCGGCCGGTGGCCCTCCTCCTCGGAGGTGGTGCGCAGCAGGAGCACGGCCACGTAGTAGTCCGGCGAGACCGGGCGCCGCGGCACCTGGAACTCGCTGGGGTCGATGGTCCCGGGGCCGATGTCGATGGAGCCGACCGATTCCGCCTCGGCCTCGGCGTCCTCGTCCTCCCAGCCCTCGGCTCCCTCGACGTCGGGCTCGTGGGCGGAGGCGCGCTCCTCGGGGTCGAACTGCTCGCCGTGCTGCATGCCCCCAGGATTCCACCGCTCCCCGGCGGGGCGGGCAGGCCCCCGGGAGCGCGGCTGCGCCCGCCCCGCGCGGGGACGTCCGGGCGCGCGGGGCCGGCGGGCTCGCGCGCGACCGCGTCCTCCGCGCGGGAGTCCGGGCGCGGGCCTGTCCGCGCCCGGACGGGTGCTCAGCGCTCGCCCCGGGCCATGGTCAGCACGTCCAGCGCCTCGTCGAGCTGCTCGACGGTGAGCTTGCCGGCCTCGACGTGGCCGCGGTCGAGCACGACCTCGCGGATCGTGCGCCGCTCCTTGAGGGCCTGCTTGGCCACCGCGGCGGCTTCCTCGTAGCCGATGTAGCGGTTGAGCGGCGTGACGATCGAGGGGGAGCCCTCGGCGTACTCGCGGGCGTGCTCGGCGTTGACGGTGATCCCGGCGAAGACCCGGTCGGCCAGCTGGCGGGACGCGGCGGCGAGCAGGCGGGCCGATTCGAGCACGTTGCGGGCGATGACCGGCAGCATCACGTTGAGCTGGAAGTTGCCCTGCGAACCGGCGAAGGACACGGTCTGGTCGTTGCCGACGACCTGGGCGACGACCTGCAGCGTGGCCTCCGGGATGACCGGGTTGACCTTGCCCGGCATGATCGACGAACCGGGCTGCAGGTCGGGCAGGGCCAGCTCGGCCAGGCCGGTGCGCGGGCCGGACCCGAGCCAGCGCAGGTCGTTGGCGATCTTGGTGAGGCTCACGGCGACGGTGCGCATGCTGCCGGAGGTCTCCACCACGGCGTCCTGCGCGGCCTGGGCCTCGAAGTGGTCGGCGGCCTCGCTCAGCGGCAGGCCGGTCACCTCGGCCAGTTCCCGGGAGACCGCGTCGCCGAAGCCCTGCGGCGCGTTGAGGCCGGAGCCGACGGCGGTGCCGCCGATGGGCAGCTCGCCGAGGCGCGGGAGCCCGGCGCGGAGGCGCTCGACGCCGTAGCGGATCTGCGCGGCCCACGCCCCGGCCTCCTGGCCGAGGGTGACGGGCACGGCGTCCATGAGGTGGGTGCGGCCGGACTTGACGACCTCGCTCCACTCCGCGGCGCGCTGCTCGATCGTGCTCGCCAGGTGCTCCAGGGCCGGGATCACGTCGGTGAGCACGGCTTCGGTGGCGGCCACGTGGATGGTGGTCGGGAAGGTGTCGTTCGACGACTGCGAGGCGTTGACGTGGTCGTTCGGGTGCACGTCGCGGCCGAGGGAGCGGGTCGCCAGCGTGGCGATGACCTCGTTGGCGTTCATGTTCGACGAGGTGCCGGAGCCGGTCTGGAACACGTCGATGGGGAAGTGGTCGTCGTGCTCGCCCTCGGCCACCTCGTCGGCGGCCCGGGCGATCGCCTCGGCGAGGTCCGCCTCCAGCACGCCGAGCTTGGCGTTCACCCGGGCCGTGGCCGCCTTCAGCAGTCCGAGCGCCCGGATCTGGGCTCGTTCGAGACCCCGGCCGGAGATGGGGAAGTTCTCCACGGCGCGCTGGGTCTGCGCGCGGTACAGGGCGTCGGCGGGGACCCGCACCTCGCCCATGGTGTCGTGTTCGATCCGGTATTCCTGTTCAGCCATGGCTGAAGTCTCCCGCTTCGGCCGCGGCCCGGTCAGCGCGGGTCGCCTGTGGGGTTGGTAACGGCCTCCCGGCATCGCCGCCGGGCACGCCGGCAATGCGGCGGAGTCCGGTTCCCGATCGATTCCGATGCGGTCGGTCACACGGCCGCCGCCGCCCCCGCCCGCTCGGCGCGGGGCCGCGGGGAGGCGCTGATGCGCGGGTGCCGGGCCCGCGCGGTTCGGGCGCGCCGGCCGGGCGGTCCGCGGACGCGGTTCGGCGCGGGGCGTGCCGTCAGCAGCGCCCCGCGCCGAACCGCTGGTGGCTGCTCGATGCCCGTTGTCCGGGGCGGGTGGTCGGTGGTCGGGACGTGCAGGAGGCCCCTCCCAGCGGTCCCGAGCCGCCCACCCCGCGACGAGCACGAGGACCTGGCGAAGCCCTGTCAGGCGGTGGTCGCGTTGATCCAGTCGGTGTAGGCGGTCGCGTCGGTGTAGACCGAGGGAGCGGTGCCGCACACCGGTGCCGGACTGCCCAGGCGGCTGGTCACCCCGGTGAGCTGCCAGTCACCGGGCCGGCCCTCCAGCTGCGGGCCGCCGGAGTCGCCGAAGCAGGCGTTGGCGAGCAGTTCCTCGCTGCCGGTGCAGATCTCGGTCTGCTCGTCGATGGAGCTCAGCGAGCACTGCTGCGGGTCGGTCACGTGGGTCTCGAGCTCCCGCAGCTGTTCGGGCGGTTGGCCGCAGCCCCGCAGCGGGCAGGTGACGCCCCAGCCGAGGATCCGGGAGGGCGTTCCCGGCGGGCCGGCGTTCTCGGCGATGCTGATGGGTTCCTGCTGCACCGCGCGGTCCAGTTTGATCAGCGCGATGTCGCCGTTGGGGGACTTCTCCGCGTAGTCGGGGTGCGCGACGATCTCGGCGACGCCGGCTTCGGTGCCGCCCGAGCTGCGGTTCGGGCTGCCGATGCGCAGGCTCAGATCGGCCGGTTGCCGCTCCTCGACGCAGTGCGCCGCCGTCAGCACCCACTGCTCGTCGATGAGCGAAGCACCGCAGCTGTGCTCGCCCTGGTACTTCAGCGAGGCCATCCAGTCGTACTGCTCGGTGGATTCGTGGCCACCGACGATGAGCTGGCCCGGGGAACCCGCGGAGGACTCCGAAGTGGACTTTTGCGATGTGTCGCCGGTTTCGGGTGTGGCGTTCGCTGCGGTGGGCAGCAACCCCATTCCCAGTACCGCTGCGGCGATCCCGCCGAGCAATGTGGACTTTCGCATCGGGGTTCCTCCCGTGCCGACGTCGTTTCGACGTGAAGGTAGGCCTCCCGGTTACTGCTGAGTACCGCCGGCTGCGGGGTGGCGATTGCGGAATTCGGACCAACAACCTCGGCCGCGTTCGCGCGTTGTCCCGGGCGTGCGTAGGCCCGGGTGTGACGTGCGCCGCGCTACCGGGGCGGCGTGCTGCGGCGGCGCCGGTGACCTGCTCCTCGTCCGCGCTGCGCCGCTGGCGCGGGGACGCGGGCGCGGGGTTTCCGCGCGGCCGGCGGGGCGATCGCGCGGCTCCGCCGCGTGGCGGGCGACGTGCGGGTGGCGGAGCGGATACGCTGGGGGTGTCCGTCGCGGCGGAGCGCGAGGTGGTGGACATGGCGGAGACCCACGAGGTCGACCTCATCGTGGTGGGCGCGGGCCCCGCGGGGTTGTTCGCCGCCTACTACGCGGGGTTCCGCGGTCTGAGCGCGGCGCTCGTCGATGCGCTGCCGGAACCGGGCGGGCAGGTCACCGCGATGTACCCGGAGAAGCTGATCTTCGACGTGGCGGGCTTCCCGGAGGTGCGCGGCCGCGAACTCGTGGACAGGCTGGTGCAGCAGGCCGCGCAGTACGATCCGCACTACCTGCTCGGCAGGGCCGCGCAGCAGTTGTCCGATGTGGAAGAAGGGTTGGTCCTGGAGCTGTCCGGCGGTGATTCCGTGCGCGGACGAGCCATGCTCATCACCGCGGGGATCGGCGAGTTCACCCCGCGGCCGCTGCCCGCGGCCGAGGGGTGGTTCGACCGCGGCGTCGTCCACTTCGTCCCCGAGATCGACGCTCACAGTGGACACGACGTGGTCGTCGTCGGCGGTGGGGACTCCGCGTTCGACTGGGCGCTGGCGCTGCAGCCCGTCGCGCGCAGCGTGACGCTGGTGCACCGCCGCAAGCGCTTCCGCGCCCACCCGGGGCTGATGCAGAAGGTCACGGATCTGGGCCTGCCGGTGCTGACCGACACCGAGATCGCCGCCGTCCGCGGTGACGGCTGGGTGGCGGAGGTCGAGCTGGTCGACCGGGAGGGCGCCCGCAGCGTGCTGCCCGCGCAGACGGTCGTCGCCGCCCTCGGGTTCACCGCCTCGCTCGGGCCGATCGAGTCCTGGGGGCTGGAGATCGACAAGCGGTCGATCCACGTGGACACGCACATGCGCACCGCCCGGCAGCGGGTGTACGCCGCGGGGGACGTGGCCACCTACCCGGGGAAGGTGAAGCTCATCGCCACCGGGTTCGGCGAGGCGGCCACGGCCGTGAACAACATCGCGGTCGAGCTCGACCCGGGAGCTCACCTGTTCCCCGGGCACTCCTCGGACATGGACACCTGAGCGGTGGGGACGGGTGTGCCGGGGCGGCTGGAAGCGCCGGGACGAGCGGGCCTGCAGCCGCCCCCGGAACGTCGGCCGCCGAACCGCCCCGGTGCGGTCCGCGGACTCCCCCAGCCGGGCCCGGTCAGCCGTCCTCGGGGCTGCCGAGGTCGACGTTGGCGTACTCGCGCAGCTTCGCCAGCTTGTGCGAGGCGTCGACCACGCGCACGGTGCCGGACTTGGAGCGCATCACGATCGATTGCGTCGTCGCCCGGTTCGCCCGGAAGTGCACGCCGTCGAGCAGGGCGCCGTCGGTGATGCCGGTGGCGCAGAAGAACGAGTTCTCCCCGCCGACCAGGTCCGAGGTGCCCAGCACCTGGTTCGGGTCGTAGCCCAGCTCGGACACGCGGGCGCGCTCGGCGTCGTCCTTCGGCCACAGCCGCCCCTGGATCTCGCCGTCCATGCACTTGAGCGCGCAGGCGGTGAGGATGCCCTCCGGCGTGCCGCCGATGCCCAGCAGCATGTCCACACCGCTGTTCGGCCGGGCCGCCGCGATCGCACCGGCCACGTCCCCGTCGCTGATGAACCGGACCCGGGCGCCGGCCTGCCGCACCTGGGCGACGAGGTCCTCGTGCCGCGAGCGGTCCAGCACGCACACCGTCACGTCCGAGACGTCCAGCGACTTCGCCTTGGCGACCCGGCGGATGTTGTCCGCCACCGGAGCGTTCAGGTCGATCGTGCCGGCGGCCTCCGGGCCGACGGCGATCTTCTCCATGTAGAACACGGCTGAGGGGTCGAACATGGCGCCGCGTTCGGCCACCGCCAGCACCGACAACGAGTTCGGCATCCCCTTGGACAGCAGCGTGGTGCCGTCGATCGGGTCCACGGCGACGTCGCACTCGGGTCCCTGCCCGGTGCCGACGTGCTCGCCGTTGTACAGCATCGGCGCCTCGTCCTTCTCGCCCTCGCCGATGACCACGACACCGCGCATGGACACCGTGCTGATGAGCTTGCGCATGGCGTCGACGGCAGCGCCGTCCCCCGAGTTCTTGTCGCCGCGTCCGACCCAGCGTCCCGCGGACATCGCCGCGGCCTCGGTCACCCGGACCAGTTCCATGGCCAGGTTGCGGTCGGGGGCATCGTTGATGCCCTGCGCAGCCTCGTTGGTGCCCTGCGCGCCGGCAGTGCTCATGGGCCCTCCCCGTGATGCGTCGTTGCATGCCGCCGAGGTGCCGTCCCCGACGTGTGTGGCGCCTCGGTGCGCCGGATCCTGGCAGATGATCGGGTCGCGCACCGCTGTGTGGTGGGACACGACACGTCGGTGCCCGGTGGGCGGGGGCGCTTCTGCGGACGGGTGAGAGCATGCGGGTCGTGGCCCAGTCCCGCAACCAGCAGCCGAACTCCGGTCAGCAGCGCACCATGACCGGGATGGTCATGGCCGTGCTCGCGCTGGCGCTCGTGGTCGGCGGTGTGACCGCTCTGATGGGCCGCTGCTCGTTCACCCCCGGCGGGCCCGAGGTGGACGGCTCCGCCGCGCCGAGCGTGAACGCCGCCCGCGAGCTCGACGAGGCGGAGGAGCGGGTGGACTTCCCGCTTGCGCACCCGCGGGTGCCGGACGGCTGGCAGGCGAACTCGGCCAACGTGACCACGCTGCCCTCCCACGACGAGGTCGTGCGCGTCGGATGGGTCACCGGCGCGCGGCACTACCTCCGGCTGGCCCAGTCCGCGGCCGCGGAGGAGGAGTTCGTCGCCGCCGAGACCCGGCAGCAGCGGCCGCGGGCGCGGGGCACCGCCGAGGTCGGCGGCCAGCGGTGGGTGATCTACGACAGCATCCGCGATGAGCGGGCCTGGATCACCGAGCGCGGGGGCGCGCACCTGCTGATCACCGGCGACGGGCAGCGGTCGGAGTTCCGCGAGCTCGCCCGGGCCGCCCTCCGCGACGCCGGCTGAAGGACCTGCTCCCGCGGAGCCCGGGGCGGGTTCGCGCGGCCGCTGGCGGAGCCGGGGCCGCTGCGCTGGCGAAGGTGCGCGAACCGAAGCCCCGTGCCGGTTTCGCAGGACGCGGGGCGACGAGCGCGAACCGAACTGTTCTTCGATGCGTCAGCGTCGAGCGGAGCTCGAGCAACCGGACCCGCCGCGGGGGGTTCTGCTGCTGAACCCCGCGCGCGAACAGGTGGCTCTACTCGGATCCGTCCTCCTGGACGGACTGGAGCGCCTGGTCGACCCGCTCCTGCGCCCCGGCGAGGTGCCGCTCGCACACGGTGGCGAGGGCTTCGCCGCGTTCCCACAGGGCCAACGAGTCCTCCAGCGACAGCCCGCCGGCTTCGAGCCGCTTGACCACGTCGGCGAGCTCGTCGCGGGCCTGCTCGTAGCCGAGCTCGGCGACCTCGGGGTGCGCTGCGACCGGGTCGAAGGGCTCGGACTCCGCGGCCACCGCCTGCTCGGCCGCCTCGGCCTCCGCGGCCTGGGCCCGCGGGCCGCCCTCCGCGGCTTCCGCGGGGTCCTCGGGGGTGTCGTGCGTGTCGCTCAACGGGTCGAACTCTCCACTGTGGTGCGTGCGGAAACCATCGCGGTGGCCAGCGCCTGGTCGTAGCCGACGAACGCCTCGGCGAACTCGGCGCCGTCCCCCTCGTGCACGGCCTCGTCGATGCGCTGCTGCGCCTCCGCGACCTTACGCCGGTGCGGTGACCCCCTGCCGTACCACCACCGGGGGTCGACGTAGTCGGAGGCGGCCTGCACGAGGTCGTCCAGCCGCGCCGGCAGCAGGGCGCGCTCCGCCGAGCGGCAACCGCCGCGCAGCGCGTTCCAGCAGCCGTCCGCGGTGAACTCCGCCGCCTCGGCGCAGCGGCGCACCTCCTGGGCGGAACCCCGTGCTCCGGACCCCTGGGCACCGGGCTCCTGGGCACCGGACCCCTGCGAACCGGATCCCTGGGCACCGCGCGGGCCGCCTCGCGCACCGGGGGAGGGGGCGCCCGCCGCACCGGCGGGCGCGGCGCGGCGCGGCGCCTCGGCGCGCTTCGGCTCCGCGGTGGCGACCGAACGCGCGACCTGCACCGTCAGCGGCAGGAACACCGGTTGCCGGTGCCCGGCACCGCGGGCGGTGTCGCCGGCGGGTGTGTGTCGCGGGGAAGTGTGCACGTCGTGTTCCTCACCGATCAGTCCGCACCGTGCTCGCCGACCACGGCGTGCAGCACCCCGTCGGCGACCCGCACGCGCAGGCGGGTGCCAGGGGGAGCTTCGTCGACCGAGCGCACGACTCCGTCCACACCGTGGAAGTCGACACGCTGCACGATCGCGTAGCCGCGCGCAAGGGTCGCCGCCGGACCGAGCGTCGTCAGCCGCGACCGCATCGCGGCCAGGGCGCGCTGCTCGGTGCCGAGCAGGGTGGTCACCGCGCGCCGGCTCCGCTGCCGCATCTGCTCGACCTGCTCGGCGCGCTGCCGCAGCGGTCCGTGCGGGTCGGCCAGCGCGGGGCGGCTGCGCAGCGCCTCCACGGTGCGCCGCTCCCGCTCGACCCAGCCCTGCAGGGCGCGGCGGGCGCGGTCGCGCAGCTGCCCCACCTGCCGGGTCTCCTCGGCCACGTCCGGGGCGACGCGCTTGCCCGCGGCCGTGGGGGTGGAGCAGCGCACGTCGGCGACGTGGTCGACCAGCGGCGAGTCCGGCTCGTGCCCGATCGCGCTGACGACCGGGGTGCGGCAGTTCGCCACGGCCCGGCACAGCGTCTCGTCCGAGAACGGCAGCAGGTCCTCCACGCTGCCGCCGCCGCGCGCGAGCACGACCACCTCCACCGCCGGGTCCCGGTCGAGCTCGTCGAGCGCGTCGAGGACCTGGCTGACCGCGCTGGCCCCCTGCACGGCGACGTTGCGCACCTCGAAGCTCACCGCGGGCCAGCGCAGGCGGGCGTTGCTGAGCACGTCGTGCTCGGCGGCCGAGGCCCGCCCGGTGATGAGGCCGACGCGGTTCGGCAGGAACGGCAGTTCCCGCTTGCGCGCCGGGTCGAACAGGCCTTCGGCCTTGAGCAGCTGCCGCAGCCGCTCGATCCGGGCGAGCAGCTCGCCGATGCCGACCTGGCGCATGTCGTCCACGCGCAGGCTCAGCGTGCCGCGGGCGACGTAGAAGTCGAACTTGCCGTGCACGACGACGCGCGTGCCCTCCACCGGCGCCGGGTCCATCCCCCGCAGCAGGGAGGCGGCGCAGGTCAGCGTCAGCGAGACGTCGGCGCTCGGGTCGCGCAGGGTGACGAACGCGGTCTTCGCGCCCGGCCGCAGCGAGATCTGCGTGATCTGCCCCTCCACCCAGACGGCGCCGAGCCGGTGGATCCACTCGGCCACTTTGCGGGCGACGGTGCGGACCGGCCACGGCTGGTCGGCGCTGGTGGCGGAACTCAGTGCTGCTCCCGGGGTCGTCGGTGCGTGCGGTTTCGTCGGTGTGCTGGTGGGCGCGGGCTAGCGACCGGTGCGGATCCGGTCGAGCCGGTTGCTGAGCATCCGCTCGAACTCCGGTCTGGCCGCGTGCTCGCGCTCGTGGCGCACGAGTTCGACCAGGTCGTCCTCGGACAGCGCGCGGAGCTTGCCGCGCAGCTGCGCCAGCGACAGCGAGGTGTACTCGGGCAGGCACGCCGGTGGCGCGTCGTCCCGGGCGCGGCCCGGCGGAGCGTTCGCGGCCGCTGGGCCCGGCCCATCCTCCTCCACCGGACCGGCGGGACCGAGATCGTCCCCCGCCGGGGTGGTCGACCCCACCTCGTCCTCGTCGTCCTCGTCGAAGGTCGCCCACGCCGGGCGCTCCTCCGGGCGCCCCAGCCCGGCCAGTGCGGTGTCGCCCTTCAGCGCGAGCTCGGTGACCTGCTGCTGCAGCCGCATCGACGTCTGCAACGTCCAGCTCAGCGCGGTGATCGGCAGTCCTGCGAGCGCGCCGGGGGCCCGCCGCGCGCATTCCGCGGCGGTCACGGCGGCGCCGGCGGCGACCCGCACGGGGAGGGGGAACGATCGCATGTGCCCAGCCTGCCCCAGGCGGGCGCGCGAATCCATGGGGCGGGACGCGTCGGGCGGCCACCCGGGTGTTCCGTGTCCCACGGCGGGGCGGGGAGGAGGCGGCTGCGGCTGACTGCTTTCCGCGGCGATCCGTACCCTTGGTGGCATGACGAGCTCGCCGCAGGCCCCCCAAGCCGCCGACGACACAGCCGACGACACAGCCGGAGCCGCCCTCTCGTCCGCGGACGGGGCGACGGGCAACGGCAAACGCGTCCTCCTCGCCCGGCCGCGCGGTTACTGCGCCGGCGTCGACCGCGCCGTCATCACGGTGGAGAAAGCCCTGGAGAACTACGGTCCGCCGGTGTACGTCCGCAAGGAGATCGTGCACAACAGGCACGTGGTCGACACGCTCACCGAACGGGGCGTGATCTTCGTCGACGAGGTCGAGGAAGTGCCGGAGGGCTCCCTGCTGGTGTTCTCCGCGCACGGCATCTCCCCGGCGGTGCGCCAGGAGGCCGCCGAGCGCAACCTGCAGACCATCGACGCCACGTGCCCGCTGGTCACGAAGGTGCACAAGGAGGTCAACCGGTTCGCCCGGGACGACTACGACATCCTGCTGATCGGGCACGAGGGCCACGAGGAGGTCGAGGGCACCGCGGGTGAGGCGCCCGAGCGGGTCCAGCTCGTGGACAAGCCCGAGGACGTGGACCAGGTCCAGGTCCGCGATCCGAACAAGGTCGTGTGGCTGTCGCAGACGACCCTCAGCGTCGACGAGACGATGGAGCGCGTCGACCAGCTGCAGGGCCGGTTCCCCGACCTGCAGGCGCCGCCGAGCGACGACATCTGCTACGCCACGTCGAACCGGCAGCACGCGGTGAAGGCGATGGCGGCCGAGTGCGACCTGGTGCTGGTCGTGGGCTCGCAGAACTCGTCGAACTCGAAGCGGCTGGTGGAGGTCTCCCTCGACGCCGGCGCTTCGGACGCGCGGCTCATCGACTTCCCGCGCCAGGTGCAGCCGGAGTGGCTGAACGGCGTGCGCACGGTCGGTGTGACCAGCGGGGCCTCGGTGCCGGACGTGCTGGTGATGCAGCTGCTGGACTACCTGGCCGAGCAGGGCTGGGACGACGTGGACGAGGTGACCACGGCCAACGAGAAGGTCTCCTTCGCCCTGCCCCGGGAGCTGCGCAAGGACCTGGACAACAACCCCGACCAGCCTTCCAGCGTCCGCTGACGTCGAGGGATCTCCGCCCGCCCGGGACCGGGTCGCCCCGGGCGGGCTCTCAGCGCTCGTGCGGGGGGCGCGGGCGCCGCGGCGGCTGCTGACCCCGCCCCGGCGGTGGTTCGGGAGGGCGGCCCCGCCCCGGTGCCGGCCTGCCCGGCGTGTTGCCCTGCGACGGGCGCCGCCCCTCCGGCGCGGCGCGCTGCTCCCCGCGGCGGGGCGGCTGCTGGCCGCTCGGCGGGGGCTGCTTCTGCGGTCGCCGAGCGGGCGGGCGCGCCGCGCGCTGCGGGTCGGCCTGAGCCCGCGGTTCGGGTTCCTCGGCGGGGTCCTTCCTCTTGCGCGCCGGGGCGTCCTTCTTCGGCGGAGCTTCCCGCTTCGCGCGGGAGTCCTTCTTCGGCGGGGCGTCGCGTTCGCGCGGGGACGATCCGCGCTTGCGCGGGGGAGAACCCTGCTGCGCGGCGCTCTCCTTCCGCGCGGGGCCTTCCTCGCGAGCGGCCCCCTCCTTCTTCCGCGCGGGTGCGTCCGCGGGGGACTTCCGCTGGGACCGACCTCGCCCGCCCCGGCCTCGTTGCCGACCGCCGGCCGCCCGGTCCTTGTCACCGCCGGCCTCGGGATCGACGGGTTTGCGCTTCTTCGTCGGTTTGTCGTCGCCGTGCGCGATGGCGGCCTCGGTCGAGGCGCGCCGGCGCCGCGGGTCGCGCTGCGTCACGAAGATGCGGACCAGTCCGATGCCGAGCGTGGCGGTCGTGGTGGCCGCCATGACGGGGAAGCTGCTGATGAGCGGCTGCAGCAGGCTCAGCGCGGCACCGATGACGCCGCCGCCCCCACCGCCGCTGGTCAGCAGCACGACCGCGGGCACGACCACCGCGAGGACGAGGGGAGGCTGCACCATCGGTCCGAACACGCTCTTGCGCCGGGTCAGCCCGACCGCGAGGACGCTGCCGGTGAAGAACGCCGCCGAGACGATCAGGGAGGGCCGCGACCAGACGAGGACGTCCAGTGCGGCTCCGAGCGCGGTGGGAAGCGCGGCGAGCAGCAACGCCCCCCACAGCGGGATGCCCCGTACGCTGGGTACGACGCTTCGTTCCCACCATTGCACGGGGCCGTTACCGCGTCGGCGGGTTTCGCGCTGACTCTCGCGGGTGGCGGTCACGGTTTCCAACCGTAACGGTCCAGCGCCCATGTGCGGGACGTGTCCGGGCATCTTCCCCGATCGGTGGGCGTGCGCTGCGGAGATTGCTCACCTGTTCCCGCTGTTCGGTGTCCGGTTCCGCCTGCGCTGGGGTTCTCGCGGAACGGCCGCTGTGAGGCGCCGCATACTCGCGCCGGTCCCGCCGCCCTCTCGCGGCGGGAAAGCGCCCCCTGCGCTCGTTCCGGTTCGTCGCGGTGCCGCCACGTGCCGTGACGCCGGAGGCGGCGGGTCCGCGATCGCGACGACCGTCCCGGGAATGTCGATAGTGGACAAAAATGCCGCGGCGGGAACGTGCCGGAAATACCGGAGATGACACTCGGTTGGAGGTTGCCGCTGCCGGTGCGCGCGGCAACCATCACTTCGTGTGATTCGCGGTCCCGGGCCCGGGTCTCGCGCTGAGAGCACCGCGATCAGCGGGGACGATCGTCGGCGTCTTCAGTTGATCTCCGCGAACCGGCCGCGGGGACGCGGTCCTCGGCGGTGAGGACCGTTCCCGTGCTCCGGGAGCGGCCGCGCGAGCGGGGATCCGTTCACGCCGTGCGTCACCGTTGGCGAGCACTGCTGTCCGCAGTGGACATCAGTGCGGGGAGGGGCGAGTCCGATGGGCAACGCGACAGCACCGCAGCACCACCGTCGGCGGCGCAGGAGGCACCGGCGCGGTGCGCTCCTCGGCGCTGCGCTCCTCGCGGCGACCGCGCTCGCGGTCGACGCGGGCACCGGCGGCCCACCCGCCGGGGCAGCACCCCCGAACCGGATCGGCCCGGTCGGCTGGGAGGCCTACCGGGACCTCGACGCGTTGGCCCAGTCCCGCGGGGACGAGCAGAGCCTCCAGTTCTCCAGCTTCGACCGCAGCGGCGGCAACGACGACGGGTTCGAGGGAACCTACTCGTGCCTGCGGCAGAGCTCCCAGGGCTGCGTGATCGCCGAACACGCCGGAGCCGGGGAGATCTCCACGATGTGGTTCACCCGGGAACCGATGGGCGACGTCACCGGCACCGGCGACATCACCGTGGAGCTCGACGGCGAGGTGGTGCTCGACGCCCCGCTGCGCGACGTCGTCGACGGCAAGCTCGGCGACCCCTTCTCCTGGCCGCTGGTGGCCAACGCCGCCGACGCCTCCGGCGGGGCGGTGATCAAAGTTCCCATGCCCTACCGCGAATCGATGCGGGTCACCGTGGACAACAACCCCCGCTTCTACCACGTGGACTACCGCGCCTTCCCCGACGCGTCCGGGGTGCGGACCTTCGACCCGTCCGACCCGGCCACCGACGTGCTCGAACGGCTGCGGCGGTTCGGCGTCGCCGACCCGAAACCGCCCGCGCGCGAGGCCCGCTCGACGCGGGAGGACTTCCGGCTGGCGCCCGGCGAGACGCGGACGATCGCCGAGCTCGGCGGGCCGGGCCGGATCGACCGGTTGCGCGTGCGGATCCCGCAGATCACCGCCAGCCCGCGGGTGGTCGACGACGGCCGCGCGTACGGCCCTGGGGGCGGCAGCAGCTTCACCGCGCGGATCGACCCGGGCAACGACGGCATCCGCCTGAGCCGCCGCTACGACCCGAGCACCGCCGGGCAACGCGCCGAGGTGTTCGTCGACGGGCAGCGCGTGGGCCTGTGGGACGGCGGAGCGGCGCGCAGCGGCGAGTGGGGCGTGCAGGAGATCGACGTGCCGCCCGAGCTGACCGCGGGCAAGAGCAGCGTCCGCATCAGCACCCGCTTCGCCGGTGCCTCCGGGGACGAGCAGCGCGGCGTCACCGAGTACCGCTACGACGTGCGGAGCAAGCTCGGCGGCGATTGGCACCGCACCGACGTGCTCGACCTGGGCCCGAACCACCCGGGTGAGGAGCAGGCGCACGACTACCGCATCGAGCGGCAGAGCTCGCAGGACGGCAAGCGCGTGGCGCGCTACCCCGCCGCCCAGGAGGACGTGCTCGCGACGAAGCGGTTGCTGGAGAGCACGCGGGTGCGGATCACCTTCGACGGGCGCACCACAGTGGACGCACCGCTCGGCGAGTTCTTCGGCTCCGGCCTCGGCGCCTACGACGTGCGCACGATGATGAGCTCGATCGACCCCGCCCGGGGCTGGTTCACGGCCTGGTGGCCGATGCCGTTCCGCGAGCGCGCCGAGGTCGAGCTGGTCAACAACAGCGACGTGCCCGTCGCGGAGGCCACCGGCGAAGTCACCAGCGCTCCCGCGGAGATGCCGGCCGACGCCGGCTACTTCCACGCCACGCACCACCGCGGGCGCACCGCGCAGGGCCAGGACTGGACGTTCCTCGACGCGCAGGGGGCGGGCACCTTCTACGGGGTCACGCACAGCATGCGCGGGCTGATCCCGCCGGGCGGTGCGGGTCAGCAGCAGCGTCCGCACTCGTTGGACACCCCGCAGGCGAACCAGCGCAACTACCTGGAGGGCGACGAGCGCTTCTACGTCGACGGCTCGTCCACGCCCGCCTGGCACGGCACCGGCACCGAGGACCTGTACGAGGGCGGCTGGTACTTCCGCGAGGGGACGACCTTCTCCATGCCGCTGGCGGGCAATCCGTCGCACGAGCGCTCCGCCGACGGTTGCCGCTACGACTGCACCGGTGCCTACCGGCTGTTGAACAACGACGCGGTGCCGTTCTCCGACGGCGGCCTGTTCGGCATCGAGCACGGCCCGGCCAACGACGAACCGGGCGAGTACAGCTCCACCGCGTACTGGTACGGCGGACGACCCGCCGAGCAGCACCGCACCGATGCGATCGACCTCGGCGACCCGGTGAGCCGGGCGCTGCACGGCTACACCGCCGAAGGCGAGCGCAGCGCGCCGCTGACCGCGCGCTTCGAGGGCGGGCGGGCCCCGGAGCCGCGGACGCGGACGGCGACCACCGCCACCGGGCCGGTCTCCTTCCGCGTGGCGCTCGACCCGGACAACCGGGGGCTGCGGCTGCGGCGGATGAGCGACCAGCAGCAGGCGTACCAGCAAGTGCGGGTGCGCGTCGACGGCGAACCGGCGGGGACGTGGATGCAGCCGCGCGGCAACGAGCACCACCGCTGGCTGCAGGACCACTTCGACGTGCCGGCGCGGCTGACCGCGGGCAAGGACCACGTGCGCGTCGAGCTGGCCCCCGTTGACGGGGCGCCCGGGTGGTCGGCCGCGAGCTACACCGCGCTCTCCCGGTGATCCCCGGTGGTCGACGAGCGCGGCACCGGACCGGCCGCAGCACGGCCGGCCCGGTGCCGCGCACCGGCCGCGGGGACGTGCGCCCACCGGCCCGGGTGTCGCCGGACCGGGTCACAATCGCGGTCGCACGACGCCGATCCGCTGCCCGCGTGATCGCGCGGCGATATTCTTGACACCCGCACGGGGCGTGCTTAGCTTGCCGACCACGACCGCTCGACCGTCCTTCGGTGGCCGGATTCGTGGAAGTGCGCCAACCGGAATCGGCCGGCACGTCCGCGGTGGCGGCCCGCTGCTGCGGCGCGCTCAGGCGCAGCGGCGGGCCCGGGCACCGCGCACCATCACCGCGCCCGTCTGCGTGTGGGAGGAATCGTGGCTCGAATCGGCGTCATCAGCATCTCGGACGGTCGTGGGCACGTCCACGAGCGCAACAGCGACTTCATCAGGTCCAAACAGGACGCCCTCGTGGCCTCGCTGCGGCGCGCCGGGCACGAGGTGGTCGTCGGCGAGGACCTCGTCGCCGCCAACGTCACCGCGAACGCCGTCGCCCGGCAGGTCGCCGCCGCCGACGTGGACCTCACGGTGCTGTACTACACCGTCTGGTCCTTCCCGCACTTCACGATGCTCGTCGCCGATGCCACCAGCAGCCCGCTGCTGCTCGCGGCCAGCACCGATCCGACCGAACCCGGCCTGGTCGGGATGCTCGCCGCGGGCGGTGCGCTCGACCAGGTCGGCCGCACCCACGCGCGCGCCTGGGGCGCACCGGACGAGCCCGCGCTCCTCGAAGCGATCGGCGTGCGCGCGGCCGCCGCGGCCGCGGTGAAATCGCTGCACGGCTGCACGTTCGGCCGGTTCGGCGGACGTCCGATGGGCATGAACACCGCCGTGGCCAACACCGACCAGTGGCAGCGGCAGTTCGGCATCGACGTGGAGGAGATCGACCAGTACGAACTGGTGCTGCGCGCCGAACGCGCCGACGCCGCCGAAGCCCGCGGCGCGCGGGAGTGGCTCGAGCGGCACGCGGCCGGGGTGCACTACGACGGCGACAAGCTCACCCCGGAACTGCTGGAGCGGCAGATCCGCTCCTACCTGGCGATCCGCGAGATCATCGCCGAGCGCCGCATCGACTTCTCCGGCATCAAGGCCCAGCCGGAGCTGACGGAGAACTTCGCGACGATGGACGTCACCGAGGCCTTCCTCAACGACCCGTACGACTGGAACGGGCCGAAGCAGCCGCACGTGTGCGCCACCGAAGCGGACATGGACGGCGCGCTGACGATGCAGCTGTTCAAGGCGGTGTCCGGCACCCCGGTGCTGTTCGCCGACGTGCGGCACTACCACGCCGACCGCGACATCTGGGACCTGTGCAACTCGGGCCAGCACGCCACCTGGTTCGCAGCCCGCAGCGATGACCCAGCGGTGAACCTGGCCAACGTGCACCTGTACCCCGAGGTGTTCTTCTTCCCCGCGGGCGGGGCCTCGGTGCAGCACGTCGCCGCACCCGGGGACATGACGCTCGGCCGGCTCACCCGCGAGGACGGCCAGTACCGGCTGCAGCTGATGCTCGGCGCGTTCGAGAGCTACGACGACGACACGAACAAGGCGCTGATGCACCAGTCCACGCCGGAGTGGCCGCACGCCTTCACCCGGCTGGACGTTGCCGGGGAGGTGTTCCTCTCCCGGTTCGGCGCGAACCACATCCACGCCGTGCCCGGCGACCACCGCGCCGCGCTGCGCGCCGCGGCCGAGCAGCTCGGCGTCCGCGTGGACGAATGGACCCGGGGTTGACGCCGGCGGCGCCGGGGCCGGCGCGGACCGGGCGCCGCGCGCTGCTCGGCGTGCTGGCCGCGGCCCCGCTGCTCGCCGGCGGCCGCGGGGCGCGGGCCGGTGCGGAGGGGAGCGCCGTGCCGGAGGAGGTGAGCGCGGGCGAGTACCGCCGCGTCTACGACCCGAGCGCCGGCGAGGACCGCCCGTGGTACATCAACGACCACTGCTTCGTCCGCGGCCGCGACGGGCTGTGGCACCTGTTCGGCATCACGCACCCCGAACCGGCCGAGCCGATGGACGAGCGCACCTTCGCCCACGCCACCGCGCCGCACCCGCTGGGGCCGTGGACGAAGCGCGCGCCGGCGCTGACCGCCGATCCCGACTACTTCGGCGAAACCGTCCTGTGGGCGCCGCACGTGGTCGAGCACCGCGGGCTGTACTGGATGTTCTACTGCGGCGGCGGGCACGACCGCACGCGCTTCGCCATCAGCGCGGCGGTGTCCGCGGACCTGTGGCGGTGGCGCCGCCTGCCCACCGGTCCGCTGTTCCGCGACGGCTACGACGCCCGCGATCCAGCGCTGGTGCGGCGCGGCGGGCGGTGGTTGCTGTTCTACACCGCCACGAGCGAACCGGCTGGCGGGAACCACGTCGTGGCCTGCCGCACCAGCGCGGACCTGCTGCGGTGGAGCGAGCGGTTCGTCGTCTTCCGCGACGAGGAGCGGGGGACGTGGGGCGGGCCCACCGAGTCGCCGTTCGTCCTCGAGCGCGGCGGGAGCTGGTACCTGTTCATCGGCCCGCGCGGCGGCTACGTGGGCACCGACGTGTTCGCCGGCGTCGACCCGCTGCACTTCGACCTCTCGCAGCGGGTGGGCCACGTCCCCTCGCACGCGGCCGAGGTGCTCCGCGCCGGCGGGCGCTGGTGGGTCAGCTCCGCCGGGTGGGGGCAGGGCGGCGTGCACCTGGCCCCGCTCGTGTTCGGCGGGTCGTGACGCGGCCCGGCGGGTTCCCCGCGCTGCGAGAATGACCGGAGTCCGACGGGACGCGCCGGGGCGGGCGCGCCCGGTGCGAGAGGAGGGAGTGCGGCCGTGGCTGAGGAAGTGCTGCTGGGCGTGGACATCGGGACCGGCAGTGCCAAGGGGGCCCTGGTCACCACGCGGGGGCAGGTGCTCGCGCGGGCCAGTTGCCGGCACGAGACGTCCTACCCGCACCCCGGTTGGGTCGAGCACGACGCGGAAGCGGTGTGGTGGAGCGATTTCCGCGCGCTGCTCGCCGAGCTGCTGCCGGCCGCGGAGGGCAAGCACCTCGTCGGGCTCGGGCTCAGCGGCATCGGCCCCGTGTTCCTGCCCGCCGATGCCGGCGGCAACCC
The DNA here is from genome assembly GCF_054782015.1 of Salinifilum aidingensis. Classification (NCBI taxonomy): domain Bacteria; kingdom Bacillati; phylum Actinomycetota; class Actinomycetes; order Pseudonocardiales; family Pseudonocardiaceae; genus Salinifilum; species Salinifilum aidingensis. Next base: position 211,523 of record NZ_BAAGTH010000001.1, on the reverse strand, counting down.
GCTGCGCCCGGCCATCCTGTACGGTGTGGACACTCGCGCGACCGCGGAGATCGACGAGCTCAACGCCGAGTTCGGCGCCGAGGACGTCCTCGCGCGCGGCGGGTCCGCGCTGTCCAGCCAGGCGGTGGGGCCGAAGGTCCGCTGGCTGGCCAACCACGAACCGGAGACGTTCGCCCGCGCGGAGAAGCTGCTCATGTGCAGCTCCTACCTGGTGCACCGGCTGACCGGGGAGTACGTGCTCGACCACCACTCGGCCAGCCAGTGCGACCCGCTGTACGACCTGGCCCGCCGCGAGTGGGCCGCGGACCGGGCGCAGCGGATCGTCGGCGGGATGCGACTGCCCGAGCTGGTCTGGCCGACCGAGGTGGCCGGGCGGGTGACGGCGCAGGCCGCCGCGGAAACCGGCCTGCCGGAAGGGCTTCCGGTCACCGCCGGCACCGTCGACGCGTGGTCCGAGGCCGCGAGCGCGGGTGTGCGCGAGCCGGGTGACGTGATGCTCATGTACGGCACGACGATGTTCTTCGTGCAGGTGCTCTCGGAGCCGCGCCCGCACCCGGTGCTGTGGGGGACCTGCGGGGCCTTCCCGGGCACGTACACGCTCGCCGCGGGCATGGCCACCTCGGGAGCGGTGACGGACTGGCTGCGGGGGCTGGTCGCCGGGGAGTTCTCCGACCTCGTCGAGGAGGCCGGGCAGGTGCCCGCGGGCAGCCGCGGGCTGCTGGTGCTGCCGTACTTCGCCGGCGAGCGCACGCCGATCATGGATCCGGACGCGCGCGGGGTCGTCGCCGGGCTGACCACCACGCACGGGCGCGCCGAGCTGTACCGGGCCGCGTTGGAGGGCACCGGCTACGGCGTGCGGCACAACCTCGAGGCCATGCGCGAGGTGGGCGCCGGGGCGCGGCGGCTCGTCGCCGTCGGCGGCGGCACCCAGGGCGGGTTGTGGACCCGCATCGTCTCCGACATCACCGGGCTGGAGCAGCAGGTCCCGGCGGAGACGGTGGGCGCCTCCTACGGCGACGCGCTGCTGGCGGGCATCGCCACGAACACCGCCGTGGGGCCGGAGGAGTGGAACCCGATCGTGGACGTCGTCAAACCGGACCCGGACAGCACCGAGCGCTACGACGCGTTCTACCGGCACTACCGGGGCCTGTACGGCTCGACGCGGGACACCGCCCACTTCCTCGCCGAGCAGCAGCGCATCGCCGGGTTGTAGGGTGCGCGACTCCGTTCAGTTCTGCGACCGCTCGGTCTCACCGGGGTCGAGCTCCGTGGCGATGCCGTCCTCGTCGCGGCGCACCGCGGTGATCTCACCGGACCCGGCCGATTCGGCCAGCGGCCGAACGGTGGTGCGGAACGCCTCGAGCGCGTCGAGCTCGCGCCGCCGCGCGGAGGCGAAGCGCTGCAGGTGCGTGCTGGAGAGGTTCACCGCCTCCACCGCCTGGTGCGCCGAGCGCTGCGCCCGCACGGCCTGCTCCCGGATGTGCTCGATGTCCTCGGTCAGCGTCTGCTCGGTCGCGGCGAACAGCGCCGCCGAGGCGAGCACCGCGAAACCCGTCGGCCCGCACGGGAAGACGCGCCGCTCCAGCATCCACGACAGCAGCTGCGGATCGGTGTCCAGCGCGGCCACCAGGGCCGCGTCCGAGGGCACGAACATGATCGTGCCGTAGATCGCGTCCGCCCACTTGTGGTAGTTCTTGCCGGCCAGCTCGCCGGCGCGGGTGCGCAGGTTGCGCGCGTGCACCCGCAGGGCCTCCGCCCGCTCGGCGGGGTCGTCGGTCTCCATCGCCTCGGCCCACACCGCCAGGCTCGCCTTGGCGTCCACCGGCACCCGCCGCCCGCCGCCGACGGTCAGCACCATGTCCGGGCGCGCCGCACCGCCCCCGGCGAGGTCGGTCTGCAGGCTGAAGTGCACGTCCTCGCGCAGCCCGAGCGAGCGGGCCGTCTCCGTCAGCACCTGTTCCCCGAGTTCGCCGCGGCCGGTGCTGGAGGCGAAGGCCACCTCGTAGCGGCGCAGCGCGTGCTGCTGCTCGGTGGTGCGGGCGCGTTCGGCCTCGACCATGCGCAGCGCTTCGTCGGCACGCCGCGCGCTGTCGCTGTACAACCGCCACAGCAGCGCCAGCGCGCCCGCGAACAGCAGCGCCAGCACGACGACGACGGTGAGCAGGATGCCGGTCAACGGACCTCCTTCGCGGCGGGTGCGTCCGCTCGATCATGCCCCGCCCCGGCTCGGTGCGCGACGCCCGGATCGCCGCGGGCGCGTCGGGGCCCTCCCGACACGGACGCACCGGTCGGCCGATCCCGCCGGCCCGCCCCGTTAGGTTGGTCCGCATGCGGGTACTGCACACCTCCGACTGGCACGTGGGCCGCACCTTCCACGGCCGCGACCTGCTGGCCGACCAGGAGTCCGTGCTCACCGAGATCGCCGGGATCGCGGCCGAGGAGCGCGTCGACGTCGTGGTCGTCGCCGGTGACCTGTACGACCGCGCCGTGCCGTCGCAGGAGGCGGTGCGCACGTGCATGCGGGTGCTGCGCCGCATCGCCGACACCGGGGCCCGCCTGGTGATCACGCCGGGCAACCACGACTCGGCCGCGCGGGTCGGCGCGTTCGCCGACTTCGCCGCCGCAGGCGGGCTGCACCTGCGCACCCGCATCGCCGAGCTGCACGAACCGGTGCTGCTGCACGACGAGCACGGCCCGGTCGCCGTCTACGGACTGCCCTACCTCGAACCGGACCCGGCGCGGCAGGTGCTGCGCGACACCGCGGAGGTGGTGGGCGGTTCCGCGCCCGAGCAGCGCGGTCACGCCGCGGTGCTGGGCGAGGCGATGCACCGCGTGCGGGCGGATCTGGCGGGACGCAGCGCGGGCACCCGTTCGGTCGTGCTCGCGCACGCCTTCGTCACCGGCGGCGAGGGGGCCGGCTCGGAACGCACCGTCGCCGTCGGCGGCGCGGAGCAGGTGCCCGCCTCCGCGTTCGACGGGGTGGACTACGTCGCCCTCGGCCACCTGCACGGACCGCAGGTGCTGCGCGACGGGCTGCGCTACTCGGGCAGCCCGCTGGCCTACTCCTTCGCCGAGCGCGAGCACCGCAAGTGCGTCTGGATCGCCGAGCTGGACGCGGGCGGGCTCGGCGAGGTGCGGCGCCGGGACCTGCCGGTGCCGCGCCGCCTGGCCGCGCTGCGCGGACCGCTGGAGGAGCTGCTCAGCGCCCCGGAGCACGCCGAGGCGACCGACTGCTACGTCTCGGCCGTGCTCACCGACGAGGTGCGCCCGCTCGAGCCGATGCGGCGGCTGCAGCAGCGGTTCCCGCACGCGGTGCACCTCGAGTGGGAACCGGAGCAGGGCCGCGCCACCGGGCAACTGCGCTACTCCGAGGCGGTGCGCGGGCGCGACGACGTCGAGCTGGCCGAGCAGTTCCTGGCCGACTGCCGCGGCAGCGGCCCCACCGGGTCGGAGCGGACCCTGCTGGACGAGGCGCTGCGCGCGGTGCGGGCGGAGGTGGACTGATGCAGCTGCACCGGCTGGAGCTCTCCGCGTTCGGCCCCTACCCGACTCATCAGGTGGTGGACTTCGACGCGCTCTCCGCCGACGGCCTGTTCCTGCTGCACGGTGACACGGGCGCGGGCAAGACGACGGTGCTGGACGCGGTGGCCTTCGCGCTGTACGGCCGCGTGCCGGGGGCGCGCGATCAGGGGCGCCGCCTGCGCTGCGACACGGCCGCTGCGGACGCGCACACCAGCGTCGTGCTGGAGCTGACCGTGCAGGGCCACCGGATGCGCGTCGAGCGCAGCCCCGAGCACCGGCGGCGGAAGAAGCGCGGTTCCGGCTACACGAAGAAGCAGGCCACGGCCTCGCTGACCTGGCTGGGCGCGCCCCCGGAGGGCGAGGCGGCCGAAGGCGCGACCCGCATCGACGAGGTCGCCCGCACGGTGCAGCGGCTGCTGGGGATGACCGCGGAGCAGTTCTTCCAGGTCGTGCTGCTGCCGCAGGGGGAGTTCGCCAAGTTCCTCCGCGCGGACACGGCCGAGCGGGAGAAGCTGCTGGAGCGGTTGTTCGGCACCGAGCGCTTCGCCCGGGTGGAGACGTGGTTCCGCGAGCACCGCGCGCAGCGCTCCCGCGCGGCCGAGCGGGCCGAGCAGCAGGTGCGGCAGCTGCTCGCCCGCGCGGTGCAGGTCGTCGGGCACGGTCCGGACGAGGCGAGCTCCGCCGGCACCGCCTCGGGGGAGACCGGCCCCGGGGAGACCGGCCCCGGTGGGACGAGCCCGGGCGGGGCGCGCACCGGTGGGACCGCGGAGGTCGCCGACGAGCGGTCCTGGCTGGAGCAGGCGGAGAAGACCGCCACGCGCGAGCGCGAGCAGGAGCAGTCCGAGCGGGTGCGCGCCCGCCGCGCGCGCGACGCCGCGGAGCAGCGCCTGGCCGAGCGCCGCGCGTCGGCCGAGCGGGTGCGCCGGGTGCGGCAGGCGCGGCAGGTGCTGGACGAGCTCCAGCGGCGGCGCGACGAGCACGACCGGTGGCGGGCGGAGCTGTCCGCGGCGCGCAGCGCTGTTCCCGCCGTGGCCGCGCGGGAGGCGGTGCAGCGCGCCGAGAGGTCGCTGGCCGAGGCGCGCGAGCAGGTGCGGCGGGCTGCCGAGAGCGCCGGCGCGGAGGCGGAGACCGAGCTCGCCGAGCTGCGCCGCCGCGCGGGCGCGGACCGGGAGCAGGCCGGTGGCCTGCGGGAGCTCGCCGCCGAGGCGGAACAGCAGCACGCCGACGAGCGCGGAGTGGCCGAGCTGGACGAACGCATCGCGGAGCTCGTCGCCGCCGAGGAGGACCTGCACGCGCAGCAGACCGCGCTGCCGGAGCGGCTGCGGACCGCGCGGCAGCAGCTCGACGAGGCGGCCCGCGCCGGGCACCGGCTGGAGGTGGTCCGCGAGCGCCTGGCCGAGCGCACCGAGCTGCACCAGCAGGCGCGTGCGCTGCCCGCCGCGCAGCGCGAGCTGGCAGGGGCCGAGCGGGAGCGCGGCGCCGCGGTGGACGCCCACCAGCAGGCGCGCGACGAACTGCAGCGGCTGCGCGAGGCCCGCCTGGCCGGCATGGCCGCGGAGCTGGCCGACGGGCTGGTCGACGGCCGGCCGTGCGCCGTGTGCGGCGGGGTTGAGCACCCCGCACCGGCCCGGCAGGTGGCCGAGCAGGTCGGCCCGGACGACGAGGAGCGCGCCCGGTCCGCGGAGCAGCGGGCCGCGCAGCGGCGCAGCACGGCCGAGCAGGCCGAGCAGGCCGCGCGCGGGGAGGTCGAGCGGTTGCGGGAACGCCTCGGCGAGCGCACCGAGGACGGGCTCGTGGCCGAGGTCGCCGCGCTCAGCGAGGAGGCCGAGGGGCTCGCGGCCGCCGCCGGCGAGCACGAGGCCCGCGCGGGAGCGGTCGCCGAGCTCGAGACCGCGGCCGAGGACCTGGGCGCGCGGCTGTCGCGGACGGGTTCGGACCTGGCCGCCTGCCGCACCGAACGCGGCAACCTCCAGTCCACTGTGTCCGAACGCGCGGAAAGGCTGCGCGAGGCGCGGGGCGAGTTCGCCGGTATCGAGCAGCGGCGGGAGTTCCTGCAGGACCGGGCGGAGCGCTTCGAAACGCTCGTCGCGGCCCGCACCGCGCGCGACGACGCCGCCGAGCACCTCGCCGAGCAGCAGCGCGCGCTGGCCGATGCCGCGGTGCGCGCCGGGTTCGGCGGGGTGTCCGAAGCGCTCGACGCGCACCGGGACGAGCAGCGGCAGGCGCAGCTCGAACAGGAGCTGTCCCGAGTGGATGAACAGGCCGCCGGTGCTCGGTCCACACTGGCCGAACCGGAACTGGCCGACGTGGATGCCGGGGCCGAGGTCGACGTCGAGTCCGCCGAGCGGGAGTACGCCGCGGAGCAGGGGCGCGCCGAGCGGGCCGCCGCGGCGGCGCAGCAGGCCGAGGAGCGCGAGCGCCAGCTGGGCGAGGTCGCCGAGCAGCTGCGCGCGGCGTGGGCGGAGCTCGACCCGCTGCGCGCCGAGTTCGCCGAGCTCGACGCGCTGACCGACGTGGTCAACGGGCAGGGGCAGAACGCACGCAGGATGTCGCTGCGCTCGTTCGTGCTGGCCGCACGGCTGGAGGAAGTCGCCGTCGCCGCCACCCGCAGGCTGCAGCGGATGAGTGACGGGCGCTACTCCTTCGTGCACTCCGACGCCGCGGGTGAGCGCGGCAAGCGTGGCGGGCTCGGCCTGGAGGTCCTCGACGACTACTCCGGGCAGGTGCGGCCCACCGCCACGCTCTCCGGGGGCGAGTCCTTCCTGGCCTCGCTGTCGCTGGCGCTCGGACTGGCCGACGTGGTCGCCGCCGAATCGGGCGGGGCGATGCTCGACACGCTGTTCATCGACGAGGGCTTCGGCAGCCTCGACCCGGACGCGCTGGACATGGTCATGGACACGCTGGACGAACTGCGCGCGGGTGGCCGCGTGGTCGGGCTGGTGTCGCACGTGGAGGAGATGCGCCAGCGCATCCCGGTGCGGTTGCGGGTGCGGAAGGCGCGCGCCGGGTCCAGCGTCGAACACGTCTGCTGAGCAGGTCGGCGCAGCGGCGTGCGCTGCCAGTCCTCCCCGCGGTGCCCGGCACTGCGGGGAGGAGCCTGGTGCGGTGTTCCCCGCTGAAGGCGGTGTTCGCTCCGGTCGGTACGGGGCGGACTTCCTCGTGCGGGGCGCGGCGAGCCTCCCGGAGGAGGTCGCGGTTCACGGCAGCGCCGCGGCCGTCTCGGCGTCCTCCTCGGCGCCGCAGCCGGCGGCGGAGCGCTCGTGCTCGAGCAGCCAGCGCTTGACCTCCAGGCCCCAGCGGAACCCGCCGAGCGAGCCGTCGCTGCGCAGCACGCGGTGGCACGGCACGAACAGCGCTGCGGCGTTGTTCGCGCAGGCCGACGCCGCGCCCCGCGCGGCTCGTGGACGTCCGGTCAGGTCCGCGTAGCGGGTGTAGGTGATCGGGCTGCCGGCGGGCACGCTGCGCAGCACTTCCCAGGCGTGCTGGAAGTACGGGCCGGAGCGCTGCCGCACCGCGATGTCCTCCACGGCGGCGAGGTCCCCGTCGTGGTAGGCGCGCACGGCCTCGCCGATGGCGCCGAGGTCGGCCGTCCACCGCGGGGTTCCCGCGCGCAGCGCGGGGGAGATCAGCGGGAGGAGGTCGTCGAGCTCGGCGGTCCAACCGGAGGCGAGCACGGCGCCCTCGGAGTCCACGACCGCGCTGAACGGCCCCGTGGGGGTGTCTACTGTGGACCAGTACATGTCGGTGTCCTTTCCGCTGCGATCCGGGCGCTCTGCCGCAGCAGCGCACCCGCGTAGGAACGCCAGGGCCGCCAGCGCCGCGCGTGCTCCAGCAGCTCCGCGGGATCGTTCGGCAGCCCGGCGAGTTCGGCGCCGCGCAGCAGTGCGCGGTCGGGGACCAGCACGTCGGGCAGGCCCAGCACCCGCACCGCCACGGCGTCCGCGGTCTCCGCGGTGAGGCCGGGCAGCTCGCGCAACCGCGCGCGCAGCGTCCCGGCCGCGCACCCCGGGTGCACCCGCAGGTCGTCCGCGGCCAGCGCGGACGCCACCGCCCGCAGCGCCTCCACTCCCCGGCCCGCCACCGCCGGAGGTCGGCCCAGCACTTCGGCACCGCGGTCGGCGACCAGCGCCGGTTCGGGGAACAGGCGCGGCTCCTCGTCCCCGGGCCAGTCCTCGTCCCCGGACCAGCCGTCCAGGTCCAGAGGTGCACCCAACGCGGCGACGAGCCGTTGCGCACCGGATTCCGCGCCGGGGGTGTGCAGCGCGGCGCGCAGCAGCGTTTCCGCCCCGTCCACGCTGCCCGGCACGCGCGCACCGGGGCGCCGCCGCACCAGCGGTGCCAGCGCCGGGTCGTCCCCCAGCACCTCGGCGACCGCGGCCGCGTCCGCGTCGAGGTCGAACAGCCTGCGCACGCGGTTGACCGCGCTGCCCAGGTCCCGCAGGTCGGTCAACCGCAGCGTGCACGCCAGGTGCGCCTCCTCCGGGCGCACCTCGGCGACGGCCGCGCCGTGCGGCAGGCGCAGCGTGCGGGCGTAGCCGCCGGTGCCGGCGTGCTCGAGGCCGGGGACGGCCTGCCCGCGCAGGAACAGCAGCACCCCGTCCAGGTCGCACGGCTCGCGGAACGGCAACCGCAGCCGGATCCGCCCGGTGCCCGCCGGAGCGCTCGCGTGCCGAGCGCGGTGGCGCAGCTCAGTCGGCGCGGCCGCGAAGACCTCCCGCACGGTGGCGTTGAACTGGCGCAGGCTGGCGAAGCCGGCGGCGAAGGCGATGTCGCTGAACGCGAGCTCGGTGGTTTCGATGAGCAGGCGCGCCGCGTGCGCCCGGTGGGCGCGGGCGAGCCCCAGCGGTCCGGCGCCGAGTTCCGCGGTGAGCACGCGGGTGAGGTGGCGGGTGGAGTAGCCCAGCTCCGCCGCCAGTCCGCGCACGCCGACGCGGTCGAGCACCCCGTCGTTGATCAGCCGCATCGCGCGCCCTGCCAGGTCCGACCGCACGTCCCACTCGGGCGAGCCGGGCACGGCGTCGGGCAGGCAGCGGCGGCACGCGCGGTATCCGGCCGCGTGCGCTGCGGCGGAAGTGGGGAAGAAGACGCTGTTGTCGCGGTGCGGGGTGCGCGCGGGGCAGGAGGGGCGGCAGTAGATGCCGGTCGAGCGCACGGCGTGCACGAAGCACCCGTCGAAACGGGTGTCGCGGGCGGCGACTGCCCGGTACGCCTGCTCCGTTCCCACCAGCACAGCTCGATCCTGCCACCGCCGCAGCGGCCTCCACCAGCGGGAATCGGACATCGCGGTGCTCCGTCCGCGGGGTCCGCGCGGGCGGTTCCGTCCGGGCGAGGGACTGCGCGCCCGTCGCGGTGAGGACTAGTCTCGCCCCATGGCGACGACGCGGCGGAAGGGATCGCGCCTGGTTAAAGCGGCCGGGCTGGCTCTGGCGGGGGTGTGCGCGTTCGGGGCTGCGGCCTGCGACGACACGATGCCCGGTCAGGACGGTGATCAGGATACGCGCTACCAGGAGCGGCCCGGCGAGCAGCAGCAGGACCAGGAGGGCGGCCAGCAGGACCAGGAGGGCGGCCAGCAGGACCAGGAGGGCGGCCAGGGCGACGGTCAGCAGCAGGACGGCGACCAGCAGGGCGACCAGGACGACCAGCGGGAACGGGAGGACGGCTGACCTGGTGCGCTCGGCCTGGTGGCGGTGCCCTCCGAGGGCGCGGTTGACAGCCCAACCGGCGGCGCAGCGTGGGCGAGATGCCGCACACCGCCGCGGACCGGGGGCCGTCGACGCGCGCACCGGCTCCTAGACTGGCGGGCGTGAGCCTCACCCTTGGAATCGTCGGCCTGCCCAACGTGGGCAAGTCCACCCTGTTCAACGCGCTGACCAACAACGAGGTCGTCTCGGCGAACTACCCGTTCGCGACCATCGAGCCGAACGTGGGCGTGGTCCCGCTGCCCGACCCGCGCCTGGACAAGCTCGCAGAGATGTTCAACTCGGCGCGCACGCTGCCCGCCACGGTGTCGTTCGTGGACATCGCCGGTCTGGTCAAGGGCGCGTCCGAGGGGCAGGGGCTGGGCAACCAGTTCCTCGCGAACGTCCGCGAGGCCGATGCGATCTGCCAGGTCATCCGCGTCTTCGACGATCCGGACGTGGTGCACGTCGACGGCGAGCTCGACCCGTCCAGCGACATGGAGACGATCAACACCGAGTTGATCATCGCCGACATCCAGACGCTGGAGAAGGCGCTGCCGCGGCTGGAGAAGGAAGCGCGCACGCACAAGGAGAAGCGCCCCGCGCTGGACGTGGCCAAGCAGGCCAAGGAGATCCTCGACTCCGGTCGGACGTTGTTCGCCGCCGGCATGGAGGACTCCGCGGACCTGCGCGAGCTGAACCTGCTGACGACGAAGCCGTTCCTGTACGTGTTCAACGCGGACGAGGGCGTGCTCGCGGACGAGGCCAAGAAGCAGGAGCTGCGCGATCTCGTGGCGCCGGCCGACGCGGTGTTCCTGGACGCGAAGGTCGAGGAGGAGCTCAAGGAGCTCGACGAGGAGTCGGCGCGCGAACTGCTCGAGTCGGTGGGGCAGAACGAGCCGGGTCTGAACGCGATGGCCCGCGCCGGGTTCCACACCCTCGGGCTGCAGACCTACCTGACGGCCGGGCCGAAGGAGGCCCGCGCGTGGACGATCCGCAAGGGCTGGACCGCGCCGCAGGCCGCCGGCGTCATCCACACCGACTTCGAGCGCGGGTTCATCAAGGCCGAGATCATCTCCTACGACGAGCTCGTCGAAGCGGGCTCCACGCAGGCCGCCCGGTCGTCCGGGAAGATGCGCATGGAGGGCAAGGACTACGTCATGCAGGACGGCGACGTGGTCGAGTTCAGGTTCAACGTCTGATCCGGCGCCTTTTCCCAGGGCACGGATCTGATGGTGGGAGACGTTCGTCAGTCGTTCGTCAGCAGCGCGGTCGTGAGCTGGACCGGCCAGCAACGCCCCCGGGTCAACGCATGAGGGCTCCCGGCGGTCGAACCGCGGGGAGCCCTGCCGGCGAGGTGGGCCGGAGCTGAGTCGGGGGAGGGCACTGGTCCGGCCCCGGCGACGGTCATGCGCGGAGCACACCGTCCATCAGTTGTGCCGCCGCGTTGCGGGTTCGATCTTCCGCGCTCGGCCACAGGTGCGCGTAGGTGTTGAGCGTGATCGTCGCGTTCGAGTGCCCGAGAGCGCGCTGAACCGTCACGACATCGCAACCGGCGGCGATGAGGCCCGACGCGTAGAAGTGGCGCAGATCGTGCAGCCGGACCTCGTCCAGACCTGCCGCCTTCCGGGTCTTGCGCCACCAGTAGCCAACAGTGTTCTGATGGGGTGGATTGCCCTCCTCGCCGCGGAACAGCCATTCCCCCGGGGAGCTGCCCGAGTGGTGTTCCTCGAGGTACTCCTTCAACCTCAGGACGAGACCATCAGCGAGGTAGACGGTGCGGTGCGACCCGTACTTCGGGGCCCGGATCTCGACCTCTTGTCCACCCGCACGTTGCACCTGTCGAACTACGCGCAGGGTCCGTTCTTCGAGGCTGATGTCCTCGACTCGGAGCGCTGCCGTCTCCCCGAGGCGTAGCCCTGTGAAAGCGCACAACGCTATGAAGGGGCGGAAGTAGGGGTCCGAGCAGTGCAGCAGCTTGCCCACGTCTTCAGAGGAGGGCATGTTCAGAGGCGACTTGTCCTTGCGAGGCAGCCGGACCCCTTCACTGGGATCGCTCGCGATGATCCGATCGCGGACAGCGGCGCGAAAGACCGCTCGCACGTTGTTGAACCGAGTTCGAATCGTCCCGGGCGCTAGCCCGTAGTCCCTGCCGTAGCCGTGCTGCTCGGTCTGCATGTGCTTGACCCATTGCTCCACATGCGAGCGAAGTATCCTCCCGATGGGGACATCGCCGAAGGTAACCGATCGGGCTGCGAGGTTCATCGCACGATCCGTGCCCGGAACCCACACTTGACGAGCTGCCCGCTGCTCGAAGTACTCCGAGAACGTGATTTTGCCGTCTCGCGGGTCGACGAACTGGCCTGTGGTGAGAGCGGCCGTCTGCTCGTCGAGCCATTTCTGAACGTCGATCTTCCTACGAGCCGTCTTCGTGATCTGCTTGCCACCGGCCACCGGTCGGAACTGCGCCTGCCAGCGTCCATTCGGAAGCTTCCGGATGCTCGCCACGATCAACCCTCCAAGCCGACGAACCAGGCTTCGACATCCTCGGGCCGATAGCGCAAGTGCTTACCGACTCGACGCGACGTAGGCCCGTAGCCCTTGTGTCGCCACTGGTACACGGTCTGCACGGGCACGCCGAGGTAGTCGGCGACGTCGGTGGGTCCCCAGAGGTTGCGCAGCATGGTCACTCTCTCCTTTCGTTGGCGTACTTGAGCTTTCGCAGTTCGCGGGTGCGGTCGCCGATGGCTTCGGCGAGTTCGCGTTCCTCGTCGCTGGCGTGGCCGATGTGGGTCATGTGCCAGTGGTTGACCACGAGCACGGAGTCTTCGGCCACGCCGAGCTCGGCAAGGTTCTCCTCCAGCCGGAAGCGCTGGCGGTCGCCGCGCAGGCGCTTGAAGGTGGTCGAGTAGCGCTTCGATTTGGTGAGGAAGTGGCCGCGGAAGGCGAGCATGTGCGCCCAGTGGCGCAGCTTGAGCTCGGCCAGGTCTTCGTTCTCGGCGAGGTCCCAGGCGGTGCGCATGATCCGCCAAGGCCGCAGCAGAAAACAAGGCCACGGCGACGCGGACTGCCCGGCTGGTCGACAAGCTGGGCTCGCGAACGAATGCGCTGTTGCAAGCCAACCTCAATGGAAAGATCAACCCGAGCACGGTTGGAAACAAGTTCCTACGAGGAAGCCTCAAGGTGGGTAGCAAACTACCCGTCGTCGGTCTTGGTGTTACCGCCCTGGGAATCGGCTACGATGCAACGATCGCAGGCAAGGATCCGACAACAAGCGTTGCTTCCGGTCTTGGGGGGGTACGCCGCAGGCGCAGGTGCCTCCGCCGCTGTACTTGCCGCCGGTGGTCCTGTTGGTTGGGCTGTCGGGCTCGGATCCGTTGCCTCGGTCGGTGTTGGTTTCGCCGTTGAGGAGTGGGGTGACGACGTCGCTGGAGCGGTTGGGGACACCGCTAGCGCGGTCGGCGACTGGGCGAGTGATCTGTTCTAGGACGAGTGACAACCATGCGTGAAACCGATCTACCCCCGAAGCCGGACTCCCGAACCGGCGAGCCACGTCCTCCGCGCGCACCGCTTGAGCCGGACTGGAAGAGGCCAGAGGATAAGCACAAAAACGGCGCGAACAAGGTTCCTCGGCCTCCGGAGGGCGAAACTCCGATCTTGGAATGGTTCTACCCGACGAGGGGGCGTGGCGGTGCCTTCATCGGGATCGCGCTGGTCATCTTCGTCGGCTTCCTCACCGTGCGCGACGGCGGATTCGTCTGGATGACGAGCTGGGTGCTGTGGGCCATCATGGTCCCGTTCCTGGTCTTCTTCTGGTTCTACAACCGGAGTACCCGGATTTCAGCAGGCGCCGACTGGCTCTGCTACGGCAAGAATTCCTTCATCAAGACCTACGAACTGGTGAAGGTCACCGCCACCACGGGTGGCGCAGCACGGTACCTCGAGCTGAAGGACCGCCACGGTAACGAGTTCTCTACGCAGCTCAACGACCTCCAACTCAAAGGGGAGCTCTGGGATCTCGTCTACAACGGGATTCTGCACTCCGTCCACGTGCACGGCGCGGAGACCAACAAGATGGCGAGGGACTTCCTGGGGCTCAACACGCCGCCGCAACACCGGCGACAGCGGTAGTCTCGGAACACCCCGCGCACGGACCGGAGGCTGAGCGCTGTGTACGACGTCTTGTATCGAACCAACGGCGGCGGTGCAAAGCCGCGCGTGTTCGTCACCGCCATCCCCGAGCGGCACACCGCCGAGCACATCGCGGTACAGCTCTTCGACGACGGATTCGTAGCCGCCTCGTGGGTGGAGGAGACCACTGAGGCCCGGTGGACCACCCGGCAAGCGGGCAACGACCACCGTCATCGAGCCCTGTAGACGCCGGTCCGGGCGTGCTGGCTCGCCCGCCTGCGGATGCGTGGGCATCTCGTTCGGACGGGTTCCGCGGCGGGGTGGGTGGTGCCGCGCTCGCCGCTGCCAGGGCAGGATCACGGGGTGGGTGGCCGGGTGATGAGTGTGGCCAGTTCGGAGTTCGGAACGGCGCCGGAAAAGAGGAATCCCTGGAAGGTGTCGTAGCCGAGACCGGCCAGTCGGTGCAGTTGGGTGCGGGTTTCCACTCCTTCGGCCACGCAGAAGCCCCCCATCGCGTGGGCGAGGGTCTGGGCGGAGCGGGCGACGGCGGTCGCGATGGGGGCGTGTTCGAGGCCGGCGGTGAAGGTGCGGTCGAGTTTGAGTACCTGGGCGGGGATTTCTTGGAGGCGGGCCAGCGAGGAGTAGCCGATGCCGAAGTCGTCGATGGCGAACCGCACCCCGCGGTCGACCAGGTCGGTCATGGCTTTCTGCGTCGCAGCGGTGAGGTCGAGCAGGTCTGTTTCGGTGATCTCCAGCCCGAGCCGCTGCCAGGCCAGGCCTGCCTCGGTGACAGCGGCGATGACCGTCTCGAGGAACGCGGGATCGTGCAGCAGCTGGCTGCCGAGGTTGATCGCGACGTCGATCGGGCGTGCACCGGGCGCGGGCCAGTTCGCCGCCTGGTGCACTGCGGTGCGCAGCACCCATCGGTCGAGTTCGCCCAGCAGGCCGGCGCGGCGGGCCACGGGCAGGATCACGTCCGGGTGCAGCAATCCGCGCTCGGGGTGCGGCCAACGCAGCAGCGCCTCGGCGGCGACCACACGACCGCGCCGGTCGACGACGGGTTGGTAGTGCAGGGACAACTCGTCGCGCTCGAGGGCCGGGCGCAACTGGCCTTCCAGCGCCACGTCCTGTTCGATGGAGGTGAGCAAGCCGGCATCGGCGCAGATGACGCGGTCCCGGCCCTGGTCCTTGGCCTGGAACAGAGCCGCATCGGCGAACCGCAGGAGATCGGCAGCGGTGTTGCCCGCGTGGGGCACGGTGGCCGCTCCGACCGAGACCGACACCCCGATGGAACATCCCCGGGCGACCACGGTGGTGCGCAGCAAGGAGAGGACGTGCTCGGAAAGGGCGTCCAGCCCACCGGCCGCCCTCAGGTCCGAGCAGACGATGAAGAACTCGTCACCGGAATGCCGCGCCGGGGTGCACCCGGAGGGCAGGCCCTCCTGCAACCGCTCGGCGACGGTCACCAGCAACTCGTCGCCGACCTCGTGGCCCAACGCGTCGTTGACGCGTTTGAAGTTGTCGATGTCGCAAAGCAGCACTCCCAGTTGCCGATCATCGTCGGACTCGTCGGCCAGGAGTTGTTCCAGCAGTTCCCGGGTGCCCTTGCGGTTGAGCAGCCCGGTGAGCTCGTCGTGGGTGGCCTCGTGGCGCAGCGCTTGGACGAGGGACCGGCGCTGGCCGACGTTGACGAACGAGGTCACCCACACCCGGTGGCCCTCGCTGTCGGTCCGGATGGTGCTGAAGACGTCGCAGAACACGCTGGTCCCGGTGGCGTCGACGAACCGCCGCTGGTCGCGGAAAAGGCCCCCGGGCGCGAGGGCGGGGTCCGCGGCCCGGGCGGCGAGGTCCTCGGAGGACTCCCCCGCGTGGAGCAGCTCGGGCACGCGCAGATTCGTGATCTGCTCGTGCGAGTACTCCAGCAGGCTGCACAGGGCGTCGTTGGCTCGTCGCACGCGCCCGTGGTTGTCGATGATGGCCGCCGCGACCGGCAGGGCCTGGAACAGCGCGTCGCACTCGGCGGGCCAGTCCTCGACCGAGATCCTGCTTTCGACCACGCGTCACCCCGCTAGAGCACAGCAAGCCGCCGGAAAGCACACTGTAATCAGCTCTTCGCTGGTAACGCCAATTGCGGCACTCCGCTCCGCCCCAGGCCGTGCGCGGCTCCGGAGCAGGGGTAGCTCAGACCACGTTTCCCCCAGGTTGACCATCGTGCGTGCCAGTGCTTGCATCAACGCATGTTGTTGATCGAACAACCAACCGGAACCCGAGGAACAGCGGAGCATTTCCTGCCACGTGGAAGGGCGATTTCCGCTTTTCCGCGGAGAGGGATTTCCGGCGACCACCTGCCGGGAGTCGCAATTGCTCGCCCCCGTGGGCGCGGGCACCCATCACCGCGGATTCTGCGCGAGGGGGGCTCAGCAGAAGGGCATCCGCACGTTCCACGCACCACCCCTGCGCACGGCAGGTGGCCCGCCGCCCGCGCTCGCTCGCCGCACCGCGCATGAGCGCCCCAGTCCCGATCGAGCAACCACCACGTACCGATCCACAGGCGGATGCCATGTCCACGCACTCCCACCACGACGCCGGGCGGTGCCCGCCGTCCACCGCGGACGTTCCCGAACTCCTCGACCGGGCCGCCGACGATCTGCACTTCGAATTCCAGGGATTCTTCGCCCGGGAAACGATTCGTGCCGTCCTCTCCGCGGCCCACGCCGATCTCCGCGAGACCACCCGGGTGCACACCCACCTCGTCACGCTCGCGACGCGCTCCGCCCACGAGTACCTCTCCTCGGTCGTCGAGTGCGCGAAAGACCCCTTGTCCTCACCTCCCGAAGTGCTGTTCGTCTGCGTGCGCGACGCGGGGCGTTCCCAGATGGCTGCTGAGATGTTGCAACATCGCGCGCGAAGCCGCGTGAACGTGCGCTTGGCCGGCTCTGCGCCTGCTGGGACGATCGGTCCAGCAGCTCGAGAAGCGATGGCGGAATTCGGCGTGGAGCTGCAGCGGGAGGGGCCGGAACCACTGGGACCTCGGGCGGCCGCGGCGGCCGACGTGGTCGTCACGACGGGCCGTGGCGACACCCTCCCGCTCTACCCCGGAAAGCGTTACCTCGACTGGGAGGTCGAGGACCCGGCCGGAAAGCCGATCGAGGAAGTGCGCGGCATCAGGAACGACATCGACCGCCGGGTCACCGGACTGCTCGCCGAACTGGTCTAGCAGGTCCGCGGTTCTCGGAGGAGCGCTCGGAGCTGAGCAGTTGCACCGGCCGGTGCGGGCGGCACGAGCGGGCCGGAACCCCCGTGCTGCAGGGGAGGCCGGCCCACCGGCCACCGTGCACGGCCCTTCGGGTGCAGAGTGGACGCGTGAGGCCGGGGTCTCCTGATCGCCGCGTCCGCTGGAATGCCGCACTCGCCGCGCTCCGCCACCCTCACCCCCGAACTCCACGGAGGACGGTGGGAAGGAACTCACCAACGAAGTCCTCGCGCATGTGGGGCTCCGGGGCGAACGGGGCCCTCTCCGGTGAACCCTGCGACTGCGACGGGGTATCTGCGTGCGCACCCGGGTCTTCCGGCCCGGGTGCGCATGGTTCGGAGCGCTCATCCACGGAGTGGAGCGTACTCAGGCCGCTGGCTGGATCTGTGGCGCGCCAGGGCTCTACGGCTCGGGGTCACCCGACAGCACCAGCAGCGTCGGCATGCCGTTCTTCCTGCTCGACGTCGTGCACGGACCGGTGGAGCAGGCAGAACTCGTTGCCCTCCGGGTCGGCGAGCACCACCCAGGACACGTCGGGTGCCTGCCCAACATCCACGCGCTGAGCTCCCAGCCCGATCAGGCGCTCGAGCTCATCCGCCGTGGTGACGCCATCAGCACGCAGGTCGAGGTGGAGGCGGTTCTTGCCTGCCTTGTGCTCAGGGACCGGAGCAACGTCGATGTGTGGCCACGCACCGTTCAGCGGTGCGATCCCGATAACTCCTTCGGCGGACTCCTCAACGATCCGCCAATCGAGCACTTGGCACCAGAAGTCGGCGACGGCGCGGGGGTCAGCGGCGTCGATGGCGAGAACTGCGATGCGACTGGGCATTCCGCCAGCCTCATCCACGGGAGCCGTGGGATCAAGACGACCTCGGTGCTCGCGGCGCCGCCGGCGGGATCACCCTTCCGACCGGAACAGGGTCGAGGACGTTCGACCGCCGGTCCTGCCGGGTCGGCGGGCACCGGCGGGCGCGGTCGCCCCGGCGCGGTCGTGGCACGTGCTGTCCGGGCGGGCCGGCGGCGTCCACCACCGGTCCGCGCGCCGCGGTGCGCGGGGACACCCCGGCGCGCGGCACCGCGTGTTTGTCGGACGAGCGCGCGGGGTGTACCGTTCGTGGTGGTCGTTGTTAGTTCTGGTTCGTGTTTCGCGCACGCTCGCAGGATGTCGATGCGGGCGAGCTGCTGTCTTTGGTGAAACTGGAGCTGGCTGCCGTCTGAGATCCCTCCGGCCCGGGCTGCCACGCCGTGTGGTCGTCCGTCATACCCCAGCTCCCCGAAGGAGACAGTCATGATCCAGGGAACCGTGAAGTGGTTCAGCGCGGAAAAGGGCTTCGGCTTCATCGCCCCCGACGACGGCGGTCCGGACGTGTTCGTCCACTACTCCGCCATCGACGCCTCGGGCTTCCGCGAGCTGAGCGAGAACCAGGCCGTGAGCTACGAGGTCACCGAAGGGCCCAAGGGCCCGCAGGCCTCCACCGTGCGCGTCTGATCGGGACTCCGGTCCGCGCTCGCACCCCGTGGTGCTCGTTCGAACGCGACTCGTTCGAGCGGAAGCCACGGGGTGCTCCCGCATCCGGCACGTCCGCTGACCGCAGGAGCGTGCCCTCGAAAGGAGTTGCATGAGTACTTCGACATTCCGCCACCGCGGTCCGCCCGCCGGTCACCGGCAGAGCGGCCCTGCCGCGCCCGAGACGTCGCACCGGCACCACGACCGGACGCGCGCGGTCGACACGGCACCGCCGGTGCACTTCGTCGCACCCGAGACGGGCACCAGCGAACAGCCGGCGCCCACCCCGCCGTCGACCGGGGACAGCGCTGCTTCCGCGCACCACCTCCGTTCGCCCTTCATCCCCGCTCCCGCTGACGGCGAACTCGCCGACGAGCGCTGACGAGCGCACCGCGCAGGAGCTCGTTCCCGCGCGCCGGTGAACAGCAGCACTCCGACCGCGTGCGGGACGGCCGCGTCCGCCCGGTCAGCAGGACCGCTCCAAGTCGCAGCGCGCACTCTCGCGCCGAGGGCGGCGAACTCCGCTCGACGGCCGCGATCGGTTCCTCACCCCGCGTTCCGCCGCGCTCATCCCTCCGCGCACCGGACCGCTGCCGCAGCGCACGAGCACCCGCGCCGAGTCCGGACTCCCCGCCCGGCGCCGACGACCGCCCGACCGCGTGCCGGGCAGAATCGACGGCAGCCCGCAGCGGCGCGGCGCACGCAGCCCGTGGCACGCGTCACCCGACTCGTCCGGGCACGGATCGTCGGGTGCGCGGGCGGGGCGCTGCCCTACGTTCGAAGTCGGGAGGGAGACCCGGCATGCTCGACCGCTTCAACGAGGCGATGGCCCAGATCGAACAGCACCTCGGCGAGGAGCTCGACGTGGGACGGCTGGCGCGCACCGCGCGCACCTCGGAATACCACTTCCGCAGGATGTTCTCGGCGCTCGCGGGGATTCCGCTGTCGGAGTACGTGCGCAGGCGGCGGCTGACGCTGGCCGCCGGACGCGTGCTCGCCGGCGTCGAGCCGCTGCTCGACATCGCGATCAGCTGCGGCTACACCTCCGGCGAGGCGTTCGCCCGGGCGTTCCGCGCGATGCACGGCGTCGGACCGGCCGAGGCGAGGCGGACCGGTGCGGTTCTCCGCTCCCAACCGCGCATGATGTTCCACCTCACCGTCGAAGGGAGCGCGTCGATGGACTACCGCATCGCAGAACGAGGGGATTTCCGGATCATCGGTCACAGCACCGTCGTTCCGATCATCCACGTGGGACCGAACGAATCGATCGACGAGTTCGTCCGGAGCATCGGGTCCGATGAGGTCGAGCGGCTGGTGAAACTGTCCGATCAGGAACCGCGCGGCGTCGTGGCCGCGGTGGAAGCGCTCGACGAGTCCCGCGAGGAGGGCGCTCGGGTGCACTACCTGCACGGCGTCGCCTCCACCGCCGAAGCACCGCGCGGCACCGACACGTGGGAGGTCCCCGCGGGAACCTGGGCGGTGTTCACGGCTTCGGGAGAGGCGCCCGAGGCCGCGCAGTACCTGTGGCGCGACATCTACACCGAGTGGTTCCCGTCGAACCCGTACCGCAGCGCACCGGGGCCGGCGGTGCTGTCGACCGAACTGTCCGAGGACGGGTCCCGGATGAGCTGCGAGCTGTGGATCCCGGTCGAGCACGAGGGGTAGGACGCTTCGCGGAGCCCGGTCGCAGCCGCCACGAGGACCGACCGGCCCGCGCCGAGCTCGGCCGCGGTCGTGCGGGTACCGCGGGACTCCCGGGCACCCGGCCACCGCGTTCGCGGGCACGTCACCCGATCTCGAGCACGGGCCTGCCGATCGTGGTGCGTTCGGTGAGCGAGCGGTGCGCTTCGCGGGCGCGGTCGAGCGGGTAGCTCGCCGCGATGACCGGTTTGATCCGCCCCTGCTCGACGAGGGCGAGTGCGCGTGCGAGCAGGTCGCGGACCACCGCTTGCCCGGGGGATCCGGAGGCGAGGGCGTTGGTCGCGGAGATGTTCCTGAGCTCGGCCCGCTGCTCGTCGATGTCGGCGAATTCGCCGCCGGCGGAACCGTAGGTGACGAACTCCCCGCCCGGGCGCACCGCTTCGAACGCCTCGCGTCCGAGGCGGCCGCCCGCCCCGTCGAAGGCCAGGTCGACACCGGAACCGCCGGCCGCTTCCCGCACGCGTTCGGTCCAGCCTTCCGCGGAGTAGTCCACCGCGCGGTGCGCGCCCAGCTCCCGCGCCAGCGCGAGCTTGCGCTCACCGCGGGCCGCCGCGATGACGTGCGCGCCCGCGGCGCGCGCGAGCTGCACCAACCAGGTGCCCGCGCCCCCGGTCGCAGCCGCCACGAGGACCGACCGGCCCGCGCCGAGCTCGGCGGTGGTCGACAGGTTCAGCGCGGTGACGCCGTCGTGCAGCGCTGCGGCCGCGTCCGCATCGGTCACCGCGTCCGGAACCGCGACGCAGTCGTCGACATCGGCGACGATCCGCTCGGCGTAACCGGTCGCGGCGCGGGCCAGCGCGCGGCGGCCGCGCCAGTCAGGATCCACGCCCTCGCCGGTGGCCAGCACCCTGCCGACACCGCCACCACCGGGAACGTAGGGCGGTTCGAGCGGGAAGTGCTCACCTCCCCAGCCCGACCGCAGCAGCGTGTCGAGGTAGATGACGTCCGCGGCCGCCGTTCGCAGAACCACCTGGCCCGGACCCGCCGCGGGGTCGGGGACCTCCTCGACCGCCATGACGTCGGGGCCGCCGAACTCCCGCACCTGGATCGCACGCATAGCAGCTGAACTCCTCGTCGTCGGAAACGCGTGCGCGCAACCTAGAGGTTCGAGTGAACTCGAAGTCAACGCCCGCCGCGCGTTCGCCGGACGTCCTGGCTCCTCCTGCCCGTGGCCGGAACTTCTGCGGTGCGCGGGATCGGCGGCATGGGCGGTGATCCGTGCTCAGCGCAAGCAGATCTGCCGCGGATCTCACCCGAAAGGAGGGTTTGAACCTCACGAGAAATGTTCCCTTCCCTGGTCAGGAAGGGGAAACGCGGTTCGGGTCGGTGCGCGCCGTGCACTCCGGGTGAAACCCCGCCGCTGCCCCGGGGTGACGGGAGCGCGCCCGACACGTGACTGCTGCGCCCGCTCGTACGCGGGAACGCGGTCCGCCTTCTCGAACGCGGGAACGCGGTCCGCCTTCTCGAACGCGGGAATGCGGTTCGCACGCTCGAGAGCGGGAACGCGGTCCGCCCGCCTGATACGGTGCGGAGCGTGGCTGAGGTGCGCGCGCCGGTGCTCGTGATCGGAGCCGGGGTCATGGGGCTGACCACCGGCATCGTGCTCGCCGAAGCCGGATGGCCGGTGCGCATCCGCACCTCGGAGCCGCCCGCCGAGACGGCCTCGGCCGCCGCCGCGGCGATGTGGGCGCCGGCGATGCTGGAACCGCGCGAGCGCGTCGTCGAGTGGGTCTCCCGCACGCACGCCGAACTGGTCCGCCTCGCCGAGGACCCCGAGACCGGGGTGCACCTGGCCGGCGGGCGCATCGCCGCCCGCTTCGACCTGAGCGTGGGGCTGCCGCGGGAAGCGGAACTCGTGCCCAACCTGCGCCGCTGCACCGCGAACGAGCTGCCCGCGCCGTTCCTCAGCGGTTACCACGGCACGTTCCCGCTGGTGGACATGCTGCGCTACCTCGACTACCTGGTGCGCCGCTTCCGCGGCGCCGGGGGTGAACTGCTGCGCTCGGAAGTGCCGGTGCTCGCGGACGCGGCCGCCGAGTCGGACCGGGTGGTCAACTGCGCCGGCATCGGCGCCCGCATGTTCGGCGATCCCTCGGTCGTGCCCGTCTGGGGGCAGCAGGTGGTCGTGGAGAACCCGGGCGTCGAGGAGTTCCTGCTCGAGATCGCCCGGGAGACCGAGTTCGTCTCGATCATGCCGCACGCGGACCGCGTCGTGCTCGGCGGGATCGCCGCCGAGCACGAGTGGTCGACCGCGCCCGACCACGAGCTCAGCGAGCGGATCATGGCCCGGTGCGCCCGGGTGGAGCCGCGGTTGAGCCGCGCGCGCCAGCTCGAGGAGCGGGTGGGACTGCGCCCCGCGCGCCCGCGGGTGCGCGTGGAGGCCGAGGACTACGCGGGGGCGCGGATCGTGCACAACTACGGCCACGGCGGCTCCGGCGTCGCCCTCTCCTGGGGGTGCGCCCGCGCCGCCGCGGAGCTGGTAGAGCGGTGAGGCTCAGCCGAGCAGCTGCTCCACGACTCCGTTGATCTCCCGCGCCAGCGAGAAGTCGTTCTCCGTGAGGCCACCGAGGAAGTGCGTGGTGCACGCGAAGCGGACGACCGTGTGGCGGATGTCCACGTCCGGGTGATGGTCCTCGGACTCGGCGATCTCCGCGATCCGGTTGACCGCCTGGATGGCCTGGGTGAAGGACGGGAACTCGACGGTGCGCGAGATGCTTTCGCCTTCGCGCTTCCACTCCGGGAGGTGTTCGAGGGATTCGGTGATCCGCTCCTCGCTCAGCAATTCGACCATGTGCGCCATCCTCGCGCAGCGGCCCCGTGCGATGCGAGCCGACGCGGCCGGGCGCGCTGAGGACTCCGGGAGCCACTCTGGAACGGTTCCAGATTTTCCAATTTTCATGAAAATTGCGTTGACCGATTCAGTGCGGGGTCGGGAGAGGCCGCCGCGGTGGCGCGGGTGCGGCGGGGCACCATGGGTGCCCGTGCCGGAACAGCGGATGACCGGGGTGATCGACGCGCCCGCCACGACGGTGGCCGCGGCGCTGCGCCACACGCGCACGGCCGAGCGGGCCCTCACTGGGGTGGGCGTGCGCGGCCGGGCGCGCACCGGAGCGGGCGAACTGCTGCTGCCGGGGGACGTGCTCGACTTCCGCGTGCACGCGTGCGGCGTGCGCGTGCCGATGAGCACCCGGATCACCGAGGCAGGCGCAGGCGGGCTCCGCTCCGCGGGGCTCGGTCCGCGGCCGCGCGAGCTGCGGCACGACTCGACCGTGAGCGAGGGGGCCGGGGGCGCGGTGCTCACCGAAACCGCGTCCTGGCAGCTGCTCGGCGGCGCGGCCGCGCGTGCGCTGGAGAGGGGGCCGGCGGACGCGGTGGTGCGCCGGTTCGTGCGCCGCGTGCTCGAAGCGCGGCTGGCTGTGGTGCGCGACCTCGCCGAGACCTGGGCGGGACGTCCGGTGGTGGTGGGCGCGGCCATCGTCCGCAGTGGACTCCTGCTGGCGCAGCAGCGCCGCCGTCCGGCACGGCACGCCGGGCGCTGGGAGCTCCCCGGCGGGCGCGTCGAACCGGGCGAGAGCGAGCACGACGCGGTGGTGCGCGAGTGCTCCGAGGAGCTCGACGTCACCGTGCGCCCCGTCGCGCGGGTGGGCACCGACGTCCCGCTGCCGAACGGGATGCTGCTGCGGATGCACGCCGCGGAGCTCGTCGAGGACGGCGCCGACCCGCGCCCCGTGGAGCACCGCGCACTGCGGTGGCTGCCCGCGCCGGAGCTGTCGAGCGTGGACTGGCTGGAGGCCGACCGGCTGGTGCTGCCCGCGCTCGCGGGGCTGCTCGGCGCGGACAGCACCCGGTAGGGACCGCGCAGCGCCGCCGGGGCGACGTCTCGTGCGCGTGCGGCGCCGCGGCCGCTCGCCGGCCAGTGCGGACCCCGGCCGGCTCGGTGCGCACCGGTGCCGCCCGGGGCGGGCTCCCTTCAGTCCAGCCCGCCCAGCCCACCCAGCCCGCCCAGCCCACCCAGCCCGGCCAGCCGCAGCGCCGCGTCCAGACGCGGGCGCATCCGCTCCCGCGCCCGCTCGGCCCCGCGGGCGCGGACGCGCGCCAGCTCGCCGGGGTCGTCCAGCAGCTCGCGGGCCCGCGAGCGCACCGGTCGCAGGGTCTCCACGACCGCCTCGGCGGCGGCCTCCTTGAGCTGCGCGTACGAATCGATCCCGGAGGCCGCCGCGTACGGGCTGCGGTCCTGGCAGGCCCCGAGGACCTCCAGCAGGTTCGCGACCCCGGGCTGCTGCTCCGGCGCGTAGCGCACCGCGCCGCGGTCGTCGGTGACGGCGCGGCGGAACTTCCGCCGGATCGCGTCCGGCTCGTCGAGCACGAACACCACCCCGGCTGACTGCTGCGTCGACTTGGCCATCTTGCGGTCGGGGTCGGCGAGATCGCGCACCCGGGCTCCCACGAGCGGCGTCACCGGCTCGGGCACGGCGAAGGCGGCCCCGTGGGCGTGGTTGAACCGGCGGGCCAGGGTGCGCGCCAGTTCGACGTGCTGCTGCTGGTCGGCGCCCACCGGCACGTGCGTGGCCCCCTGCGCGAGGATGTCGGCGGCCATGAGCACGGGGTAGGTGAGCAGCCCGAGGCGCACCGCCTCGGCACCGGTGCTCTTCTCCTTGAACTGCACCATGCGCGCGGCCTCGCCGTGGGTGCACGTGCATTCGAGCACCCAGTTCAGCGCGCCGAGCTCGCAGGCCAGGTCGGACTGCACGAACACGGTTTCCGGGGCGAGCCCGGCCGCGAGCACCACGGCGAGCTGCTCCCGGGTGAGGGTGCGCAACCGCTCCGGGCTGTGCGGGGTGGTCATGGCGTGCAGGTCGGAGACGAAGTACAGGTGCGCGTCCTGCTGCGCCGTTCCCCCCGAGCTCCGCTCGCGGTCGGCCTGCTGGCCGGCGACCCAGCGGCGCACGGCGCCGAGGTGGTTGCCGAGCTGGACGTGCCCGGAGGGGGTGATCGCGGACAGGAGCGTGCGCGGGGAGCGGTCGCCGTCCGGACGCCCCGCCGATGGGTGCCCTGCCGGTGGGTGCCCCGCCGGTGGGTGCTCAACCGACGGTTCGGGGTGCTCGAGGTCCGCGGTGTGCGCGGTGGAGTGCATCGTTCCTCCTCGGTGGCCGTGCCACCACCGGGAACGACGTCGCTGCGACCGGCCGCCCGGTGGCGGCCGGTGATCAGGTGCGTCAGCGCACGCGCACTCGGGGCCGCCCCGCGGCGGCCCACCAGGATCCGTGCTGAAGTGCGCGCACGTCGGTGATCCTACACGTCGGTGATCGGCGTCCTCGTGTTCAGCGGCCGAGTCGGCGAAGCGGCCGGGGTTTCGATGGCGCCTTCGAGCGCTCGTGCATCGCGCGGTTGTTGCGTGGAGAGCTCGTCGAGGAACTCCTCCGCCTGTTTGAGCAGTTCGACCTGATACCCCGCGGTCGATGACCGCGCCGTCCGGCGCACGAACGGCACCCGCTCGTTGTCCCCGGCCGCGTGCGCTTCCAGGGCTTGGTGCACGGCTTCGGTGTCGACGAGCTCCTCGAGGGCCTCGAGCAGTTCCGCGTCCTCGGCCGGGACCACGGCAGCGGCGCGGTGTCCGTGCTTGGTCAGGTACGTGGTCTCGCCGGCGTGCTCCGCGCGTGCGGTCACCGGCCCCAGCTCGCTCGCGGCCATCTCACCGGGCACGTGCAAAACGCACATTGATGGGATGGTCGTGCGCCAGGACCGGCTGGCATCGGGTTGCGGCCGTGCTGCGGGCGCTCCGGTGGGTGCGCACCAGCCGTTCCTGCGCGCAGGTGATCGGCGGCACCGGGCGGGCGGCGTTACATTGGGAGGATGTACGTGGTCTTGCTGCATTTCACCGCACCGAAAACCCGCGTCGACGAGCGGTTGGTCGAGCACCACGAATGGGTCAACCAGCATTACGAGGCGGGGGATTTCATCTGCGCCGGAACCCGCGAGTCGGAGGACGGCGTGGTGATCATCGCGCGCGCGATGTCCCGCGGGAGGTTGGACGCGCTCCTGGCGACGGACCCGTTCGTCCTGCACAAGCTGGCCCGCTACGAGGTCATCCCGTTCGAGGTCCGGCACACCATCCCCGAACTCGCCAATTACGCTGATTCGGTGCGTTCGTCGAGCCAGTGACCGACCTGGTCCGCATGATCCGGCCCCGGTGACGCCGAGGTCCCGGTGACGTCGAGGTATCCGCCCCGGCGGCGCCGAGGTCGGATCATCCGGCACCGCGTTCCGGAAGCGGTGTTCCGGAACGCGCATTCCCCGAGCGGTGCGATTCCGGTGCGGCCGCGGAACTGCGCGGGCGGCGAAGAATTCCCTCCGGTTCCCGCGCGCGGGCCGCGGTGAGCGCGCCGAGCCCCCAGCAGCACGACCCCGCGCGGGCTCCTGCGCGCGGGCAGGAGCCGGGGCGAGGAGCGCCTGCCGGCGCCACCGGTGTTGCACCGGGCACGTGCGCGCCGCTGGCCGCAGCTGCTGGACTACCCTGGGTAGAGCGCATGCCGACCTCGTGGCACGGAAACGAACTCCCGGTCGGCAGCTTTCCGCGTAGAAGGAGCAGGAGTAACCGCGTGTCCAGCAGCCTCAGCGCCCCAACCAGGTCGGTGACCGCGCGCCCCGACCTGCGCAACGTCGCCCTCGTGGCGCACGTTGACCACGGCAAGACCACTCTGGTGGACGCGATGCTGCGTCAATCCGGTGTGTTCTCCGAGCGCACCGAGCCCGTCGACCGGATCATGGACTCGAACGATCTGGAGCGGGAAAAGGGCATCACGATCCTGGCGAAGAACACGGCCATCCACCGGCAGACCGAGGGCGGGCCGGTGACGATCAACGTCGTCGACACCCCCGGCCACGCCGACTTCGGCGGCGAGGTGGAACGCGCCCTGAGCATGGTGGACGGCGTGCTGCTGCTGGTGGACGCCAGCGAGGGGCCGCTGCCGCAGACCCGGTTCGTGCTGCGCAAAGCACTGGCGGCGAAGCTGCCGGTGCAGCTGGTCGTGAACAAGGTCGACCGCGCCGAGGCCCGCAGCGCCGAGGTCGTCGAGGAGGTCCACGACCTGCTGCTCGAGCTGGCCACCGAACTGGCCGCCGAGATGGAGGACGGCGGGATCGACGAGGAGGCCGTCCTCGACATGCCCGTCGTCTACGCCTCCGCCCGCGCCGGCCGCGCCAGCCTCACCCGCCCCACCGACGGGGAGGTGCCCGAGGACGAGAACCTCGACGTGCTGTTCGACCTGCTGCTGCGGAACGTCCCCGCGCCGACGGTCGACCTCGAGGCCCCCACGCGGGCGCTGGTGACCAACCTGGACGCCTCGCCGTTCCTCGGCCGGATCGCGCTGTGCCGGATCCACGCGGGCACGCTCCGCAAGGGGCAGAACGTGGCCTGGTGCCGCGCCGACGGCAGCGCCCAGCGGGTCCGCCTGACCGAGCTGCTGAAGAACGACGGGCTGGAGCGCGTCCCCGCCGAGGAGGCCTCCGCGGGCGATCTCGTCGCCATCGCGGGCATCCCGGAGATCACCATCGGTGACACGCTCGCCGATCCGGAGGACCCGCAGCCGCTGCCGCGGATCACCGTCGACGAGCCCGCCATCTCCATGACCTTCGGTGTGAACACCTCGCCGATGGCCGGCCGCAACGGCGGCACCAAGCTCACCGCGCGCCAGGTGAAGTCCCGGCTCGACCAGGAGCTCATCGGCAACGTGAGCATGCGCGTCGAGGACACCGAGCGCCCCGACGTGTGGGAGGTGCAGGGCCGCGGCGAGCTCGCCCTGGCCGTGCTGGTGGAGACGATGCGCCGCGAGGGCTTCGAGCTCACCATCGGCAAGCCGGACGTGGTCACCAAGCACGTCGACGGCAAGCTGCACGAGCCCTTCGAGCGGCTCAGCGTCGACGTGCCCGAGGAACACCTCGGCAACGTCACCCAGCTGCTGGCCGGGCGCAAGGGCAAGATGGAGACCATGTCCGGCCACGGCACCGGGCGCATCAAGCTCGACTACCTGGTGCCCTCCCGCGGGCTCATCGGCTTCCGCACCGACTTCCTCACCGAGACCCGCGGCGGCGGTATCGCCAACCAGGTCTTCGAGGGCTACTTCCCGTGGGCGGGGGATCTGCACACGCGCCACTCCGGTTCGCTGGTGGCCGACCGGTCCGGGCCGGTCACGACGTACGCGCTGATGCAGCTGGCCGACCGCGGCACGTTCTTCGTCTCCCCGGGTGACGAGGTCTACGAGGGCATGGTCGTGGGCGAGAGCCCGCGCAACGAGGACCTCGACCTCAACGTCACCAAGGAGAAGAAGCTCACCAACATGCGCTCGGCC
Source organism: Salinifilum aidingensis (assembly GCF_054782015.1). Classification (NCBI taxonomy): domain Bacteria; kingdom Bacillati; phylum Actinomycetota; class Actinomycetes; order Pseudonocardiales; family Pseudonocardiaceae; genus Salinifilum; species Salinifilum aidingensis. Next base: position 183,383 of record NZ_BAAGTH010000001.1, on the reverse strand, counting down.
GGAGCCGAGGAGCTGGAGCGGCTCGCGCGGCCGCGCACGCTGAGCCTGGAGGAGGCCCTCGAGTTCTGCGGCGGCGACGAGTGCGTGGAAGCGGGACCGAAGGCCGTCCGGGTGCGCAAGAACACCCTCGAGGGGGGCGCCCGCGCCCGCGAGCGCTCCCGCGCCAAGTCCCGCGGCTGACGGCCCGCCGCGCGTGGCCGCCCGATCTCCGCTGTCCGGGGCGGGCGGCCGGGGGAGTCGGACGTTCCCCGCCCGACTCGCCGCGCCGGCCGTCCGCGGACTGCCCCGCCCTGCCGCGAGCGCGGACCCGCCTGCCACCCGGTGTGCGGGGCCGCGCACCGGGCTCGGGACTCGTGTGCGGACGCCCCGCCCGTCCGGCGCGGCCGCCGGTTCCGGTCTGCCCGGTCCCCGGGCAGGCCCGGTGCCGGGGCCCCGATGTCCGGGCGCGCGGGCCGGCACGTAACGATAGGAGCCTCGCGGGGTTCCGCCGCGGGTGTCGACCGAGGGGAGGTTCGGCGTGCAGCAGGGGCACCGCCGCCGACGCGTCGCGCTCCCGGTGCTGGTGAGCGCGGTCGGACTGGTGGCAGCCTGCACCAACGCGCCACCGCCGCCGCTGGCGGACCCGAACGAGACCACCCCGCCGCCGCCCTCCTCGGACGTGCCGACCACGCAGCCCATGCCCACCGAGGTCGTCGTCGGGGTGGACGACTTCGAGGGCGGTTTCAACCCGCACACCCTCGCCGACATGTCCCCGTCCACCTCGGCGCTGGCCAACCTCATGCTGCCCTCGGTGTTCGTGCCGGGGAAGGACGGCGCGCCCGCGCTGAACACGACGCTGATGGAGTCGGCCGAGCCGGTCCCGGGCGCGGAGAAGTTCACCGTGCGCTACCGGATCAAGCGGGAGGCCAGCTGGTCCGACGGCGCGCCGATCGCCGCCGAGGACTTCGTCTACCTCGCCGAGCAGATGAGCACCCAGGCCGGCGTGGCCAACCCCGCCGGGTACCAGCTCATCGACGACGTGTCCTCCTCGCACGGGGGCAAGGTCGTCGACGTGACGTTCACCCAGCCGTTCCAGGGCTGGCGCTCCCTGTTCGACCACCTGCTGCCCGCGCACCTGATGCGGGACGCACCGCGCGGCTGGAACACGGTCCTCGACAACGGATACCCCGCTTCCGGGGGACCGTTCGCCATCCGGCAGGTCGACCTGGACCGCGGCGAGGTCTCGCTGGAGCGCAACGACCGCTACTGGGGACCGCCGGCGCGCGCCGACCGCCTGACGCTGCGCGCCGTGGACACCCCCCTGCAGGTGGAAGCCCTGCGCAGCGGTGATTCGCACCTGGCCGTGTTCGACAGCGACAAGCGCACGCTGGACACGCTGCGCTCCCTCGGGGACAAGGTGGACGTGCGCACGGTGCCGCGGCCGCAGACGCTGCAGATGCTGCTGCGGCCGGACAGCCCGGCCCTGGCCGACACGCCGGTGCGCCGCGCCGTGCTCGCCGGGCTGGACCGGCAGCGGCTCGTCACCGCGGGCACCGGCGGCGGCCCCGCCCAGGGCCTGACCGCGCACGCCCAGGTGCGTGCGCCCTCCGAGCCGAGCTACCGGCCCACCGAACCGCCCGCGATCCGCTCGAAGCCGGATCCGCAGCGCGTCCGCCAGCTGCTGCGCGAGGCCGGCTACACCGAGTCCGGGGGGCGGTGGACGCGCGGCGGCGAGCGGCTGACGCTGACCATCGCCGCCCCGTTCGAGCGGCAGAGCTACCGCGACGTGGCCGAGGAGGCCGCCCGGCAGCTGCGCGAGCTCGGCATCGGGGCCACCGTGGTCACCCCCACCGGTGACGAGCTGTACGGGTCGATGCTCTCGGCGAACCCGCTGCAGCAGGAGTCCTCCGGCGAGTCGGCCGTGGACATGGCGGTGGCGCCGCGCGCCGCGGGAGGCGATCCCGCGGCCATGCTGGCCTCCTCGTTCGGCTGCGCGGGCACCGTGCCCGGTTCGGACCAGCCGGTGCCGTTCAACCCGACGGGCTTCTGCGATCCGCTGCTGCAGCCGCGGATCGACGCCGCGCTGGCGGGCCGGGTCGACCCCTGGCGGGCCTCGCGCGCGGTCGAGGGCGAGGTGTGGGCCGAGGCGGTGTCGCTGCCGCTGTACCAGGACGCGCAGGTGGTGGCCGTGCGCCGGGACACCGAGGGCGTCGGCCCGGGCAACGGCTTCGCCGGCCCGTTCTCCACCGCCGGCGAGTGGCGCGGCAGCCCGATGGACCACGACGGCTGGTGAGCTCCGGTGCGACCGGGCGGGCGGCTACCCGATGTCGGGGGGTCCCGCAGCGAGGCCTCGCCGGAGGTCCCTCCCAGCTACCCCCATCCCCCCGCCCTCAACAGCCGATCCGCGGACTCCCTGAACCAGCCGATCCGCGGACTCACCTACCCTGGGCGGGTGACGTTCGCAGATGTTCCGCGCCTGCTGCTGGTCCACGCCCACCCCGACGACGAGACGCTGATGACCGGGGGCGCGATCGCCCGCTGCGCCGCGCGCGGGGTGCACGTGACGCTGGTGACCTGCACGCTCGGCGAGGAGGGCGAGGTCATCCCGGCGGGCCTGCGGACCCTCGCGGCGGACCGGGCCGACCAGCTCGGCGGTTACCGGGTGGGGGAGCTGCGGGCGGCCTGCTCGGCGCTGGGGGTGCACGACCACCGGTTCCTCGGCGGTACCGGCCGCTGGCGGGACTCGGGGATGCGCTGGGAGGGCCCGGGCCGGGCCGCGGCGCTGCCGAGCGCGCACCCGCGGGCGTTCGCCACCGGTGACCAGGAGGAGCAGGTGGCCGAGTTGGAAGACGTGCTGCGCGAGGTGCGACCGCAGGTGGTCGTGACCTACGCCGACGACGGTGGCTACGGGCATCCCGACCACGTGCGCGCGCACCACGTGACCACGGCCGCGGCCGCCCGGGTGCCGGAGGTGCGGCGCGTGTTCCACGCGGTCACCTCCCGGGACGAGCTCGCCGCCGAGCTGAGCGCGTTGGCCGGGGCGGACGGGTTGCCGTGGCGGCTGCCGCACCTGGAGGAGGTGCCGCACGTGCCGGACGAGGAGATCACCACGGTCGTGGACGTCTCCGACCAGCTGGCGGCGAAGACCGAAGCGCTGCGGGCCCACCGCACCCAGGTGCAGGTGTGGCCGGACGACCCCGCCGGTTCGGCCGCCCGCGCCTACGCGCTGTCGAACGACATCGGCCTGCCGGTCCTGCGGCGCGAGCACTTCGCGCTGGCCGCGGGGGAGGGCGCCGGCTGCGGGGCGGACCTGTTCGGCGGGTTGGACCTCGGGGTGGTGAGCGAGCGGTGAGCCGCTCCGACCGCGCGCTGTCCGGGCTGCTCGTGCTGGACGCGGTGCTGCTGGGCGTGCTCGAGGTGATGTACCTGCCGCTGTACCTCGGTCCGGTGCAGTTCCCGATCACCGCGGCGGTGGCCGTGGTGACCACGCCGCTGCTGGTGCGCCTCGCCTCCCGCACGTCGGACCACCGCGCGGTGTCCGCGGCACCGCTCGTGGCGTGGTTCGCCGCGGTGTTCGTGCTCGGCATGGTCGGTCCCGGCGGGGATGCGGTGCTGCTGCAGGACTGGCGCACGCTGCTGCTGCTCGGCGGTGGCGCGCTGTCCGGCGCGTTGATGCTCGGCGTGGCGCTGGGCGAGCAGGGCGCCCGGGCCAACGCCCGCGGGGGCGGGGGCCAGCGCGGCGTGCGGTTCGGCCCCCGCCCCTGACCGCGCCCGGGAAAAGTTCCCACCACCCGGATGGGTGCGTCTGCGGAGGCGCCGTCGCCGTGGAGCGCGGCGGGGCGACCGCCGAACGGGGCACACCGGGTGTGGCGAACGGCATGTCCGGGTTGCGCGGGATGTCGCCGCGGCTGCGGGCGCGGCGGGTGCGCGCGCCCGCCGGCCGGCGAATCCCCACGTCGCCGGGGTGCACCTCGGGTTTGCCGCACGCCGCCGGGCGGGTACGTGCGGCGGGCGGACGGCATGGGCGCCGCCGGGCTGTGATCCCGATCGTTTACGCTGTTTTCCCGCTCCGCATAGAGTCGCCCGGTGAAGTCGATGTCGTTCCGCACTCTGGGACTGCTGCGAGCTCGCGGGCCCGAGGAGCGATATTCTCGACGCGTCGCGCCAGGAGATTCCTGCGCGTCGGAACTACGCTGCAAGCAGGAGAGCAACCGTGACCTACGTGATCGCCGAACCCTGCGTCGACGTGCTCGACAAGGGCTGCATCGAGGAGTGCCCTGTCGACTGCATCTACGAGGGCGGTCGGATGCTCTACATCCACCCGGACGAATGCGTCGACTGCGGCGCGTGCGAGCCGGTGTGCCCCGTCGAGGCCATCTACTACGAGGACGACGTCCCGGACGAGTGGACGGCGTACACCCAGGCCAACGCGGACTTCTTCGACGACCTGGGTTCGCCGGGCGGTGCCGCCAAGGTCGGCAAGGTCAACAAGGACGTCGAGCCGGTCGTGAGCCTGCCTCCGCAGGCCGAATGAGCACCGCGAGCAGTGGTGCGCCGCGCGGTCCGCGGCTGCCCGAGTTCCCGTGGGACTCGTTGGCGGAGCACGCGGCGACCGCGCGGGCGCACCCCGACGGCATCGTCGACCTGTCCGTCGGCACCCCCGTGGACCCGGTCCCGGAGGTCCTGCGCACCGCGTTGAACGCGGCCGCGGACCAGCCGGGCTACCCCGCCACGCACGGCACCCGCGCGCTGCGCGAGGCCGCCGCCGGGGCGCTGCACCGGCGGCACGGCGTGACCGCGCCCGATCCGGAGGCGGTGCTGCCGACGGTCGGGTCGAAGGAACTCGTCGCGTGGTTGCCAACGCTCGTCGGGGTGCGGCCGGGCGAGCTGGTCGCGATCCCCGAGCTGGCCTACCCGACCTACGAGGTGGGGGCGCGGCTGGCGGGCGCCGACGTCGTGCGCCTCGCGCCCGGCGAGGAACCCCCGGCGGGGACGGCGCTGGTCTGGCTGAACTCGCCGTCGAACCCCACCGGCCGGGTGGCCGACGCCGGCGAGCTGCGGCGCACCGCGCGCGCGGCGCAGGACATGGGGGCGGTGGTCGCCTCGGACGAGTGCTACCTCGCGCTCGGCTGGGAGACCGATCCCGTGTCCGTGCTGCACCCGTCCGTGGGCCTGGAGCCGACCGGCGTGCTGGCGGTGCACTCGCTGTCGAAGTCGTCGAACCTCGCCGGGTACCGCGCCGGCTTCGTCACCGGCGACCCGGACCTGGTGCGGCGGCTGCTGGAGGTGCGCAAGCACGCCGGCATGATCATGCCGCGCCCGGTGCAGGAAGCCGTGACCGCGGCGCTGCAGGACGACACCCACGTGCAGCAGCAGCGCAAGCGCTACGCCGAGCGGCGCGCCGCGCTGCTGCCCGCGCTGGAGTCCGCCGGGTTCACCGTCGAGCACTCGCGCGCCGGGCTGTACCTGTGGGCCACGTGCGGTGAGGACGCGTGGAGCACGATCGACCGGCTGGCCCGCCGCGGCGTCCTCGCCGCGCCCGGCACGTTCTACGGGCCCGCGGGGCAGCAGCACGTGCGGATCGGGCTGACCGCCACCGACGAGCGGATCGCCGCGGCCGTGCAGCGCCTGACCTGAGCTCGTTCCGCGACTTCCTCCGCTGCGAGCGGGGTTCGGCGCGGGCGCCTCGCGAGGCGGGGCGGCGCGCCGGTGATCCCCGCCGCACGCCGGTGCTCCCCGCCGCACCGGGCCAGCCCGCGACGGCCGGTCCGCGGGCCCTCAGCTCAGCTCGCCGGCCGCTGAGCGGAGCTCCTGCCAGGTCCGCGGCCACTGCTCGCGGCGCTGCAGGCGCCGCCGGTTCTCCTGCTCGGCGAGGCGGCCGGCGGTGAACCCCGCCGGGGCGTCACCGCGCGAGCCCAGCTGCCCGCCGAGTTCGCGGAGCTGCTCCAGGGCCACGCAGGCGTCCTGGTGCTCGCCGAGCACGTCCTGCAGCGCCTTCGCCGCCTTCCGCACCCCGCGCACCGGTTCGCCGCACAGCGGTTCGGCGAACTCGGCGGTGTAGCGCAGCGACTTGCCGCGGATGCGCAGGTCGTGCAGCTGCTCGTCGCTCGGCTCGTCCGGCAGCTCGCGCACCGCCTTGCGCAGCTTGCGGTACTGCCGCCCGGTCAGCCGCAGCAGCTGCTCGGCCGCCCCGGTCGTGGCGGCCCGGCCGGTCGGGGCGGCTGCGCCGACCGGGGCGGAGGTGTACTCGACGAGCCCGCGCAGCAGGTGGCCGTAGCGGGCGCTGTCCAGCGCGGACAGCATCGCCTCCCGCTCCCGCTCGCGCCGCCGGCGCAGTTCCCGCAGCAGCGACTCACCGCCGGCGCGGTCGATCTCCGGCAGCGCGGCGACCTGCTCGGCGAGGTGCCCGAGCTGCACGTCGAGGTCGCGCACGGGGCCGAGGGAGCGGCCGAGCCAACCGAGCTCGGCGCGCAACGGGTCCGAGCGGCCGCGGTCGAGGAAGTCGCGCGCCGTTTTGAGCATGGCGCGCATGCGCCGCACGGACACGCGCATCTGGTGCAGGTCTTCCGGGTCCTCGCCGCTGCGCGTGCCCGGGTCGCGGTCGACGAGCACCCGCAGGCGGTGGTCCAGCCCGGCGCGCACCTGCTCGGCCGGATCGCTGTCGTCGGCCGGGGTCACGGGTGCGGCGGTCAGGCCGATGCTCGCGGCGAGCTCGCCGCGAGCGGTGCGGCCCGTCGCTCCCGGCGCGTCCGAACTCCCCGCGGCGGGGTGCGCGCCGTTCGGGGACGAGGAGGCGCCGCGCTGCTCAACAGCCATCACCCGATTCTAGGAGCGCACGCGGCACTGGCGGTTGCTCCGAACGGTGAGTTGCCGGGGCGGGCGGGCGTGCCGACCGCCCCGGCAACTGTCACCGGTGTCCGCGGGCGCGGACCGGTGGATGTGCGCTTGGGCGCAGCGGTCCGCCAGGCGGCCTGCGGGTGGCTACCCGAGGGGTCGGGGATCCCGCAGCGAGGCCCCGCCGGAGATTCCTCCCAGCTACCCCCATCCCCCGCCCTCAACAGCCGCTCCGCGGACTCCCGGAGTCCTGTCAGTCGTTGGCGTGCAGCGCGGCGTTCAGCTCGACGGGACCGCCGCTGCGGGCGCTGGCCTGGACGACGCCGGTGGTGGAGTCGCGGCGCAGCAGCAGCCCGTTGGAGCTGGACAGGTCGCGGGCGCGGGTGATCGTGCCGTCCGGCAGGGTGATCTTGGTGCCTGCGGTGACGTACAGGCCGGCTTCGACGACGCAGTCGTCGCCGAGCGAGATGCCGACACCGCCGTTGGCGCCGATGAGGCAGCGCTCGCCGACGGAGATGACCTCCTTGCCGCCACCGGAGAGCGTGCCCATGATCGACGCGCCGCCGCCGACGTCGGAGCCGTCGCCGACGACGACCCCGGCGGAGATGCGGCCCTCCACCATGGACGCGCCGAGCGTGCCCGCGTTGAAGTTGACGAAGCCCTCGTGCATCACCGTCGTGCCGCTGGCCAGGTGGGCACCGAGCCGCACGCGGTCGGCGTCCCCGATGCGCACCCCGGAGGGCACGACGTAATCGATCATCCGGGGGAACTTGTCGACGCTGTAGACGGTGACCGCGCCGCGGGCGCGCAGCCGCATCCGCGTGGCCTCGAAGCCTTCCACCGCGCACGGCCCGTGGTTGGTCCACACGACGTTCGACAGCAGGCCGAAGATGCCTTCCAGGCTCTGGCCGTGCGGGCGCACCAGCCGGTGCGACAGCAGGTGCAGCCGCAGGTACACGTCGTGCGTGTCGGCGGGCGGCGTGTCGAGCCGGTCGACCGCGGTCCGCACGGCGACGATCTCCACGTTGCGCGCGTCGTCCCGGCCGAGCAGCTCCGCGCCGGCGGCGCCGAGGTACTCGGCGGCCTGCTCCGGGGTCAGCCGGGTGCTGCCGGGCTCGGTGGCCTCACCGGGGTCGGTGAGCTTGACGCTGGGGAACCACGTGTCCAGCACCGTGCCGTCATCGGTGACCGTGGCCACGCCCACGCCCTGGGCGCCCGTGCTCTGCTGGTCGGGAGTACCTGTGCTCATGGCTAAAACGGTAACCTGCCGGGTCATGAGCGATGCGCTGGATCTGGCCGCCGACCCCGTCGATCTCACCGCCGCGCTGGTGGACGTCGCCAGCGTCTCCGGCGAGGAGGGGGAGATCGCCGACGCGGTGGAGTCGGCGCTGCGCCGCCAGGCACCGCACCTCGAGGTCGTGCGCAGCGGGCACGCGGTGCTGGCGCGGACGGACCTCGGCCGGTCCGGGCGGGTCGTGCTCGCCGGGCACCTGGACACCGTCCCGGTCAACGACAACCTGCCGTCGCACCGCACCGGCGCGGGGGAGGAGGAGGTCGTGCACGGCTGCGGCACCACGGACATGAAGAGCGGCGACGCGGTGCTGCTGCGGCTGGCCGCCGAGCTGACCGCGCCGCGCTACGACCTGACGTTCGTGTTCTACGACTGCGAGGAGGTCGAGGCCGAGCGCAACGGGCTCAACCGCATCGAGCGCGAGCTGCCGGAGTGGCTGGACGGGGACCTGGCCGTGGTGGGCGAACCGTCCAACGCGGTCGTCGAGGCCGGCTGCCAGGGCACGATGCGGGTGCGCGTGCGCACCACCGGCGTGCGGGCGCACTCCGCGCGCGCGTGGATGGGCAGCAACGCGATCCACGCCGCCGAACCGGTGCTGCGGCGCCTGGCCGAGTACACCCCGCGGCGGCCGGAGGTCGACGGGCTCGCCTTCCACGAGGGACTGCAGGCGGTGCGCGTCGAGGGCGGGGTCGCCGGCAACGTGGTGCCCGATTCCTGCGTGGTGACGGTCAACCACCGCTTCGCCCCGGACCGCACCGTGACCGAGGCGGAAGCGCACCTGCGCGAGGTGTTCGAGGGCTTCGAGGTGGCGGTGGAGGACGCGGCCGCGCCCGCGCGCCCGGGGGTGGACCGGGCGCCCGCGACGGAGCTGGTGGCCGCCTCGGGGGCCGAACCGGTGGCCAAGCTCGGCTGGACCGACGTGTCCCGGTTCGCCGCGCGCGGGCAGCCGGCGGTGAACTTCGGGCCGGGCGACCCCGCGCTGGCGCACACCCGGCAGGAGCACGTGCACGCCGCGCACGTGCGCCACTGCACCGAGGTGCTGCGCAGCTTCCTCGGCTGACCGGGCGCTTCCCGCCGGGGCCGCGCGCTCAGCCGGGCGGAGCGCGTCGAGCGCGGCTCCGAGCCGGTCCTCGGCGACCGCGCGGTCGTGGTCGGCCTGCGGGCCGGGTCAGAACCTCCCGGACGCGCCGACCGCCGTGCACCCCGCTCAGGGGTGCACGGCGGTGCCCGGGCGCAGCTCCGCCCGGCAGCTCGGGGCAGGGCCGCTCGGGGCTGGGGCCGCTCAGGAGAGGCCGGAGTAGCCGGAGAACTCGCGCTCCTCGGTCCCGCGCTGGCCGGGGAGGCCGTTGTGCGCGGCCGCGCGGCCGTCCTCGTCCGCGGAAGCCCGCGCGGAGTCCGCGGCGTCCGCAGCCCCGGGCCGGTCGGAGTACCCGCTCGCCCCGGTGGTGCCCTCCTCGGCGCCCTCGGGAGCGACTTCCTCGGCGGCCTCGGCAGCCGGGGCCGCCTCGGCAGCAGACGCCTCGGCGGGTGAGTCCTCCTCGCTCGAGCGCGGAGCCGGCGGCACCTCGGCGGCGGGGATCTCCGGGTCGGCCAGGGCGGCCAGCGCCGCGGTCGACGGCGTGCCCGGCTCCTCCGGCTCGGTGTTCTTCGTGTCCGCCGGGGTGCTCGCGGCGGAGGTGGTGCTCTCCGCGGACTGCTCGCCCGCACCGGTCGCCATCCCCGCCGTCTGGTCGACGAACCGCAGCAGCTCCACCGGGAAGGGCAGCACGAGCGTCGAGTTCCGCTCCGCGGCGACCTCGACGACCGTTTCCAGCAGGCGCAGCTGCAGCGCGGCGGGCGTGTCGGACATGACGTTGGCCGCGTCCGAGAGCTTCCGGGAGGCCTGGTACTCGCCGTCGGCGGAGATGATGCGCGAGCGGCGCTCCCGCTCCGCCTCGGCCTGCCGCGCGATGGAGCGCTTCATCGTGTCCGGCAGCGAGACGTCCTTGATCTCCACCCGGTCGATGTGCACACCCCACCCCAGGGCGGGGTTGTCGATCATCAGCTCCAGGCCCTGGTTGAGCTTCTCCCGGTTGGACAGCAGGTCGTCGAGGTCGCTCTTGCCGATGATGGAGCGCAGCGAGGTCTGGGCGACCTGCCCCATGGCGAACTGGTAGTCCTCGACGTTGATGATCGCCCGCGGCGGGTCCTCGACGCGGAAGTACACCACCGCGTCCACGCGGACGGTCACGTTGTCCCGCGTGATGCCCTCCTGCGCGGGGATGGGCATGGTGACGATCTGCAGGCTGACTTTGTGCATGCGGTCGATCGCCGGGACGATCATGGTCAGGCCGGGGCTGCGGGTGTGCTCCAGCAGGCGGCCGAACCGGAAGACGACGCCGCGCTCGTACTGCCGGATGACCTTGATGCTGGTGGCGAGCCCGAGCACCAGCACCACCAGGATGATGACCGCGATTTCGGTGAGCATGACAGCCCCCTCGGGGCGCGAAGCCGGTCCGCCGGCGGGGCCGTCCGGCGCGGGATCGGTGCCCGCCGGGAACGATCCTTGTCGTCGCGCACGCGAGGTGCGCCGGCGTCCACGGTGCGTGACTGCTTCGTGTGTGCTCATCGTACGCCGCCGAGACGACATGTGAATCCCCGATGAACTGGTATTTCTGGTTGGCGGGGGGATGCGGCCGCGGGTTCCGCGCACCGCCGCGCCGCTACGATGATCCCGGCGGGCGCCGCAGGGGTGGGACGATGCAGCAGGAGGTTCGAAGGTGAGCACGAACGAGTCCACCGGGGCCACGGCCGTGTGCGTGTACTGCGCGTCCCGCGCCGTGCCGCAGCGCTACATGGACCTGGCCGCCGAGGTGGGCAGCGGCGTCGCCAAGCGCGACTGGACGCTCGTCTCCGGCGGCGGCCGGGTGTCGATGATGGGCGAGGTCGCCCGGGCCGCACGGGCGGGCGGTGGCCGCACGATCGGGGTCATCCCGCAGGCGCTCGTGGAGCACGAGATCGCCGACGACGAGGCCGACGAGCTGCTGGTCGTGGACAACATGCGCGAGCGCAAGGGCCTCATGGACAGCCACGCCTCGGCGTTCCTCGCCATGCCGGGCGGCATCGGCACCTGCGAGGAGCTGTTCGAGGTGTGGACCTCCCGCTACATCGGCCTGCACGCCAAACCGGTGGTGCTGCTCGACCCGGACGGGCACTTCGACGGCCTGCTCAGCTGGCTGCGCGGCATGGTGCGGTCCGGTTTCGCCGCGCAGTCCTCGCTGGACGTGCTGACCGTGGCCACCGACGTGGAGCAGGCGCTGGACGCCTGCGCCGCGAGCTCGGCGTGATGCCGGGGCGGGCCGGGCTGCGCTTCCGGGACAAGGTCGTGCCCGGGCAGCGCCCGCTGGTGATGGCGATCGTCAACCGCACGCGCGACTCCTTCTACGACCGCGGCAGCACGTTCGCGGCCGACGCCGCGGTGCAGGCGGTGGACCGCGCGGCCGAGGAGGGCGCGGACATCATCGACATCGGCGGGGTGCGCGCCGGGGCCCAGGGCGAGCCGGTCGACGCGGAGGAGGAGGCGCACCGCGTCGTCCCGTTCGTGCGGGAGGTCCGCCGCCGGCACCCGGAGCTGGTGCTCAGCGTGGACACGTGGCGGCACGAGGTGGCCCGCCAGGTCTGCGCGGAGGGCGCGGACCTGCTCAACGACACCTGGGCGGGGGCCGACCCGCTGCTGGCCGAGGTGGCCGCGGAGTTCGGCGCGGGCGTGGTCTGCTCGCACACGGGAGGGCTGCCGCCGCGCACCGACCCGTTCCGCCCCCGCTACACCGACGTGGTCGCCGAGGTCGCCGAGGAGCTGGTGCAGCGGGCCGAGCGGATGGTCGCCACCGGTGTGCCCGCGGAGGGCGTGCTCATCGACCCGACCCACGACTTCGGCAAGAACACCTGGCACGGGCTGGCGCTGCTGCGGCACGCCGACCGGTTCGCGGCCACCGGGTGGCCGGTGCTCATGGCCCTGTCCAACAAGGACTTCATCGGCGAAACGCTCGGGACGGGTGTGGACGAGCGCGTCGAGGGCACGTTGGCGGCCACGGCGGTCGCCGCCTGGCAGGGCGCGCGGGTCTTCCGCGCGCACCAGGTGGCGCAGACGCGGCGGGTGGTGGAGATGGTCGCGTCGATCGCCGGGACCCGCCCGCCCGACGCCGTGCTGCGCGCCCTGGCCTAGGGAGCGCCCCGCAGCGGCCTAGGAAGCGCCCCGCAGCCGCCCCTCGGCCCCCGAGCCCGGGGACAACTCCACCCCTTGTGGATGGATTGTGCTCCATTCGTGTGGGGACAACTTACAATTTTCATGAAAATTGCGCTTCCTGGAACGAGTCCAGATTGCGGGGCGGTGCGCGGGGTTCGCGTGTCGGGGGCGCCCCGGAGCGCGGGCACGCGGCGAGGCGTGAGGCAAATCATTCGAGCGCGCGCATTTCCGGGACCAAGGTCCCTTGCCGGAAGACGGTGACAGTGCGCCCGAACATCCGTAGAGTCGCTACTTGTGAAGGCAGATGCGCTACGCGGTCACCTGGATGCTCTGTTACTCGCCACGCTCGACGGCAAGGCACTGCACGGATACGCGATCATCGAGGTCCTGCAGCAACGCAGCGGTGGTGCGGTCGACCTGCCGACCGGGACCGTCTACCCGGCGCTGCGGCGGCTGGAAAGCGCAGGCTACGTGCGCAGCACGTGGAGCACGGTGGGCGGCCGCCGGCGGCGGACCTACCAGCTCACCGACGTCGGGCAGCAGACGTTGAACGCCGAGCGCCGGGCCTGGCGCGAGTTCACCTCCGCGATCGAGGGCGTGCTGGGCGGCCGGACGGCCGCTCCGGTGTGACGGCCGCTCCGGTGCGGTGCTCGCGCGCGCACCGCCGGGGTCTCGTCCGCCCCGGGCGGTCCCGTGCGCGCCACCGCCCGCGGACGCCCTCGGCGGGTCCCTTCCTCCCGGGCGTGCGGGTGCGCAGGTCCCGGACCGCGGCCGGGGCGCACCGTGTCACGATGGGCCACCGTGGCTAGTGCGCTCCTCTACCTGTTCGCGGCCCTGGTCGTCGGGGCCGTGGTGTTCCTGCTGGCCTCGGTGGTGTTCGGCCGCGGCGAGCAGCTCGAGTCGTTGCCGCCCGGGGCGACGCCGACCCGCCTGCCGTCCTCCGAGGTCGACGGTTCCGATGTGCGCGCGCTGCGGTTCCAGCAGGTGCTGCGCGGCTACAAGGCGGTCGAGGTCGACTGGGCGCTGGAACGCGTCGCCGGTGAGCTCGACGAGCTGCGCGGCCGGGTGGCGGTGCTGCAGCGCCAGCTCGCGGCGGCCGAGGAGCAGCTGCACCGCGCGCGCGGCGGGGAGCCCGGCCCGGCCGGCGACCCCGCGGACGGGCGCTCAGCGACGGCGCAGGAGGCCGCGACCGGCACCGGAGAAGTGCCCGAGCGCGCGGAAACCGGCGCAGCGGAGCCCGGCGCAGCGGAGGCCGGCGCAGCGGAGGCCGGCGCAGCGGAGGCCGGGGGAGGGGCGAGCACCGCCGAGGGCTCCGCTGCCGCCGGGAGCGGAGCTGCGGGCACCGCGGAGGGGGAGCACCCGCGTCCGGACGCCGGGGAGCGGGAGTGACCGGCGCGATCCGCGGTGACGACGGGTACGCGCGGTGCCCCTGGGGTGCGCACCCGCCGGACTACGCCGAGTACCACGACCACGAGTGGGGGCGCCCGCTGCACGGGGACCGGGCCCTGTTCGAGCGGCTCACCCTGGAGGCGTTCCAGTCGGGGCTGGCCTGGTTGACGATCCTGCGCAAGCGCCCCGCCTTCCGCCGCGCCTTCGCCGGTTTCGATCCGCACCGGGTGGCCGCCTTCGACGAGGACGAGCGCGCCGCGCTGCTCGCCGACCCGGGCATCGTGCGCAATCGTGCGAAGGTGGACGCGGCGATCTCCAACGCGCGCGTGCTGGTGGGCTCCGGTGAGTCCCTCGACGAGCTGCTGTGGTCCTTCGCGCCGGCCGGGCGCGGCTCCCGGGCGCGCACGGCTGCTGAGGTGCCCGCGCGCACGCCCGAGTCCGCGGCGATGGCCCGGGCGCTGAAGGGGCGCGGCTTCTCCTTCGTCGGTCCGACCACGTGCTACGCGCTGATGCAGGCCACGGGCATGGTCGACGATCACCTGGCGGACTGCTGGCGCGCGGGGTGATCCGCACCTCCCGGCCCGCGGCATCGCGCTGCGTGATCGCCCGGACGCGCGAGTGTGACCAGAAGCACACGGCGCGGCGCGTGAACCCTCGGACACGCTGCGCGAGGTGAACGGCGAGTGGCGCCGCTGGAACGATCGTCGGGCGTGTCAGTCGTTTTCACCATCGCCGGAGTGTGCACAGTGGATTGTCGGGGCGGGTGGTTTCCCGTTCGACAGCGGCGAGTTGGCACCGACCGCGTTGCGCTCCTCCGCGGGGCGACACGCCGGGACGCGTGCCCCGGATCGCGTCCGGGGGGGCGTGCTCGTGATCCGGATGAACACCGCACAAGCCCCGGAAGTGCCCGTGGTCCGGCGGATTCGACCAGCGCAGGGCGGACCCGAGTTGATCGGTTCGCTTTCATCCTCCGCTCTGCATGGGGGACAATGGGGCAGACCCGAGCTAGCCGTGCGCGAAGCCGCGGGGTGTTGGAGTTCACGGAGGGAGCACGCTATGGCGGCCATGAAGCCCCGGACCGGAGACGGTCCCCTCGAGGTGACCAAGGAGGGACGCGGCATCGTGATGCGCGTTCCGCTCGAGGGTGGTGGGCGTCTCGTCGTCGAGATGTCGGTTGAGGAGGCGAAGAACCTGGGCGACGCTCTGGAGTCGACCACGGGCTAGGTTCGCACGGATGGATCGCGCGGACCAGACCCCGCCTGGGGGAGCCGCCTCGGCCGGGCGCCCTCCGGACCGGACGCTGGAAGGCAGCGGACACCCCGCAGGTGCCGGTGCGCAGGCAGCAGGGCACGTGGCGAGCGGGGCTGTTCTGCCGACCAGCGCGCCCGCCGGTGTGGACAGTCCGACGCGATTCGATCGCATTCACTTCTCGGGCCGCCGATCGACGGTGACGAACGACCGGGCGGCCGCCGACGCCGCGGCCGGTGTCGGCGACCACCCGGTTCGCTCGGACGGCGGGGGCGCCGGACCGGCACGGCTCCGGCGCGCGCCGGAACACGTGCCGGTGGCGGTGCCGCCGCGGCGCCGGTGGCCCGAACACGTTGCCGCGCACGAAAGGTCTGCTGTTGTCCGCCGCTGTGTTTCGTACGTCGCGGTCGCACCGCGCAGTCGAGCCGAACCTGCCCGCCGTTCCGACCCCACTGGTCGAAGTGGACGTGACCGGGACGTGGCGGGACGGCGTGCCGGGTGCCGTTCCGCTGTTCACCGGTGAATCCGCCTCGGAACCGGTGCCCGCCGCGGCAGCCGACGTGGACGGCGCCGTGCTCACCGCGATCGGTGCGCGGGCCGACGCCGGTTCGCTGCACCCGCTGCCGTTCACCGACGGGCGCTCCGGGTGGGCCGTCGGCGCCGCCGACGGCGAACCCGACCAGTGGCGCCGCGCCGGCGGCGCCCTCGGCCGCGCGGTGCGCGAGCGGCTCGCCGCGTCCACCCCGGACGAGGGCGATCCCGAAGATCTCGGCGACGCCGCCGAAGCCGAGTACCTCCAGGTGCGACTGCCCGCCGGCATCACCGCCGAGGCCGTCGCCGCGCTCGTGCTCGGCCTGGCACTCGGCGGTTACCGCTTCCGCGTCACCGAACGCCCCGACCCGATCAGGCTGCGCCGCGTCTGGCTCGTCGCGGCGCCGGGCGAGGACACCGCCGCGCTGCGCGAGACCGCGCAGCGGGCGCGGCAGTGGGCGCGCGCGACGTCCGTGGCCCGCGACCTGGCCAACGCCCCGTCCAACGTCAAGGACCCGGCGTGGCTGGTGAGCACGGCCGCCGAGATCGCCGGTGAGCACGACGCCGTCACCGCCACCGTCCGCGACGAGAAGTGGCTCACCGAGCACGGTTTCGGCGGCGTCCTCGCCGTCGGCGGCGGTTCGGCGCGGCCGCCGCGGCTGCTGGAGCTGACCTACCGCCCGGACGGCGCCTCCGACGCCCCGCACCTGCTGCTCGTCGGCAAGGGCATCACCTTCGACACCGGCGGGGTGTCGCTGAAGCCCGCCGACGGGATGCACTGGATGCGCACCGACATGGCCGGTGGTGGCGCCGTCGTCGGAGCGCTGTCGGCCATCGCCGAGCTCGCCCTGCCGGTGCGGGTGACCGCGCTCGTGCCCGCCGCGGAGAACCACGTCTCGGGCAGCGCCTACCGGCCCGGTGACGTGGTGCGCCACTACAACGGCACCACCAGCGAGATCGACAACACCGACGCGGAGGGGCGGCTCGTCCTCGCCGACGCCATGGCCTACGGCGTGCAGCAGCACCGGCCCGACCTGGTCGTCGACGTGGCCACGCTGACCGGTGCGGTGAAGGTCGCGCTGGGACTGCGCACCGGGGGCGTGTTCGCCACCGACGACGAGCTCGCCGAGCGCCTGCGCGACGCGGGCCGGCGCACCGGGGAGGCCTGGTGGCCGATGCCGCTGCTCGACGACCACGCCGACGCGGTCCGGGGCGAGCGCGCCGACCTCAAGCAGGCCCCCGCCGGACCGGGCGCGGTGACCGCGGCGCTGTTCCTGCGCGAGTTCAACGGCGACCTGCCGTGGGCGCACCTGGACATCGCCGGGCCGGCGCGGGCCGAATCGGAGCGCGACGAGGTCACCGCGGGCGCCTCCGGATTCGCGGCGCGCAGCCTCGTCGAGCTCGCCGCCGCCTACGCGGCCGACCAGGAGGAGTCCGCGGCCACGTAGCCAGTCCGCGGTGGCGGATCCGCGCCTACGCGGATCCGCGTAGGCGCGGATCCGCTCGCGCGCTGACGACGCGACCCCCGCGCTCCGGCGAAGCTGGTGACCAGCACGACCGGACGGAATCGGAAACGGGGGTGAACCACCATGCACGACGTGCTGCTGGCGTGGGGACCGCACGCCGGACACGGGCCACCGGGATTCGTCTTCCCCCTGGTGTGGCTGGTGATCCTGGCGGCGGTGGTGACCGCGGTCGTCCTGCTGCGGCGCCGCGCCGAGCGCCGCTCGGGACCCCGCGCGGGACAGGCCGTGCTCGCGGAGCTGTACGCGCGCGGGGAGATCGACGCCGACGAGTACCGCCGCCGGCGCGGGGTGCTCGGTGAGAAGTAGGAGCACCGGCGGCCGCCCGGGTCGTGCGCCCGGGCGGCCGCGCCCGCGCGGGACGGCGGGCAGCGGGCACCCCCGACGGGCGGGTGGCGCCCGCGCGGCCGGACCGCGGTCGGGAGATCCTGCCGAGGAGCCCCGCCTCCGCCCGCCGGAGGCGCTCCGTTCCCTACCCGCGAGAGGTGGCGGTCGTGCGCATCGCGCTGCTCCCGAAACGCCCCCCGGCCGGTGACCTGGTGCTGGGCGCCGCCGCGGCCGTCATCGCCGCGGTCGGCACCATCGGCGCGAACATCGGCCAGGACGTGGCCACCGGTCCCGACGCGGGCATGCTCGTCAGCGGGGCCCTCGCCGGCGGTCTGCTCGCCTGGCGCCGCAGCGCCCCGCTGCTCGCGCTCACCGGCGTGGTGCTCGTGGCGGCGGGCTACCTGGCCGCCGGGTACGCGTTCGGCCCGGTGCTGCTGTGCGTGCTCCTCGCCCTGTTCGAAACCGCCCGGAACACCGACCGCCGGGTGTCCCTGCCCGCCTGCGCCGCCGCCGCCGCGGCCGTCGTCGCGGTGATCGCGCTGCGCGAAGCGCACGGGGACAGCTCGTGGCTGTTCACCGCGTTCGCCGGGGCCGGCTGGCTGATCATCCCGTGGACCCTCGGGGCGCTGGCGCGGGTGCGCGCCAAGGCCGCCGAGCGCGACCGCCGCGAACTGGCCGAGCGGGCCAGGACGGCCGAGCGGATGCGCGTGGCCGGGGAGGTGCACGACATCGCCGGGCACGGCTTCTCCGCCGTGGCCATGCAGGCCGGGGTGGCGCTGCTCGTGCTCGAGGAGGACCCCGCCCAGGTGCGGCGCAGCCTCGAAGCGATCCAGTCCACCAGCACCACCGCGCTCGGCGAGCTGCGCACCATGCTGGACACGTTCCACCCGGACCCGTCCGACCGGCCGCGCGCGCCGGAAGCCTCCGCGCAGGACCCCGCCGGGCTCGCCGAGCTCGTCGACGCGGTCCGCGCCGGCGGGCTGCGGGTGGACGTGGACAGCGCGGGGCTGGACCGGCCGCTGCCCGCCGATCTCGGCCGCCTCGTCCACCGGGTCGTGCGGGAGGCGCTGACGAACGTGCTGCGGCACGCCGACAGCCCGCGCGCCGAGGTGCTGGTGCGGCGGGAGGGCGCGGAGGTCGTCGTCGACGTGCGCGACCACGGTTCGGCGACCGGCACCGCGCGGGAGGGACGCGGCCTCTCCGGCATGCGCGAGCGCGTGGAGGCCGCCGGCGGAACACTGGTCACCGGCAGCGGCGCGGGAGGAGGATTCCGGGTGACCGCGCGGATACCCGCCGGGGAGGCGTGATGATCCGAGTCGTGGTGGCGGACGACCAGGAGCTCGTGCGCATGGGCTTGCGCGTGCTCGTCGACCGGGAGTCCGACATGGCCGTGGTCGCCGAAGCCGCCGACGGCGAGCAGACGCTCGCGCGGGTGCGGGAGACCGGCGCGGACGTGCTGCTGCTCGACATCCGCATGCCCGGCGTGGACGGGCTCGCCGCGCTGCGCGCCATCACCTGCGACCCGGAGCTGGCGCACACGCGGGTGATCGTCGTGACCACCTTCGAGATCGACCGCTACGTCTACGAGGCGCTGCGCGCGGGGGCCAGCGGGTTCGTCCTCAAGGACACGGCGCCGAGCGACCTGGTGTCGGGCATCCGCGTCGTCGCCGCGGGGGAGGCGCTGCTGTCGCCCTCGGTGACCCGCCGCGTGATCGACATGTTCGGCAGGAGCGCCGCGGCCCCGCAGGACGCGGTGCCGGGCGTGGACGAGCTCACCGAGCGGGAGCGGGAGATGGCCGCCTGGGTGGCCACCGGGCGGTCCAACACCGAGATCGCCGAGGAGCTCGTGATCAGCCCCGCCACGGTGCGCACGCACGTCAGCAGGGCGATGGTGAAGCTCGGCGCGCGGGACCGGGCGCAGCTCGTGGTCAAGGTGGTCCAGGCGGGGCTGACCGTGCAGCGCTGACGGCCGCACCGGGAGGACGCCGGTACCGCCGGGGGCGGTGGCGCAGCGGAACCTCGAGCGCGGCTCCCGCTGCCGGTGCCCGACATCGAGCAGCCGGCGGTGCGCGATCGCGTTTCCGGTCCTCGGCAGATGCGGTCGCGGGCCGGTGGCGCCGGACGGAGCCACCGGCCCGCGCGGGTTCGGCCGGGGCTACCGCTCCTCGGCGTCCCAGTCGCCGAGGACGGCCGGTGCGGTCCGCGGCATGTCGTTGAACCACACGTCGTCGTTCTCCTCCAGCCAGGTGGAGCGCTCGTTCTCCTCGTCCTCCCCGGGACGGCCGCCGCGGGCCGGCGCGCCGGCCATGCCCCCGCGCCCCGGGGCCGAGGAGCCCGGGGTGGTGCCGCTCGCGGTGCCGTTCGCACCGGGGGCGCCGACGCCGGAGCGCCCGCCGGGGCCGAGGCCGTTGCCGGCGCCACCGCGCGCTCCCGGAGCGCCGGTGCCGGTGCGGGCGCCGGTGCCGCCGCGGGAGCCCGTGCCGCCGCGGGACCCGGGTGCCCCCGTGCGACCACCGGTGGACGCGCCGCCGCGCGGAGCGCCCGGGGCCACGCCGGGAGCGGCGACTCCGCCGCCCGCACCGGGACCACCGGGCGTCGCGCCCGGGGTTCCCGGGGTCCCCGGCACGCCCGGGCTCGCGCCACCCGGGGTCGTCCCCGGCGGCGTCGCCCAGGACGAGCCGGTGCCGGCGGGGGTGCCCGTCGCGCCCGGGGTGGACGGCAGCTGGCTGCCACCGCCGGTGGCGTTCACGGTGCTCATGCCGCCGCCGACGGGCTGGGAGGTTCCGGTGCTGCCGGGCGCGCCGGTCGACGTGCTGACGCCGGTGCCGCCACCGCGCGGGCCCGCGTTCTGCTCGTAGGCCATCTCCGGCGGGGTGGGGAAGGCCGGCATCCGGCTGGACGACGTCTGGACGGCCTGGTCGTAGTTGTCGTAGATGCGCTTGGCTTCCTGGGCCTTCTCGGTGGCCTGCTGCTCCTGCTTCTGCAGGTCCGTTTCCGTGCCGAACAGGAAGGCGCCGCCCTTCTCCAGCATGCTGTCGGTGGCGTCGACCTTCACCGGCTCGGGCATGCCCTTGACCTTGCCGAAGGCGTCGCCCTGCTCGGTGGCGGCGTCACCGACGGAGCGGGAGACGTCCTGCGCGTCCCGGATGAACTGGGTCATCGGGCGCAGCGAGTCGCCGTGCTGCTCGGCCGCCTGGCCCTGCCACATGACACCGGCCCTGCGGTTCGCCTCGTCGAGCAGCGCGGAGACTTCCTCGAAGTCCTCGACGATGGAGTTGCGCCAGGCGGTGATCGCCTTCTCGATGGCGGGGTTGCCGGGACCGCTGTGGATCTGGTTGTACTTCTGCTCGTGGTGGAACCCCACCGAGTTCGTGATGTCGTCGCTGCTGCCGCTGTCGACGGGTGCGCTGAGGATGGCGACACCACCGGCGGCGATGGCTGGAAGCATGGACGTGTCCCCCTCACACGTGCGGGTCGGTCAGGCGTTGGGAATGTTCTTCAGCACTTGGGTGGCGATCGTGTCGGCGAAGCCGCAGGGGTCCTGCATCTCGGGGGCCTTGCCGCCGGTGCGGGTGAAGCCGACGCGGAACGACGCGCTGTCGGAGACACCGACGTTGACCGTGCAGAGGCGGCTCTGCCGGTCCGTGTGGTTGGCGGGATACCCCTGCACCTCGGCCGGGTGGTACTCGTCGAACGACTTGGCGTTCTTGTACATCCCCTGTGCGCCGATCCTGTTCTGCTGGGTCAGCGAGACGATGGCGTTGTCGTTCTCCCAGGTGCAGGACGAGTCGCCCCAGAGGGATTCGTCGGGTTTCGGTTCGGTGCCCAGTCCGAGCTGCTGGAGCTGCTCCGGCTTCAGCAGCTCGCAGGCGCTGCCGACGGCCTGCAGGTTCTTGGGCTGGTCGATCCGCGGTGCGGCGTCCTGCTGCTGGCCCGGTGTCGACTGGGCCTGGCTGCTGGGCTGCTCGGACTGCGAGCCGCTGTCGGCGGGCAGGGCGCAGCCGGCGAGGCCGAGCGCGGCGAGCAGCGCGGTGGTGCCGAGGGTGGTGCGGCGGAGCACGGTCGTGGTCCTCACAGTTGCCGGGGCGTGGCTTCCTCGTCGGTGGCGCGGTAGTCGCGCTGGGCGGCCTCGAGCTGCTCGATCTGGTTCTGCAGCCGATCGATGGTCTTGTCCACGACCCAGGCGAGCTGGCCGGGCTCCTCGCCGGCCATGTTCCCCAGGGACTGCTTGATCTTCTGGCTGACCTCGTCCGCTGCGGGCTCGGGAGGATTCCGCAGATCTCCGGCCTTTTCCTTGATCGCGTTGAGCTTGTTCACGGCCTCTTTGTACTTGGCGACGAGGTCGGGGATCTGCTCGACGTCGACGCTGAACGTGGCCTGCTGCACGCCGCCGCTGCCGTCGTTGACGTGGGTGTTCACGAGTGCCGTGCTGCCCTGCAGCAGGCCGAGTCCCATGAGCGGCGGAGCTCCCGCGCCCGCGGTGGTGTCCGTGCTCGGCAGCGGCAGCGGTGGCGGCGCCGCGCTCGGGTCGGCGTTGCTGTCAGCCATCGTCCGGAGTCCCCCTGCTGGAGTTCGAGCGATCAGTGCTTGATCCGGAGAGCACTGTACAACTTCGCTCCGAGCCGCGGGAGCAGAATCCGTGAATCGGACACCGGCATCCGCCGCCCGGTTCGGTGTTCTCCGTCACCTCCGGGGCGCGTTCGCCGGTGGTCGGTGCCGGGTGGCCACCCGACGTCCGCTGTCCGGGGCGGGTGGTCGGGGGCAGCTGGGATTCGCCGGGGGTTCTCCCCAGCTACCCCATCCACCCGCCCGCAACAGCCGATCCGCGGACCCCTCAGCCCCCCGGGGTCCGCGCCTGCTCGGCGGCGAAGTCGCGGAAGCGCGCCCCGGCGGGCGGCAGGCTCGTCCCCCTCGGCCAGGCGAGTCCGATCGTGCGGTGCGCGGGCGGGTGCAGCGGGACCTCCACCGTGCCGGGCAGGGGCGCGGTCTCGGCCTCCGGCAGCAGCGCGATGCCGAGCCCGGCGGCGACGAGCCCGCGCACGGTGTCCACGTCGTCGACCTCGAACGCGATGCGCGGTGCGACCCCGGCGCGTTCGGCCAGGGTGGTGATGATGCGGCGCATCCCGTAGCCGTGGCGGATCATGATGAACTCCTCCTCGGCCGCGTCGGCCAGCCGCAGCCGCTTCCTCCGGTGCAGCCGGTGCTCCGCGTGCAGCACGAGGACCAGCGGTTCGGTGCGCAGCGGCGCGGTGTTCCAGTGGTCCGAGTCCGGCAGCGGCGCGACGAGGCACAGGTCGAGGTCGCCGGTGGCGGTGCGCTCCACCAGCTCGTCCCGCGGCCCCTGGGAGAGGTCGAACCGCACCTGCGGGTGGCGGTCGCGGAAGTCCCGCAGCAGTGGCGGCACGAGGCTGCTGCCCATGGTGTGCTGGAACCCGAGCGCCACCCGGCCGCGCTCCGGGTCGAGGTCCTCGACCACGCGGCGGCAGCCGTTCTCCAGCGTGCGCAGCGCCTCCTCGGCGGACGCGGCGAGCTGCTCGCCGGCCCGTGTGAGCTCCACCCCGCGCCCGCGGTGGACCAGCAGGGGGTGCCCGACGTGCTCGGCCAGCCGCGCGAGCGTCCGGCTCACCGTCGGCTGCGGCATGCCCAGCCGTTCGCCCGCCCTCGTGAGATGCCCCTCAGCGGCGACCGCGCGCAGCACCGCCAGCGCGGGAGCGAGGCGCCCCGCGAGCTGCGAAGATTCCTCGGACAGCGTGGACTCATGCGTCATGGTACCGATCATCCGTCATCGCCGTATTGGACGCATCAATGACCGCCGCTCGATCCTGGCGGCGTGAGCGCAGTCGATCCCGAGCGAGTCCGCCGCATCCGCGTGAGCCTGCTGCTGGGGGCGTTGGCCCTGTTCGCGCTGCTGTACACGCCGCAGCCGGTGCTGCCGCAGCTGTCGGCGGAGTTCGGCCTGTCCCCGGGGACCGCGGCCCTGCTCGTCTCCGCCGCGACCCTCGGCCTCGCCGTCGCCGCGGTCCCGCTGGGCACGCTGTCGCAGGCGATGAGCAGGCGCACGCTGATGATCGCCTCGCTGGTCACCGCCGAAGTGCTCGGGCTGCTCCTGCCGTGGGTCGGGAACTTCCCGCTCATGGTCGGGCTGCGGCTCGTCCAGGGCGCGGCCATCGCCGGTCTGGCCGCGATCGCCGCGGCCTACCTGGCCGAGGAGACCGGCGGGCGGCAGCTCGGCGTGACCATGGGGCTGTACGTCGCGGGCACCACCATCGGCGGCATGTCCGGGCGGCTGCTCGGCGGCATCGCCGGTGACTTCCTCGGCTGGCACGGCGGCATGTTCACCGTCGCGGTGGTGGCCGCCGCGTGCACCGCCGCCTTC
Source organism: Salinifilum aidingensis (assembly GCF_054782015.1). Lineage (NCBI taxonomy): Bacteria > Bacillati > Actinomycetota > Actinomycetes > Pseudonocardiales > Pseudonocardiaceae > Salinifilum > Salinifilum aidingensis. The sequence goes on along the minus strand of NZ_BAAGTH010000001.1, from coordinate 159,660 downwards.
GTCGTGCTCCTGCCCGCCGAGCAGCACCACCGGCGGGAACCGCTGCGCTGGCGGCCGCTGCTGGAGGGGCTGAGCGCCGCGCTGCGCGACCCCGTGCTGTACGCGCCGTACTTCGTGGCCGCGCTGGGCATGGGCGCCTTCGTCGCCGTCTACAACGTGCTGAGCTTCCGGCTCAGCGCGCCACCGCTGAACGTGCCGCCGGCGCTGGCGGCGCTGGCGTTCCTCGCCTACGCGGCGGGCACGGTGACCTCGGCGCTGGCCGGGCGCGCCGCCGACCGGTGGGGACGTGCTGTGGCCCTGCTCAGCGGACTGGGGGCCGCCGTGCTCGGCCTCGGGCTCATGCTCTCCGACCGGCTGCCGGTGCTGCTGCTCGGTCTGGTCGTGTTCACCGGCGGGTTCTTCGCCGCGCACGCGGTCGCCAACGGGTGGGTCAGCGCGCGGGCGAGCAGCCGGGTGCGCGGGCAGGCCTCCGCGATCTACCAGTTCGCCTACTACGGCGGCAGCAGCGTCGGCGGTGTGCTCGGCGGCGTCGCCTACGGCGTGTGGGGCTGGGCGGGCATGAGCGCGCTGCTGGCCAGCTGGTTCGTGCTCGCCGCCCTCGGCGTGGTGCTGGCTTCGAGGCGCCGACCGGACAGCGGTGAACCGGACGGCGGCAGGTCGGGCGGCGCCGCGGCCGAGCGCGTCGAGTCCCCCGCGTCCTCCGCCTCCTGAGCCCGCCCGAGAAATGTCCACCGATTCCGCCTGGTCGGGTGAGGGGGAGGGGCTGTCAGCTCTCCGGTCAGGTGAGCCCGCTCAGGTGTCCGGTGAGTCCGGTCCGGCGGGGCGCCCGGGGGAGCCGGTCAGGTGGCGTCGCTGTCGTAGGGCGGGCGTTCGCCGGAGTCGAGCGGGCGCTGCCGCGGAGCGGCGTCCGGACCGGTGCTGGAAGGACCGGTGCTGGGACGGTGGCCGTTCCCGTGGCCGTTGCCGCTGGTCGAGTCGCGGAGCAGGTCGCCGTCCGAGTCGAACAACTGCCGGCGCACGGCGGTGCGCGGGTTGAGGTCGCGGACGCTGCGGAGGTCCTCCAGCGGTTTGCGCAGCTCGTCGAACTCGGGGCCGAGCTCCGAGCGGATCTGATCGCGGGCGCCGGTCGCGTAGTCCTTGACCTGGCGCACCGTGCGGCCCAACCACGCCGCGCCCTCGGGGAGGCGTTCGGGGCCGAGCACGAACAAGCCGACGAGGACCAGGACCAGGATCTCGCCCCACCCGATGGAACCGAACACCTGCCCTACCTTTCGGATCTGGTCTCCCGCCGCACCCGGCCGGGCACGTCAGGGCGCGGGTCGTTCTCGCCGACGCACACGCGGCCCGCGCGGACCTCCGGTGCTCCGGGGTTGCCGCCACCCGGTCGTCCGAGTGCGCCACCGCGGCCAGGGTACCGGTCCGCGGAGCGGACGGAACCCCGCGCCACCGGGCCTCGCGCGCGTTCCCGCGGGTGTTGCCGCGGCATCACCCCGTCCTCACCTCGGGTTCCGGCGGGGCGTGCCGGCCTCCCGCCCTCGACCTCTTGCTCAGAGGGTCACGTCGAAGACGAGCTCCCGGCCCTGGCGGACGACGGTCACCGGGACCTGTTCGCCGACCCGGTGGCCGTCCACCGCGACGACCAGCTCGTCGGCGCTGCCCACCGGGCGGTCGCCGACGCGGGTGATCACGTCGCCCTCGGCGATCCCCGCTGCGGCGGCCGGACCGCCGTTGCGCACGTTCTGCACCTGCGCGCCGTCCTGCAGCCCGTCCGTGACGGACTTCGCGTTCACCCCGAGGTCGGCGTGCTGGGCGTGCCCGGTGCGGATGATCTCCTGGGCGATGCGGCGGGCGTCCTCGATCGGGATGGCGAAGCCCAGGCCGATCGATCCGCCTTCGCCACCGCTGCTGTCCGCCGTGCGGATGGCGCTGTTGATGCCCACCACGGCGCCGCTGCCGTCCACCAGGGCGCCTCCCGAGTTGCCCGGGTTGATCGCCGCGTCCGTCTGGATCGCGTCGATGACCGCGTTGGTGTCGGTGCCCTCCCCGGCCAGGCGCACCGGCCGGTGCACGGAGCTGACGATGCCGTTGGTCACCGTGCCGGACAGGCCCAGCGGCGAGCCGACCGCCAGCACCTCGTCGCCGACGGACAACCGGTCGGAGTTGCCGAGCTGCGCCACGGTCGGGTTGGCCACGTCGACCTTGAGCACCGCCAGATCGGTCTTCGGGTCGCGCCCCACCAGCTGCGCCGGAACGCGCGTGCCGTCGTGGAAAACGGTGGTCAGCTCGGCGTTCGGCGAGTCGGCGGCCATGGAGACCACGTGGTTGTTGGTGAGCACGTAGCCCTCGCCGTCGATGACCACGCCCGAACCGGTGCCGCCCTGCGCGCCCAGCTGCACCTCGACGGAGACCACGGCGGGGACGATGCGCTGCGCGACCGAGGAGCTGGACCCGGCGGGCCGGTCCTCGCCCGGGGCCACCTCGGCCAGCGTCGCCTCCGGGCTCGTCAGCGAGCCGCCGTCCCGCCCGGCGAAGGTGCCCAGCAGCGCCCCGCACAGGCCGATCACCAGCGCCAGCGCCCCCAGGGCGAGCAGCGAGCGGGGGCGGACGCGGCCGCCGAACAGCACGTCGCGCGCGCTCAGCAGCGGCCCCCGCTGCGCCGGCTCGCCGTCGCCGGTGTCCTCCTGGGCGGCGGGCGGTCCGAGCGCGACCGGGCAGGCCGGGTCCCGCCACGGCTCCTGCTCCGGCGAGTCCCAGCTCACCGGTTCCTCCGCGGGCTCGGTTCCCGGCTGCTCACCAGGGGGGCGCTGCAGCGTCGCACCGCTGCGCGGCGGGCGGCCGAACGCCTCGGCGAGGGCTTCGGACGTCGGCGGCTGCTGCTGCAGGCCGTGCGGCGGGGCCGGGGCGTCCTCGCGGCGGTCGAAGCTTCCGCGGACATCGGAGGGCCGGCCGAAGACCGCTTCCTGCTCGTCGGAGACCGCCGGGCGTTCGAGCGGGCGCGGCTGGAGGCGCGGGCGGTCCGGTGCGGCCGCGGCGGCGGGGTCCTCGGCAGCCGGTCGTTCGTCGGACGCGGGGGAGGCGCGGTCCGCGCGCGGCGAGCCCGGCCGGTCGGCGTCGTCCTCGTCGCGCCCACGACCCGGCCCGTGCGCGGATGCTGGCGGCTGCTCGCTCATCGCTCCCCGGGGAATGCGTTCGAAACACGTGGCCGCCCACGAGTTCACCACATCGGAGGGGTGCGCGCGCTACCGGTGCGACCGCGCGGTCGCCGGAGCGGGCGGGAGGGCGGTGGTCAGGAGCCGGCGGTGGCGGAGACGCGGCCGGCGTCGTCGGAGGGCGCTGCGCCGCCGGGAGCGGGTTCGTGCTGCGGTGCCGGTGGTGGTGCCGAGGACGTGGACGCGGAGGTGCTCGCGGGGGCGAGGTCCGTGCGGGCCGTCGCGGGCAGGCGGCTGTCGCCGTCCGGCAGCGAGGCCCGCTGCGGCACGGTCTCCTGCTCGTCGCTGGGCGGGTTGACCAGGGCCAGTGCTCCGAGCATCAGCCCGGAGAACACCACGCCGGCGCCGTGCCGGCTGCGGCGCTTGCCGTCGTGCCGCGGTGGCTGCGCGGAGCGGTCGTCACCCTGCTCGGGCGCGTTCGACGCGTCCGAGCCGAGCGGTGCGCCGCAGGCAAAAGGGCGGCCGCCCAGGGCAGCGCTGCTGCCCAGCGCTGCGCCGGAACCGAGGCGCTGCGAGGTGAGCAGCTGCCCGTCCTCGGACAGCGCCAGCTCTTCCGGCTGCGCGGGCAGCTCGGTGTGGTGCGGGATGGACAGCAGGTTGCGCACCAGGTCCGAAGAGATGGCCGGCGAGTCGGCCTCCTGGACGGCGCTGCGGGCCTGCCGCTGCGTGCTCGCTTCGGCGGCACACGCGGAGCAGTGCGCCAGGTGGGACGCCGCGCGGTCGCGGGCGTTCGCGCTGAGCTCACCGTCGACGAACGCGACGATCGCGTCCAGTGCGAGGTGCTGCTCGGAAAACCCCCATCCGCGCACACCGGTCATGCGGAACAACCCTCCTGAGTCTGCGCACGGCGTTTTTCCAGAGTCGTCTTCATCAGCTGCCGGCCGCGGTGGATCCGGCTGCGGACGGTGCCCAGCTTGACGCCCAAGGTGGCGCCGATCTCCTCGTACGACAGTCCTTCGACGTCGCAGAGCACGACCGCGGCGCGGAACTCGGGGGCGAGCTCGTCGAGCGCTGCCTGCAGATCGGGGTCGAGCCGGGTGGAGTGGTAGACCTGCTCCGGGCTCGGATCACCACCGGGCAACCGCTCGCTGTCCTCGGGCAGGCCCTCCATGCGCAACCGCGAGCGGCGGCGGGCCATGTCCAGGAAGAGGTTCGTGGTGATGCGGTGCAGCCAGCCCTCGAAGGTGCCGGGCTTGTAGGAGGCCAAGGAGCGGAACACCCGGATGAACGTGTCCTGGGTGAGGTCCTCGGCGTCGTGCTTGTTCCCGCTCAGCCGGTAGGCCAGCCGGTACACCCGGTCCGCGTGCTGGCGCACGACTTCGTCCCAGGTGGGCGGAGTCCAGGTCGACTCACCGGTGGCCGCAGGCTGCGAGACCGGGGTCTGCACGGTCGGCAGTTCCTCGGTCTTCGGGCCGGGAGTGATCGGCTGAGTTGCCATGGGCCGGAATGCCACCTCCTGCGGCAGGTACGTAAGGGAAACGTCCGGGTGGACTCGGGTGTTCCCGGCAGCGACCGGTGCGCAAACGGCTCCGGCACTGCCGCGACGTGCGGGTAAGCTTCGTCTACGCAGGTGAAACCCGGGTGATAGGCAACTGAGAGGAATCTGAGAATGCCGCAGCGGTGGTGGAACTCACAACACCTCGGCGGCGATCGGGTCACGCCGGGAAAACAACCAAGCCCTAACGATGTGCGCAACCCCGTCCCGCGCGCGGGAGCGGTGCAATAGCCTACCTCGCGTGAGACCCGAGACCTCGGTCGGCGCCGGCCCCGCGCGGCGGGACGACCGGTCGCCGGCGAACGTCCCCGGTGAGGATACCGCGCCGTCGCCGCGGCAGGTGCTGCGCTTCCTCGCGGCGGTGCTGCGCGCGAAGGCGGCCGTGGAGATCGGCACGGCGGCCGAGGGAACCTGCGCCACCGTGCGCGGGATGGCCGAGGACGGCGTGCTGACCTCCATCGACGTCGACCCGCAGGCGCAGCGGAAGGCGCGGCTGGCCCTGGACCAGGCCGGCATCCCGCACAGCCGCGTGCGCCTGATCAGCGGTGCCGCCCGCGAGGTGCTGCCGCGGCTGACCGAAGGTGGCTACGACCTCGTGACCGTGCGGACCGCGACGACCGAGCCCGCCGCGTACCTGGACCTGGGCCTGCGGCTGCTGCGGCCCGGCGGTGTCGTCGCCTTCGACGGCGTCCGCGCGGACGGGGCGGACGGGGCGCGGCTCACCGCCGGTGCGCGCGAACTGCTCGGCGCGGTTCGCGCGCAGGAGGAACTCGTGCCGCTGGCGCTGCCCGTGGGCACGGGGATGCTCGCCGTCGCGCGGAGCGCCTGAGCGCGGCCGGTCCTGCCCCGGTCGACCTGAGGTTCTGTGATGTCCTCGGCCGAGGCCGCGGGGCGAGCGTTCAAGTGCTGCTGCACTCGTGCCCCAGTTCGACGCGGAGCGTCGAAGTCGGAGCCGAGGCAACAGGACCACCGCGGGTTCTCAGCGTTTTCCTGGCGAGGACCGTCCCCGAAGGTGCTGCCCCCGTCCGCTGTTCGGGGAGGGTGGTCGGGGGCAGCTGGGAGTAGCGGGCTGCATGAGGATGGGCACCCGCAGTCCGGGGAAGCGCTGAGGTTCCGCTGCGGGAGCCCGCACGCGAGCCCACATGTGAAGCATTTCCTAGGCAGGGGAGACGGACAGCAGCTTGCCGGAGAGCCCCCGCGCGCGGGTCGACAACTGCTTGGCCACGTCGGCCAGCACCACGGACGCGCTCGCGTCCGGGTCCTCCAGCACGAGCGGGGAGCCGCGGTCACCCGACTCGCGCAGCCGCGTGTCCAGGGGGACCTGGCCGAGCAGCGGGATGTCGGTGCCGACCGAGCGGCTCAGCGAGTCCGCCACGAGCTGCCCGCCGCCGGAGCCGAACGGCTCCATGCGGGTGCCGTCGGGCATCTCCATCCACGACATGTTCTCCACCACGCCGGCCAGCCGCTGGCGGGTCTGCATCGCGATGGCGCCGGCGCGCTCGGCCACCTCCGCGGCGGCCTGCTGCGGCGTGGTCACGACGAGGATCTCGGCGTTGGGGATCAGCTGCGCCGTGGACAGCGCGACGTCGCCGGTGCCCGGGGGCAGGTCGAGCAGCAGCACGTCCAGGTCGCCCCAGAACACGTCGGAGAGGAACTGCTGCAGCGCGCGGTGCAGCATGGGGCCGCGCCAGACGACCGGGGTGTTGCCCGGGGTGAACATGCCGATGGAGATGAGCTTCACGCCGTGCGCCTGCGGCGGCATGATCATCTTCTCGACCTGGGTGGGTTTGCCCTCCGTGCCGAGCATGCGCGGCACCGAGTGGCCGTAGATGTCCGCGTCGACGACGCCGACGGACAGGCCGCGCTCGGCCATCGAGGCCGCCAGGTTCACGGTGACGCTGGACTTGCCCACGCCCCCCTTGCCGGAGGCCACGCAGTACACCCGGGTCATCGACCCCGGTTCTGCGAACGGGATGCGGGGTTCCTCGGAGTCGCCGCGGAGCTGCTGGCGCAGCTGGGTGCGCTGCTCGTCGCTCATCACGTCGAGCTCGACGTGCACGGAGCGGACGCCTCCCACCGCGGAGACCGCGGTGTCCACCCGCTGCGTGATGGTCTCCCGCATGGGGCAGCCCGCGACCGTCAGGTACACCTCGACGGTCACGTCCCCGTCGTCGCCGATCGAGACGGACTTGACCATGCCCAGCTCGGTGATCGGCTTGTGGATCTCCGGGTCGTGGACCTCGCCGAGAGCACTGCGGATGTCCTTCTCGGCGGGGGTGGACTGCGTAGTCACGACTGCCTGACACCGACCTTTCCTGCGTGTGCGCTCACCCACCATGCTACGGACGGGTAACACCGCTGTGCGCGGCGGCGTGAGATCGCCCTCCGTCGGAGGGATCGTCTCGATTGTCCGGCCGAGGCCCTGCCGAACTCAACGGCAGGGGGTCGCGAGTCCGCGTGTCGGGAGGGTCGACCGGGGCTGTGCGAAGTCACGCGATCGCGTTTCGTAATATCGCGGGCGTGGCTCACGCGGAGCTCGACCGATTACCGACCCACGACGAGGTCCTGGCGTACCGCAGCTTCCTGCGCGCGTACGCCCGGGTGACGCGCTGCCTGGAAAGCGACCTCATCGACGAGCAGAAGCTGTCGCTGGCCGCGTTCGAGGTCCTCGAGGCGCTCGTCGACGCGCCCGGGCAGCGGCTGCGCATGACCGAGCTCGCCGACGCGGTGCTGCTGTCCCGCTCCGGCGTGACGCGCCTGGTCGACCGGTTGGAGCGCCTCGGACTGGTGGACCGCGTGCGCGTGCGCTCCGACGGGCGCGGCATCCAGGCGGTGATCACGGAGCGGGGGGAGCAGCGCCTGCGGGGCGCGGTGAGCACGCACCGCTCCGGCGTCGCCGACTACTTCGTGCACGCGGCCGCCGGCGACCTCGACGCGCTGCACCGGATCTGCCTGCGGCTGTCCGAGGGAGGGGTGCCCGCACCGCCCGGGAACCGTGCGCAAGCCTGAACGGGTGCACGAACGCGAACACGACCCCGCACCCCGCCCGGACCCCGCGGGCAACGAGGACGTCACGGGCGACGAGGACGCCGCGCCCCGCGCGGATGCCCCGGGCGACGAGGACGCCGCGGGCCGCCGGCGGGCCGTCATCCGCGCGGTCGGCCTCGTCCACTTCGCCGCCGGGCGACTGCTGCTCGTCCGCGCGGCGCGCCAGCGCTCCTTCTACCTGCCCGGTGGCAAGATCGACCCCGGTGAGACCGAGCTGGAGGCCCTGCGGCGCGAGGTGCGCGAGGAACTCGGCGGCGAGGTGCGCGCGCCCCGGCTGCTCGGCCGCTACCGCGCCGACGCCGTGGGTCAGGGCGCGGGCGTGCAGGTCGAGCTCAGCTGCTACGCCGGGCAGCTCCGCGGCGAGCCGCGGCCGGCCGCGGAGATCGCCGAGCTCGCCTGGATGACCCGCGCGGAGTACCGGGCCACCGCCGAACCGGCCCCGGCCGTGCTGGCCATGTGGGCCGAGCGGGCTCCCTGAGGCGCGCGGAGCGCAGCGGAGTGGTGTTCGGCACGGGCTCCCGGCCGCCGCCCGCGTGATAGACAGGCGGCTCGGACCGCACCCGCACCGGTTGGAGGCACCATGGTCGACCGCCATCGGGCCCGGCGCAGCTGCCTGGCCGTCCCCGGCTCGAGCGCCAAGATGATCGACAAGGCGCGCGGGCTGGAGGTGGACCAGTTCTTCCTCGACCTGGAGGACGCGGTGGCTCCGCTGGCCAAGGCCGAGGCCCGGGACCGGGTGGTCGAGGCGCTCGAGGCCGGCGGTTGGGGAGGCAGGACCCGCTCGGTGCGCGTCAACGCCCTCGACACCGCGTGGACCTACCAGGACGTCGTGAGCGTGGTGGAGCGCGCGGGCGCGCACGTCGACACGATCATCCTGCCCAAGGCCGACGCCGCCGAGCACGTGCGCTGGCTGGACCTGACGCTGACGCAGATCGAGCGGGCCTGCGGGCTGCCCGCGGGCGCGATCGGCGTCGAGCCGCAGATCGAGAGCGCCGCGGGCCTCGCGGCCGTCGACGCGATCGCCGCCGCCTCGCCACGCGTGGAAGCGCTCGTCTACGGGCCGGCCGACTTCATGGCCTCGATCAACATGCGCTCGCTGGCCGTCGGCCACCAGCCGCCCGGCTACGACGTCGGCGACGCCTACCACTACGTGCTCATGCGGTTGCTCACCACCGCCCGCGCCCACGGCGTGCAGGCGGTCGACGGGCCGTACCTGCAGATCAAGGACGCCGACGGGCTGCGGCGGGTCGGCGGCCGCACCGCCGCGCTCGGCTTCGACGGCAAGTGGGTGCTGCACCCGGAGCAGGTGGACGTCGTCAACGAGCTGTTCTCCCCGCGGCAGGAGGACTACGACCACGCGGAGAACATCCTCGACGCCTACGCGTGGTACACCTCCGCCTCCGGCGGAGCCCGGGGGGCGGCGATGCTCGGCGACGAGATGATCGACGAGGCCTCCCGCAAGATGGCGCTGGTCGTCGCGGGCAAGGGGCGCGCGGCCGGTCTGCAGCGCAGCGACCGGTGGGTGCCGCCGGAGGAGTAGCACCGCCCGTTCCCCGCGATCTCCGCCCCGCCGCGTCCGCGCACGCGGTAGGTTCTCCGCGGACGGGTGCAGCGAACGAGAGGTGGAAGCGTCCAGGTGGGCAGCACGGCGGGCTCGGAGGACCGGGGAGAACTCCGGTTGGCACTGGCCATGCGGGGCGGTGCGAGCTTGGGGGTGTGGATCGGCGGAGCGGTCGCGGAGATCGACCGGCTGCGCCGCGCGCTGGCCGAGGAGGAGGACGCGGCCGCGCACCCGTGGGCCGAGCTCGTCCGCCTGGCCGGCTACGACTCGGTCGGCGTCGACGTCCTGGCGGGCGCCTCGGCCGGCGGGCTCAACGGCAGCCTGCTCGCCGCGGGCCTCGTCTACGGCGTGCCGTTCGACCGGATGCGGGACCTGTGGGTGCGCCTGGCCGACATCGAGGCCATGGCGCACGAGACGCCGCGCTTCGGGCAGCCCGCGCCCCGGTCGCTGCTGGACGCCGACGGGTACCTGCGCCCCCACCTGGCGCGGGCGATCCTCGACCACGCCACCGAACCCGGCGGGCTGCCCGCGCGGCTGGACCTGCTGCTGACCGCCACGCTGCTCGACCCGCGCCCCGACCACCAGCACGACGACCGCGGTGCCTCGCTGCACCTGCGGCGGCGCGAAGCGGGCCTGCGGTTCCAGCAGCACGGGGTGCCCGGCGATCCGCTCTCGGACTTCGGCACCGGGGCGGACGTCACGACGACGGCGGGGCGGCTGGCGCACGCCGCGCGCACCTCCGCCAGCTACCCGTTCGCCTTCGAACCCTCCCGCGTGCACAGCTCGCCGCACCGGCCGCCGGCCGGGGAGCCGAACCTGTTCGGCGTGTTCACCGAGGCCACCGACCGGACCGACGCGCCGTTCCGCGTGATCGACGGCGGGGTGGTGGACAACATCCCCGTGGCCGCGGCCATCCGCGCGATCGCCCGCGCCCCCGCGAACCGCCCCACGAGCCGCTGGCTGCTCTACCTCAACCCGGAGGCGGCCGAACCCGCGGGACGCCCCGACGGCCTGCCGCTGCCGGTGACCTCCACCGCGCTCAAGGCCCGGCTCAGCCAGGAGTCGCTGCGCTCGGACCTCGAGGTGCTGTGGGAGCACAACGACGCGGTGCGGCGCCGGGAGGCCCGCCGCGCGGAACTGCTCGCACCGGTGCGCCGGGCCGAACCGGAGCGCCGCCCGGACGAGCTCGAGCGGCACGCGGAGGTCCTGCGCACCCGCAGCACCTCCCTGCGGGCGGAACTCGACGCGCAGGCCACGTACCGGCTGCTCACCGCACCGCACGAGGTGGAGCCGGAGCGGCCGCTGACGCCGACGACGCGGGAGCCGCTGGAGGAGTGGTCGGCGGAGGCGGTGGCCGACCTGCGCCCGCGGCTGTCGGCCGTGCTGCCCGAGCTCGTCGGTCCGGAGGCGCTGCACGACGTCACCGGCCTGCGCGCGGCCGTGCGCGAGTGCCTCGGCTGGGCCCGGGACCTGGAGGCGGTGCAGGGCGCCGACGTGGGCGGGTGCAAGGACGTGCTCTACCGCCTGTGGACGTTCACCGAGGTCCTCGCCGGGTGCGCCGACCGGTACTGGCTGCACGGCGCGCGCTGGGAGCCGATCGTCGAACGCGGCGAGATCGACGCGTGGGTGCGGCGCGTGTGGCAGCGCCGCGAGCGGCTGCAGCGCCGGCTGCCCTCCCCGGTGCGCCCGCTGCTGGCAGCGACGCTGCGGGCGATCACCGAGGCCGACGCGTTCGCCGCGCACCTGGCGGACTTCGCCCGCGAGCTCGAATCCGTCGTGGACTCCTCCGGCGGGGACGCGGTCGCGGAGGAGTCCGAGCCGGTCGACGCGGTGGCCGAGGCCCGCGCCGTGCTGGACGAGGTCGTGCAGCGGCTCGCCGGCTCCGCCGCTGCGCGCTCGGAGCCGGACACGGCCGCGCAGCTGGGCTACGACCTGCTGGAGCGGGCGGCCGATCCGGCGGCTGTGCTGCAGCAGCTCGTCGTGCTCACCGCCGGGCTGGACCTCGGGCGGGACCCGGGCACGACGATCAACCTGCTGCGCGTGGCCAGCGACGAACCCACTCCGCTGCCGTTCACCGCGCTGCGGCGCGGTGCGGAGCGGACGGCCGCGGCGGACAAGGTCCGCGGCGGCGATCTCGGCAACTTCGCCGCGTTCCTGTCCGCGAGCTGGCGGGCCAACGACTGGATGTGGGGCCGGATGGACGCCGCCGCGAGCCTCGTGCGGCTGCTGGTCGACCCGGACCGCTGGGTGCGGCGCGCCGACGGCGCCGAGGAGCTCACCGGCGCGCTGCGCCGGATCGTGAGCACCCCGTCCGCGGCGGAGCTCGGTGCGCAGCGGGGCGAGCAGGAGCGGTGGCGGGAGTTCCTCGGCGAGCTGTGGGAGCGCTGCTCCGAGGACGTGGGCAAGGAGCTGGCGGATCTGTTCGCCCGGCCGGAGGAGGCGCACGAGCTGCTCGCGACGCGGCGGGTGCTCGTCGAGCGGGTGCACTGGATGATCGCGGCCGAGGAACTGCCGCACGTGGAGAGGGCCGGGGTGACCGGCACCGACGGCTCGGTTCCGGTCGGTGCGAGCCCGGGCGGGGAGACCGGCGCCGGCGGCTCCGGGCCGGCCGGTGGTTCCGAGTCGGCCGGCGGGTCCGAGCAGCCCGGCGGGAACAGCTCCGAGCAGGCCGAGCAGGTCGAGCCTGCTGCCCGGACGGCGCCGGACGACTCCGCGGTGGCCGTCCGGACGGCGCCGGACGACTCCGCGGGGGCGGGGCCGGACGGGATCGCGCGGCGGGTCGCCGAGTACGAGGTGGGCCGCGAGCGCCTCGGGGACCTGCCCGCGCGCCACCGGGCTCGCGTGGCGCTGCGGCTCGGGCTGGTGGCCTACGGGGCCGTCCGGCCCCGGGGCGGCGGGGTGGCCGCCTGGTTCGGCCGGGCCGCGCTGACCCTGGGCAAGCCGGTCGCCCTGCTGGCCGTGCTCGCCTGCGCCGTGCCGCTGCGGGCGGCGGCGCTGGGCTTCGCCGCGGCGACCGCGGTGCTGTGCACGGGGCCGCTGGCGCCGACGGCAGCGGTGGCCCCGGGCGAGGGCATCCGCAGCGGTTCGTCGCTGGACGCCGTGCTCGGCTCCGGCGGGGGACTGCCGCGGTTGCTGTTCGACGTCTCGGGGGCGTCCTTCGGGCCGGGCGTGCTGCTGGCCGGGGTGCTGGCGGTGGTGGCGGCCGGCTGCGCGGGGGCGCTCGGCACGCGGGCCCTCGGCGGCGGTGCGCGGCGGTGGGCCGCCGCGATCGCGCTCGGTGCCGTGCTGGTGGTGGCGGCCGGTGCTGTGTTCACCACCGGGGTGCGCCTGACCCCGCTCGGACTCGCCGCGGTGCTGGGGGTGCTGACGTGGTTCGCCGCGTTCGCCTACCACCGCGAGGCGCGGGCTGAGGCGAGCGTGCTCAGCGCGGCGTGCTTCGTCCTCGTACCGCTGGCCTGGGAGCTGGCCGGCCTCGGCGTGGTGTCCGGCGGGTGGGTGTTCACCGGGGCGGTGTTCGCGGCCGCGGTGCAGGCGCTGTTCGTCGGCCTGGTGGACGTGCTGCCGCCGCGTCGGCGCGCCGATCAGGTGTGATGAGACGATCTGGGGCGGGTCGAACGCGGTACCCTGGTGGCGAAGAGGACGTTCGCGCAGGAAGTGCTCCTCGGGACGGGGAGCCCGGTCGGCCCCAGCTCGTGGCAGCACGCTTCTCGGAGGTGTCAACGGTGTCCAACCCGTTCACCGGTGGCGGCCGGCCGACGCCGGGCACGCCGAACCTGCCCACGCCGCCGACCGGATGGCCCATCGGTTCCTACAGCACGTACGAGGAGGCCCAGCGCGCCGTCGACTACTTGGCCGACAACGAGTTCCCGGTGCAGGAGGTCACCATCGTCGGTGTGGACCTCATGCTCGTGGAGCGCGTCACGGGGCGCCTGACGTGGGGCCGCGTGCTCGGCGGCGGGGCCGCGTCGGGCGCGTGGTTCGGTCTGTTCGTGGGCATCCTCATGGGTCTGTTCACGCCGCCGGAGAGCAGCTGGTTCGGGCCGGTGCTCGTCGGGCTGGGCGTCGGTGTGCTCTTCGGCCTCGTCTTCGCCGCGGTGACCTACGCCTCGGCCCGCGGGCGGCGCGACTTCTCCTCGGCCAGCCAGCTCGTCGCGGGCCGCTACGACGTGCTGTCCCAGCCGAAGCACGCCGAGCAGGGGCGGAACATGCTGGCGCGGCTGGCGATGCGCCCGCCGCCGTCCACGTCCTGACGCCCCGCTGCTCCGCTCGGGTGAGGGGAGCGCGACAGCGGTGCGCGCTTCCCGGCCGCGGTGGACTCCCCGGTCCGCGGTGGACTCCCCGGTCCGCGGTGGACTCCCCGGCCGCGGTGGACTCCCCGGTCCGCGGTGGGCGGGGGAGGCGTCCGCACGCTCCGTCGACCCCACCGGAGTGCATCCCGGGATGCGGGAGCTCGATTCGTCCGGACGGATTGCGTTTTCCGCCGCCGGGATTTCGCGGCGCCCGGCCCGCCCCTCCGGAATTCCCGTCGCGCGGGGCTGCCGCGCGGCGCGGGTTCGGTTTTTCCGCGATTCCGCCGCGCCGCCGGCGCGGATTCCGCGATTCCCGGGTGCGCTGGAGGACGGGGGGCATTCCGGCACCCGGTGTCCGCCGCCGGCCGCCCCAGCGGCGATCCCGGGCGGGCGGCCACCGCTGCTCCACCCGGCGCAGTTCCGTCCTGTGTGGACGGAATCGCGACTGCTGCGAGCGCGCCGGGCAGCGCGCGAAATTCCGCCGTCTGACCTGTAGTCCTCACCCGTGCGGAGCACGTTCGAGGTGCCCGCCCGGCAGTCGGCGTTGCCATCGGGTAAGATCACCGACACGGAGGGTAGTTGGAAGTCGGCTGCCGCTGGGAGACTGACCCAAGTGCGGGACAGTGCTCCCGTTCGGCGGCTCGGTGCGGTACAACGGATCGGCAAGCGCCTGCGCTACATCACGGGCATTTGGACGGGGTGCGTCACAGTGAACATCAAGAAAATTCTGACCTGGACCGTTGTCGCGTTCCTGTTGTTCTTCCTGTTCAGCTCACCGACACAGGCCAGCGACCTGGTCACCGGCATACTCGGCAGCCTCCGGTCGGCCGCTCAATCCGTCATCACCTTCATGGAGAATCTGTTCGTGTAGCCCGCGGGCTGGGAAGGTGGGACACCGTGTTCTCCCCTAGAGACCCCGACGAGTACCTGCTCGACACGGAACGCCGGGTCATCCGCGTCCGGCGGCACTGGGCCTGTCTCATGTGGGACTTGTTCGAGGCCGTGGGGCTGCTCATCGGCCTCGTCATGGTGTCCCACCTGATCCCCCCGGGGGCGTCGCTGGCGCAGAACGTCCTCTGGTACCTCGGGCTGGTCGTGCTGCTGCGGTTCGCCTACCAGGTGCTCGACTGGTACGTCGAGCGCATCGTCGTCACCGACAAGCGGTTCCTGCTCACCAGCGGGATCTTCACGACCAACGTGGCGATGATGCCGGTCACCAAGGTCACCGACCTGACCTTCCACCGCAGCGTGCCCGGCCGGCTGCTCGGCTACGGCACGCTGATCGTCGAGTCGGCGGGCCAGATCCAGGCGCTCAACCGCGTCGGCTACGTGCCCAACCCGGACGAGGTGGAGGACGCCATCTCCGGTCTCGTCTTCGGTGACAAGAAGGCCCAGCAGGACCGTTTCTCGATGCTCAAGGCGCGGCGCGCCGCGCACGGCAAGCGCCGCGCCACGAAGCTGTGACGGCACCGGAGCCCGACCCGCCCCGCACCGGCGGCGCGGCCGAGCGGTGTCCGGCTCCGATCGGGCGTGGGGGACACTGGCGGGGTGCGAATCGACCTGCACACGCATTCCGCGGAATCGGACGGAACCGACACGCCGGCCCGGCTCGTCGACGTGGCGATCGGAGCGGGCCTGGACGTCATCGCCCTGACCGACCACGACACCACGGCCGGCTGGCAGGCCGCTGCGGAGGCGGTGCGCGCCCGTCCCGGCCAGCTGCGCCTCGTCCCGGGCGCCGAGTTGTCCTGCGCCTGCCCGAACGGGCGCGGCGGGATGGCGACCGTGCACCTGCTGGCCTACCTCTTCGACGCCACGTCCCCGACGCTCGCGGCTGAGCAGTCCCGGCTGCGCGCCGAGCGGCGCGAGCGGCTCCGGAAGATGGCCGGTGCCATGGCCGAGGCGGGTTTCCCCGTCGACCCGGACGACGTGATGGACCGGTTGCCCGCGGACTCACCGGGCGGACGGCCGCACCTGGCGCGCGCCCTCGTGCGCGGTGGAGCGGTCGCCTCGGTGGACGAGGCCTTCGACCGGTACCTGCACTCCGCGGGGCCGTACTACCTCCCGCGCGCCGACACGCCGGTGCGCAGGGCGATCGAGATGATCACCGAGGCGGGCGGCGTGACCGTGCTGGCGCACCCCTTCGCCCCCCGCGGTTCGCGGGTCACCGCCGACGTCATCCGCGAACTCGCCGGCTGCGGCCTGACCGGCGTCGAGGTGGACCACCCGGACCACGGCCAGCACCAGCGGGAGCAGCTGCGCGCGCTCGCCGGTGAGCTGGGGCTCGTGCCCACCGGCAGCAGCGACTACCACGGGACGAACAAGACGCTGCACATCGGCCAGGAGCAGACGCCGCCGGCGTCGCTGGAGCGGCTCGTCGAGCTGGCCACCGGCAGCTCGATCGTCGGATGAGGCCGCGGCGCTCGAGGCTGCGGCGCGCGGTGCCCGCGTCCTGCGTAGTCTGGGGTGCGTGCAGCGGCAGCCGCGCGGTGATGCCTCGGTGAGGGCGGCGCGCCGGCACTGGGGGCGCTCGTCGCCGCGCCCAACGACCTGACCGACTGAGGAACCGTCCATGCGTACATCCCCGAAGCCTCCTGCGCCGCGTGGAACGGCGCGCCTGGCGCAG
The DNA here is from genome assembly GCF_054782015.1 of Salinifilum aidingensis. NCBI lineage: Bacteria > Bacillati > Actinomycetota > Actinomycetes > Pseudonocardiales > Pseudonocardiaceae > Salinifilum > Salinifilum aidingensis. The sequence continues at coordinate 143,432 of NZ_BAAGTH010000001.1, read as the reverse complement.
CCGGTGGCCTCCTCGCCCCGCGCGCCCGTCGATCCGGTGGAACCGGGGCGGCGGGCACCGCGGCGGCCCGGGCGCGCCGGGCGGGCGGTGCGCGGGCTCAGCGGGACCCTCGCCGCGGGGCTGTGCGTGCTCGCGCTGACCGTGCTCGGCGTGCAGATCTGGATGTCGGGGCACGAGCAGCAGGGCCCGGGTTTCGGTGCCGTCGCGGGACAGCTGGTCGCGGCGCTGCTGGCGCTCGTGCTGCAGCGGATCGCCGAACACCGCGGGGGTCCGCGCGGTGGCCTGGCCTGCCTCGGCGTGCACGTCGTCGTCCTCGGCGCGCTCGCGCTGTGGTGGTGGTGACGACCCGGGAGGGGTGATCCCGCCCGCCGCTGCGCTGTTCCCGCCTCCGGGGTGTTCCGCCGCTGCGCTCCCGTGACGGGAGGTCCCCGGCCGGCTCCGTCAGCCGCGCGCCCGCGGGGCGCCGAGGGCCACCACGGTGTCCCCGCGCTGCTCCAGCACCACGGGGCCGGCGGTGCTCACCCGGACCGGTCCGGTGTGGTCGCCGCGGTCGACGGGGACGGTGCGCACCCGCTCACCCGTGCCGGGCGAGAGGACGGCCAGGCCCCCGTCGACCGGCACCAGCAGTCGCCCGCCGAAGTGCGCTCCCGGGCCGAGCGCATCGGGCAGCGTCCACACCGGGGTCAGCCGGTGCGGGTCGAGCGCGACCGTGTCCTCCCCGGTGTTCCAGTACAGGTACTGCCCGTGCGCGGTCTCCGGCGTGCGCACCGGGCCGTCCGCCGGGCGGTCGGCGCCGACGCGCACCGGGTACTCGCCGACGAGGCTGCCCGAGGAGTTGCTGAACACCTGCAAGCGCCCGCGGTCGGCCAGCAGCACGGCCACGCGCTGCTCGGACACGGCGACGACCTCGGCGGAGGAGCTGCCGGCCAGCGTGGTCACGACCTCCTCGGGCTCCTCGCTGTCCTCGGGGTGGGTCTTGAGGACGGTGACGCGGTCGGTCGCCTCGCGGGGGCACTCCTCGATCAGCGCCACCCGCTCGTCCCCGGCGGCCGTCGAGGAGTAGGTGCAGTCCGGCCGGGGGATGTTGTTGTCCGGGTTCTTCACCGCCACGGGCACGCCGAACTGCTGGGTGCGCACGAGATCCGAGCGCCACGACTCCACGATGTTCCGACCGGTCGCGGTGACGTAGGTGCCGTCGGAGAGCAGCTGCGTGCCGAACTCGGCGTCGGTGTTGCGCTGCGGGCCGCGCACGCCGTCGGGACCGCGCAGCGAGGTGACCTCGCTGCAGTTGTGCTCCTTGCGGTAGACCGCCAGCGCGCGGTCCCACTCGGCGCCGACCGTGCACAGCGGCAGGTCCCGCGCGTAGCGCCAGGCGGCTCGCCCGGTGACCGGGTCGCGGCCGGTGACCTCGGAGCCCCGGCCGGTGACGACGGCGGGACCGGCGACGGCCGGGCGTTCGGTCGCCGGCGACGGGGCCCGCCACAGCTCCGCGAACTGCTGCGGCACCGTCCCGGCGGCGGTGCGCTCCGGGATCGGCGCGGCGGCGGGTTCGGAGCGGGTGGCACGCGCATCGCTGTGCCACCACAGCACCGCGGCCCCGACGAGCACGGCGAGCACGAGCGACACCGCCGCCGCGATGTCGCCCTTCGTGCGTCGTTCCGGACGGACCACGGTTCCTCCAGCCAGCCGGGTGCGTCGCGCATTGCCCGGGCCAGCTTAGGGAGTCCGCGGCTCGGCCGGCGTCGCGGGTCCGTGCGGGTGTGCGCGGCGCAGTCGCCCGCAGCGGGGCCGTCCGCAGCGGGGCCGCCCGCAGCCGGGAGCGCTCAGGCGGCGCCTTCCCGGGGCGAGCGGTTGCCGGACCCGCGGCGGCGCCTGCGGCGCGTGCGGGTGCGCGTGCCGCTCTGCTCGGACTCGTCCGCGGAGGCCGTCTCCGCGGTGGACTCGCCGCCGGTCGACGCCGACGCGGGCGCGCCCCCGCGGGTGCGCCGCCTGCGGCGGCCGCTCGGGCGGCTCTCGTCGGAACCGCGGCCCTCACCGCCGTCCGGGCGGGACCCGGCCTCGGTCTCGGTCGAGCGCTGCTCGACCCCGCCGCGGGTGCGCCGGCGGGAGCGCTGGCGCGACTTGTCCCGCTTCGCCGCGCCGGAGCCGGGCTCGGAGCGCTTCGGCCGCTGGGACGCCGGCAGGCGACCGAGCGTGCCCGCGGGGATGTCCAGGTCCTCGAAGAGGTGCGCCGACGTCGAGTAGGTCTCCACCGGGGTCGGCTGATCGAGGCCGAGCGAGTCGTTGATGAGCTTCCAGCGCGATTCCTCGTCCCAGTCGACCAGCGTGATCGCCACGCCTTCGCGGCCCGCGCGGCCGGTGCGGCCGATGCGGTGCACGTAGGTCTTCTCGTCCTCCGGGCACTGCAGGTTGATCACGTGGGTGACGCCGGAGACGTCGATGCCCCGCGCGGCCACGTCGGTGGCCACGAGCACGTCGGACTTGCCGCTGCGGAAGGCCCGCAGCGCCTTCTCCCGGGCCTCCTGCCCGAGGTCGCCGTGCACCGCGGAGGCGGCGAACCCGCGCTCGGCGAGCTCGTCGGCGAGCTTCTGCGCGGAGCGCTTGGTGCGCGCGAAGATCATCGCCAGCCCCCGGGAGCGGGCCTGCAGCGCTCGCGCGATGAGCTCGTCCTTGTCCATCGCGTGCGCCCGGTACACCAGCTGCTTGGTGCGCTCGTGGATCGCGCCCTCGTCGGCCTGCTCGGCGCGGATGTGCGTGGGGTGCGGCATGAACGTGCGCGCCAGCGTGAGCACCGGCCCCGGCATGGTCGCGGAGAACAGCATCGTCTGCCGCTGCTCGGGCACCATGCGCAGGATGCGCTCCACGTCGGGCAGGAAGCCGAGGTCGAGCATCTCGTCGGCCTCGTCGAGCACCAGCCCGCGCACCTTGCCGAGCACCAGGTGGCGCTTCTCGGCCAGGTCGAGCAGGCGGCCCGGGGTGCCGACGACCACGTCGACGCCCTCGCGCAGCGCGCTGATCTGCTCCTCGTAGGGGCGGCCGCCGTAGATGGAGAGCGTGCGCACGCCCAGGTGCTTGCCCGCGTGCTCCAGGTCGCGGGTGACCTGCATGCACAGTTCGCGCGTGGGCACCACCACCAGCGCCTGCGGCGTCCCGTCGCCCGGCAGCTCGAGCCGGTGCAGCAGCGGAACGCCGAAGCCGAGGGTCTTGCCCGTGCCGGTGCGGGCCTGGCCGATGATGTCCTCGCCGCGCAGCGCCAGGGGCAGGGTGAGCTCCTGGATGGCGAAGGTGTGCTCGATGTCGGACTCGCCGAGCGCGCGCACGATCTCCGGGTGCACGTCCAGCTCGGCGAAGGTCGGTGTGTCCGGCGTCACGTCCTGCTGCGTCTCCGCGGCGGGCGCGGAATCGGCGGACGTGGCCGGTGCGTGCGTCTCGCTGTCCTGATCCGCGAGGCTTTCGCCGGCCTCGTAGTCGGTGAACGTCAGAATGATCGCCTCTCTTGGTCGCCGCACGTTTCCGTCGGCGTGTTGTCGCCGGTCAGCTGGCGCCGTTCGCCGCGACCGGTGTTCCCTCCCCGCGGCTGCTCCGCTGAGCGGCCACCCCCATCCGGTACCGCTCGGGTCTCCGGCTGTCGAGGCGACTCGGCGGTCGCGCCGCGACTGTGTTGTTCGCCACGTGCGCCGGGCGGCGCCGCGGCGGTCCACGTGCGGGGCTTCCTCCCGCTCGGGGCTCCACCGGTCGCCCGGTGGCCGGTGCCGCGGGATCCGGTGTTCCGGTGACCCCGGTGTTGCGGGGCATCCGGTGTTCCGGTGGCCCCGGTGCGCGGTGTCCCCGTGCGCGGCGCAGGTCCTCGTCACCTCGGGGTCCGCGCACGACTTCCGCGGTGAGCTCGATCTCACCGGCCGGAGCGCTGCCGCTCGAGTCCGCTGCTCGAGGGGCGCCACCAGCAGGCGCCGACCTCCGTTCCGGAGGGCGCCCGCCCGTCGTCGGCCGCACACCCGCCACCGTGGGTTCCCGTTGGGGGTCCGCACGACGACACCGCCGCCCACGGTACCCGTCCGCGGCCGGTCGGTCTGTCATGCGGGCCACACTCGCGCACCATGGAGTTAGAGTCTCGGGCACGACCGGGGCGGAACGCCAGTGCTCCGCCGCCACGAGCACACCTCCAGGAGGGTGGGAGTTGTCCGACGAGGACGTTGCCTCCGACGCGAACGCGTCGCTGACCCTGGGTGAGCGCTACGCCGACGGCGTCATCGACCTGCTCGGCGCGCTCGCCTACGGGGAGCTGTCCGCTTTCGACAGGCTCGCCGAGGACGCGCGCAGCGCACCGACGCTCAGCGGCCACGCGGCGCTGGCGCGGATGGCCTCCGCGGAGATCGGCCACTACCGGATGCTGGAGGACCACCTCGCCGAGCGCGGTTACTCCGCCGAGGAGGTGATGAGCCCGTTCGTGTCCGCCTTCGAGCAGTTCAACTCCTCCACCGCGCCGCACTCGTGGCTGGAATCACTGGTCAAGGCCTACGTGGGGGACGGGCTGGCCGCGGACTTCTACCGGCTGGTGGCCGGGTGGCTCGACGAGCCCACGCGCGGCCTGGTGCTGACGGTGCTCGACGACACGGGCTACTCGGCGTTCGCCGAGCGCGAGGTCTCCGCCGCCTGCGAGCAGGACGACGCGCTGCGCGACAAGCTGACCCTGTGGGGCCGGCGCCTGCTCGGCGAGGCGATCACGCAGGCGCAGTGGGTCGTGGCCGAGCGCGACTCGCTCGCGGAGCTGATCATCACCGGCTCCGGTGACGTGTCCGGGGTGGCTGCGATGTTCCGCAAGCTGCAGAACAACCACACCAAGAGGATGGGGCGCCTCGGCCTGGGATGACCGCCCCGGGACGACCGGGCCGGGTTCGGGCGGCGGGCGCGCGGTCTGGGATAACCTGGCCGCGGCAGTGGAGACGACGAGTACGGAGGTCGGCGTGGAGGTCAAGATCGGCGTCGTGGACAGCCCGCGGGAGCTGACACTCGCCAGCGGACAGTCCCCCGAAGAGATCGAGTCGCTGGTCGCCGACGCGCTGAAGAACACCGACGGCGTGCTGAAGCTCAGCGACACGAAGGGCCGCCAGTACATCGTGCCGGCCGCCAAGATCGCGTATGTCGAGCTGGGACCGGCCGACGCGCCCCGGGTGGGCTTCGGCGTGAGCTGACGACGCGACGTGCCGACCCGCGCGGGTCGGCGCAGCGCGCAGGGGGCTGGTTTCCCGCGGGGGAGCCAGCCCCCTGCGCGTTTTCCGGGCCGTGTTTCCGGGACCCGCGCCTCCCGGGGTTCTGCGCCTTCCGGGCTTTCCGGTTTCCCCGGGCGCGCGGGGCGGGTCGGGAGCGGGCTCAGCCGCGCTCGCCCGCCGCGTCGAGATCGAGCTCGTGCTCGTCGGGCACGTGGAACGGCGGGGCGCCCGTGCCGGTGATGCGGTAGCGCCCCCACGGGTCCGGTTCGGACAGGTCGGCGGCGGCTTCGCCCTGCTCGGTGCGCAGCACGACGCGGGCCTTCTTCCCACCGGTGAGCTCGTCGAGCTCGGCGCTGGGCCGCGTGCGCCCGTACCAGCGGAACCGGCCGTCGATCGGCTGGAAGTTCCCCCGCAGCACCACGTCCACGGTGATCTCGCGGTCCGCGGTGAACACCAGGGCGGGGCCGTTGTAGTCGTCCTCGTCGTGCTCGTGGTCCTGCGCGTGCTCGTGCTGCATCGTGTCCATCCGGTGTGGTCGGGAACGGGGACGTTCCCCGGGGCGCGGGATTCCGCGCTAGGGGGTCTCGGGCTCCGCCGCGGAACCCGGTGCGCCGTCGGGACCGGGTGCGGGGTCGTCGGGTCCCGGTGAGGGGTCGGAGCTGAGCGCCTCGATGTCCAGCGGCTCGTCCGGGTCGAGGGCGATGCCGGCGTTGCGGAGCACGCCGTCGATGCCGTACCAGATGATCTGCGCCAGGTAGTCCACGAGGTCGGCGCGGTTCATCGACTGGCGTTCCAGCCACCAGTCGCCGCTGGCCTGCACCATTCCGACGATCCCGTGGCTCCACGCCTCCACGCCGCCGGAGTCGAGCCCGAGCACGCGCATGTAGTTGCCGAGCAGGCGCGCCAGCGAGTTCGCGATGACCGTCTTCTCGGTGCTGACCGGGTCGGTCCGCACCGGGCGGTCGGCGAAGTTCCGGCGCACGACGAAGCGGTACAGCTCGGGGTGCTCGTCGATCACGCCGAGGTAGGCGTCGACCAGCCTGCGGATCCGCTGGTTCGGGCTGCCGTGCTCCGCGAACAGCGGGCGCATCCGCTGCATGAGCAGCTCCGTGCCCCACTGGCCCACGGCCACGTAGAGGTCGCTCTTGTCGCTGAAGTGCCGGTACAGCACGGGTTTGCTGACGCCGGCCTCCGCGGCGATCTCCTCCATCCCCACTTCGTGCCCGTGCTCGCCGATGGCGCGCACGGCGGCTTCGACGAACTCGGCGCGCCGCGCCTTGCGGTGCTCGCGCCAGCGCTCGCGGCGGGCGTCCGGCCGCTTCCCGGTCTTCGGCGTGGGCATCTCCGTCGGCTCCGTGTTCCCTGTGCTGCTCACCGACTCCGTTGTACGTGAACCGGATCGGGCGGCGGGCGGGGAGTCCGCGGCCCCGGCCGCAGTCTTGACAGGGAGGGAGATCTGGCTCACGCTACCGAAGGTAGCTGTTACTTGAGGTAACACGCAATCCTGTGGAGCACGGCGAAAGGTGTCCTCGCAAATGTCCCGGATGCTGCAGGTCAACGACCGCGAGAAGACGGCGGACCGGTTGCTGAAGTCCTCCGCGAAGAACAGCTACGACCCCGAGGTCGACATCGACTGGGACGCCCCGCTCGAGGACGGCAAGGCGTTCCTCCCGCTGCACCGCTCCTCGCTGTACGGCACCGAGCTCTGGGACGGGCTCACCGACGAGCAGCGCATCGAGCTGACCAAGCACGAGTTCGCCAGCGTCGCCTCCAACGGCCTCTGGTTCGAGGTCCTGCTCATGCAGATGCTGCTCAAGGAGTACTACGACGCCGACCCGCGCACCGGGCACGCGCAGTACGCGCTGACCGAGATCGCCGACGAGTGCCGGCACTCCACCATGTTCGGCAAGGCCGTCGAGCGGATCGGGGCCCCCGCGTACGGGCCCGTGCCGCTGCTCAAGAACGGCGGCCGCTTCCTGCCCGCCACGCTGCGGGGGCCCTCGGCGTACGCCTCGATCCTCATCGCCGAGGAGATCCTGGACCGCATCCAGCGCGACCAGATGTGGGACGAGAACGTCCAACCCCTGGTGCGCATGGTCAACCGCATCCACGTGCTCGAGGAGGCCCGGCACGTCACGTTCGCGCGCGAGGAGGTCGTGCGGCGCATGGCGGACTGCGGCAAGGCCGAGCGCGCCTACCACCAGTTCGCCACCGCCGCCGTCGGCTACGCGATCTGCTACAGCCTCATCAACCCGCACGTGTACAAGGCCGTCGGCATCCGCCCGCGCGACGGTTTCGAAGCCGCCTGGCAGAACCCGAACTGGCAGAGCACGCTGCACTGGGCCGGCGAGAAGATCATGTCCTTCCTCGACGAGGCGGGGCTCGTCGGCAAGCCCGGGATGTGGTTCTGGAAGAAGGCGTGCCTCATCCGGGACTGAGAGCCCGTTCGCGCGCCCGCCGCGCCCCGAACTGGAACGATCGACAGGTGAGGAAGGCCAGTGACGACAGCAGACCCCCGACCCTCCGAGTTCCGCACCCGTGACGGTGTGCGGCTGAACGTGGCGGACGAGGGGCCGGCCGACGCCCCCGTCACGGTGGTGCTCGTGCACGGGTGGACGTTGAGCATGCGCACCTGGGACCGCGTGGCCGCGGGGCTCCCGGCCGCGGCGGGCAGCTCGCTGCGGATCCTGCGGTTCGACCTGCGGGGGCACGGGGGCAGCGACGGCGCTCCCGCCGGTTCCGGCACGATCGAGCGCTGCGCCGACGACCTCGCCGAGCTCATCGCCGAGCGCGTCCCGGACGGCCCGGTCGTGCTGGCCGGGCACTCCATGGGCGGGATGAGCCTGATGGCGCTGGCCGAGCGCCACCCGGAGCTCGTGCGGCAGCGCGTGCGCGGGGTGGCGTTCGTCGCCTCCGCCGCGGGCGGGCTGGCCAAGGTGGCGCTCGGGCTGCCCCATCCGCTGTCCGAGGTGGCCTACCTCGGTGAGCAGGCGCTCGCCCGGGGGATGGGGCGCCTGCCGGGGCGCCGCGCCGTCCGCCGCTCGGCACCGCTGCGGCCCGGGCTGCGGTGGCTGCTGTTCGGGCGCCGACCGCGCCGCGCCGACATCGCCGCCGCGGCCGAGGCCGTCGCGGCGTGCGAACCGCGCGCGTTCGCAGAGTTCCGCTGGTCGCTGGCCGAGCACGAGCGCGCGGGGAGCCTGGAGCCGCTGCGCTCGCTGCCGTGCGTGGTGCTCGGCGGCTTCGCCGACCGGCTCACGCCGTACCGGCAGGCGCAGCGCATCGCCGAGGAGCTGCCGGACGCGCGGCTGATCGGCTACGGCGGTGCCGGGCACATGCTGCCGCTGGAGCGCACCGAGGAGGTCACCGCGCGGCTGGCGGAGCTGATCAGGCCGGTGCTCGCGGACACCGGTGATCGCGGTTCCCGGCAGTCCGCCGCGGAGCAGTCCACCGCGGGCTAGTCACCGCCCCGTCACCGCGGGGTAGGGAGTGACGCACGTGCGAGCATCCCCATCCGAACGAGCGGAATCCGGGCGCGGTCACTCCGATGGTGTGGTGATCGTTTGTGCTCCACCCGTGTGGGGACAACTTCCAATTTTCATGAAAATTGCGCTCTCTGGAACGAGTCCAATCTTCGCCGCTCCGCCTCGACCGGTCGGCCCGTTCCCGGATCGGGCGCGGCGGGCGGCGCCGTCCCCGGTCGGTGGCCTCCCCGGTCGGTGGTCTTCGACGGTCGGCGGTCTTCGGCGGGAACCCGCCGCTCAGGCGGACTGCCCGGGTTGCAGGGGGAAGCCGGACAGGCCCTTCCAGGCGAGGGTGGACATCAGGCCCACGGCCTCCTCGCGGCCGATGGCGTGCTGCTCGTCGAGCCAGTAGCGCGCGGTCACCTGGCTCAGCCCGACGAGTCCGACGGCCAGCAGGCGAGCGCGCTCGGCGTCGAGGCCGGCATCGGCGGTGACGGCCTCGGTGACCGCGTCGATGCAGCCGGACAGGGCGGTCTCCACGGCCTGCTCCACGGCCGGTTCGCCGCGCATGTCGGACTCGAAGACGAGGCGGAAGGCCCCGCCCTCGCCGGCGACGAACTCGTAGAGCGCGCCGACGGCGGCGCGCACCCGCTGCTTGTTGTCCGGGGTGGACTCGATGGCGCCGCGCACCCTGTCGACCAGCTCGTTGCCGTGGGTCTCCAGCAGCGCGAGGTAGAGCTCGAGCTTGCCGGGGAAGTGCTGGTAGAGGACCGGCTTGCTGACCCCCGCGCGCTCGGCGATGTCGTCCATGGCGGCTGCGTGGTAGCCGTTGTGCACGAACACGTACTTCGCGGCTTCCAGCAGCTGCGCCCGCCGCTCGTCGCGGGGCAGCCGAACGCCACGGTTCGGCTGCGCGGTCTCGGTCATCCTCGCCTCCACTCCGTTCGGGAACCGCGTCGCAGTCGCCGGCAGCTCCCGGAGGAGCGGCGCCGGTGGTTGCGCGGCGTCGCGCGGTTCACCCGTTTGGTCGGGACGCCCGCTCCATCGTCGAGCACGGGTGCGGGGTCACCACACCCCCCGGCACGGCATTCCGACCGTGCAGGGTACGGGACTTTACTCGCCGGTAGTACAACGCTAGCGGCAACGGGAGGTTGTGCGCGCGACGACGCCCCCGCGCCGGCGCGCCGGGGAGGGGATCACCGGTTAACCCGGTCGGGCAAGATCGGCCGTGTCGGGCGCTCCCGAGGCGAAGAGCTGTGCGAACGCTGTGGCAGTCTTGTCGCCGTGCCTGGTCGAGCAGACTCCCCCGCGCGCGGGAGGAGCCCCACCCGTGCAGGGAGCCCCGCCGGCGCGGGGAACACCGCGACGCGGGACGAGGGCTCCGCCCGCGTCGACGACGCGGATCCGCTGGCCGCGTCGTGGCGACCGGAGGACGAGATCCCCGAGGCCGCGGGCGGCGGGCCGGTGCGGCGCTCGCGGCCCCGGCAGCTGCTCGCCCGCTACGGGTGGCGGATCTACGCGGTGCCGCTGCTGGCGCTGCTGACCGGGTTCGCCCTCGTGCAGAGCTTCGCGCCGTCGGTGCTGCCGTCCTCGGCGAGCTCCGACACCCGGGCGACCGAGCAGGCCCCCGCGCCGGCCGCTCCGAAGGAGCCGGTGGTCACCGCGCCGCCCCCGCAGCCGAACCCGCCCGAGGACGAGGGCTCCTCGGCGGAGCTGCCGGCCGGGCCGCCGTTCCCCACCACCGGTGCGCGCACGTTCGAGGTGCTGCCGGGCGAATCGCCGAAGACCGGCAGCGGCGAGCTCCACCGCTACACCGTGGAAACCGAGGTCGGGGTGGACCTGGTGGAGGGCGACGAGTCCTACGCACGCCTCGTGCAGGCCACGCTGGCCGACCCGCGCAGCTGGACCAACCCGCGGGGCGGGGGGCTCTCCGTGCAGCGCGTCGGCCCGGACGGCCCGAGCCCCGACTTCCGCGTGATCCTCATCAGCCAGCAGACGGCGCGGGAGATGTGCGGCTACTCCGAAGGGCTGCCCTACGACACCTCCTGCCGCATCGGGGACAAGGTGCTGCTCAACGCGGCGCGCTGGGTGCGCGGCGCGAAGGACTTCCACGGTGACATCGGCAACTACCGGCGCTACCTCATCAACCACGAGGTGGGGCACGTCTTCGGCAACGACCACGTCGGCTGCTCGGAGGACGGGGCGCTGGCGCCGATCATGATGCAGCAGACCTTCAGCACCGACAACAACGAGCTGCACCAGCTGAACAACCTCGCCGACCAGGGAGGGAGCAACATCCCGGCGGACGGCAAGACGTGCGAGTACAACGCCTGGCCGTTCCCGCGGGCCGATGCGAAGTGACGTGCCCCGCCCCCGGCCGCGCCCCACCGCTCCCGCATCGTGGGAGGAGTTGGGCTGCGGGAAGTCAGCGGGCCACGCTGGTGTTGAACGTGTGGTGAGGGCCGGGTAGCGGCCTTCGTGCGAAAGCCCCGGGCCGGTCCCGCCGCCACCGCGAGCGGAGTCCTCTCCGCGCGGTCCGGCACGACAGGGTGGCCGGCACCGACCATCGAGGAGGAGCTGGGAATGTCCGGCGCAACGTCACTGCCGCCGCTGGTGGAACCCGCGGCGGAGCTGACCAAGGAAGAGGTGGCGCGGTACAGCCGCCACCTGATCATCCCGGATGTCGGCGTCGAGGGTCAGAAGCGGCTGAAGAACGCCAAGGTGCTGGTGATCGGTGCCGGCGGCTTGGGCAGCCCCGCGCTGCTGTACCTCGCCGCCGCCGGGGTGGGCACGCTCGGGGTCGTCGAGTTCGACGAGGTCGACGAGTCCAACCTGCACCGCCAGGTCATCCACGGCCAGTCCGACCTGGGCAAGTCCAAGGCGGAGTCCGCGAAGGAGTCGATCCACGAGGTCAACCCGTTCGTGCAGGTCAACCTGCACGAGACGCACCTGACCTCGGACAACTCCCTGGGCATCTTCGCCGACTACGACCTGGTCGTCGACGGCACCGACAACTTCGCCACCCGGTACCTCGTCAACGACACGGCGGTGCTGCAGGGCAAGCCGTACGTGTGGGGGTCGATCTTCCGGTTCGAGGGCCAGGTCAGCGTCTTCTGGGACGAGCACGGCCCGAACTACCGCGACCTCTACCCGGAGCCGCCGCCGCCGGGGATGGTGCCGTCCTGCGCCGAGGGCGGCGTGCTCGGCGTGCTGTGCGCCTCGATCGGGTCGATCATGGTCAACGAGGCGATCAAGCTGATCACCGGCATCGGTGAGACGCTGCTCGGCCGCCTGATGATCTACGACGCGCTCGAGATGAGCTACCGCACCGTCAAGATCCGCAAGGACCCGAACGCGGAGCCGATCACCGGGCTGATCGACTACGAGACGTTCTGCGGTGTGGTCTCCGACGACGCGCAGCAGGCCACGGCCGGGAGCACCATCACGCCGCAGGAGCTCAAGGAGAAGTTCGACAACGGCGAGAAGTTCGAGCTCGTCGACGTCCGCGAGCCGCACGAGTACGAGATCGTCAAGATCGACGGCTCCCGCCTCATCCCGAAGGACCGCATCCTGTCCGGCGATGCGCTCGCCGAACTGCCGCAGGACCGGCAGATCGTGCTGCACTGCAAGTCCGGCGGGCGCTCCGCCGAGGCGCTGGCGGCGCTGCACAAGGCCGGTTTCGGGGACGCGGTGCACGTCGGCGGGGGTGTGCTCGGCTGGGCCAACCAGGTCGACCCGAGCCTGCCCACGTACTGATCACCGCACTGCCGAGCAGCTGCCACCGGGGCCGGTGCCGCGCGCACCGGCCCCGGTCGCTGTTCGGGGCCGGCGAGCGGGGAGCCCCGGTGAAGTGCTGCGCGCGGCACGCGGTGCGCCTGCTGGGGATTCGGCCGCGCGCCAGGTAGCGTCTGGGGCCGTGAACGCTACGCCGGAGCCGCCACCGCCGCACGTGCGCGCGGCGTTCGGTGCGCGTGCGGAGGAGCCGGAACTGCTCGCCAGCGCCGCTGCCTGGCGCTGCGGGGACATCCTGCTCAAACCCGCCGCGCACAACGCCGAAGCAGCGTGGGTCGCGCAGGCGCTGGACACCCTCTCCCCCGAGGACGTGCGGGTGTCGCGGCCGCTGCGCTCCACCGACGGCCGCTGGGTGGTCTCGGGCTGGTCGGCCAGCCGGGACATCGCCGGGCAACCGGAACCGCGGCACGACGACGTCGTCGCCATGTCGCTGCGGCTGCACTCCGCGAGCCGCCAGCTGGAGGTTCCGCGGTTCCTGCACGCCCGGCAGGACATCTACGCGCTGGCCGACCGCATGTCCTGGGGCGAGGAGGAGTACCGGTTGCCCGAGGACAAGGGCGGCCGGCTGTACGACGTGCTCGTCGGCGCGCGGCGCGAGGTGCGGCTGCCCGCGCAGGTGGTGCACGGCGACCTGTTCGGCAACGTGCTGTTCCACCACGACGCCGCGCCGGGGATCATCGACTTCCACCCGTACTGGCGCCCCGTCGAGTGGGCCGCCGCGGTCACCGTGATCGACGCGCTCGCCTGGGGCGGGGCCGATCCTGCGATCGTGGAGCGTTGGTCGCACCTGTCCGAGTGGCCGCAGGTGCTGCTGCGGGCGCTGCTGTTCCGCCTCGCGGTGCACGCGCTGCACCCCCGCTCCACGCTGCGCTCGCTGAGCGGGCTGGAGCGCTCCTCGCAGATGGTGCTCGACGTGCTGTGACAGCTTCGCCGCATCCGCTGGTTTCCGCCACATTCGCTGGCGCGCCGCGGGCTCGGTGGACGACGATCGCCCCGTGACCGAATCCACCACGACGCAACCGCAGGAGACGACGCTGCGGGGACGCACCATCGGCATCACCGCCGAGCGCAAGGCCGCCGAGATCGGGGCCGCGTTCGAGCGGCGCGGCGCGCGGGTGCGCTACGGCGCCGCGATGCGCACGGTCCCGCTGCCGGAGGACGGCGAGCTGGCCGAGGCGACCGAGGCGGTGCTCGCCCGGCCGGTGGACCACGTCGTGGCGATCACCGGCACGGGGTTCCGCGGCTGGTTCGAGGCCGCCGAGCACCGCGGGCTGCGCGAGCGGCTCGCCGCGCACCTGGCCGGTGCGGAGGTGCTGGCGCGCGGGGCGAAGGCCTGCGGCGCGGTGCGCGCGGCGGGCTTGCGGGAGAGCTGGACGTCCCCGCGCGAGGAGTCCGGCGAGGTGCTGGAGCACCTGCTGCGCTCCGGGGTCGCGGGCAGGCGGGTGGTGGTGCAGGTGCACGGCGATCCGATGTGGACGTTCCGCGAGCGGTTGGCCGAGGCCGGGGCCGAGGTCGTCGCCGTGCCCGTGTACCGCTGGACCGACCCGGTCGACCTGGACGCGCTGGACCGGCTCATCGACGAGGTGATCGCCGGCGGGATCGACGCGCTGCCGTTCACCAGCGCCCCGGCCGCGGCCAACCTGCTGCGCAGGGCCGAGCGGATCGACCGGCGCGCGGAGCTCGACGCGGCTCTGCGCGAGCGGGTGCTGCTGGCCTGCGTCGGCCCGGTCACCGCCGCGCCGATCGCCGAGGCGGGGCTGCCGCACGTCACGCCCGAGCGCTCGCGCACCGCGGCGCTGGTGAAGCTCGTGACCGAGCGGCTCGCGGCGGATCACTAGCTGTACTGACCTGCGAGCTCGGGTGCGCAACTGACGGCCGGGTGTCCTCCTGGGGAGGTTGCGTCCGCGGTGGTGGTTGCGCTGGTGCAGGCGCTGCGGCAGTGCTCGGTGGCGTTCCCGATCGTTTCGGCAGGTGCGGGCGGAACGCCGGGCGGGTCCGCTCCGCGTGCTCCGACTGGTCGACCGAGCTGCACGGGCGGTCGTCACCTCCGCGCCCTTTCGAGGGCTGGGAACTGCACCGGGCTACGCGTGTGCGAGGAGGTGGAACGCCCGGCTGAGGCGCCGGTAGGGGTCGCGGCGGCTCGCTTCGAGTTCCACCTCGGCGATCCGCGGCAGCTCGTCGTCGTCCGCGTCGAGGGACATCCAGTCGGTGAACAGGAGGACGCCGTACCACTCCAGCGGTTCGGCTCCGCGCTCGGTGAGCATCCGGGAGAGTTCCTCGACGGTGTCGCCGCGCGTGTCCAGCCCGAGCACACCGCGTTCGCCGTGCGCGTCGAAGGCTGCCCGCGCGTCCTGCCACCGGCGTTCCAGAGCGGGCCGGACGGCCAGCGTTGCGGCGTTGAGCGCGAGCACCGATACCACGCCGTTCGGGGCAGCGCAGGCGCACAGCGCCTCGATCACCGGGGCCGGATCGGCCAGGTACAGCAGCACGCCGTGGCACAGCACTGCTTCGAACCGCTGACCGCCGGTCACCGAGGGCGCGTCCGCACCCTCCCCGAGCACCAGCCGGACGCGGTCCCGGACGTCCTCCGGTTCGGCGGCCAGGCGCTGCTCGGCCTTGGCGAGCATTTCCTCGGAGGAGTCGAGCAGAACCACCTCGTACCCCAGACGAGCCAGCGGGAACGACTGGTGTCCTGCACCTCCGCCCACGTCGAGCACGGCCGCGGGCGGCAGCGGCAGGTGGTCCACCAGGTGCTGGTGCAGCACGTACGTGCGCACCCGACCTTTCACCGTCCCGTACACGCCGAGGAAGGGGTCCGCGAGGCCCGCCCACACGTCGTCCGACACGGCGGCATTCTAAGCTGGAAAGCGGTCGGCTGCGCCCGCACCGTCCGAGCTCTTCCGGATCTCACCACCCGCGGCTCTCCCCGACCGGGGTTCTCGATCGGGTTTCTCGGCCGCTGCGGTCAGTCCGCGCCCCAGCGGTAGCGGCGCATGTCGATGCGCCGCCGCCCGGTGGTCACCCCTTCTTCGCGCAGCAGGGCCAGCTGGCGGCTGCGCAGGTGCTCGGCGGGGGTGCCGTCGGCGCGCAGCACGCGGTGCCACGGCAGGTCGCCGCCGTCCTCGGCGAGGATGCGGCCGACGAGGCGCGGGGTGGGCAGTCCGGCGAGCTCGGCGACGTCACCGTAGGAGAGCACGGCCCCGGGAGGGATCGAGGCGACCACCGACCGCACCTGTTCCAGCCTCCGCTCGTCCACGTCTGCGACCCTACCGGCCCGAAGCCGGTTTCCACGCCCTCACCGTGTCCGGGCTTCCGGTGCGATACATCCACGTTGGAGTGGGGATCAGTTGCGGGGGTGTGGATCATTTGAGGGCCAAACGTGTGTGGACGGCTTCCAATTTTCATGAAAATTGCGCTCTCTGGAACGGTTCCAGTCTGCGCCGAGCGGGCTGCGGCAAGTGGAGCGTGCGCACCTCGCCCGCGAGGGGTGCGGGAAGACCGCGGAGAAACGTCCCGCCTGGGGGCGGTGTGAGCCGGGACTGATCGGCGTGGCACGTCCGCGGGGGCGGGGGCGGGCCGTGATTCCATCGGAGGCATGCGCCGGACCGCACCTCTGCTCGTACGCACGCCGCACGCGCGCGCCGCGGGGCCGGGTGGTGCCGCCGCGCGGGAACCGGCCGCGCGCCGCGTCCTCGACCACGCGGAGGGGCCGCTGCGCGTGCTCGGCGGGCCCGGCACCGGCAAGAGCACGCTGGCCGCGCGGGCCGCGGCCGACCGCGTGACCCGCGCCGGGGTCTCGCCGGAGAACGTGCTCGTGCTCACGGCCAGCCGCTCCTCCGCCGAGTGGATGCGCGGTGAGATCACCCGCGTGCTCACCGAGGCGGGCACCCGGCCGCGCACCACGCCGGAGCCGCTGGCCCGCAGCGTGCACTCCTACGCCTTCGCCGTGCTGCGCAACCGGGCGGTGCGCGCGGAGCAGGCGCCGCCGAAGCTGCTGACCGGCGCGGAGGAGGACCACCGCATCCGCGAACTGCTGCGCGAGCACATCGACCAGGGCGCCGCGGTCTGGCCGGAGTCGCTGCGCCCGGCGCTGGGCGTTCCCGGGTTCGCCGTGGAGCTGCGGGACTTCCTGCTGCGCGCCACCGAGCGCGGCATCGGCGAGCACCGCCTCGTCGAGCTCGGCGAGCAGCGCGGCTGTCCCGAGTGGACAGCAGTGGGGAGGTTCGGCGCCGAGTACCGCGAGATCGCCCGGCTGCGGGAGCGCACCGGCAACCAGCCACCGGAGTACGACGCGGCCGAGCTCATCGGCGCCGCGCTGGCCGCGTTCGACCAGGACCCCGAGCTGCTCGCCGAGGAGCGGCGCCGCGTGCGGTACGTCGTCGTCGACGACGCCCAGCACCTCGACGAGCAGCAGTACGAGCTCGTCCGCAGGCTGCGCGAGACCGCCGCCGAGACGCTGCTGTTCGGCGACCCCGACCAGGCGGTGTACTCCTTCCGCGGCGCCGAGCCGGAGCTGATCAAGTCCGACGAGGTCCCCACCGAGGTGCTCGCGACCGACCACCGCATGGCCCCGGCCGTGCGCACCGCGGTGGGTCGTCTCGCCGCCCGCATGTCCGGCAGCGGCCCGCAGCGGCAGCTGACCGCCCCGCAGGAGACCCCTGCGTCGGAGACGGCCGCGCAGGGGACCGCCGACTCCGGCACGGTGCGGGTGCGGTTGCTGGCCACCGAGGCCCAGCAGGCCGCGTGGGTGGCCGACCAGCTGCGCCGCGCGCACCTGCAGCGGGGCGTGCCGTGGTCCGAGATGGCGGTGGTGGTGCGCTCGCTCGGGCACACCCTGCCGGTGCTGCGCCGCGCCCTGGTGGCCGCCGGCGTGCCGGTGAACGTGCCCAGCGACGACGTGCCGCTGTCGCAGCGCGGCGCGGTGCGCCCGTTCCTGCGGCTGTTGCGCTGCGCCGCGCGGCCGGACGCGCTGGACGCCGACACCGCCGAGGAGCTGCTGTCCTCGGTGCTCGGCGGGGCCGATCCGCTGGCGCTGCGCCGGCTGCGCCGCGGCCTGCGGCGGCTGGAGCTGGCCGCGGGGGGCAGCCGCCCCAGCGGGGAGCTGCTCGTCGAGGTGCTGCAGGACACCGACCGCCTCGTCGGGCTTCCCGACGCGGCCGCGGCGCCGGCCCGCCGCCTCGCGCGGTTGCTGCACGAGGCCCGCGAGTCGGTCACCGCGGGCGCGCGGGTGGAGGAGGTGCTCTGGCGCGCGTGGCGCGCGAGCGGCCTGCAGGACGCGTGGCTGGAGGACACCGAGCGCGGCGGGGTGGCCGGTGCGCAGGCCAACCGGGACCTGGACGCGGTGGTGGAGCTGTTCGACGAGGCCCGCGGCTTCGACGAGCGCTGGTCCGGCCAGGACGCGGCGGCCTTCGCCGACGAGCTGGACGCGCAGCACATCGCCCGCGACTCGCGCGCGCCAGCCGCGCCGCGCGACGACGCGGTGCAGGTGCTCACCGCCCACCGCGCCGCCGGTCGCGAGTGGACGGTCGTGGCCGTCCCCGGGGTGCAGGAGGGCGTGTGGCCGAACCTGCGGCAGCGCGGCTCGCTGCTGGGCATCGAGCGGCTGCTGGACACCTTCCGCGGCGACGAGGGCGCGGTGTCGATGACGGCGCCGCTGCTGGCGGAGGAGCGGCGGCTGCTGTTCGTCGCGGCCAGCCGCGCCCGTTCCCGGTTGCTGGTCAGCGCGGTCCGCGGGGAGGAGGAGCAGCCGTCGCGGTTCCTCGACGAGCTCGACGGCACCGATGCCGAGGACGAGGTCGAGCCCCGGCCGGTGACCCCGCCGCAGCGCGGGTTGTCCGCGGGCGAGCTGGTCGGCGAGCTGCGCCGCGCCGTCTGCGACCCCGAGTCCGATCCGGACCGGCGGGAACGCGCCGCCACCCAGCTGGCCCGCCTGGCCCGCGCCGGCGTTCCCGGGGCGGATCCGGGCAGCTGGTACGGCCTGGCCGAGGTGTCCAGCCACGACGCCCCGGTCGGCGAGGACGAGCCGGTGCGCGTGTCACCGTCCACGGTGGAGCTGCTGCGGCAGTGCCCGCTGCGCTGGCTGCTGGAGCGGCACGGCGGCCAGGACGGCGCGGAACTGGCCGCGGTCACCGGCACGCTCGTGCACGAGGTGGCCCGGCTGGCCGCCGAGGGCAGGGACCCCGAGGAGCTGCGGCGCGCCCTCGACGAGGCGTGGAAGTCGGTGGACGCGGGCGCGCCGTGGTTCTCCCGCAAGGAGCGCGAACGCGTCGCCGGGATGGTCGAGGCGTTCCTGCGGTGGATGGCCGAAACCCGCGGCGAACTCACCCAGCGGGGCGTGGAGCACGACCTGGACCTGCAGCTGCCGCCCCGCTCGGACGGGGGGCCGTGGCTGCAGCTGCGCGGCCGGGTGGACCGGCTGGAGACCGACGCCTCCGGCCAGGAGGTCATCGTCGACATCAAGACCGGCAAGTCCCCGATCAGCAAGAACGACGCCGAACAGCACCCGCAGCTGGCCGTGTACCAGTTGGCGGCCGCGCTCGGCGCGTTCCGCGCGGAGGAGGGCGGCGCCGCGCCCGGCGGGGCGCGGCTGCTCTACGTCGCCAAACCCGACCGGGCGGGGGTCGCCACCGAGCGCGTGCAGTCCGGGCTGGACGACGAGCAGGTGCACCGGTGGCTCGACGAGGTGCACGCGGCCGCCGAGTCCAGCACCGGCCCCGGCTACGTCGCCTACGAGAGCTCCGACTGCTCGCGGTGCCCGGTGCGCGCGAGTTGTCCGCTGCAGGGAAGGCAGGTCGCGGAGTGAGCCAGCAGGTCAGCCCCCAGCGCATCGCCCAGGCCCTCGGGCTGCCCTCACCGACCGAGGAGCAGGCCGCGGTGGTCGCCGCCGAACCGCAGCCGGCGCTGGTCGTCGCCGGCGCGGGCGCCGGCAAGACCGAGACCATGGCCGCCCGCGTGGTGTGGCTCGTCGCCAACCAGCACGTCGAACCGGAACGCGTGCTCGGCCTGACGTTCACCCGCAAGGCCGCGCGGCAGCTCGCCGACCGGGTGCGGGCCCGGCTGCGGCGGCTCGCCGGGTCGGGCCTGCTCGACGAGGTCGACCCGAGCCGGCAGCTGTCCACCGCGGTGCTGGCCGCCGAGCCGACGGTGCTGACCTACCACGCCTACGCCGGGCGCCTCGTCGCCGAGCACGGCCTGCGCATCCCGGTCGAACCGGGTGCGCGGTTGCTCACCGGCACCGCCGCGTGGCAGCTGGCGCACCGCGTGGTCGCCACCTGGACCGAGGACCTCGACACGGACCGCATCCCGGCGACGGTGACCCAGTACGTGCTGTCGCTGGCGGGCGAGCTGGCCGAGCACCTCGTCGAACCGCAGCAGGTGCGCGCGCACGCCGAGGAGCTGTGCCGGGTCGTGGAGAGCGCGCCCCGGGCCAAGGGCCAGCGCGCCGACCTGCCGCAGGAGCTGCGCAGGGTCACGTCCGCGCAGCGGCTGCGCGCCGCGCTGCTGCCGCTGGTGGAGGAGTACGCCCGCACCAAGCGCCGCGAGGGCGCGATGGACTTCGCCGACCAGATGTCCTTCGCCGCGCGCCTGGCCCTGCAGCACCCGGAGGTCGTGGCCGGCGAGCGCGCGCGGTTCGGTGCGGTGCTGCTGGACGAGTACCAGGACACCGGGCACGCCCAGCGGGAACTGCTGCGCGCGCTCTACGGGCGGGGCGATCCGCTGCCGGTGACGTCGGTGGGCGATCCGGTGCAGGCGATCTACGGCTGGCGCGGGGCGAGCGCGGCCAACCTTCCCCGGTTCAGCACGGACTTCCCGCACCTGCGGCAGGGGCAGCGCCCGCCCGCACCCCGGTACGGGCTGGTGACGAGCTTCCGCAACCCGCCGGAGGTGCTGCGGCTGGCCAACGCCGTCTCCCAGCCGCTGCGCGAGTCCGGTGTGGACGTCCCCGACCTGCGGGCGCGCCCGGACGCGGACGCGGGCGACGTGCAGCTGGCGCTGGCCGAGGACGTGCGGCAGGAGCGCGAGTGGGTGGCCGAGCAGGTCGCCGCCCGGTGGAAGACGGTCACCGACGAGCAGGGCGCCCCGCCGACCACGGCGGTGCTGGTGCGCCGCCGCGCGGACATGGCCGACATGGCTGCGGCGCTGCGCGCGCGGGGGCTGCCGGTGGAGGTCGTCGGGCTCGGCGGTCTGCTCGACGAGCCCGAGGTGCGCGACCTCGTCTCCGTGCTGCGGATGCTCGTGGACCCGCTGGCGGGCACCGCGGCGATGCGAGTGCTCACCGGTTCGCGCTGGCGCCTCGGCGCGGCCGATCTCGTCGCGCTGCACGACCGCGCGCGGGAGCTGGGCACGCGGGTGGACCCGCCGGCGGACGCGGACGCCTCCGCGGCGGTGACGGCCGCGCTGCCCGGGGAGAACGCCGAGCAGAGCGGTCTGGTCGACGCGCTGGACGACCCGGGCGAGCCGGAGCGCTACTCCGCGGCGGGCTACCGGCGCGTCCGCGAGCTCGGCCGGGAGCTGGAGCGGCTGCGCGGACGGCTCGACCGGCCGCTGCCGGAGCTGGTCGCCGACGTGGAGCGGGAGCTGCGCCTGGACATCGAGAGCACCGCGCGCCCCGGGACGGCCGGCCGGGTGCAGCTGGACGCGTTCGCCGACGTGGTCACCGAGTTCGCCACCGCCAGCCCCGCTGCGGGGTTGTCGGACCTGCTGCACTACCTGGACGCGGCCGAACGCGCCGAGGACGGGTTGGAGCCGGGCGAGGTCGAGGTGGCCGCCGACCGGGTGCAGGTGCTGACGATGCACGCCGCCAAGGGCCTCGAGTGGGAGGTGGTGGCGCTGCCGCACCTGGTGCGCGACGTGTTCCCCGCGCGGCGGAAGGGCTCGTGCTGGCTGCGCTCGGTCACGGAACTGCCGGCCCAGCTGCGCGGCGATGCGGTGGACCTGCCGCGGCTGGACACGGCGCAGCTGTCCGGTTTGGACCGCAAGGAGCTGCAGGCGCGGCTGTCCGAGCACGACGAGGAGTTCGAGGACCGGCGGCTCGCCGAGGAACGGCGGCTGCTGTACGTGGCGCTGACCCGTTCGGAGCGGGTGCTGCTGCTGTCCGGCCACTGGTGGGCCGAGACCGGGGAGAGGCCCAAGGGGCCGTCGGAGTTCCTCACCGAGCTGGCCGAGTTGTGCGGCCCCTCCGGCGAGGTGCAGCAGTGGGTTCCGGCTCCGGGGGAGGAGGCGGAGAACCCGCTGACCGCGGAGGTGCGCAGCGCGCGGTGGCCCGCCGACCCGCTGGAGCACCGGCGCGCCGCCGTCGCCGAGGGCGCCGAGCGGGTGCGCCGGGCGATGGCGCGGCTCGACGCCGGGGAGGAGGCCGTGCCGGGCGAACGGCCCCTGCCGGAGGAGCCGCCCCCGCCGGAGGAACCCCCGCTGGAGGAGCCGCAGGCGGAGGAGGAGCCGCCGCTGGACGAGCCGCCGCCGGAGGAGGAACCGCCGCTGGACGAGCCGCCCCCGCCGGAGGAGCCCCCGCTGGTGGAGCCGCAGGCGGAACCGGCCGCGCCCGGCGGTGCCCCGCACGACGCGGAGCTCGACGCGCCGCCGGGACCACCCGAACCGCCCGCGGAGGGCGGTGCGCCGGCCGAACCGCCGGAACCGGTCGGTCCGGGCGGGGACGCGGACGATCCCGAGGGCTGGGCGCACGACGTGGACGTGCTGCTGGCGGAGCGCTCCCGCGGTCGGCGCCGGGAGCGGGTGCGGCTGCCGGAGCGGTTGTCGGTCAGCCAGCTCGTGGAGCTGGCGCGGGACCCGGACCGGCTGGCCGAGCGGCTGCGCCGGCCGCTGCCGTTCCCGCCGAACCGGGTGGCGCGCCGGGGCACCGAGTTCCACGAGTGGCTGGAGAACCGGTTCGGCTCGAACGCGCTGCTGGACCTGGGCGAGCTGCCGGGCGCGGCCGACGACGCCGCCGAGGAGGGCGGCGAGGACGTGGAGTTCACCGAGCTGCGGCGAGCTTTCGAGCGCAGCGGGTGGGCCGACCGCACGCCGCACCGCGTGGAGGTGCCGTTCGAGACGCGGCTGGCCGGTGTGCTCGTGCGCGGGCGCATGGACGCGGTCTTCGCCGATGCCGACGGCGGCTGGACCGTGGTCGACTGGAAGACGGGCCGGCTGCCGGAGGGCGAGGAAGCCCGGCAGTCGGCGGTGCAGCTGTCCGCGTACCGCGTGGCGTGGTCGGAGCTGTCCGGCACGCCGCTGGAGCGGGTGCGGGCCGCGTTCCACTACGTGCGCGCGGAGCGCACGGTGCGTCCGGAGGAGCTGCTCGACGCCGAGGGGCTGGCCGAGCTCGTGCGGGACGTGCCGGACGAGAGCGCTGCGGACGGGAGCCCTGCGGACGGGAGTACTGCGGGCGAGGGGGCTGCGGGCTGGGGCACCGCGGAACCGGAACCGCCGGACGAATCTCCTCTCACTCGTTGGAGTGGACGAGCTTGAACCGGCGGTGGGGCGGTGACGAGTATGCATCGCGATGAGCACCGCGATGGGGACCCAGACAGGCACGGCATCCGACTACCCGTGGAAGCTCCAGTCGCCGCCGGGCACGCCGGTGGACCTGGACGCGAACGTGCTCGCCATGCGGGTACCGCTGGTTCGGGTGCGGTGCGAGGAGAGCGGCACGTGGACCTGCGCCGGACCCGACGCGGACGAGGCGTCGTGGCAGCGGACCACGCTCTCGGCGGTGGTGACCGCGTGGCCGCACATCGCCGCGCTGTCCAACATGGAACCCGGCGGCAGCGTGGTGTGGTCGTGGCCCGAGATGGGCTGGGCCGATGAGGACGGCTGCACCTGCGGCGAGTGCCCGCGGCCGGTGGCCACGGACGTCGACCGCACGGCCTGGCCGGAGAACCTGCAGCCGGACACGGTCGTCAGCGTGGAGAACGTGGCGCTGACGGGGCAGACGCCGCTGGTGGACATCCTGCACACGCAGGGCGGGATCGCGCTGATCGGCGAGGGCGACCACCGGCGCACCGTGGACCTCATGTCCCCGGTGGCGATGGCGAACGTGGTCCGGCGCTGGCCGCACACCGTGCAGGCGCTGCGGATGCTGCAGGAGCTGCGCGGCATGCGGTGGAACTTCGACGAGCTCAACTGGCGCGAGTACCGCCTGGCCTACTGACCGGGCCCGCGCGCTGCCGCGTTCCGGACCCGGCGGAGCGCCGCGTGCCCTGTCCTCCGGCTGATGACGAACTTCCCGTCCGAGTGGTGCTGGCGGCGGTGGTGCCGGACGCCGTCGCTGGCCGGCCGTCGCTGTTGCCGGACGCGGTGCGGTGGGTCGTGATCGCCCTCGGGGCGCTGGGGTGCGCGGTGAACGTGGTCGAGCTCGTCCGCCGCGGGCGCCGCGGCACGTGACGCGGCGGAGCGCAGCACGGCGAGCGCCCCCGGCCGCGGTGGGCGCTCGTTCGCTGTGGGTGGCTGCCCGGGGTCCGCTGGTCCTGGCAGGCGGCCGGGCTCCCGAGGGCTCGCCGCCGGGCTCGCTGCGCGGCCGATCCGCGGACTGCCTCGCTCAGACGTTCTCGGCGAGCTGCGGCTGCTGCTCGAGCAGCTTCGAGTACAGCACTTCCAGCATCCACCGGCCGAACAGCGAGGTGCCGAACTCGGCGGTGCGGTCCTGCGGTTCGAGGGCGAGCTCGGCCGGGCCGCTGCCGGTCGCGTGCAGCACGCCCACGCCGTAGTAGTCCAGTTCCATCATCTGCCAGGCCACGTACGGGTGCGCCCAGGGCAGCACCACGGCGCACGGGGCGAGGGTGAGCAGCGTTCCGCACGCGCTCAACGCGTTCTCGACCCGCGCGGCCGGCACGAGGATCCCGACCAGTTCGACGGCGGCGACGGGGATGCGGCCGGACTCGGAGCCCGAGCGGAACGAGGACGGGTCGAGCTCGGGACCCCACCCGTGCGCGCGGCGCCACCGGTGCACCTCCGGGCAGATCCCGGCGACAGCGGCGAAACGCGCTCCGAACACTTCCAGGTTCGCGACGAGGTGGCCGTCCCAACCGAGGGCACGGGCAGCGTGTTCCAGCTCCTGCACCGGGGCATCGTATGCCGTCACCGCGGCGTAGTGGTAGGAGGGCGTCCACTCCGCCCCTCGCCGTCCTCGGGCTGGAACAGGTTTGGCGCGGTATGATCGCCGCGGTTCGCGCGGCATGCCGGTCCCCGGACGTGGTCGGGAGGGGTGGTCATGGCCAGACGGCGCTCGCGGCGCGTGCCGGGCGTCCTCCTGCGCGGCGCCGGTCAGGCCGCCGACCAGCTCACCGCCCGCCCCGACTACGCGCTCGTCGGCACGGTCCGCATCCCGGCGCACCACCGCGCCGGCCCGCTGCGGGCGATCCTGCGCCGCGTGCTCGGCGCCCTGGTGGCGCTGGCCTTCTGCGTGGTCGTCGTCTACCTGGAGCGCGACGGGTACTCCGACGGCGGCACCGGCGGGCCGCTGAGCCTGCTGGACGCCTTCTACTACTGCACCGCATCGCTGTCCACGACCGGCTACGGCGACATCGTCCCGGTCTCACCGCAGGCGCGCCTGGTCAACGCGCTGTTCATCACACCGATGCGGGTGCTGTTCATCGTGGTGCTCGTCGGCACCACGCTGGAAGTGCTCACCGAGCGCTCGCGGCAAGCTTTCCGGATCCAGCGCTGGAGGTCGAAGGTGCGGGACCACATCGTGGTCGTCGGGTACGGGACCAAGGGCCGTTCCGCGGTGAACGCGCTGCTCGGCGAGGACATCTCCACCGCGGACATCGTGGTGGTGGACACCGACAACGCCGCGCTGGAATCCGCGGTCGCGCTCGGGCTGGTCACTGTGACCGGTTCGGGCACGCGCGGCGACGTGCTGCGCCTCGCCGGGGTGCAGCACGCGCGCGCCGTCGTCGTCGCCACCGAACGCGACGACACGGCGGTGCTGGTGACGCTGACCGCGCGGGAGCTGGCCCCGAAGGCGCAACTGGTCGCCGCGGTGCGGGAGACGGAGAACGTGCACCTGGTGCGCCAGTCCGGGGCGGACTCGGTGGTCGTCACCAGCGAGACCGCGGGGCGGCTGCTCGGGGTGGCCACGACGACGCCGGCGGTGGTGGACATGTTCGCCGACCTGCTCACCCCGGAGCGCGGGTTCACCCTGGCGGAGCGGCCGGTGCGGCGCGAGGAGGTCGGTGCCTCGCCCACGCGGGTGAGCGAGATCGTGCTCGGCGTGGTGCGGCGCGGGCAGCTGCACCGCGTGGATGCCTCCGAGGTGGCCGAGCTGCAGCGCGGCGACCGCCTGCTGTACGTCTGGCGCGGCGAGCCGCACGAGACGCCCGCCCAGCAGGCGGAGGAGCGGCGGGAGGAGTGACCGCCGGTCGTGCGGGCCGCTGCCGGGCACCTCCGGCGCGGCTCCGCGCCGAGGCACCGCCCGTTGCCGCGGGGGTGCCGGCCCTGCGTGGAAAGCCGCGGATGGACCCGTTCCTCGCGGCGTGTCCGCCTCCGGCGGGGGTGCGGGACGCGGCTCTCCCGTGCCCGCGCGGGTTCTGGGAGTATCGATCGGGTGAGGCACTCGGGTTCGGCTCCGTTCGCGTCGATCCTGCTCCTGCTGGGCCTGATCGGTTTCGCCGTGCTCGGAGCGGTGGTGGCGCCGACCGTCCTCGCCCCCTCGCGGAACTTCGCGGAGTGGCAGCGCGTCGAGGCCAGGGTCGTGCGCACCGCCCCCTGCGCGCAGCAGGCGAGCCGGGGCGACGTGGTCGCCTACCACCTGGCCGGGCGGACCCGCACGGCGCGCTTCGACGGCTGCGGGCACGCGGAGGGGACCGCGCTGTCCGTGCTCGTCCCGCCGGACGCGGAGCGGGCGGCGCGCGCGGGCGGCGGCCCGTCCGGGCAGGTCACCGCGGTGCCCGCCGGTGCGGAGGCGGGTTCCGCCGAGGAAGACCTGGCCAGGCGCCTGACCTGGGTGCTGCTGAGCCTCGCCGCGGCCGCCGGTTCCGGTTTCGCGGTGCTGCTGGGGCACGCGCGCCGCTGACGCTCCTGGACGTTGCGCCGTGCCGCTGGTGCCGAGCCGTCGCTCCCGGGGACGCCGCCGCAGCAACGCCGGTCCCCCCGCTCTTGTGGCGCCGATCATCGGCCACTACTCTCGCGCGGACCGAACGCCCCGAGGAGGACGCCGATGCGTCGGCTGCTCGCGCTGCTCGCCTCCGCGCTGCTGGTCGGACTCGCCGCACCGGCGGCGGCGTCCACCCCCTCCGGGGGCGGCCCCTCCGCCCCCGACGAGGAGCTGCCCGTCGACCACAACTACGCGAACGCGCTCGCGTACGCGGCCGCGCACCCGAACGGGCCCCCGCCCGGTGCGAACGACTGGGCCTGTCGCCCCGCGCCGGAACACCCGAATCCTGTGGTGCTGGTGCACGGTTCGATCGAGAACATGGCGCAGAACTGGTACGCGCTCGCACCGCTGCTGCGCAACGAGGGCTACTGCGTCTACGCCCTCAACTACGGGCAGGAGGAGGGCGCGCCGCGCGTCGGCTTCCCAGGCGCCCACCCGCCCGGCGGCACCGGTCCCGTCGAGCGGTCGGCGGCGGAGCTGTCCGCGTTCGTCGGCCGCGTCCGCGCCTCCACCGGCGCCGATCAGGTCGACATCGTCGGGCACTCCCAGGGCGGGATGATGCCCCGGTATTACCTGCGTGAGTTGGGCGGTGCGGTGGAAGTGGGCAAGCTTGTCGGCCTGTCGCCCTCGAACCACGGCACCACCGTGTTCGGAATCGGTCGGCTGCCCGGGGTCGACGCGGTGCTCGGCGCCGGGCTGGGCCCCGCGTTCCGGCAGCAGATCGCCGGATCCGACTTCCTCGAGCGGCTGAACGCGGGCGGGGACACGGTGCCCGGTGTGGATTACACGGTGATCCAGACCCGGTACGACGAGGTCGTCACCCCGCACACCTCGGCGTTCCTGGAGGGGCCGAACGCGCGCAACGTCCTGCTGCAGGACGGTTGCCCCGCCGACCGCTCCGACCACCTGGCGTCGCCGTTCTCCCCGCGGAGCGCGGCCTTCGTGCTCAACGCGCTGGACCCGGAGCACCCCGTGCCGGTGCCGTGCGAACCGGTGGCGCCGGTCGTCGGCAGCTGACTGCCGCACCCGCTGGACCACCCTGGAGCGTTGAACCGGCGCGCCGTGCGCGGAACCCGCTCCGGCGGTGGCTCACCGCACGGCGGCCTCCGCGGCGTTCCACGTGTTGCACTCGGTGATGCGGTTGGCGTGGAAGCCGCGCTCGGCCCACTTCTCGTTACTCGCCAGCGAACCGTGCGTGCGTCCCTCGTTGCCCTGCTCGTCGCCGCGGTTGCTGGCGTCGCGCAGCGCCGGGAAGACGTGGTCGTTGCTGAGCCCGCCGTTCTGCAGCGCGGCCAGCGCCATGCCGCCGAAGCAGGTGGCCTGCAGCTCGGAACGGCGGCTGAGCGCTTGGCCCTCGGCCGTGTCGTAGCCGCCGGCGTCGGCCACGGCCTTGTTGTAGGCCTCGCTGATCCCGGCCATCCCCTGCACCGCGTGGCCGTACTCGTGCGCCAGCTGTCCCAAGTAGACACCGGGTTCCTGCTGGCCCTCGATCTCCGGGTAGTACCGGGCGGTCATGTAGATGGTGTGGTTGTGCGAGCAGTACATCGCGGTCTCGTTCCACTCCCGCTGACCGCAGGGGGTCTCGACGCTGCTGGCCGTGGTGACGACGGTGGCCGCGTCGGTGGGGAGTCCCGCCTCCCGCAGCGCCGGTGCCCACATCCGCTGCAGGCAGGGGACCGCGGCCTGGTAGAAGGCGTCCTGGCTCGCGGGGTCGGTGTCGAACGGCGGGAGGTCGCACGGGGTGTTGACCGCGCCGTTGCCCGCGATGTTCAGCGGGTTGTCGCCGAGCGCGGGCACGGGTGCGGCCGGTGCCCGCGCGGTGGTCGGACCGGTGGTCCGGTTTTCCGCGCTCCTCGGGGATTCGGCGTTCGGCGTGTCCGAACGGGACTCGAGCTCGCTCTCCTCGAGCAGCGGGTTGCTGCCGGGGGATGTGCTGGCTTCCGGGAGGGCCGGGGTGTCCGGGCCGCCTGCGGTGGCGGAGCCGCTGCGGATGACGGTGGTGGCGACGGCGCCGAGGGTGCCGGCGAACAGCAGCATGGCCGTGGCGGCGAGCAGGGCGACGACGGGACCGCGCGTGCTGGAGCGCTGGGGTCCGCCGTGGGGCGGAGTCCTGCGCGGCGGGGTGCCCTGCGGAGGAGGGCCCTGCTGAGGGGTTCCGCGCGGCGGGATGCCCTGTTGCGGTGTGGCCTGTTGGGGAGGTGCGCCCTGCTGCGGTGCGCCCTGCGGCGGGGGCGGTGCGGCGTGCCGATCCGGGTGGCGGTCCGGCGGCCAGGGCGGCTGGTTCATGCGTGGGCTCCCCGAACACCGGCGGACGGCGGTGCGCCTCGACCGGCCACGTCGCTGAACTGTCGTATCGCGGTGGGGAGCGTACCGTGATCGGCCCGCGCGGTGGCCCCGTGCGGGCCGATTCGCGCCGTTCTGCCGCGCCGCCGCTGGTCCGCGCGGTGTCGGATGCATCACCGGTTGGTGCAACCCGCCCCGTAATGCGGACTTTCCTCCCGTATCGGGTGGGCATTTCCCGGGAAATGCCCACCCGCGCGGGGCGATCGAGTGAGGAGGAACCACCTCCCGGGTGAGTTCCGCGTCCGGGGCGCGGCGGACACCGGGGCGGGTGCGTCGGCCGCGGACGGGTGGGGAGGGGCGGTGTCAGTAGTCCCAGACGTGGCCGACGAGGCGTTCGGCCTCGGCGGTCGCCGCGCAGGGCGGGCAGCGGTCGGTGACGTGCGCGCTCGGCGGGGTGCGCCCGGCCGGCGTGCTCGTCGGAACCTTGATGGCCTCGCCGCACAGCGTCGCCACCGATTCCCCGGAGAACACCGCGCCCGGCAGGGTGCGCGTCGCGTGCCGGATGCGCGTGCCGCTGCCGACGATCCAGAACACATCGCTGAAGTCATCGCGAAACACGTCGAAGGTCATTCGTTCGGGTCCTTCTGTAGTTCTCTCAATCCTGTTGCGCTGTAAGGAAGTTAGAGCTGTTTCGGTGATTCATCCACGAGCGAAACGTTGCGCATGTGGTGAAACGTCCTGAAACAAGCTGAAACACCGCGGAGTGCGGACGAGGGAGCAGGAGGTCAGTCGTGCGGGAGAGTCGTCCGCTGTTTCACGTGCGGGTGGGTGCGGAGCTCCGGAATCTCCGGAAGGCGCAGGAAATGACCACCCGATCGGTGGGTGAGCAGTTGGGAACGAGCGCCGCGTGGGTGTCCAGAACCGAGAACAGCTCACGTATCCCGGGCGAGGACGAAGTGCGTGCGTTGTGCGCGCTCTACGGTGCCTCGGAGCAGGCGTGCCAGGAACTCGTCGACAAGGCCCGCGGGGAGGACAGCGCGTCCATGGACCTGCCCTCCGGTGACGAGTACACCGATCAGCTCGCCAACATCATGCTGCTGGAGACGCAGGCGCGCACCGTCACCGAGTTCGAACTCGCGCTGGTGCCGGGTCTGCTGCAGACAGCGGGTTATGCGCGTGCCGTTTTCGCGACGGTGGAGCGTTCCGAAGCCGAGCTGGAGCGGCGCGCGACGACGCGGTTGAGCAGGCAATCGTTGCTGACCCGGCCGAACGGGCCACAGTTGTGCTTCCTGCTCGACGAGTTCGTGCTGCACCGGAGGATCGGTGGCCCTTCCGTCATGCAGCGGCAACTGCGCACCGTGCTGGACGGCAGCGAGCTCCCGAACGTGCACGTGCGCGTCCTCCCCGCCTCTGCTGGAGCGCACGCCGGACTGGACGGGCCGTTCGCGCTGTACGAGTTCGCCGCGCTCAACACCTACGTCTACCTGGAGAACCGCCAGGGTGGGATATTCCTGACCGACTCCCGCGTCGCGCGGAACTACGTGCGGGCGCGGGACGAGTTGTGGCGGCAAGCCCTGGACGAGGAGGGCACGCGCGAGTTGATCGCGGAGCTCATGGAGAGGCGGGCATGACCGAGGTGCGGTGGCGCAAGAGCAGCAGGAGCGGTTCGGCGACCAAGTGCGTCGAGGTGGCCTTCGTCGGCGGCGGTGTGCGGGTGCGGGATTCGAAGGACCGGGCCGGTGCGCGGTTGGCGGTGGAGCAGCGGTCGTGGCGCGGCTTCGTGGATGCGCTGCGCACGGGCAGGTTCGACGTGGACTGAGGCCGGATCTGCGGCCGGTGTGCGGCCGTTCGGGTGAGGTGTGATCCGTTGGAAATGCCGGGAACCGTCCCCGCGGCTGCACGCGTCCCGTTAGAGTGTGCCCGACTTGCCAGGAGCGGGTGCACTGTGAAGGGGTTGCCATGAGCGA
Source organism: Salinifilum aidingensis (assembly GCF_054782015.1). NCBI lineage: Bacteria > Bacillati > Actinomycetota > Actinomycetes > Pseudonocardiales > Pseudonocardiaceae > Salinifilum > Salinifilum aidingensis. The sequence continues at coordinate 112,630 of NZ_BAAGTH010000001.1, read as the reverse complement.
AGGTGGTGGCTTCGAGGGGTCGAAGCAGGCTCTGGGGGAGGTCAGCAAGCAGACCGGCTGGATCAACGAGCAGGTCGGGGCCGGCAAGCTCCGGCTCGATCCCGAGGCCGCCGAGAAGGCGGCGAAGCGGTGCCGGGACGAGGCGGATGCGCTGGCTGAGCTACGCGGTAACAACCAGATGATTGCACGTGTCGAAGGTCTGGGGAACTATCCGGACGGCAAAGCTTTGCAAGAGCGCTTCGTGCAGAAGGCGACGGATTCCGAGGCCGGGGCGCTTCCATTGCTGGAGCAGATGGAGGCCGAGCTTCGCAAGCTGGCCGAGGCGTTCGAAGGCGCGGCGAAGGATTACCGTGCTACTGACGAACAGGCCGCTGGAGATATGCAAGGTGGGTTGCGACAGTGAACAGGATCGCTCGTTCGGTGCTGGGTATGTCGGCCGGTGTGGTGCTGGCCGGGGTGTCGGCGTGTGCGACACCGCTTGGGGGGTCTGAGTCTGAGCAGCCCTCGGAGAACGCGCAGCAGTCGAAGGCGCTGGAGCGTTTCGATCCGTGCACGTTCTTCGAGTCGGATGAGCTTAACTCGTGGGGGCTTCCGCCTGGGGAGGGGAAGGATTCGACGCAGGTATCCTGGGAGCCGTCCTGCCGTTGGTCCGGTGACGAGAAAATCATCGACTTCAGCAAGAACGTCGAAGAGACGGTGGATTCGTACAAGCAGAGCGGTAACTGGGAATCGTACGAGAAGCAGCAGATCGCGGGACGTTCGGCCGCGGTCGCACAGGTTCCTGGTGCTGGTGACGGTGGCTGCAACATCCTCGTCGATGCTGGTGGTGGCGTTGCGATTTATCAGGTCACCCTCAAAACTACTTCTTCTGCGGATCCGTGCCAGGAGCTGAAGAAGATCGCTGAAGCCACGGCGGCGCGGTTGCCGGAGTGACCGGGGTGCGGGTGTCGGGATTCTGCAGCGCGGCCGGTGCGGTACCGGTATCGCTCGTCGGGTGATGCGGGTCGACCCCAGCACCGATCTCCCTTCCCGTTCAGCGGAAGGGGGCCCGCCCCGGGACGGGTGCGAGTCGGGTCCGCTGCGCACAACGCTGTGGTCCGCTCCGCTCCACTCTTGCCGCCGCCGTGGCGGAATCCTGACGAATCGGTTGATTCGTGTGACAGGGGATCAGCCGGGATCGTAAGGTGTTGCACGCGCTCGACCAGGAGGTGGTGCACCGGGGCCGGCCTGTCGGGCGGCATCAGGTTCGGACGGTGCGTGCGGCCGCTGGGGTGGTCGCCGGGAACGACGAGGGGGTCAGGCCGTGGGGGTCACCGAGTTCTTCAGCGATACGGGCCGGAACATCCACGACGGCGGAGCCAGGCTCTTCGGCTACGAGAGCTTCGCGGAGGCCGACCGCAAGGAGCAGGCGCAGCAGGCCGAACAGGCGCACCAGCAGAACATGAACCAGCTGCAGCAGCGCAACCGCGGTCTGCAGGAGGGCGTGGAGGGTTACGACTCGCCCGCGGTGACGCAGCGCGTCAACTGGGAAGGCTACAGCCACGCGCAGATCTACCAGACGAACCAGGACTCGATCGAGGCCGGCAAGGTCGGTCAGATCGCGGACGCGTGGAAGAAGCTCGGCAAGGGTGTGGCCGACCGGGGCCCGCAGTTCTCCCAGGACATGGACAAGATCCTCGGCGGCAGCTGGGAGGGCGAAGCGGGCGAGGAGGCCAAGAGCGCGTCCAAGCCCGTCTCCGACTGGATGACCGGCACCGGCAACGCCGTCCACATGACCGGCAACAACATGCAGACCACCGGCGACGGCGCCGGTGAGGCCAAGAACATGGTCGGCGAGCCGGAGGGTCACAACGCCTGGGAATCGGGCCTGAAAACCGCGGTGAGTCCCGTGATGGGCGGTGCCGACGCGCTCGGCCAGATGGAGCGGCGCCAGGAGGAGGAGAAGGCCGCGCGCCAGACCATGGGTAACGTCTACAGCCCCACGGTCACCCAGGTGGACCAGCAGATGCCCACCTACCGCAAGCCGGACGGCACCGCGGTCGAACCACCCCCGGCGCAGCCGCAGGACTCCACGAACTGGGGCGGTGGTGGCGGCGCCACCACCGCGGCCAACGCGACGCCCGGTGGCCCCGGCGGCACGTCCAGCGTCCCCGGCGGCTCCTACCCGGGCACGCCCGGAACTGGCGGTCCCGGGAGCAACACGCCCTCGACTGGCTACCCCGGCGTTCCGGGGTCGACCACCCCCAGCACCTCGGCACCCGCCTCGACGGCGATGCCCGGTGCCCCGGGCGGTCCCGGCGGTGCGGCCACCCCGGGCGGAGGCGGCACGCCCGGCGGTGGCGGCGCCGCCGGCGGCGTGGTCGGCACGCCCGGCGGTGCACCCGGCGGCAAGTCCGGCGCCGGCACCGGCCCGGGCGGGCGCTCCGGCGTCGGCAACGGCGCCAAGACCGGCGCGCCCGGCGGTGCGGGAACCGCGGCGGGCCGCGGGGCGGCCGGCCGCGGAGCCATGGGCGGCATGGGCGGCCGCGGCGGCCAGGGGCAGGGCGAGGACGACGAGCACGAGCGCCCCTCGTGGCTGGAGGAGAACGAGGACGTGTGGTTCAACGACATGCCGAAGACCGCCCCGCCCGTCCTCGGCGAGTGACCGCGTCCGCGCCGTTCCCGGCGCAGGAACGCGCCCGGTGCGCCGGCCGCGCCCCCAGCGGCCGGCGCACCGGGATGAACCGCTTTCAGAGCGGTGCGCCCGTTGCGGGCGGGTAGTGGGGAGGGACCTCCCGCACGTCCCGGCTTCCCCGCCGCCCTCCCGAGGCGGTGGAGCATCGAGCAGCGACCTGCACCACGTCCCTCCCGGCTGCCGCGCCGATGCGGGAAGCGGGAGTCGAAAGCCCCGGTCGACGCCCGCGCGGCGCCGCCCGGGCCGCCGCGCGATCAGGAGAGAGGAAGCAGACACCGTGACCCAGCTGGGACGCTGGCAGCTGCCGCCCGTGCACCTCGACGCCGTGCTGACCTACCTCGGCGTCGAGGACCTCACCCTCCCGCTGACCACCCGCTCCCAAGGCCACACCGTCGAGCAGTGGGCGCGGACCGTGCAGAACGAGATCGGCAACATGACCGCGAGCGGCGTCCTCGTCGACGACGAGGTGGAGCCGAACCTGGCCGCCGCGCTGCGCGCGCTGGCCAAGCCCCACCTGTGGGCCGATTCGATCTGGTACCCGGACGCGGGGCAGCCGCACTGCTGGCGCACCGTCGCGGCGATCACCGAGGGCGAGCGGGGAACCCGCGTCGTGCTCGGCGTGCAGCCCCCCGACGAGGACCCCCAGCGCGGCGGGCCGCTCACCGTGGAGGTGCACGAGCGCGTCACCGCGGCGGAAGTGCTGCTGCCGACGCTGCCGCCCGCGCCGAAGGGGCAGCACCCCGCGGTGCGCGTGCCGCCGGCCGAGCTGGAACCCCGCCGGGGGCCGGGTGAGGGCGAGGAGCCCGACGGCTTCATGCGACCCGCCGCGTCCGGCAACCGGATGCGCAGCGGGGACCGCCAGGTGCAGCTGGCGAAGCAGATCGCCGGGCTGCCGCGCGTGCGCGTCGGCCAGTTCGCGGTGAACAAGCGCGACCAGCTCGGCAAGCGGCATCGCTCGTCGATCGCGGCGTGGTTCGACACCCCCGAGCCCGACGGGCGCTACCTCAACCGCGCCGAGCGCGGCAGCACCGGCGAGGAGCTCGCCGCGTTCGTGCCCGCCGACGCGCGGGAGATCGGCAACCAGGTGGAGAGCATGCTCAAACAGCTCGGCTGAGCGCGTGCTCCCTGCGCAGCGCAGACCCCCTGGCGTGTGATGTGTGCCACAACGCCGCGGGTGCTCCGGCGGGAGCGGGCGCGCAGCGTTCATCCGCCCGGGCTCGTTCGCCCGGGTGGATCGTCCGGGGGTTGTACGAAACCCCCGCGCTCGGACGTAGGCTGCGGGCATGGTCGACCCCCAACTGCATCGCGTCACGCTGCCCAACGGGCTGCGCGTGGTGCTCGCGCCGGACACCACCCCGGGGACGGCTCCCGTGGTGGGCGTCAGCGTGCACTACGACGTGGGTTTCCGCTCCGAGCCCGAAGGGCGCACCGGTTTCGCCCACCTCTTCGAGCACCTCATGTTCCAGGGCAGCGAGAGCCTGGAGAAGCTCGCGCACTTCCGCCACGTGCAAGGCTCCGGCGGGATCTTCAACGGCTCGACCCACCAGGACTACACCGACTACTTCCAGGTGCTGCCGACGCAGGCCCTGGAGCGGGCGCTGTTCCTGGAGGCCGACCGGATGCGCGCGCCGCGGCTGACGGAGGAGAACCTCCGCAACCAGATCGACGTCGTCAAGGAGGAGATCCGGCTGAACGTGCTCAACCGGCCCTACGGCGGGTTCCCCTGGATCCTGCTGCCGCCGGTGCTGTACTCCACGTTCGCCAACGCGCACAACGGCTACGGCGACTTCACCGACCTGGAACGGGCCACGGTGGACGACTGCGCCGCGTTCTTCGACAGCTACTACGCGCCGAGCAACGCGGTGCTGACCATCGCCGGCGAGTTCGACGTCGACCACGCGGTGGAGCTGGTGCACGAGCACTTCGGTGACGTGCCCGCCCGCGAGGTGCCGCCGCGGCCCTCGTTCGGCGAGCCGCACCTGGCCGCGGACGCGCGCGAGCAGCGCACCGACCCGCACGCCCCGCTGCCCGCGGTGGCGCTCGGCTACCGGCTGCCCGACCCGGTGGCGGACCCGGACGGCTACCTGGCGCACGTGGTGCTGGCCGCCGTGCTGTCCGAGGGCGACGCCTCGCGGCTGCAGCAGCGGCTGGTGCACCGCGACGAGCTCGTCGTCGACGTGCACGCCGGCGCCGGGCTGATGGGCGCGCCGCTGGACGCGCGCGACCCGGACACGTTCACGTTCACCGCGATCCACACCCCGCAGGTGGAGGTGGACCGCGTGGTCGGGGCGATCGACGAGGAGCTGGACCGGTTGTCCGTGGACGGCCCCAGCGCCGAGGAGCTGCACCGGGTCACCGCGCGCTGGTCGGCGAGCCTGCACCGGGAGCACGACCGCGTCATGTCCCGCACGCTCGACCTCGGCAGCACGGAGCTGCTGCACGGGCGCGCCGAGCTGGTGTCCGAACTGCCCGGCCGGGTCGCCGACATCACCCCGGGGGCGGTGGCCGCGGCGGCGAAGTCGCTGCGCGGGGACACCCGGGCCGTGCTGGAAATCCGACCCGACGAGAGCACCGCAGGAGGTGCGGCATGAGCGCAACGCACCGCAGCGCCGAGGAGATCGGCCGGACGCCGGAAGGCCCGCGCCCGCTGCCGCCGCTGGAACAGCCGCGCGCGCACGACGCTCCGGCCACAGTGGACACGGTGCTGGACAGCGGGCTGCGCGTCATCGCCGCCCGGCACGGATCGGTGCCGATGGTGGAGCTGCGGCTGCGCATCCCCTTCGCCTCCGACGACGCGCTGCACCCGGCCCGGGCGGAGGTGCTGGCCGACTCGCTGCTGACCGGTGCGGGTGAGCGCGACCGCGTGCGCATGGACACCGACCTCGCCGCGGTCGGCGGTGACCTGCAGGCCGGGGTCGACCCGGAGCGGCTGACGCTGTCCGGCAGCGCCCTGTCCGACGGGACTGACACGCTGCTGGAGGTGGTGGCCGACGCGCTGACCGCCCCGGCCTACCGGGAGGACGAGGTCGCCGCCGAGCAGACGCGGCTGGTGGAGCGGATCACCGTCGCGCGTTCGCAGCCGCGGGTGATCGCGCGCGAGGAGCTGCAGCGCCGCCGCTACGGCGACCACCCGTTCGTGCGGGAAGTGCCGCAGGTCGAGGACGTCTCCCAGGTCACGCCGGAGGCGGTGCGCCAGCTGCACCGGCGGTCGGTGCTGCCGCGCGGTTCCACCCTGGTGCTCGTCGGCGACCTCGATCCGGAGGAGGCGGTCTCCCGCGTGCAGCGGGCGTTCGCCGGGTGGAGCTCCGCGGAGGCCGCGCGCGAGATGCCGGACCTGCCCGCGGTGCAGGGCGGTGACCTGCGGCTGGTGCACCGGCCGGGTGCGGTGCAGTCGCAGCTGCGGTTCTCCGCCGAGGCCGTGCCGCGCACCGACCCGAGCTACCCGGCGGTGCAGATCGCCAACCTCGTCTTCGGCGGCTACTTCTCCTCCCGGCTGGTGGAGAACATCCGCGAGGACAAGGGCTACACCTACGGCGCGCACTCCACGTTCGAGTTCACCCCGAGCGGTGCGACGCTGCTCGTCGACGCGGACACCGCCAGCGAGGTCACCGCGGCGGCGCTGCTGGAGGCCCGCTACGAGTTCGGGAAGATGGCGGTGCAGCCGCCGACCGAGTCCGAAGTGGACTCGGCTCGGCAGTACGCCATCGGAGCGCTGTCCACATCGACCTCCTCGCAGTCCGGCCTCGCTTCGATGCTGTCCACGATGGCCGCAGGCGGTCTGGGCGTGGAGTGGTTGACGGGGCATCCGGACCGGCTGCGCGCGGTGACGCGCGACGATGTGGCCGAGGCGGCGAAGTTGTTCGGCCCCGCGAGGTTCACCGGGGTGGTCGTCGGCGATGCGGACCAGCTCGCCGATCAGCTCCGGTGCCTGGGAGGGGTCGAGCTGCCGTGATGAGCGGAACCGATGTCGGTGCGGAGTTCGAACTGGACACCGCACCGCTCCTTTCTCGGTCCACAGTGGATCGCAGGGAAGAGCTGCGCGACTCCGCCGCGGGCGCCGCGGAGCTGTGGCGCGGGGGGAGGCTGCTGCAGGTGGACCGGCGCGGGCGCGCACCCGTGACCGCGTGCGCCGACGGCGGCGTCCGCCTGCGCTACGACCGCACCGAGGAACTCGGTGCCGAACCCGCGCCCGGGGCGGTGCTGCTCGGCGCCGAGGACGGCACCGGATACTGGGCCGCGCGGCCCGGCGCGCAGGCCCCGCAGGGCGAGTGGCGGGACCTGCGCACCGCGGGGGCGCTGCTCAGCGACACCGAGGCCGGGCTGCTGACCACGGCCGTCGGCCTGCTGGGCTGGCACCAGCGCGCCGGCTACTGCTCCGTGTGCGGGGCGTCCACCCGGCCGGACCGGGCCGGGTGGGTGCGCGTGTGCAGCGGCTGCGACCGCGAGGAGTACCCGCGCACCGACCCGGCGGTGATCTGCCTCGTGCACGACGGCGCCGACCAGGTGCTGCTGGCGCGGCAGCCGGTGTGGCCGCCGCAGCGGTACTCCGTGCTCGCCGGGTTCGTCGAGGTCGGCGAATCGCTGGAAGCCTGCGTGCGCCGCGAGGTCGAGGAGGAGGTCGGCGTGCGCGTCGACCGCGTGCGCTACCTCGGCAGCCAGCCGTGGCCGTTCCCGCGCTCGCTGATGCTCGGCTTCGCCGCCGTCGCCGACCCGTCGGTGCCGCTGCGACCCGCGCTCGGCGAGATCGAGGAAGCGCGGTGGGTGCACCGCGACACGGTGCGCGCCGCGCTCGACTCCGAGACCGGCGCGGTCGACGGCCTGCTGCTGCCCCCGGGCGTGTCCATCGCCTACCGCATGCTCCGCGGGTGGGCACTGGGCGGGTGACGTTGGGAGGGCCTGCGGATCGGCTCGCGCAGCGAGTCCGGTGGGTCGGTCCGCGCGCCGGGGCAGGAAGGGGCTTCGCCGCTTGCCCGGCGGAGCGATGGGTCACGCGAAAATCCACCGCACCCGGGTGGAACGCGGTCTCGTGGCGCACACCGCGCCGGGGTGCGCGCCCGCGTGCGGGCGCGGGTCTGCGAGGATCGGCCGCATGGCCGATCAACCGCGACTGCTGGAAGGGCTCGATCCGGAGCAGCGGCAGGCGGTGCTGGCCCCGCGCGGACCCGTGTGCGTGCTGGCCGGCGCGGGGACCGGCAAGACCCGCACGATCACGCACCGCATCGCGCACCTCGTGCAGCGCGGCCTCGTCGTGCCGCAGCACGTGCTGGCGGTGACCTTCACCGCCCGCGCCGCCGGGGAGATGCGCACCCGGCTGCGCGCCCTCGGCGCCCCCGGGGTGCAGGCGCAGACCTTCCACGCGGCGGCGTTCCGCCAGCTGCGCTACTTCTGGCCCCGCGTGCACGACACGCCGCTGTGGACGTTGGTGGACAACAAGTTCCGACTGGTGGTGCAGGCGGCCAACCGCATCGGCGCGTCCACCGAGAAGGAGGACGTGCGCGACTTCGCCTCGGAGGTCGAGTGGGCCAAGTCCAGCCTCGTCGGCCCCGAGCAGTACGAGGCGGCCGCCACCCGCGCCGGCCGGGAGACGAGCATCCCGCCCGGCCAGCTGGCCCAGCTGTTCACCGCCTACGAGGAGGCGAAGAACCGCGCCGAGGTGCTCGACTTCGAGGACCTGCTGCTGCACATCGCCGCGATCCTGGAGGACGAACAGGCGGTGGCCGAGCAGTTCCGCGCCCAGTACCGCTCGTTCGTCGTCGACGAGTACCAGGACGTGAACCCGCTGCAGCAGCGCGTGCTCGACGCGTGGCTCGGCGGTCGCGACGACCTGACCGTCGTCGGCGACGCCAACCAGACCATCTACTCCTTCGCCGGGGCCACGCCCAAGTGGCTCATCGGGTTCTCCCGCCGCTTCGCCGAGGCCGCGGTGATCAAGCTGGAGCGCGACTACCGCTCCACCCCGCAGATCGTGGAGCTGGCCAACCAGGTCATCGGTGCCGCGCGGGAACGACCCGCCGGGGCGCGGCTGCAGCTCGTCGGCCAGCGCCCCGACGGCCCGCGGCCGGACTTCAGCGAGCACGACGACGAACCCGCGGAGGCCGAGTCCGTCGCCCGCGAGATCGCCAAGCTCGTCGGCCGGGGCGTGCCGCTGTCCGAGATCGCCGTGCTGTTCCGCGTCAACGCCCAGTCGGAGGTCTACGAGAAGGCGCTGTCCGAGGCGGAGATCCCGTACCAGGTGCGCGGCGGGGAGCGGTTCTTCGCCCGCGACGAGGTCCGGAAGGCCATGGCCGCGCTGCGCACCGCGGTCGCCCGCGCCGAGCCGACCCCGCTGCCCGAGCAGGTCCGCGCCGCGCTGGCCGAGCTCGGCCTGACCGCGCAAGCCCCCGCGGGCGGATCGGCGCGCGAGCGCTGGGAGTCGCTCAACGCGCTCGTCGAGCTCGCCGAGGAGCTCGCGCGGACCGAACCCGACGCCGACCTGGGCCGCTACGTGCGGGAGCTCGACGCGCGCGCCGAGGCGCAGCACCCGCCGACCGTGGAAGGCGTCACCCTGGCCTCGCTGCACGCGGCCAAGGGCCTCGAATGGGACGCGGTGTTCCTCGTCGGCTGCGTCGACGGCACGCTGCCGATCCAGCGGGCCGACACCACCGCGGCCGTCGAGGAGGAGCGGCGGCTGCTGTACGTGGGCGTCACCCGCGCCCGGCAGCACCTGAGGCTGTCCTGGTCGCTGGCGCGGCAGGCCGGCGGCCGGCGCAACCGGCGCCGCAGCCGGTTCCTGCACGGGCTCATCCCGGACCGGCACCCGGCCGCGCTGCCCGCGAAGGCCCGCTCGGACGCCCAGCAGGCCGACGCGGCGAAGTCGAAGGGCAAGACCGCGCGGTGCCGCCTGTGCGGGCAGAAGCTCACCGAGACGCTGCACATCAAGATCGGCCGCTGCGCCGACTGCCCCTCCGACGTGGACGAGGAACTGCTGGGCCGGTTGAAGTCGTGGCGCAGCCAGCGGGCCAAGCAGCTCAGCGTGCCGGCCTACGTGGTGTTCACCGACGCCACGCTCATCGCGATCGCCGAGCAGCGGCCCGCCGACGAGAGCGGGCTCGTGGGGATCTCCGGCATCGGGGCGAGCAAGCTGGAGAAGTTCGGTTCCGACGTGCTCGCACTCGTGCGCGGTGAGCAGAACTAGCCGCAGCCCCGGTCGTGTGTCGCTGAACTCGCAGGTCAAAAATTCGTTGCGAGCTCGCAGCGGCGGCTCGTAGAGTGCGCGAGCAGCGGATGCCGCGAGGCCGGCACCGCACGCCCGTCGAGAGGGGCTCGACGCGGCCCGAACGCACTGCCGGAGGTGGCGACCATGCTGATCGACGCGATCGGAACGCCGGCCGGCCTCGTCGCGTTCGACGCGCCGTTCCGCGCGGTGCGCCCGTATCCGTTCTTCGACCGCGCCCGCGTCATCGGCTGGTTTCCCACCCGGCGCCGGTCCGCCGCTGAACGCCGCACGCGTTCACTGAGCTAACTCCGCACGCGCAGCTCAGGCCGCGGACCCGCCAGCCGGGTCCGCGGCCTTTTTCGTGCGCTCAGGGGCCGCCGCGCGGCGATCACCAGGACCAGTTCCCGCAGCACGACAGCGTTCACGAGAACAGCAGGAGGTCATCGCATGGCTACCGCGAGTGTCCGACAACGGACCCGCGTGGCGGAGAACTCGACGGAGGAGGGAGGAGCGCCCACGTCCGCGGAAACCCCGCCCGGGCCGGACGGAGCCGGGCCGGATGGAGCCGCTGGGGGCGGGCGGCCTGCGGTCGCCGACCGCGGCCGGGCGCTGCGGTTGCCCTGCCGCGCCGACCCGGACCTGTGGTTCGCGGAGACCCCGCGCGAGCTGGAGAAGGCCAAGACGCTGTGCGCCGAGTGCCCGATCAAGGCCGAATGCCTGGCCGGGGCGCTCGCCCGCGGCGAACCCTGGGGCGTGTGGGGAGGCGAGATCCTCGACCAGGGCGCGGTGATCCAGCGCAAACGGCCCCGCGGCCGGCCGCGGAAGCACCCCGCCCCCGAGGGGGCCGCCGCCCCGCAACCGCGCGGCCGGGACGCGCGCGCCGCGTGAACCGCGCCGCACCAGCCGGTCGGGGGAGCCGGCCGGTGCGGCGCGGCGGGCCCGGCGGTGATCGCGGCGACGGCCCGGTTCCCCCCCGCGTACAGTGCTGTGCATGGTCGAACACGCGCACTCGCACGACAACATCGACTGGGACGCGCGGCTGGCGGACCTGCGGCAGGTCGACGAGCTCGTCGCACCGGAAACGCGGCAGCTGGTGGCCTCGCTGCTGCGCGCCGAGGACCGCCGGGTCGTCGAGATCGGCGCGGGGGCCGGCGGGACGGCCGCGGCCTTCGCCGCGGAGCTGGGGCGGCGCGATCCGGGTGGTGCGGGGGTCGTCGTCGTGGACTCGGCGCCGCAGCTGCTGGCCGAGGCCACCCGCCGCGCGCGGTGCTCCGTCAGCGCCGACGTGGAAGTGCGCGGTGTGCGCGCCGACGCGGCCGGGCCGGAACTCGCCGAGGCGGTCGGGGAGCAGGTCGACCTGGTGCACGCCGCGTTCGCCGTGCACCACCTGCCCGACCAGGTGGCCGGGCTGCGGCGGCTGGCCGGGCTGGCCCGTCCCGGCGGGCGGGTGGCCATCGTCGAAACCGGGCTGCCGCCCCGCGTGCTGCCGTGGGACGTGGGCCTCGGCGAACCCGGCCTGGAGGAGCGGCTGACCGCCACCGACGACGAGTGGTTCCGCCGCATGCGCGCCGAGATGGAAGGCGCGGTGCGCCTGCCCGTCGGGTGGGGCAGCGCCATGCGCGAGGCCGGTCTGCAGGACGTGGAAACCCGGAGCTACCTCGTCGACCGGCCGGCCCCGCTCGACGAGAACGTCCGCGGGGCCGTGGTCGGCCGGCTCGCGCACCTGCAGCGGCACGCCGCGGAACGCGTCGGAGCCGAGGACGCCGCGGTGCTGGAGCGGCTGCTCGACCCGGACGACCCGCACTACGCCGGCAACCGGGAGGACCTGTACTACCTCGCCGCGCACTCCGTCATCGTCGGCACCGTTCCCGAGTAGGACTGTCGAGCTGTTGTCGTGCGGGCTTTCCGCAGCGGAACCTCAGGCACGGCCCATGCTCCGGGGTGCTCGACATCGAGTAGCCACCTGCACAACGTCGAGCCTTCCTCGCATGGGCCGCACCTGAGAACCTGCGGTGGGCCCGGTCGCGTTGTGGGGTGCGGTGGAGAGCGTTCGGGAGCTGCCGTGCCGGAATGAGACAGCGGGGATCGAACGCTCCGATCAAGCCGTCCCTGCGGTGACCATCGGTACGTACTGGACGTCGTGCCTCCCGAGCAACTCGGCCACGCGCTTCAGCGGCCACCCAGCAGACCACCTCTCCGGAGGAGATGCTCACGCACCCTGCGGCTGCTCGTCGGCGGTGAACCCGGGCAGCCAGCGGTTCATGATCTCCCGGGCGGGCACCTCCGCGTCGAGCTGGCACAGGATGCCCGTGGTGCCCAGGGTCACCCGGTGGATCACCAGGTAGTCCGGCGGCAGGTTGAGCAGGCGACCGGTGTGGAAGTCCGGGCTGCGCAGGTCGCCCACCCGCTCGGCCTGCCGCTGCAGCCACGCGCGGGTGAAGTGGAACGTCTCCGTGCGCGCCGGCTCGGTGAACGGGTTGAGGTAGGCGTGCACGTCCGCGGCGGTGATGTCCTGCTCCGGCGGCACGAACCGCTCGGAGCGCAGCAGCTCCAGCAGCTCGTCCGAGCGCTCCTGCAGCGACAGCCGCATCATCCGGCCGAGCGTGTCCGGCAGGCCGCGCGGCAGGTTGGCCACCGCGCCGAAGTCGATCACCGCGAGCCGGCCGTCGGGCAGCAGCCGGAAGTTGCCCGGGTGCGGGTCCCCGTGCAGCAGTCCCACCCGCGCGGGCGCGGAGAAGTGGAACCCGGCCAGCGCCACCCCCGCCCGGTCGCGTTCGGCGCGCTCGCCGGATGTGATCAGCTCGCCGAACGGGCGGCCGTCCACCCACTCCGACACGAGCACCCGCGGGGAGCTGGCCACCACCCGCGGCACGTGCACCGCGGGATCGCCGTCGAAAGCGGCCGCGAACGCCCGCTGGTAGTCCGCCTCCGCGCGGTAGTCGAGCTCCTCGACCATGCGTTCCTGCAGCTCCGCCAGCAGCGGCTTCACCTCGGCCCCCGGCGCCAGCGACTGGAACAGGCGGGAGAACCGGGACAGCTGCCGCAGGTCGGACCGCAGCGCCTCACCGGCACCCGGGTACTGGACCTTCACCGCCACGGCGCGGCCGTCGTGCCAGGTGGCCCGGTGCACCTGCCCGATGCTGGCCGAGGCCGCCGGGGTGTCGTCGAACTCGGCGAACCGCTGGCGCCAGGCCGTGCCGAGCTGCTCGTCGAGCACCCGGTGCACACCGGCCGCCGACATCGGCGGCGCGTCCGACTGCAGCCGGTTGAGCGCCTCCCGGTACGGCCCGGCGAGGTCCTCCGGCACGGCCGCCTCGAACACGCTCAGGGCCTGGCCGAACTTCATCGCACCGCCCTTGAGCTGCCCGAGCACCGCGAACAGCTGCTCCGCGGTCTTGGCGGAGACCTCGTTGCTGACCTCCTCGGCGTCGTACCCGGTCAGCCGCTTCCCCCACCCGGTCGCCCAGCGGCCGGCCACCCCGAGGGGGAGGCCGGCGAGCTTGGCGGTCCGGCGTGCCGCGCGGCGGGGAATGTCGGACACGGGTTCTCCTCGGGTGCGGCGGGAACCTCCAGGACGAACAGGGATGCGGATGCGGGCATCCCGACGCCATGTTAGAGGCTGCACGCCGCGGTGTGGGCCCGTCGATCGTTCCGGTGCTGCCGCGCCGGGCCCCTCTCAGGACGATTTGCCGAGAATGCGCGTCATCTTCGTGCCGCAGACAGGGCAGGTGCCCTTGGCCATGCGGCGTCCGTTGGTTTCCTCGACCTCGCCGCTGAAGTCCCGCTTCTCACGGCACTTGACGCAGTAGCCGTTGTACGTCTCGGCCACGGGGCCGCCCTCCTTCGTCTCCGGCATCGGTCCGCTCCGCGCGGGCGTCCCGCGCGGGGCGGCGTGTTGCTCAGGAAGGTACAGGCGGCGCCCCCGGTGTGCATGCATCTGCAGCACCGCGTGTTCGTCCGAACGGAGCAGTGATCCGTGATCACCGGGGATCGCCGGGTGCGGTACGGATCACAGGGGCCTACCGCCGGTGGCGGCACCGACTAAGCTCTCGTGGCGTGGCTGAACCGCGGGTGGAGGTACGCCGCAGTGCTCGCCGCAAGAAGAGCGTGAGCGCCTACCGCGACGGCGACACGGTCGTGGTGCTGCTCCCGGCTCGCATGAGCGCTGCGGAAGAAGAGCGATGGGTCGCGGACATGCTCAGCCGGCTCGAGCGCAGCGAGACGCGCCGGCGCTCGCCGGCGCGCGAGTCCGACGGGGAACTGCTGCGCCGCTGCCGCGAGCTGTCCCGCACGTACCTGGACGGGCGGGCCCGTCCGGACGTCGCGCGCTGGGTGCCCCCGATGCGCACCCGCTGGGCCTCGTGCACCCCGGCCGACCGGTCGATCCGCGTGAGCCGGCGCCTGCGCGAAGTGCCCGCCTGGGTGCTGGACTACGTGCTCGTGCACGAACTGGCGCACCTGCTCGTGCCCGGCCACGGGGCGGACTTCTGGGCGTGGGTGCGGCGCTACGAGAAGACCGACCGGGCCATCGGCTACCTGGAGGGGCTCTCCGCTGCCGCGCACCTCGAGCTCGGCGGCGACGCGGACAACGACGACTGACCGGCCGCTGCGGCCGGTCACCGCTGCCGCGGAGGCCGCGGGACCGGGCCGCGTCAGCTGCGGTCCGAACCGCCCTCGTCCTCGGAGTCCCCGGCGGAGTCGTCACCGCGCTCGGATCCACCCCCGGACCCGCCGCCGTCGGAGCTCCCGGACCCGCCGGACTCCTCGGACTCCTTCGCGGCGGACTCGCGCTCCTCGGCGCGCTTGATCGCCGCGATCGGGTCGTCCAGGTCGCCGGAGCGGCCCCACCGGTCGGCGAAGTCCAGCGGCTCGTCCAGGTCCTCGGCGGTCGGCAGCAGGTCCGGGTGGTCCCAGACCTGGTCGCGACCGGCGGTGCCGTGCCGCTCGGTCATGATCCGCCACAGGTTCGCCGCGTCGCGCATCCGCCGCGGCCGCAGCTCCAGCCCGATGAGCGTGGCGAAGGTCTGCTCGGCCGGACCGCCGGTGGCGCGGCGCCGCCGCACCATCTCGCCGAGCGCCTCCGCACCGGGCAGGCGGTCGGCGAGCGCGTCGGCCACGACCACGTCGACCCAGCCCTCGACCAGCGCCAGCAGCGTCTCCAACCGGCTCAGCGCCGCCTGCTGCTCCGGCGTGTTCTGCGGCTCGAGCATGCCGGAGTTCATCATCTCCTGCATCGAGCTCGGGTCCGACGGGTCGATCTTGCTGGCCATGTCCTCCAGCGAGGAGGTGTCGATGTGGATGCCGCGGGCGAACTCCTCGACCGTGGACAGCAGCCGTTGCCCCAGCCACGGCACGTGCCCGAACAGCCGGTGGTGCGCGGCCTCCCGCGCGGCCAGGAACACGGTCGCCTCGCCGGCATCGCGGTCGAGCCCCTCGACGAAGCGCTCGATGTTCGCCGGCAGCAGCGCTGCCGTTCCGCTCGGCCCCAGCGGCAGGCCCACGTCGGTGGAGGTGAGCACCTCGCCGCCGAGCTGGGCGAGCCCGTTGCCGAGCTGCGTGCCGAAGGTCATGCCGCCCATCTGGCCGAGCATGGACAGCAGCGGTCCCGCGGCCTGCTTGGCCTCCTCCGGCAGCGCCTCCAGCCAGGCGTTGGACATGCGCTGCGCCACCGGGTCGCACAGCTGGCGCCACGTGGGCAGGGTGTTCTCCACCCAGTCCACCGACGACCAGGTGCGCACCGCGCGGACCCCGGCGGGCAGGGCGGTGTTCGGGTCGAGCCACAGCTCGGCCAGGTGCACCGCGTCCTCGACCGCCTTGACCTGCTCCTGCTTCGGGCGTTCGGTGCGCCCGGTGTTCTGCAGCTGCTGCACCGCCAGCTGCTTGGCCATGTCGTAGTTGACCGGCCCGGACGAGCTGCCGCTGCCGGACTGGCTCATCGCCTGCCCGAGCTGGGTCAGCATCTGGCCGAGCTGGCCGATGTCGAAGTTGGGCATGCCGCCGGGACCGGGCATGCCGGAGAAGCCGAAGCCCGAGGAGTCGCCGGAGTCCCCGCCGCCCTCCGAGGACCCGCCTCGGCCGGGCTCGTTGGGCTGGTCCGGGTCGTCGGGATCCTGCGGGTTGAACCCGAACGGCAAGTTGCTCATAGTCCCCACGGTACGCGGCCGGACTCGGTGCACAGAACAGGCAGGCGGGCTCCGCGCGCCCCGCAGCGCAGGGCCTTTCCGGCGGAGCGGCCGCCTGACCCGCGGGAATCCGGGCAGGCCGGGCGATCGGGACGGGCGCGGCGGCCGCACCGGGCGGTTGCGGCATCGCGCAGAGCGAACACGTATCCTGGCCGCTCGTGAGTCGCCGCACGTGGACGCTGGTGCTCAGCGTCGGACTGGTCATCGTGTTCGGGCTGCTCGGTGCGGTCGCTCCGGTGCCGTACGTGGCGTTGGGGCCCGGCCCCACCTACGACACGCTCGGCACCGACGGGGACGCGCCGGTGATCCGGATCAAGGGCGAGCGGACCTATCCCACCGAGGGGCACCTGAACATGACCACCGTCTCCGTCACGGACCGGTTGTCCCTGTTCAGCGCGCTGAGCATGTGGGCGAGCGGGCGCTACGCGCTGACCCCGCGCGAGGTGTACTTCCCGCCGGGCAAGAGCGAGCGCGAGGTCGAGAAGGAGAACACCGCGGCGTTCAACGCCTCGCGCACCACCGCCGAAACCGCCGCGCTGGGCTACCTCGGCTACCCCACCGAGGTGGTCGTCGGCCAGGTCGTCGGCGGCAGCCCCGCCGAGGGCGTGCTGAAACCCGGCGACGCGATCCTCCGCGCCGACGGCGACCCGGTGCGCAACGCGCGGTCGCTGCACGAGGCGCTCAGCGACACCAATCCCGGCGACCGGGTCGACATCCGCTACCAGCGCGAGGGGCAGCCGGAGCGCAACGCCACGGTCCGGTTGGCCGAGCGGCCGCACGGCCAGGACGGGCAGAACCGGCAGGGCTTCCTCGGCGTGCAGGCGCAGAAGCAGGCCGACGTCGACTTCGCGGTGGACATCAGCCTGGCCGACGTCGGCGGCCCCTCGGCCGGGCTGATGTTCTCGCTGGCGATCATCGACAAGCTCACGCCGGGCCAGCTGGCCGGCGGCGAGTTCGTCGCCGGCACCGGGGAGATCACCCCGGCCGGCGAGGTCGGGCCGATCGGCGGGATCCGGTTCAAGATGACCAAGGCGCGCGAGGCGGGTGCCACGACCTTCCTCGTGCCGGCGGGCAACTGCTCCGAAGCGGCCGCGCAGGCCCCCGAGGGGATGCAGCTGGCCAAGGTCGGCACGCTCGACGACGCGGTCCGCGCCCTCGACGCCGTGCGCGCGGGAAAGCAGCCCCGGACCTGCTGAGGGCGTCCCCGGCGGATTCGCGGACCGCTCCGCCGGACCCGGTGCGGCGCTCCGCCGACCGCCGGGGACTATGGGGTCATGTCCGCGCAGATCCCCGAGGACGTGGCGGCGGCGTTGCCCGCGGCCACCCGCGAGATCGAAGAGTTCGTGCACGCCCACGGCTGGAACCAACCGGTGCAGCTGTTCGCCCTGGTGCCCACCGGGCAGCTGCTCTCGGCCGAACCGGGGCTGGCCGACCAGCTGGACCCCGAGGCCGCGCTCACGCCGATCGCCC
This sequence comes from Salinifilum aidingensis, assembly GCF_054782015.1. NCBI lineage: Bacteria > Bacillati > Actinomycetota > Actinomycetes > Pseudonocardiales > Pseudonocardiaceae > Salinifilum > Salinifilum aidingensis. The sequence goes on along the minus strand of NZ_BAAGTH010000001.1, from coordinate 95,109 downwards.
AGGAGTCGCTGCCGAGCGAGGACCTCGGCGAGGCGCTGTCGCGCATCGTCTGGCCCGAGCAGGTGGCGGGGTGCGCCGTCGTGCAGGAGATCGTCGTCCTGCCGCCGGAGGCCGAGGCGGAGCTCCCCGGTGAGGACGAGGCCGCCCGGCAGGCCGCCGCCGAGCACCCCGAGCGGCACGAGGCGCGTCTGGTGGCCGCGGTGCTCCGCGACCAGTCGGAGACGTGCGTGCTGCGCCTGCGCCCGCAGGAGCAGGAGGCCGAGGAGGCCCGGGAGGACCAGCAGGAGGACCCCGCGGACGGCGAGGTGGTCCAGGACGCCTCGCTGGCGCCGAACCTGCTGCGCGCGCTGCACGAGACGCTCACCGGCTGAGCACACGACTGCCCCGGACGTCACCGGGCCGGGGGATGAATCGCACGGGCTGCCCAGTACGTCCAGTTCGTGAAGGGGCTTCCGCGCGTGCTTCTCCCACATCGTAGAGTGAAAACTCACGAGGGCGGATCGTTCCGCCGCCCGGGCCCGACGATCGTGACCAGGAGCGTGCGCTGTGGCCATGCGGCCCCCGGCAGGGATGCCCAAGTTGTCCAGGCGAGCCCGGATCCTGCTGATCCTCGGCGGCGTGGTGCTCGTCGCCCTGATCGCCGGATCACGGCTGCTCGGGACGTATGTGAACTGGTTGTGGTTCGGCGAGGTCGGCTACCGCCAGGTCATGACCACCCAGCTGCTGACCAGGCTCGGGCTGGGGCTGAGCGTGGCGGTGCTCCTCGGCGCCGTCGTGCTGCTGTCGCTGTGGTTGGCCTACCGCAGCCGGCCGGTGTTCGTGCCCGCGAGCGGCCCGGACGACCCGCTGGCGCGGTACCGCACCGTCCTCACCGAGCGCTCCCGCCTGTTCGGGCTGGGCATTCCGATCCTGGTGGCGGTCTTCAGCGGTCTCGCGGCGCAGGCCCAGTGGCAGGTCGCGCAGCTGTTCTTCAACAGCGTGCCGTTCGGCAAGACCGACCCCGAGTTCGGCAACGACATCAGCTTCTACACGTTCGAGCTGCCGTTCTGGCGGATGGCGCTGACGTGGGCGTTCGTCGCCGTGGCGCTGGCGTTCTTCGCCGCGCTGGTGACGCACTACGTCTTCGGCGGCATCCGGCTCGCCGGGCGCTCGGGGCAGTTCTCCGTGGCCGCGCGGGTGCAGCTGGCGATCTGGGCCGGCATCTTCGTGCTGCTCAAGGCCGTCGACTACTTCCTGGCCCGCTACGACCTGCTGCTGTCCTCGCGCAACGACCTGTTCACCGGTGCCAGTTACACCGACCTGCACGCGGTGCTGCCGGCGAAGCTCATCCTCATGTTCATCGCGCTGTTCTGCGCGGTGGCGTTCTTCGCCGTGGTCTTCCTGCGGAACCTGCAGATCCCCGCGCTGGCCACGGTGCTGCTGGTGCTGTCCAGCGTGGTCCTCGGGGCGATCTGGCCGGCGCTGATGGAGCAGTTCTCGGTGCGCCCGAACGCGAACCAGCGCGAGGCGCAGTCGATCGAGCGCAACCTGACGGCGACCAAGGACGCCTACCGGGTCGACGACGAGCACGTGAACTTCGAGGACTACGCGGGGCGGACGCAGCTGCAGCCGCAGGAGGTCGCGCAGGACAAGGGCACGATCCCGAACATCCGGCTGCTCGACCCGGCCGTGCTGGAGCCGACGTTCACGCAGCTCACGCAGCAGTACAACTTCTACGGCTTCACCGAGAAGCTCGACGTGGTCCGCTACCGCAACGACCAGGGCGAGCTGCAGGACTACCTGGTCGGGCTGCGCGAGATCGACACCCAGGGCCTGGCGGCGAACCAGCGCACGTGGATCAACCGCCACATGGTCTACACCCACGGCAACGGGCTCGTGTCCGCGCCGGCCGACCGGGTCAACACGACGCTGCAGGAAGGCGGCTCCGAGGGCGGCTACCCGGTCTTCTCCATCAGCGACGTGGCCAACAACGGCCAGGGCAAGATCCCGGTGGAGCAGCCGCGGATCTACTACGGCGAGCTCGTCGGCAACCGCGGCGACTACGCGATCACCGGCGGCGACCCGGGCGATCCGCCGCGGGAGTACGACACCGACACCCAGCGCTACACCTACACGGGTGAGGGCGGTGTGCCGCTGGACAACCCGTTCAAGCGGCTCGTGTTCGCCGCCCAGCACGGCGAGCGCAACATCCTGTTCAACCAGGCCATCGGGTCGAACTCGAAGATCCTCTACGAGCGCAACCCGCGCGACCGCGTGCAGAAGGTGGCGCCGTTCCTCAAGCTGGACGGCGACCCGTACCCGGCCGTGGTCAACGGGCGGATCAAGTGGATCGTCGACGGCTACACGACGCTGGACAACTACCCGTACTCGCAGCGCACGCAGTTCGGCCAGGCCACCCAGGACACGCAGACGGGCAGCGGTGTCGCGGGCCAGCCGAACGAGCAGGTCAACTACATCCGCAACTCGGTGAAGGCCACCGTCGACGCCTACGACGGTTCGGTGGACCTCTACACCACGGACCAGCAGGACCCCGTGCTCAAGGCGTGGAAGGGCGTCTTCCCGGGGTTGATCAAGCCGGCCAGCGAGATCAGCCCCGAGCTGCGGAAGCACTTCCGGTACCCGGAGGACCTGTTCAAGACGCAGCGGGAGATCCTCACGAAGTACCACGTCGACGACCCGGGGAAGTTCTACGCGACCCAGACGTTCTGGGAGGTCCCGCCGGATCCGACGAAGAAGGGCGAGGGCGAGTCCGGCCCGCAGCCGCCGTACTACGTGGTGGCCCAGACGCGCGGCCAGGAACAGCCGACGTTCCAGCTGATGAGCCCGGTGACGCAGTTGCGGCGGCAGAACCTGGCGGCGTGGATGTCGGCCTCCTCGGACCCGCAGAACTACGGTGAGATCAACGTGCTGCGGCTGCCGACGAACACGCAGACGCCGGGCCCCAACCAGGTGCAGAACCAGATGGAGTCCACCCCGGAGGTCACCGAGAACCGGACGTTGTTCAACAACCCGAACGTCTCGGCGATCTTCGGCAACCTGCTGACGCTGCCGGTGGCGGGTGGTCTGCTCTACGTCGAGCCGATCTACATCCAGCGCAACGAGGAGGAGTCGTACCCGCAGCTGGCGCGGGTGCTGGTCTCCTTCGGCGGTCGCGTCGGGTTCCACGAAACCCTGGACGGAGCGCTGGAGCAGGTCTTCGGCGCGGGTGCCGGCAGCGGCACCGAGACCGGCCAGGGCCAGGAGGACGGCCAGCAGCAGCGGCCTCCGCAGGACGGCCAGCAGCCGCAGGCGGACCAGGAGACCGCGCAGGCGGTCGAGGAGATCAACGCGGCGCTGGAGCACCTGCGCAGCGCCCAGTCGTCCGGCAACTACGGCGAGATCGGCACCGCCTACCAGGAGCTGGGCGCCGCGATCGAGAGGTACAAGCAGGCGCAGGGCGGCTGACCTGGCCTTTCCGGTTGGGCGGTGGGCGCTTCCCGCGAAGTGCCCACCGCCCCGTTCGGGTGAAATCCGCCCGTGCGCACCCCCTGTGCGGGCCCAGCAGCGGCGGTTGCTAAGCTGTGCGCACAACGGAACACGGCGCTCCCGCGGAGCGGATCGGGAATGCACCGGATCGATGCGGTGTTGACCCGGGTGGTTTCGCGGACATCGCAGCCGTGGCGGCGCGGGGTGGAGCAGCTCGGTAGCTCGCTGGGCTCATAACCCAGAGGTCGCAGGTTCGAATCCTGCCCCCGCTACTGGATCGGGAGGGGTCGCGCACCCCTCCCGATTTTCGTCTTCCGCAGCGGGGTGCCCGGGCTGCTCCGGGCCCGGCCGGGGCACGTGGGATTCCCGCGGCTGCGGCTCGGGGACCCCCGTGCGAGGGCCGCCCGGAGCGGGTGTAGAGTGGTCAGCACAAGGACGGACAGTCCGCATACGGCGCGGGGTGGAGCAGCTCGGTAGCTCGCTGGGCTCATAACCCAGAGGTCGCAGGTTCGAATCCTGCCCCCGCTACTGGTGACCGGGAGGGGCAACGCCCCTCCCGGTTCTTCGTGCCCGGGGCGTGCGGCGGGCGGGCCGGATCCGATCCGCCCGACGCCGGAGGGGCGGACGGGCCGGTGCGCTCCCGCGGGATCAGCGCCGCGCGGCCCAGGCCCGGGCGCACTCGGCCGAGCACACGCGTTCCCCCGCCTGCGCGGCCCCGAGGTCGGGGAGGAGGCGCCCGCACACCACGCACGGGTCGTGCGCGTGCTGCGGCGGTGCCGCGGCACCGTGCTCGCCGAGGCGGCTCGCGGCCCGCGTGCGGCCGCGGATGACCCTGGTGCGGTTCCAACGCCCGTGCATGGCCGACCTCCCGTTCCGTTCGCCCGCAGGTCGCCGTGCCCGCAGGGTGCTCCTCGCGGGGCCCGGTTGGACAGACCCGGTGGCCGCTGGGAACCGTGTCGGGGCCGGGAACCGCCCGTTCAGGGGAGTCGGGAGGGGCGGATGACTGCGCAGCGTGCGCGCCGCGCACGGTCGTGCTCCGCGCTCGCGCGCGACGCCCCTCCGGAACGCGCGACCGGCGCAACCGTTCGTCCACTTGGACCAGTCCGCTGCAACCACTGTGGACAGATACCAGGACCATTGTGGACAGCAAGGCTCGGCCGTGGCACCGTGAGGGTGTGAGCGAGCTGAATGCGACATCCGCCGCCCTTCTGGGGCTACTGCACGACGGGCCGAAGACCGGTGGTGAGCTCGTTGCCGCCGCCACCGAGCGCTTCGGCGGTTTCTTCAGCGTGACGCGCAGCCAGGTGTACCGCGAGCTGCCCGCGTTGACCGATGCCGGCTACCTGCGGCTGGGCAAGCAGGGGCCGCGGTCGAGCCAGCAGTACGTGATCACCGCGGCCGGCAAGCGCGCGTTCAAGTCCTGGTTGAACACCGAGCCGGGACCGGACAACGTGCGCAGCCCGCTGATCCTGCGGTTGGTCTACTCCGGATCGCTGACTCCGAAGCAGCGGGCCAACCTCAAGTCCTCGGCGCGCGTTCAATACCAGGAGAAACTCGACGAGTCCAAGGCCGCGGCGAAGGCCGTGAGCGACCCGTACGAGAAGGCGGCGGCGGACTTCACCGTGGCCTACAACCGGGCGCTCATCAAGCTCATCGACGCCATCCCGGACTGAGGTCCTCGGAGTCGTGCGGTGCCGTGGCGCCCCGGTCGCGGGGCGTCACGGCCGGAGCGGCCTGTTTTCACTCCAACGGATGAACCACGTCGGGTGGTCCCCGCCGGATGATCCCCGCCGGGTGAGACCTGCCGGGCGGTTCCCGCGGGACGGTCCGGCCGGGCTGGGCCCGGGCGAGCCCAGCCGGGTGAGCTCCACCGGATGAACCCCACCGGATGAACCCCACCGGATGAACCCCGTCGGGTGGACCCCGTCGGGTGAACTCCGCGGGTGCGGACGCCCTCCCGGGGCCCGCACGAACTCGCGCGCCTCGTCGCCGCCCGCGGCGGGGCGCGTCCGCATGTCGGTGAGCCGCGCCCGTCCAGTACGCTGGAACTGTGAACTCCGACGTCGCCGCTGAACTCAAGGAACTGTCCAACACGCTGGAGAGCATCGAGAGCGTGCTGGACGTGGAGTCGTTGCGCGCGAAGATCTCCGAGCTGGAGGCCGAAGCGGCCAAGCCCGACCTCTGGGACGACATCGAGTACGCCCAGCGGGTCAACAGCCAGCTCGTGTACCGGCAGGGCGACCTGCGGAGGGTCACCGCGCTCCGGCAGCGCCTGGAGGACCTGCAGGTCCTCTACGAGCTCGGCGAGGACGAGGGCGACACCGCCGAGCTGCAGCGGGCCGAGCAGGAGCGGGCGCAGCTGAAGGAGGACCTCGAGGCCCTCGAGGTCCGCACGCTGCTCTCCGGCGAGTACGACGAGCGCGAGGCCATGGTCACCGTCCGCGCGGAGGCCGGCGGCGTGGACGCGGCCGACTTCGCCGAGATGCTCATGCGCATGTACCTGCGCTGGGCCGAGCGCCACGAGTACCCCACGCAGATCTACGACACCTCCTACGCCGAGGAGGCCGGGGTCAAGTCGGCGACCTTCCGGGTGAACGCGCCCTACGCCTACGGGACGCTGTCGGTCGAGCAGGGCACCCACCGGCTGGTGCGCATCTCGCCGTTCGACAACCAGGGCCGCCGGCAGACCTCCTTCGCCGGTGTCGAGGTGCTGCCCGTCGTGGAGGAGACCGACCACGTCGAGGTCAACGAGAAGGACCTGCGGATGGACGTCTTCCGCTCCTCGGGGCCCGGCGGGCAGAGCGTCAACACCACCGACTCGGCGGTGCGCCTGACCCACCTGCCGAGCGGCATCGTCGTGTCCTGCCAGAACGAGAAGTCGCAGCTGCAGAACCGGGAAGCGGCGATGCGCGTGCTGCAGGCCAAGCTGCTGGCGCGCAAGCGCGAGGAGGAGCAGGCCGAGCTGGACGCGCTGAAGGGCTCCGGTTCCAGCTGGGGCAACCAGATGCGCTCCTACGTGCTGCACCCGTACCAGATGGTCAAGGACCTGCGCACGAACTACGAGGTGGGCAACCCGGAGGCCGTGCTGGAGGGGGAGATCGACGGGCTGCTCGAAGCGGGCATCCGCTGGCGCCGCCAGCAGGAGCAGGAAGCGGCCTGACCCCGCGCCGCGGCGTGGCCCGCCCCGCCTCCGCTGGCGGCGGCCGCGGGGCTCGCCCCCGGCGGCAGCGTCGCGCCGCGAGCGCCTCGAGCGGATTCGGGTCTTCCCGACGAACCGCCCGCGGCGTGATCGCCCCGGCGTTCCGCGCGAATTGCTGCGCACAGCGCACTGCTGCGCGCTGTCGCGTGGTGCGCGGCGCTCGCGCAGCCGCACGCGCCGCGGTGTGATCACTCCGTTACGTGGTGCCTCTCCTGCGTGGTCACCCGGATGCGCGGCGTGTCGCGCTTGCGGCGAAACCACTGGTGAGCCGCTCATCCTGGGCCGGGCGGCGGAGCGGGCACGGCCCGTGACTAGACTCCGCTGGCGTGATCCGCCTCGAGCACGTGTCCAAGACGTACAAGACGTCGTCCAGGCCCGCCCTCGACGACGTTTCGATGCATGTCGACAAGGGCGAGTTCGTGTTCCTCATCGGCCCGTCGGGGTCGGGGAAGTCGACGGCCCTGCGGCTGCTGCTGCGCGAGGAAGTGCCGTCCCAGGGCCGGGTCCTCGTGGGTGACTGGAACGTGGCCAAGCTGCCGCGGCGGCGCGTCCCCCGGCTGCGTCAGCGCGTCGGCTGCGTGTTCCAGGACTTCCGGCTGCTGAACAACAAGACCGTCGCCGAGAACGTGGCGTTCGCGCTCGAGGTCATCGGCAAGCCGCGGCACACCATCCGGCGCGTCGTCCCCGAGGTGCTGCAGCTGGTCGGGCTGGACGGCAACGCCGACCGGATGCCGCACGAGCTCTCCGGCGGTGAGCAGCAGCGGGTCGCGATCGCCCGCGCGTTCGTGAACCGGCCGCTGGTGCTGATGTGCGACGAGCCGACCGGGAACCTCGACCCGGACACCAGTCAGGACATCATGCTGCTGCTGGAGCGCATCAACCGCACCGGCACCACGGTCCTGATGGCCACGCACGACCACTCGATCGTCGACTCGATGCGCCGCCGCGTCGTCGAGCTCAGTCTCGGCCGGGTGATCCGGGACGACGCCCGCGGTGTCTACGGCGCGGGTCGGTAACTCCCCGCCCACCCCGAACCCCCGAACCCAGCCAGGAAGCTCAGATGCGCGCAAGCTTCGTACTCAGCGAGGTCGTCAACGGCCTGCGCCGGAACGTGACGATGACCATCGCCATGATCCTGACGACCGCGATCTCGGTGGGCCTGCTCGGCGGTGGTCTGCTCGTCGTGCGCATGATCGACAAGATGCAGGCCACCTACCAGGACCGGGTCGAGGTCGTCGTGTTCATGACCGACGACGTCAGCGCCAACGACCCCTCCTGCGGGCAGCAGCCGTGCTCGGACCTCCGCTCGGAGCTGCAGCAGCTGCCCGGGGTGGAGTCGGTGGATTACGAGAACCGGGACGAGGCCTTCCAGAACTTCAACCGGGTCTTCGAGTCGCAGCCCGAGCTGCGCGACGTGGTCCGCAAGGAGGCGCTGCCGGCCTCGCTGCGCGTGAAGCTCTCGGACGAGTCGCGTTCGCAGGCGCTGGTGCAGCAGTTCACCGGGCGTCCCGGCGTCGACACGGTCACCGACCAGGCCGAGTACCTCAACCGCCTGTTCGACATGCTCAACGGAGTGCGCAACGCCACGTTCTCGGTGGCTCTGGTGCAGGCCCTGGCGGCCCTGCTGCTGATCTCCAACACGATCCAGCTCTCCGCGTTCACCCGGAGGACGGAAACCGGCATCATGCGCCTGGTGGGCGCGAGCCGCTGGTACACGCAACTGCCGTTCCTGCTGGAAGCGGTCGTGTCCGGGTTGATCGGCGCGCTGCTCGCGGTCGGCGGGCTCGTGGTCGCGAAGTTCAGCTTCCTGGACAACGTGATCGCGCCGATCGCCTCCTCCGGGGTCGTCCCCCCGATCGGCATGGGCGACATCGCCGTGGTCGCACCGGTCCTGCTGCTGGTGGCCGCGGGCATCTCGGCGGTCACCGGATATGTGACGCTGCGCCTGTACGTCCGGCTGTAGGCTGGTCGGCATGGGCAAGGAGAGCGGTCGCAAGCTGATCGCGCAGAACCGGCGCGCGCGGCACGACTGGTCCGTGGTGGACACCTACGAGGCCGGGATCGTGCTGACCGGCACCGAGGTGAAGAGCCTGCGCCAGGGCAAGGCGTCCCTGGTGGACGGGTTCGCCACCGTCGACGGCGGCGAGGTGTGGCTGCGGCACGTGCACATCCCGGAGTACACCGAGGGCACCTGGACCAACCACGAGCCGCGGCGCTCCCGCAAGCTGCTGCTGCACGGCGAGGAGATCGCCAAGCTGCTGGGCAGGGTCCAGGAGAGCGGAATGAGCCTGGTGCCGCTGTCGTTGTACTTCTCGGACGGCAAGGCCAAGGTCGAGCTGGCGCTCGCCCGCGGCAAGCAGAAGCACGACAAGCGCCGCGACATGGCCAAGCGCGATGCCGAGCGGGAGATGCAGCGCGCCATCGGCCTGGCCCGGAAGGGGCGCCGCTGAGCGCGGTGGGGCCGATCGCGCGCTCCGGTGGAATGAATCAGGTGCACCGGGAATGATCGGCGCGCCTGCGGGCGTTATGCTGGGCGTGCAGCTCGAACAGCGTGCCCGCGCGAACGGGCGATGAGGGGGTGACTGGTTTCGACTTCGTAGGTTGATCCGAGGGAAGCGTGCCGGTGCAGGCGGGAGACCACCGTGAAGCGTCGCCGTCAACTAATAAGCGCCGACAACAAGAGTCAGCGCGAGTTCGCCCTCGCCGCCTGAGCGAGGAGCGACTCTGTCGGATCGGGTAAGCCTCCGTCCCGAAATCCGGCATCAGCGAGGAGGCTCACCACGTGGCCTGGTCGCGGGGCCTCGTGGGACACCGCACAGCGACTGGGCTCGTCACACCGGCTCGTCCGCGTGACCGGTGGAGCCGAGTAGAGGCGTAGCGGACTGCGCACGGAGAAGTCTCGGTGAGGCTGCGAAGGACCCGGGTTCGAATCCCGGCACCTCCACAGCACGACGAGGGGCCACCCGCACGGCGGGTGGCCCCTTTTCGCGTTCCGCGCCCGCCGGCGGCCGCCCCGGGGGCGTTCGGGAGGCTCCCGGGCGCGCAGCCGCGGGCCGGCGGAACCGCGCCCCGGTTCGGCGCCGAGGTCGGGGACGTGCGGCGGCGGCCGGGAGCGGGGATCACCCGGTTCGGCTCGTGCCCCGCGGCAACTCGCTCCGTACCGTGGAACATCACGAGCACATGATGCGCATCACCGGTCGGGGCTGCGGAGTTGCCGGGCTCCGGGGCTGCTGGCCGGGAGCCGCTGGCCGGGGATGCCGCCTGGGGCTGCGCACCGGTGGCGTGGACGAGCCCGCGGGAGGGCGACGGCGGCTGGCGAACGCGGCGGTCCGTCGTCGGCGACGTCGAGGGAGCACGTGCGATGCCGTTGGAACCGACCTCCGAGGCGTTCTTGGCCCGGCTCGCGGAGTCCGGCACGCCGCCGATCCACGAGTCGACTCCCGCGATCGCCCGGATGAGCGGCCCGATCTTCGCGGGCATGAGCGGTCCCGGACCGGAGGTCGCGGCGGTGCGCGACCTCAAGCTGGACGGCGCGGACGGGCGGTTCCGCACCCGGGTGCTCACCCCTGCGGGCACCCCGCGGGCGATCGTCGTGTACTTCCACGGCGGTGGCTGGGTCCTCGGCGACATCGACCTGCAGTACGACCACGTGGGGCGTCGGCTGGCGAACACCACGCGCTCCACCGTGGTCCTCGTCAACTACCGCAAGGCCCCCGAGCACCCCTTCCCGACGGCGATCGAGGACAGCTGGGCCGGGTTGACCTGGGCGGCCGAGCACGCCGCGGAGCTCGCGCCGGAGGGAGTCCCGCTGATCGTCGCCGGCGACAGCGCCGGCGGCAACATCGGCGCGGTGATGACGCTGCGGGCGCGCGACGCGGCGGGGCCGCGGATCGACCACCAGGTGCTGATCTACCCGGTGACGGACTGCGACCTCGACCGGGGCTCCTACCTGGCGCCGGAGAACCAGTTGCTGCTCGGTCGGGAGACGATGCGCTGGTTCTGGGGCCACTACCTGCCGGACGAGCGGGCGCGCACGCATCCCGACGCCTCCCCGCTGCGCGCCGCGACGCACGCCGGGCTGCCGCCCGCGCTGGTCTCCGTCGCCGAGTGCGACCCGCTGCGCGACGAGGGCGTCGCCTACGCGCGGGCCCTGGAGGCCGCCGGGGTGCCGGTGGTGCTCCACGAAGCCGCGGGGCAGATGCACGGCTACTTCCAGATGGCCGGCCTCCTGCCCGGGCACGAGGAGGGCATGCGGCTCGTCGCCGAGCACATCGACGCGTTCGTCGCCGGGAGGGGAGGGCGGGCTGACCGATGTCCGACCACGACGTGATCATCATCGGGGCCGGGTTCTCCGGCCTGTACCAGCTGCACCGGCTGCGCCTGCTGGGCTTCGACGCGCGGGTCTTCGACGAGGCCGGCGATGTCGGCGGGACGTGGTACTGGAACCGGTACCCGGGCGCGCGCTGCGACATCGAGACGATCGAGTACTCCTACACCTTCGACCCGGAGCTCGAGCAGGAGTGGGACTGGAGCGAGCGCTACGCGGCGCAGCCGGAGATCCTCGCGTACGCCCGGCACGTCGCGCAGCGCCACGACCTGCGCACCGGCATCACCTTCAACACGCGCGTGGAGATGCTGGACTGGGACGAGTCCGCGTGCGAGTGGACGGTGACCACCGGCGACGGCGCGCGGGCCACCGCGCGCTTCGTGATCGCGGCGACGGGGTGCCTGTCGGTGCCCTCGCGGCCGCAGTTCGACGGGTTGGACGGTTTCACCGGCGAGGTGCACTGGACGTCGCACTGGCCGCACGAGGAGGTCGACCTGGCGGGCAAGCGGGTCGCCGTCATCGGCACCGGTTCGTCCGGGCTGCAGACGATCACCGCGATCGCCCCGGTCGTCGGGCAGCTGACGGTCTTCCAGCGCACCCCTCCCTATGCCGTGCCCGCCCACAACGGGCCGATCGGGGAGCGGCTGGCCGAGGTCCGCACGCGCTACCGCGAGTTCCGCGAGGTCAGCCGGACGACCACGGCCGGGTTCCAGTGCGGTGCGGGCACCCGGGCCCTCACCGAGACCGGCGCCGGGGAGGTCACCCGCGAGCTCGACCGGCGCTGGGCCGACGGCGGCCTGTGCTTCATGCAGGCCTTCCCGGACATCCTCTCCGACGCGGAGGCCAACGAGGCGGCGGCCGAGTACGTCCGATCCCGGATCCGCAGCAAGGTCGACGACCCGGAGCTCGCCGAGAAGCTCTCGCCGCGGTCGTATCCGCTCGGTGCGAAGCGGATGTGCGTCGACACGGGGTACTTCGAGGTGTACAACCAGGACAACGTCTCGCTCGTCGACGTCAACGAGGAGCCGATCCACCGCGTCACCGAGCGCGGGATCCTCGCCGGGGAGCGCGAGCACGGGTTCGACGTGATCATCCTCGCCACGGGGTTCGACGCGATGACCGGTGCGCTGGACGCCGTGGAGATCCGCAACGGCGACCGGACGCTGCGGGAGAAGTGGGCGGCGGGTCCGCGCACGTACCTGGGGTTGATGTCGGCGGGGTTCCCCAACCTGTTCATGATCACCGGGCCGCAGAGCCCGTCGGTGCTGTCGAACATGATGACGTCCATCGAGTACCACGTGGACTGGATCAGCGGTGCGCTGGCGCATCTGCGCGAGCGGGGCGCGCGCCGCATCGAGCCGGAGCTCGACGCGGAGGACAACTGGGTGAACACGACGAACGACGTCGCGGCGCTGACGGTGATGCCGCGGGCGGCGTCGTGGTACGTGGGCGCCAACGTCCCGGGCAAGCAGCGCGTCTTCATGCCGTTCGTCGGCGGGGTCGGCACGTACAAGCTGATCGCCGACGGAGTGGCGGTCGCGAACTACCACGGTTTCGAGGTGGCCTGAGCGGGGGAGCCTTCCCTCCTCCCGCCTGCCACTTCCGGGGCGTGGTGAACGTTTCTCGTGGGGACTCACCACGTGCGGGGCGGTCGGGTGCGGAGGAATCGCCTCCCGGGTGAGTTCCGCGTCCGGGAGGGTGAGTCGGCGGCGGTCGCGTCGAGGCGGTTCGCGGCGGCCGCGTCAAGGTTGTGTCGGCACTGTCGCACGTTGTTTGCAACAGCGATCAGTTGCACAATAATGGCGCGCCATGAACGCGTCAGCGACCCGGACGACCGGTGCGGCGAGTGCCGCGCCGCAGTGGACCCCTCGCGTGCTGCGCTCCCTGGCGGGCATGGGCGCCTTCGTGGTGCTGCTCAACGTCGTGGGCTGGGGCGTGTTCGGCCTCGTCGTCGCCCCGCAGAACGTCATGGGCGGTGCGGGCGCCTTCGGCGTCGGCGTGACCGCGTTCCTGCTCGGCGTGCGGCACGCGTTCGACGCCGACCACATCGCCGCCATCGACAACACCACGCGCAAGCTCGTCGGCGAGGGCAAGCCCGCCGCCGGCACCGGCTTCTGGTTCTCCCTCGGCCACTCCAGCGTGGTCTTCGGCCTGGCGCTGCTGCTGGCCGCCGGGATCGGCGCGCTCATCTCCCCGGTGCAGAACGAGAACTCGCAGCTGCAGTCCACCCTCGGGCTCGTCGGCACGCTCGTGGCCGGGGTTTTCCTCCTGCTCATCGGGTTGATGAACCTGTTCGCGCTCGGCGGCGTGCTGCGCGTGCTCCGGCGCATGCGCTCCGCGGGGCTGGACGAGGTCGAGCTGGAGCGGCACCTGCACAGCCGGGGGTTCCTCGCCCGCCTGCTCAGCCGCGTGATGCGGCACGTCAGCAAGCCGTGGCACATGTACCCGGTGGGGCTGCTCATGGGGCTCGGCTTCGACACCGCCACCCAGATCGCCCTGCTCGCGCTGGCCTCCAGCTCGGCGGCGCTGACCCTGCCCTGGTACGCGATCCTCGTGCTTCCCGTGCTGTTCGCCGCGGGCATGTCGATCTTCGACACCGCCGACGGCGTGCTCATGACGTGGGCCTACGGGTGGGCCTTCCTGCGCCCCGTGCGCAAGATCTTCTACAACCTCACGGTGACGGTGCTCTCGGTCGTGGTCGCCTTCGGGATCGGGGGCGTCGTCCTGGCCGAGCTGCTCGTCGAGCGCTTCGGCATCGAGACGGGTCCGCTGGCCTGGATCGGTGGGATCGAGCTGGAGAACGCGGGGTACGTCATCGTCGGCCTGTTCCTCGTCACCTGGCTGGTCGCCGCGGCGGTCTGGAAGTTCGGCGGGTTCGCCGAACGCGATGCCGCCGAGGCCCGCAGCACCGCGGCCGCCGAGGACACCGCGGCCACTGAGGACGCCGCGGCCACCAGGGACACCGCGGTGGGCTCGGCCGAGTGAGGCAGGTGCGATCACCCCGCGGGTCGAGGCCCCTCAGCCCGCGGTGGCAGGCCGAGCCGCGACCCGCGCCCGACGCGCGAGCAGGCACGCGCGGTGCAGGCTGATCACGTGACCGATGCGAATCCCCCCGGCGCGGCACCCGGAGCCGCGCGCACCCCCGCGGAACCACCAGCGAGCCAGGGCCCAGCGAGCCAGGACCGGGCGAGGCCCGCCCGGGCACGCGTGATCGGTGTGGACATCGCCCGCGGGCTGGCCGTGCTCGGCATGTTCGTCGCGCACGTCGGCCCGAGCCGGTTCACCCCGGACGCGGGCGGGGCCGCCGGAGTCCTCGACGCGCTGTCCGCGGGCCACGCCTCGGTGCTCTTCGCCGTCCTGGCCGGGGTGTCGCTGGCCCTGCTCAGCGGTGGGCACGCCCCGCGCGCCGCAGCGGCGCCGCGGCGGGACCGGGTGCGCATCACCGTGCGCGCGGTGCTCCTGCTCCTGCTGGGCATGGTGCTGACCGAACTCGGCGCGCCGATCATGGTGATCCTGTCGTCCTACGGTGCGTACTTCCTGCTGGCGCTGCCGCTGCTGCGGGTGCGGCCCGCGGCGCTCGCCGCCACCGCCGCCGTCTGGGCCCTGCTCGGCCCGGTGGTCTCGTTCGCCCTGCGCAGCGGCATCGAGCAGAGCACGGCCGGCGGTGCCGTCGCCTTCTCCGACCTGACCTCCCCCTCCGGCGCGGGGCAGGCCGCGCTGCGGCTGCTGCTCACCGGGACCTACCCGGTGCTGACGTGGATGCCGTTCGTCCTCGCCGGCATGGCGCTCGGGCGGCTCGACCTGCGCGCGCGGGCCGTGCGCCTGCGCGTGCTCGCGACGGGGGCGTGCCTGGCCGTGCTCGGCTACGGCGGCTCGTGGCTCGGACTGCACGTCTTCGGCGGGATCCGCGCCCTGGAACCGCTGCTGTCCGTGCTGCGCCCGCTGGGCGAGCGGCTGGGCGAGGAGCCGCTGGAGCTGCTGGCGACGACTTCCTTCGGCGCCGCGCCCACCACGGGCGGTCCCGCGGTCCTGCTGCTGGCCGGGCCGCACTCCGGCACCCCGTTCGAGATCCTCGGCTCCGGCGGGTGCGCCCTGGTCGCGCTCGCCGTCTGCCTGCTCCTCGGCGACGCGCGCGGCGGTGCGGTGCTGTCGCCGCTGGCCGCGACCGGAGCGCTCGCGCTGACCACCTACACCGCGCAGGCGCTGGTGCTCATCCCCGTGCTGGGCGAGGCCGGGGAGGGATCGCCGGCGCGGCAGCCGTGGTTGCTGCTCGGCGCGTTCACCGCCGCGACGCTGCTGCTGTGCGGCCTGTGGCGGTGGTGGCTCGGGCGCGGGCCGCTCGAACGGGTGCTGCACCGCGCCTCGGTGGTCGTGGCGGACCGCGTGCCCGGCGCGCGGCGGGGGTGAGCCCCGCTCCGGCGGCCGCCGAGGCCGAGCGCCACCGGGCAGTGCTCCCGGGAATCTGCCCGCTTTCGGTGATTTTCCAGGGCACGCGCCCCTCGTTGGCGGTGGCGGCGCGCGCGTGTGGCATGCTGGCGGATCGCGGGTCGGGGTGGCCGGCACCGGCCCCCGACGGAGGGGAAGGAGCTCGTCGATGCCGCGTGGCGGGGTGAGGCCGCTCAAGACGTTCGGGCGCATCGACCCGTTCTGCTGGCTGGCGGCCGTTCCCGGGGTGATCATCGCGATCGTGCTGGCCATGCTGGGCACGTGGGTGCTCGGCTTCGTGGCCCTCGTCATGGTCGCGCTGCTGCTGCTGTTCGACTCCTGGGCGAACCGGCCGTTCCCGGAGGAGCGCCCGTCCCGGCGCGAGGGCACGCCACCCCCGCCCGGCGGCTCGCGGGAGCGCCCCCGCGGCGGTGCGGGCGCGCGCCCCGGCTCGGACCGGACGCGGAGCACTTCTTCCCCGGGCACGGCGCAGCGCGGGACGCAGAACCGGCCGCCGCGTTCGCCGCAGCGCCCGCGCCGGTGAGCGCACCGGCTGGTTGCCCGACGTCCGCTGTCCGGGCGAGCGGGCCGGGGTCGGCTGGGAGCCCGCGGAACCCCGAGCCGGCTCGCGGCACCAGCCGTTCCGCGGAGTCCCTCAGCCGGACGCCGCGTCGGTGATCGTCCCCGCCCAGAGGAAGTCGGCCGCTCTGCTGCGGGCGACGAGGCGGAGCCGCCGCTCCTGGTCGTGCTCCTCCGGGTGCTCGGGCGGCGGGACCTCCGGATCGTCCGGGAGGAACACCGCGCGGAACTCGGCGTGCGCCGCCCGGTGCACCGTGCCGACGAACACCTGCGCCGCGCGGTCGCCGCGCCACTCGTCCACCCAGGCCACGGGGTAGCCCGCGGCGCGCAGCGCGTCCTTCCACCGGCGCGCGGTCGCGTTGGTCCGCGTGAGCACCGCCGCGTTCGCCCACGCCGGCCGCGTGCCCGAGTGCGCTCGTGCGGTGAGTTCGGCCAGCCCGTCGAGCAGCGCCTGCTGCTGGTGCTCGGCGCCCCCGGACCACTCGACGACCTGCCCGCCCCCGGACAGCGGGACGGCCGGAGCTGCGGACGCGGTGTGCACGTCGTCGAAGCGGTTGCCCGCGTCGATCCTCCGGGCGTCGGCGGCGAGGGCTTCGCGGTTGCGGTAGTTCCACCGCAGCACCTCGTGGCGGCCGCGCAGCGGAACGCCCGCGTCGGCCAGGCACCAGCCGCCGGAGTGGATCTGCTGCTGCCCGTCGCCGACGAGCAGCAGCTGGTTCGGCCCGTCGCCGCTGATCGCGTGCACCAGGCGCAGCCCCAGCGGGGTCAGGTCCTGCACGTCGTCGACCACGGCCATCGCGTACGGGCGCGACAGCGGGTGCCGTTGCAGCTGTGCGAGCGCGCGGGCGAGGACGTCGTTGTGGTCGAGCGCACCGCGTGCGGCCAGTTCCCGCTCGTAGGCCTGGTAGAAGTGCCAGACCGCGTCGTGCAGCCGGGCCGGGAGCCGGCCCGGGCCGGTGCGGGGGACGTGGCGGTAGGCGGTGGCGTCCGCGATCCCGCGGCCCTTGATGACCCGGTCGATCTCGTCGCGCCAGTACGCCTGGCGCGGCCGGAACCGCCGCAGCGGTTCGGTGCGGGGATCGCGCCAGGCGGCCTGCAGCGCCCGGCGCACCGCGTCCTCGTCCACCTCCGCGGGCTCGCCGCGCGCGTGCAGGAGGTGCTTGGCCCAGCCGTGCAGGTGGACGAACTCGACGCGGTGCTCCACCTGCGGTGCCAGGCGGCGGAAGCGGTCCCGCGCCGCCCGCGACGCGGTGGAGGTGTGCGCGGTGAACAGCAGCGCGCCGTCGACGCGGCGCGCGTGGTGCGCAAGACGGTGCAGCGCGAGCACCGTCTTGCCGGTGCCGGGCGGGCCGGCGAGCCGCGCCGGTCCCGCGTAGCGCCGCCGCACGATGCCGGCCTGCTCCTCGTCGGGGAAGAGCCGCCAGTCCCGGCCCGCCGCGTCGTCACCGGGGTGTTCGGCCGGTGCCGCGGTGCCGGCGGGATCGGTGCGGTTGCGCTGCTGCGGGAGGGTGCGCGCGGTCCAGCCGTGCGGTTCGAGGTCGAGGGTGTGGCCGGCGAGGTGGTGCGCGAGCGCACGCGCGTCGTCCGGGGTGAGCACGACGTCGCCGCGGTGGAGGAGGTCACCGGCGGCCCGGGCGTCGAGCAGCTGGAAGTCGGCGGGGGCGGGCACCGGGTGTTCGCCGGGGTGCACGGCGGTGGTCCGCAGGGCGGTGTCGGCCACCGGCCCGGTGGCGGTGCGCGCGTTGGCGAGCAGTTCCGCGGTCCACCGGAACGCGCCGCGGGCGTGCTCCGCCGCGGGGGGCTCGGCGCGCAGCAGGACGACGAGGACGCCGCGCGGGCCGACGAGCACCGCGTCCGGCCGGTGGGGCGGGGTGTCCGGGGCGAGCGCGTGCAGCAGCGCGTACCAGCCCTCGGCGTGCGCCAGGCGGAAGCGCTCGGCGACGGGGCGCTGCCAGCTCGGCAGCGGCGGTCCGGTGGAGTGCCTGTCTCGCCGGTGCTCGCGGGAACGTCCGGACACGGTGCCTCCCTGTAGCGTCGCGGGCACGCGCGGTGCCGACTTTACTGCTGTGCGGAGCTTTTTCGAGGGGTAGCCGGGTGGATCACCCGGACGTCGCAGGAACGGCGCGGCATCCGAGTGAAACCGTCCGATGTGGATGGAAACGTGCGGTGGATCACCCCCCGTGCTCGCGGAAAGGCCCGACCGGGCGAGTGCACCGGCCGCCGATCGTGCCCTCAGAATGGTCGGGTGGACCCATTGCACGATCCGGACGACGAGGCGCTGCTGAGCCCGCGGCAAGCGCGCGACCTGGCGGGCCTGGTGGAGAACACCCGGATGGCCTCGGCCGTGGTGCGCTACGGCACGCGGACCCGGGTGGGGGCGGCGGCGGTCGTGCTCAACCAGGACAACCCGCTGCCGCAGGCCAACCACGCCTGCGGGCTGTGGGGCACCCTCGCCGAGGTCGGCAACACGCTGCTGGAGCTGGAGCAGGTCTTCGCCGAGGCGGGGCGCGCCGAGGCCGTCGTCTACGCCTCGCCGACGACGGTCGCCGAGATCGACGGCATCGCCGACGACACGGGCTGGCGGGCGGTCGAGGAGGGCGTGGCGCTGCTGCACCGCGTCGAGCAGGCAGGTACCGAGCACACCCGCGCCTGCACCGGTGACGACCTGCCCGGAGTGGTCGAACTCCTCGCCGACGAGGAGGGGCTGTCGGCCACCGCCGAGCAGCGCCTGCAGCGCAACCTCGGCCACCGGGTGGACGACGGGAACTGCGTGCTGCGCGTCATCGCCGAGACCACCGACACCGGCGAGCAGCGGGTCGCGGGGTTCGCCCAGGGCTTCGTCCACCGCGGGGTGGGGCTCGTCGAGCAGCTGCACGTGCGCCCGGGGCGCCGGCGCCGCGGGTTCGGGCAGGCCCTGGCGCGGGAGGCGGTGCAGGCGCTGCGCGACCGCGGTGCCCTGCTCGTCGCCGCGCACAGCGAGGAGGGCGGGGCGGCCGAGCGCTTCGCCGAGAAGTGCGGCTTCGAAGCCGTCTACCCGGTGACGACTTACGCCCGCGGCATCGACGAACTGCTGTAGGGAGTCCGCGGGTCGGCCGCTGCGCGGGAATCCGGCACCGGATGGAATCCGCCGGCGCGCGGCGGTGTTGTGAACATCGGCACGCGCGTCTTGGGGTGGTGGCCGCCGGCGTGCTTGCCTGAACCGCTCCCGAGCGAAGGAGGTCAGCGTGGGCGGGTCCGCAGGTGCACCGGCGCACTCCGGCGACGACACCGGGACCGAGCCGGCGAACCCCGCCGCGGAGCGGATGCCCCGGGAGATCTGGATCCTCGTCCTCGGCAACTTCATCATCGCCGTCGGCACCGGCATCATCGCCCCCGCCCTGCCCGCCTTCGCCACCAGCTTCAACGTCGGCGTCACCGCCGCGTCCGTGGTCATCAGCGGTTTCGCCTTCATGCGCCTGGCCTTCGCCCCGGCCAGCGGCCGGCTCGTGGGCCTCTTCGGCGAACGCCCCGTCTACCTGTGGGGCATCGGCATCGTCGGCCTGAGCACGGCGGCCTGCGCCGTCGCCGGGGCGTACTGGCAGCTGCTGCTGTTCCGCGGTCTCGGCGGCATCGGCTCGACGATGTTCACCGTCTCCGGCGTCGCCCTGCTCGTGCGGCTGGCCCCGCCGCACCTGCGCGGCCGCGCCTCCGGCATGTGGGCGACGAGCTTCCTGCTCGGCAACATCAGCGGTCCGATCGTCGGTGGTGCGCTCGTCGGGTTCTCGCTGCGGCTCCCGTTCGTCTCCTACGCGGTCGCGCTGGCGCTGGCCACCCTCATCGGCTGGCTGATGCTGCGCCGCTCCCAGCTCGCCGCCCCCGACACCGGCGGCGAGGAAACCACCATGAGCGTGCGCAGCGCCCTGCGCCGCCGCAGCTACCGCGCCGCGCTGCTGTCCAACTTCAGCAACGGCTGGGCCGTCTTCGGCGTGCGCATGTCGCTCATCCCGCTGTTCGTCGTCGAAGTGCTGCACGTCGACCGCTCGCTGTCCGGGGTGGCGCTCTCCGTGTTCGCCGCGGGCAACGCGGCGGTGCTGCTCGTGTCCGGCCGGCTGTCCGACTCCTGCGGGCGCAAGCCCCTCGTGCTGCTCGGGCTGGCCGTGTCCGCCGCGGGCAGCGTGGCGCTGGGGCTCAGCGGCACGATCGCGTGGTTCATGCTCGCCTCGCTGGTCGCCGGCATCGGCGCCGGTCTGCTCAACCCGGCGCAGAACGCCGCCGTGGCCGACGTCGTCGGGAACAGGAGCAGGGGCGGGCCGGTGCTGGCGGGCTTCCAGATGTCGGCCGACCTCGGGGCGATCCTCGGACCGCTCGTGGCCGGCGCGATCGCCGAGGCCCTGTCGTTCCAGCTGGCGTTCGCCGCCACCGGTCTCGCCGCCGTGCTGGCCTTCGCCGCGTGGGTGGGCGCTCCCGAGACCCGCGAGAAGCAGGCGGGCTGACCGCCGCCCGCGCGCCGCGACCGAAAAGCCGAGATCACGGGTTTCCCGCACCGCGATCTCCGGGTAGTCCTGCTGCAGCGCCGGGGTCGTGCGGACCCGGCGTCGCCACACCAGCCAGGCCGGCCAGCGCTGGAGGACGACATGACCACGAACAGCGGAGTGCCCGGTCACGCACTCGACGAGGGCGAACTGCTGCGCGAGCTGCGGCACCTGCACCACACGCGCAACGACACGTTCCTGCACGGCTCCGACGACGCGCTGCGGGAGCACACCGCCCGCACGTTCGAGCTGGAGCAGGAGTACCTGCGGCGGCACCCGGACCGGGATGTCGATCCGCGACGTACCCGTACCGGCGCGAGGGAGGCGCACCATGTCTGAACCGCGCATCGTCGTCATCGGCGGTGGGCACGTCGGATTGACCCTCGCCCTGCGGCTGCAGGAGAGGATCCGGCCGCAGGAGGCGCGCGTGACCGTGGTCGACACGCAGCCGCACATGACGTACCAGCCGTTCCTGCCCGAGGCGGCGGCGGGCTCGCTCGAACCGCGGCACGTCGTCGTCCCGCTGCGCGCGGCCCTGCCCCGGTGCGAGGTGCTCACCGCGCAGGTCGGCGGCATCGACCAGGAGCACCGGCGCATCAGCGCGACGCTGGCCGACGGCACGGAGGAGCAGATCGGCTACGACTACCTCGTCGTCGTGCCCGGTTCGATCTCCCGCGCGCTGCCGATCCCCGGACTGGCCGAGCAGGGCGTGGGCTTCAAGACCATCGGCGAGGCGATCTACCTGCGCAACCACGTGATGTCGCGGCTGGACATCGCGGCGAGCACCGCCGACGAGAAGCTGCGGCGCCGACTGCTGACCTTCACCTTCGTCGGCGGCGGGTACGCGGGCATCGAGGCCATGGCCGAACTGGAATGCATGGCCCGCCACGCGATCGAGTACTACCCGCAGCTGCGGCAGCGGGACATGCGCTGGGTGCTCATCGAGGCGATGGACCGCATCATGCCCGAGGTCAGCCGCGCCATGGGCGACTACACCCGCCGCCGGCTCGAAGAGCGCGGCATCGAGGTGAAGCTGGGGACCACGGCGAAGTCCTTCACCGACGGCCACGCCCAGCTCTCCGATGGCGACGAGTTCGAGACCGACACGATCGTGTGGACCGCGGGCGTGAAGGCGCACCCGATGCTCGAGGACAGCGACCTGCCGCGGGACGGCGCGGGGCGCGTGCAGTGCCTGCCGACGCTGCAGGTGCGCGGCACCGACAACGTGTTCGCCGCCGGCGACTGCGCCGCCGTGCCCGACCTGACCAGCAAGGATCCGGACGCCACGCTGGGGCCCTCGGCGCAGCACGCCGTGCGGGAGGCACGCGTGCTCGCGGACAACCTGCTGGCCGCGCTGCGCGACGAGCCGATGCAGGTGTACAAGCACAAGCACGCCGGCTCCGTGGCCGGGTTGGGGCTGTACCAGGGCGCGGCCGAGGTCTACGGCGTGAAGCTCAAGGGGCTGCCCGCGTGGCTGCTGCACCGGGTCTACCACCTGGCCAAGATGCCCACGTGGTCGTTGAAAGGCCGCATCCTCGGCGACTGGCTGATGGAGCTGCCGCTGCGGCGGCAGGTGGTGGCGCTCGGCGAGCTGCACCACCCGCGCGCCGAGTTCGTCAAGGCGGCGAACACCCGCGGCCTGCCCAAGCCCAAGGAGCAGGCCGGGTAGGGAGCCGCGCTGGCAACGACCTCACCCGGACGAGTTTTGCACATTTCGCGAGGAATGCGCAAAACACTGATCGCGGGCTCGGGAAGGGGATCGCGGAAGTGCCGCTCCCCTCGTCGGTTCACTCCGACGCAGGAGCGGCGTTCCGGAGGGCCCGGTCGCAGGTCGGAGCGGGAGCCCCCGCCGCGGCCGGCGAGGGGAGGGGCGCACCGGACGCGGGCCGGCAGCCGGTGCAGACCGGTGGCAGGCCGGTGCCACCAGGCGGCAGGCCGGTGGCCGCGGCGCAGGTCGGCGGCAGGCCGCGTCACTCCAGGCCCGGGTCACTCCAGGCCCGGCAGCGGGGGAGGGCCGTGGTGCCACCGCACCAACCTGACCGTCTTGCCCGCTTCGTTGCGGGGGATGTGGTGGGGCGGGAAGGCCCGCACCGCGCAGCTGAAGCCGAGCCGGCCGCGCAGCGCGGTGACCAGCTCCTGCTCCAGGTGCTCGGTGTCCTGCCCCGCGTGGTGCACCTCGACCCCGATGCGCAGCTCCGGCCGCGAGCGGTCGCGCCGGTCCTCCACGAGCAGGTAGTGCGGGGCCACGCGCGGGTCGGCCAGCAGCACCTGCTCGATCTCCACGGGGTAGACGTTGACCCCGCGGATGATGAGCATGTCGTCGGTGCGCCCGAGCACGCGCCCCATGCGCCGCAGCGTGCGCGGCGAGTCCGGTGCCGGCGGGTGCAGCGAGGCGGTGTCCCCGGTGCGGTAGCGCAGCAGCGGGGTGCCGGTCTTGGTGAGCGTGGTGAACACGAGCTCGCCGGGCATGCCGTCCGGCAGGGGAGTGCCGGCGGCGTCGACCACCTCGGGGTAGAAGTGGTCCTCGGCGATGTTGAGCATGCCCTCCGAGTCGAGGGATTCGCAGGCCACCCCCGGGCCGATGACCTCGGTGAGGCCGTAGATGTTCAGCGCCCGCAGCCCGAGCAGCTCCTCGATCTCCGCGCGCATCTCCTCGGTCCACAGCTCCGCGCCGAACACGCCGCAGCGCAGCGAGAGCTGGTCGGGCGTGATGCCGGTCGAGCGGAACGCCTCCCCGAGGTAGATGGCGTACGACGGGGTGCAGCACAGCACGTCCGGGGCGAGGTCCAGCAGCAGCCGCAGCTGCCGGTCGGTCGCCCCGCTGGAGGCCGGCAGCACGGTGCCGCCGAGCCGCACCACGCCGTGGTGCACCCCGAGACCGCCGGTGAACAGGCCGTAGCCGTAGGCGCAGTGCACCAGGCTGCGGCGGGTGGCCCCGGCTCCGCCGAGCGCGCGGGCCATGACCTCGGCCCACACGTCGATGTCGTGCGTGGTGTACGGCACGAGCGTCGGGCGACCGGTGGTGCCGGAGGAACCGTGCACGCACACGATCTCGTCCTCCTCCGCCGTGCGGAGCCCGAACGGGTAGTGGTCGGCGAAGTCCTGCTTGGTGGTGAAGGGCAGCCGGGGCAGGTCGTCGAGCGTCACGTCCGCCCCCGCGGACACGCCCGCCTCCCGCAGCCGCCGGCCCTGCACGCCGTCCGCGTGCAGCAGCCGGTCGATGAGCCGGCGCAGGCGGCGTTGCTGGTTGGCTCGCCGTCTTTCCGGGTCCGCCCCCTCCACCTCGGGCGCGACCAGCTGGGGAGGAACGCGTTGAGTCACGGACACGCTTCATGGTGTAGCAGCTCGCGGCGCCGCGCGGTAGGTCCGGGTGAGCGGTCTGCGGGGCGGATCGGCGTGGTGTTCGGACTTTCGGGGAACGAACACCGTTTCAGGTCCGTTTCCAGGGGAGACGGGTTGCGCGGCCCCCCGTGAAGTGGTCCGTGAAGGTCGTGTAGAGTGTTCAGCGCAGGCAACGGAGGGGCCGGGGCGGAAAGCCCGGGAAATCCCGAGGTTGCCAACAGGAGAACACGGGGCTGTGGCGCAGTGGTAGCGCATCTGACTGGCAGTCAGAGGGTCAGGGGTTCGAATCCCCTCAGCTCCACCTTAGAGGTACTACTAGAACACGTGCCTGACTGAAGGCCCTGGAGTGGTACCGCGACGCCGGAAGGCGAGGACGGGCCACCCGCTTGGCGGGTGGCTCTTTTGCTGTCTCGGGGGTCCGAAACGGCGGGCATGGTGTGCTGTGCGTCTCGCGTTGATCGTTGCGTCTGCTGGATGGCATGGAGCTGACCGAACGGTTCCTGGAGATCGTGGTCGGTGACCTCCTCATCCTCGATGTAGATGTTGTGGAAGATCGCCTGGTTGAGCAGGTGGCGCTGCTGTTCGGTGCAGCGCCGGTGCGGCTCGTGGGGGTTGTTGGCGTTGTCGGCGCCATCTCGACCAGTGCATGACCTGTTCGACGCAGGTCAGCGGGGTCAGCACGAGCGCGGCGAGGAGTCGGCGAATCTCGTTGGCCGAGAGCGGGATCAGCCGGTGCTGACCGGCTGTGGATCCCCTTCTTCGCGGTCGGGAAGCACTCCTCGATCGCCCACCTCGCCCCGGCGACCCGAACAAGCTCTCGCAGCGGGGTGTTCGCGGGTGCGGCGCAGCGGTAGAACGCCAGCTCGCGCACCGTCTTGCCTCCGGCGCCTCGGTCTGGCGGCGGACCAGCAGCCAGTGCGCCCACCCCGCTGGGAGTCCGGTGGTGTCGAGGGCGATCGCGGTCCGGTCATAGACCCGATCCCGCCGGTCGCCAGCCTCTTCGGCGGTGATCATCACCGTCCGACCTTTCAGGACACGCCGAACTGCCGTTTCAGCAACAGGCCCCACTGATGCGTCCCTGCTCGTACGCCCAGGTCAACGATCAGGCGGTCGACACGAAGCGCTTCAGGCGGCGATGTGGGCCGCGAGCCGGTCGGCAGCGCTGCGGGGCTCGCGGCCGAGGAGCTCGGCCAGCAGGGGATCGGCTTCCGCGAAGTAGCCGGCGCGGGCCGCCTGGTACCAGGAGAGCATGAGCAGGGCCGCCTGCTCGGGGACTCCTGTCGTGATCTGGTCGGCAACCCACTGTTCGTCGTCCACGACGGTGCGTTCGATGGTGCGGCCGGTCAGCTCGGAGGCGAGCGTGGCGAGATCGTCGAAGGTGACGGCGGTCGGCGCGGTGAGGGTGACCGGGCCGTCGAAGGAGCGGTCACCGGCGAGGATGGCCGCGGTGGCCTCGGCCACGTCCGCACGGTCGGTGTACGGGACGGGGCCGTCTTCCGGTCGGGCGATCTCGCCGGTCCGCTGCCACGGGCCGAGTACCTGGTCCAGGGTGCCGTAGGCGCCGTTGCGCAGCGCGGTCCAGGCCACTCCGGACTCGGCGAGGAGAGCCTCGGTGGCGATGTGGGTCTCCGACGGCCGGTACGGGTTGCCGGGGACGGCGGCGTGCTGGCTCGTGTAGAGGATCCGCTGGGCGCCGACCGCGACGGCGGCCTCGATGGCATTGCGGTGCAAGCTCACCAGGTCGGCCGCCGGGTCGTTGCCGGACACCAGAAGCACCTGCTCGGCGCCGGCGAACGAGTTGCGCAGCGCAGCCGGATCCTCGTAGGAGCCCTGCCGCACGCGCACGCCGCGATCGGCGAAGTGCTGCGCCTTGGCGGTATCGCGGACGCTGACGCCGATCTGGTCGGCGGGTATGCGCTTGAGGAGGTGCTCGACGGTGGCGCTGCCGAGCCCGCCGGTGGCGCCGGTGACAACGATCATGCTGGTGGCCTCTTCCTGTCTGCCCGGACCCCGTCCGCCCGCACCGCATCCGCCCTGGTGGAGGGCGGAGCCATAAGTTGACCGTGCGGGTCAGTTTACGACTCGCCAGCGACAGTAGGTAAACTGACTCAGGGAGTCAAATTTCGATGCCGAGCAGCAGTGGGAGTCGGTGAGGACCTTGACCGGTGCGGTGCCATCGGAACCGCGGCTGCGCGCCGATGCCAGGCGCAACTCCGAGCAGATCCGGTCCGCCGCGATCGGCGCGTTCCAGGGGCGGGGCCTGGCGGTGCCGCTGGAGGAGGTCGCCAAGGCCGCCGGGGTGAGCAAGGCCACGATCTTCAACCGGTTCGGCGGACGGGTCGGCCTCATCGAGGCCGTCATCGAAGAGGTCGTAGCGACGCAGCTGTTCGCCGTCATCGATCACACGCGGACGATCGACGACGCCGGCGAGCGGATCGCGCACTACCTCACCGCGATCCGCGACCTCCAGTACCGCCAGCCCGCGGTCAACGACGTCCTGTTGCAGTCGTATCCGCACTCGCAGCAGCTCATGGAGATCTGCCGAGTAGGGAGCGAGGTCAACGACGAGCTCGTCGCAGCCGCGCGGGACTCCGGTGCACTGCGGCCGGAGTTCACGGCGAGCGACCTGCACGCGCTTGTCGTCGACAACGCCCTCGCCCTCAAACACGGCAAGCGGCCTCACCGGGACGACTACGACCGCCGCACCACTTACCTCCTGGACGGGATCCGCGGGCACCAGTCCGCTTCTGGCGGACGATGACAGCGCCTTGCCCTGGTGCGGCGAACGTCCATCGGATCGATCGAGTGCCGTTGCAGTACTGGACGAGAACGCCGCCGAACTCAACAACCGCCCCCGCGCCCTCCTCAACTTCCGCACGCCGGCCGAGGTTTGCGCTGAAGCCCATCAGGCGGTGATGCAGTGATCCCTTGGGATCGCCTCCACTGCAACTACCATCGACCGCACACCGCCGCCGGAGATCAGCCACCAGCGTCCCGGCTCTCCACCGGCGTCACCAACGTCATGGCCTCGTGCACCTAGAGGTGGGCAGGCGGCCACGGCGATGGAGAAGGCGTTCAGCTCGGGTGCGGAGGCGATGTTGGCGCACAGCGACAGCCCGATGCCGAGGGTGAACGACAGCCGTGCTTTCCACCGCCCGGTGGCGCGGTGGGGTGGCCGGCCTTCCACAGTTCGATGGTGGCCGTCGTCAACAGGCCGTCGACGATGAGCGGCCAGAGGGTGGCGGTGGTCTCGTCGGCGCCGAACCGCAGGGCGAACTCGCGGCCGTGCCGGTAGGAGACGTAGGCCGCGCCCACGGCTACCAGCAGCGTGCACGCGCACTGCAGGTGCAGCGATCGATCGGGAGCGGGGCTGGATGTGGAGGGAGTGCTGGTCATCGGGTGTCACCTGCCCGGGGGTGACCCTTATCGCGGGTCGGGACGCCGCGCTCGTGCAGGCGCTGGCGCACGGTGCCCGCGGCGACATCCATGCGTGCGGCGATCCGGGCCAGCGACCACCCCTGGTTGTAGAGACGGACGGCGTCGTCGATCTGCTCGGCGGACAGGCCGCGGCGGCGCATCGGGACTCCGTGGCGGTGCAGGATCGTGGACACGGTGCGGCGCTCGATGCCGAACTGGTCGCCCAGCTCGTAGACTGTGGCGCCGGACTGGTAACCCTCGATCAGTTGCTGCACTCGGTCGTCGGGGAGGCGTCGGGTGCGGCCGGGCTTTGCCCGCTTCGGTGACGGGTGGGGCGGTGTAGCCAGGTTAGGCAGCTTCGTCCGCAGTGTTTCCAGGGCGCTGACCTGGGCTTTTGTGTTCGAGTGAGCTCCCGCAACCTCCACCAGCGAAAACGGGCCGCCGGAGCACTCCGGCGGCCCGTTTTGACGTCGACGGGTGGCATCAACCGTGGTCGGGGGAGCGGTCCCTCCGGTGCGCCGCACCGCTCGCGAGCGGTGCGGCGCAGCGAGCGGACGTTCTCGCGGCGTGGAACTGACTGGGACGGCTCGGTCCGGTTCCCGTCAGGCGAGGACGAACAGCAGGGAGGAGAGGCCGAAGCCCAGCAGACCGATGGTGGTCTGCATGACGGTCCAGGTCTTCAGCGTCGTCTTCACGTCCATCTCGAAGAAGCGGCCCACCAGCCAGAATCCGGAGTCGTTGACGTGGCCCGCGGTGACCGACCCGGCCGCCAGCGCCAGCACCAGCGCGGCCTGCTGCACCGAGCTGAACTCGTGCGCGAGCACCACCGGCTGGACCAGCCCCGCGGCCGTGGTCAGCGCCACGGTGGCCGAGCCCTGCGCGATCCGGAGCACGGCGGCGATCGCGTAGGCGGCGACGATCACCGGCATGCCGATGTTCGACATGACGTCCGAGAGCGCGTCGCCGATGCCGCTGGCCTGCAGCACACCGCCGAACATGCCGCCGGCCCCGGTGATCAGGATGATCGCGCAGACCGGTCCGAGCGCGGAGTCCAGCAGCTTCTCGACGATCTCCTGGCTGCGTCCCCGGCGGGTGCCCAGCACGTAGGTCGCGACGAAGACGGTGATCAGCAGCGCGACCGACGTGTCGCCCAGGGCGCGGGCGACCTGGAACCAACCGGCGTCGGAGTTGAGCCAGCCCGCTTCGCCGGCGGTGTTCAGCCCCGTGTTGGCGAAGATCAGCAGCAGCGGGAGCAGCAGCAGCGAGACCACGGTCCGCGCCGGGGGAGGGGTCTCGTCGCGCTGCACCGGGCTGCCGCCGCTGAGCAGTTCCGGAACCGGCAGCACGATGCGCCTGCCCGCCCAGATGCCGTAGAGGTAGCTGGTCACGTACCAGGTGGGCAGCACGACCACGAGGGCGAGGGCGAGGACCAGTCCGACGTCGGCGCCCAGCAGGCCGCTGGCGGCGACCGGTCCGGGGTGCGGGGGGACGAAGACGTGCATCACGGAGAACGCGCCCGCGGTGGGCAGGGCGTAGCGCAGCACGCCGCCGCCGAGCCGGCGTGCCACCGCGAACACGATCGGCAGCATCACGACCAGGCCCGCGTCGAAGAAGATCGGGAACCCGAAGATCAGCGATGCGATCCCCAGCGCCAGGGGAGCGCGCCGCTCGCCGAACCTGCTCAGCAGCGCGTCGGTCAGCGACTGCGCACCTCCGCTGACTTCGAGCAGCCGGCCGAACATCGCGCCGAGGCCGACCAGCAGCGCCACGCTGGCCAGGGTGGACCCGAAGCTCTCGGTGAGGGTGTCGATGATCTGCCCGGCCGGGATCCCGGCGGCGAACGCGGTGCCGAGGCTGACCGCGACGAGCGCGAGGAAGGCGTGCACGCGCAGCTTGATGATCAGGACCAGGAGCACGGCGACCGCGGCCGCGGCGATGCCGAGCAGCGGTCCCGGCCCCATGGTCTGGGTCCAGCCATCGATGTTCATTCACGAGCTCCGTTGCTGTGTTCCGGGTTGGCGGGTTTCCGGGCGGCGGGGGTTCCGGTGCGCCGCTCAGCGCGCGGCGGGGCGGAGGTCGAGCTCGGTCGCCGCGAGGGTCCGGAGCACGATGTCCTCCGGGGTGCGGGCGGTGTCGACGGTCACCCCCTCCTCGTCCGGGTGCAGCGGTTCGAGATCGCCGAACTGCGAGCGCAGCAGCGAGGAGGGCATGAAGTGCCCGGAGCGGTCCGCGAGTCGCCGCCCGACGGTTTCGGCGGAGCCGGCGAGGTGCGCGAACCGGACGTCGGCCCGGGATTGCCGCAGGACGTCGCGGTAGCTCCGCTTCAGCGCGGAGCAGGTCACGATCGTGCTCACCGCCTCGGCCGAGTGCCGCGCGATCCAGTCGCGGAGGCTCCGCAGCCACGGCATCCGGTCCTCGTCGGTGAGCGGGAGGCCCGCCGCCATCTTGTCGATGTTGGCCTCGGGGTGGAACTCGTCGGCCTCGGCCAGGGGCCATCCGAGGCGGTGGGCGAGCAGCTGGGCGACGGTGCTCTTCCCCGACCCCGAAACGCCCATCACCACCAGGCACGTGGATGTCATACCGCCTCCTCCGCGCTGCCCCGCTCGTCGTGCCGGGCACCCGCGCCGTTAAAAGTATTACCTTTGGCGGCGAAAGGTATCACCAAAGTGTGTGACGGGGAAGACACGCGGGACTGGGTAATCTGCGTAGGTGACACCAGCAGGCGTCGAGCGGGGGAGCAGCGTGACGAGGTCCGGACGCGGGGGGAGCGGGCAGCGGGCCGGATCGGCGAGCAGCGCCGGACCGCGGAGCGCCGGGGCCGGCAACGGCGCGGGGGAGGCGAAGCCCGGGGCACTGCACAGCGACGTGCTGGACACGATCGGCCGGGAGATCACCGGGGGCCAGTTGCCCACCGGGCACGTGCTGACGCTCGACGTGCTCGAGGAGCGCTTCGGGGTCTCGCGCACGGTGGCGCGGGAGAGCATGCGGATCCTGCAGTCGATGGGGCTGGTCACGTCGCGGCGGCGGGTCGGGATCACCGTGCAGCCCCGGGAGTCCTGGAACGTGTTCGACCCGCGCGTGATCTGGTGGCGGCTCGCGGGCGAGGGGCGCGACGCCCAGCTGCGTTCGCTGACCGAGCTGCGCATCGCGGTGGAGCCGCTGGCCGCGGCCTCCGCCGCGCGCAACGCCTCCGGCGAGGTGCGGTCGCGGGTGGTGGAGTTGTCGGCGGCGATGCGCGCCCGGGGCGAAGCCGGTGAGCTCGACGAGTTCCTCGAGGTCGACGTCGAGTTCCACACCGCGCTGTTGCGGGCCAGCGGCAACGAGATGTTCGAGGCGCTGGCCGACGTGGTCGCCGTGGTGCTGCGGGGGCGCACGCAGCTCGGGCTGATGCCGCACCAACCGGTGTCGCAGGCGCTGGCGCTGCACGAGCAGGTGGCGGAGGCGGTCGCCGACGCGCGCTCCGACGACGCCGAGAACGCGATGCGGGAACTGCTCGCCGAGGTCCGCGACGCCGTGGTCCCGGTGTGGCGGCACCCCCGCGACGGCGAAGTCGGCGGGACCCGCAGCGGCGACCTCGACGGCGACTTCGGCGGTGAGCCGGGCACCGACGACCGCTGAGCGCGCCGCACCCCGGCCGCGGGGGCTTTTCCCGAGAAGTGGTCACCGCGGCACCGTCGTGCGCGGCCACGCGGTCGCCCTCGGCCTCACCCGGTGAACAGCTGCGCGATCTGGCGCACGAGTTCGGCGAAACCGTAGGCGAAGGGCAGGCCGACCCACAGCCAGGTGAGCGCCAGCAGGGCGGGGCGGGGTTTCGTCGGGGGCTGCTCAGTCATGGCGGGCCTCCTGCGCGGTCTCCGCGCGCTCGTCGCCGGGCAGGTGGTGCTTCGGGTGGACCGGGCGGATCAGCTCGTTGGCGAGGAAGCCCACCACGAGCAGGCCGATCATGATGGACAGCGACGTGCCGTACAGCGCCGGACCGGACTTGCCGGCCGCTGCCTGGCTGTCGGCCACCGCGTTGACGATCAGCGGCCCGAGCACCCCGGCCGCCGACCACGCGGTGAGCAGGCGGCCGTGGATCGCGCCGACCTGGTAGGTGCCGAACAGGTCCTTCAGGTACGCGGGGACCGTGGAGAAACCCGCTCCGTAGAAGGACAGGATCACCAGCGCGGCGAGGACGAACACGGCCTTCGAGCTGTCCCCGCTGAGCACGATCGCCAGGTAGAGCAGCGCACCACCGCCGAGGTAGAGGCGGTAGATGTTCTTGCGGCCCACGACGTCGGAGGCGGACGACCAGACGAACCGGCCGAGCATGTTCGTCAGCGACAGCATCGCGACGAACCCGGAGGCGGCGGCCGCCGAGACCGGCGCCGAGGTGTTCGCGAAGAAGTCCGTGATCATCGGCGAGGCCTTCTCCAGGATGCCGATGCCCGCGGTGACGTTGAAGCACAGCACCACCCACACGAGCCAGAACTGCGGTGTGCGCAGGGCGGTGTTCGCCGCGACGCTGGCGCTTCCGAGCACCCCGCCGGCGGAGCGCTCGGGGTGCCACCCGCGGGGCCGCCAGCCTTCCGCGGGCAGGCGGACGAGCAGCGCGCCGAGTCCCATGAACACCGCGTAGACCACGCCGTGCACCGCGAAGCTCGCGGCGATCCCGCCCGCGGACTCGCCGAAGGACGACAGCATCTGGTTGGACCACGGGGAGGCGATCAGCGCGCCGCCGCCGAAGCCCATGATGGCGATGCCGGTGGCCATGCCCGGCCGGTCCGGGAACCACTTCATCAGCGTGGACACCGGGGAGATGTAGCCGATGCCGAGCCCGATGCCGCCGATCGCGCCGTAGCCGAGCACCACGAGCCAGTACTGCCCGGTCAGCGCGCCGAGAGCGGAGACGAGGAAGCCGCTGGAGAAGCACACCAGGGACACGAACATCGCCCAGCGCGGGCCCCTGCGCTCCACCACGGTCCCGCCGAAGGCGGCCGACAGCCCGAGCATGACGATGGCGAGCTGGAACGGCAGCGCGCTCTGCGTACCGCTCAGCCCGAGCGATCCTTCCAGCGGAGGTTTGAACACGCTCCACGCGTAGACCTGGCCGATCGCCAGGTGCACCGACAGCGCGGCGGGCGGGATGAGCCATCGGTTCCAGTCCAGGGGCGCCACGATCCGGCTGCGCTCCAGAAAGCCGACGGCCATGCGTGCCTCCAGCGTCCTCGTTGAAACCTCAACTTCTCCTGGCGGGCGCAGCATGGCATTGCGCCTTTCGGGCGGAAACCCCGTCGCCGCGCACCGCGTCCGGATCGTGACCGAGCACCGCGCGAGGCGGGGCGGTCGCCTCAGCCCACGCGCTCCTCGGGGCGGCCCTGCTCGGCCCAGCGGGTGTGGAAGACCCCGTCGCGGTCGGTGCGGCGGTAGGTGTGCGCGCCGAAGAAGTCGCGCTGCGCCTGGGTGAGCGCCGCCGGCAGCGCACTCGAGCGGAGGCTGTCGAAGTAGGACAGCGCGGCCGAGAATCCCGGCGTGGGAACGCCGATCGTGACCGCTGTGGACACCACGCGGCGCCAGGCCTGCTGCGCGTCGGACAGCGCGGCGGCGAAGGAGGGGTCGGCCAGCAGGCTCGGCAGGTCCGGCCGGGCGTCGAAGGCGGCTCGGATGTCGTCGAGGAACCGGGCGCGGATGATGCAGCCGGCGCGCCAGATCGCCGCGATGCGGCCGCGGTCGATGTTCCAGTCGTTCTCGGTGCTGCCGGCCGCGATCTGGTGGAAGCCCTGCGCGTAGGCGACGATCTTCGACGCGTACAGCGCCTTTTCGACGTCCTCGGCCATGTTCCGCGCCGTCTCCGCGTCCATCGCGGCCTGCGGGCCCGGGAGGTCGCGGGCCGCATCGCGCTGCTCCGCGTGCCCGGACAGGGAACGGGCGAACACGGCCTCGGCGATGCTGTTCACCGGCACGCCGAGGTCGAGGGCCTGGCGCACCGTCCAGCGGCCGGTGCCCTTCTGCTCGGCCTGGTCGAGCACCACGTCCACGAACGGCGCCCCGGTGCCGGGATCGCGGTGGGCGAGCACCTCGGCGGTGATGTCGACGAGGAACGAGTCCAACCGGCCCCGGTTCCACCCGCGGAAGACCTCGGCGATCTGTTCGCAGGACATCCCCGCGCCGCGGCGCAGCAGGTCGTAGGCCTCGGCGATGAGCTGCATGTCGGCGTACTCGATGCCGTTGTGCACCATTTTGGCGAAGTGCCCCGCCGCGTCCGGGCCGACGTGCGTGACGCACGGGCTGCCGTCGGGTGCGCGCGCGGCGATCGCCTCCAGCATCGGGCCGAGCGCCTGCCAGGCCTCGGCGGAGCCGCCCGGCATGATGCTCGGGCCGTGCAGCGCCCCCTCCTCACCGCCGGACACCCCGGTGCCGACGAAGTGGATGCCGCGCTCCCGCAGCGCCCGTTCGCGGCGGATCGTGTCGGCGAAGTGCGCGTTGCCCGCGTCGATGATGATGTCGCCTTCGTCCATGTGCGAGGCGAACTCGGTGATCACCGCGTCCGTGGCGGGGCCTGCCTGGACCATGGTGACGAGCCGCCGCGGGCGCTGCAGCGCGGCCACGCACTCCTCGGGGGATTCGCTGGGCACGAACCGCCCCTCGTGGCCGAATTCGTCCACCAGCGCGCGGGTGCGCGCGGAGGTGCGGTTGTGCAGGGCCACCGCGTAGCCGTTGCGGGCGAAGTTGCGGGCGAGGTTGCGGCCCATCACCGCGAGACCGGTCACGCCGATCTGCGCCTGCTCCGCGTTCGAGGGGGAACCCATCAGCTCACCTTCGGTCGTGTCGACGAGACGTGCCGTTCCGCGCGAGTACACCGGTTGTGCACCGCGCGCGCATGCCGCGGCGCGTCCCGGGCCGAGCGGCGGGGTCATTCTGCCGGGCTAGGGCGTGGTGCGGCTATCCGCGCGGTGATCAGTCGAACTGGGTCAGGTACTGGTTGACGGCAGCTTCGGCCGCGCCCAGCAGGCCGCCGTGCCCGCCCAGTTCCGCCGGGCACAGCTGCAGCGGCACGTCCGGGCCGCGGAACTCGGCCAGCGCGGTTTCCAGGTCCGCGCGGGCGTGCTGCAGCAGCGGGGCGAGCAGTCCGCCGAGGATGACGCGCTCCGGGTTGAGGATGTTGGCCAGGTTGGCCAGTCCCTTGGCGGTGGGCGTGCACAGCGCGCGCAGCGCCTCGACGGCGTCGGTGTCGGTGGCGGCGCGGGCGAGCAGGTCGTTCAGCGCCGCGTGCCGGTCCTGCGGGTCGTGCACGCCGGCGTGGCGCAGCAGCGCGTCCGCGCCGATCTCGGTTTCCCAGCACCCGCGCCCGCCGCAGCGGCACCGCCGCCCGCCGGGGTCGGTGATCATGTGCCCGATCTCGCCGGCGTAGCCGGTGTGCCCGGTCAGCACCCGGTCGCGGGTGATGATGCCGCCGCCGACGCCGACTTCGGCGGAGACGTAGACGAGTTCGCCGCAGTCGCGCCCCGCGCCGCGGCGCTGTTCGGCCAGCGCGGCCAACCGGGCTTCGTTGCCGATGGCGATCGGCAGTGGCAGCGCGGCGGACCGGCGCAGCTCCGCGCCGAGGCTCAGGTCGTGCCAGTCCAGGTTGGGCGCGTGCATGACCTGACCGTCGGCACTGCGCACGAGGCCGGGCACGGCGACGCCGAGTGCGATCGGCTTATCGTCGGCCCGGCGCGTGCGGTCGGCGATGAGCTCGGTGATCTGGGTGAGGCTGCGCGCGGGTGCGCCGGGTTCCCGGTCGTGCGGCACGTGCTCCTCGTCGAGCAGCGCGCCGCCGAATCCGACGCGGCTGATGCGGATCGTGTCCACCTCGATCGCCACGGCCAGCACCTGGGCGCTGTCGTCGCGCGGGGAGACGATCCGGGGCGGGCGGCCGCGGCCGCCCTGCGGACCCGCCGCTTCGCCTTCTGCGGCCAGGCCGCGCTCGGCGAGTTCGGCGACGAGGTCGGCCACGGCGCTGCGGGTCAGTCCGGTGACCTCGCACAGGTCCGCGCGGCTCGTGGGCCCGTGCAGGTGGAGCTGCTGCAGGATCGTGCGCAGGTTGTGGCGGCGCAGGCCGGCCGGGGCGCGACCGGGCGTGGTCGAAGCAGTCACTGGTTCCTCGTTTCGGCGGGATCCCCGACCAGTATCGCCGATGGAGCGGGGTTGACGGAGCGGGCATTTTGTTTTTCCCTCTTTAAAATCATATTTGACGGAGGCCGATGCGATGACTCGGAAACGACCGTTCCTGCTCGCCACGGCGCTGAGCCTGTCCGCTGCCTGCCTCGGAACGACCGCCTCGACAGCGGCGGCCGAACCACCCGTCTACCGCGACCCGTCCTACGCCCCGGCCGAACGCGCGGCCGACCTCGTCTCCCGCATGACCGTCGAGGAGAAGGCCCAGCAGCTCACCTCCAGCCAGGCCCCGGCGATCCCGCGCCTGGACGTCAAGGCCTACGGGTGGTGGAACGAGGCCATCCACGGGGTCTCGCGGGAGCAGACCAACGACGGCGACGACCCGCCGGACCTGGTCAACACCACGTCCTACCCGACGAGCCTGTCCATGGGCGCGACCTGGGACCCGGAGCTCGTGCACGAGGTGGCCGACCAGGTCTCCAGCGAGGCCCGGGAAGTGGTGCGGGACAACCGCCTCGACCTCAACTTCTACTCGCCGACGGTCAACCTCGGCCGCGATCCGCGGTGGGGTCGCAACGACGAGACCTACGGCGAGGACCCGAAACTCACCGCGGCACTGGCCGCGCAGTACGTCAACGGGATGGAGGGCAAGGACCGCAACGGCGAGCTGCGGCCGGACAGCGGCGGGTACCTCAAGACCAGCACCACCATCAAGCACTTCGCCGCGAACAACAGCGAGTACAACCGCACCACCGGATCGTCCGACATGGACGAGAGCACGCTGCGGCAGTACTACGCCAAGCCCTTCGAGGCGGTCCTCGACCGCACCCAGCCGGGCTCGATCATGACCGCCTACAACCGGGTCAACGGCGTGCCGGCCACGGCCAGCACGCACCTGGTCGACACGCTCGCGCGCAAGACGTTCGGGTTCCGCGGGTTCTTCACGACCGACTGCGACTCGGCCCGCGAGATGCAGCACGGGCACCACTGGCAGCCGCCGGGTCGTGACGAGCCCGTCGGGCCGGTGGAGCGCAACGCCTACGCCAACGCGGCCGGGGTGGACCTGAACTGCAACCAGGGCCTGCACGACGAGCACCACTACGGCAACACGCTGCCCACTGCCGCGGAGCGGGGCACGCGAACCTCGAACGGTGCCTACACCGAGCACTTCCTGGACGCCTCGCTGGTGCGGATGTTCACCACCCGCATCCGGCTGGGCGAGTTCGACTCCGACGCGAACAACCCGTGGGTGCAGCGGGCGCGGGAACGCGTCCCGCGCGGCAGCTGGGAGAACTCCGAGGCGAACGAGGCCGTCACGCAGACCGACGAGCGGCTCGACCTCGCCCGGCGCGCCGGCAGCGAATCCCTCGTGCTGCTGCAGAACGACCCCGCGGCCGACGGCGAGAAGGTCCTGCCGCTCGACGTGCCGCGCAGCGGCCCCTTCCGCGTCGCGGTCGTCGGCGACTACGCCAACCCGGAGCAGATGTACCTGGGCGGTTACTCCAGCGAGCAGGGGCCGTCGGGCCGGGCCAACAACGTCAACGGCTTCGAAGGGGTCAAGCGGGCGATCAAGCGGATCAACCCGCAAGCCACCGTGGACTTCCTGCCCGGCACTGATCCGGAGGATCCCACCAAGGCCAACGCCGACTCGATCCGCAAGGCCGCGAACTACGACACGGCCCTGGTCTACGCGGGCACCGACGACGACCACGCCGAGGAGGAGAAGGACCGCGGGACGCTGCAACTGCCCGAACCGCAGACCGACCTGATCGAAGGCGTCGCGCACAGCAACCCGAACACCGCGGTGTACCTGGAAACCGTCGGCGCGGTCGACGTGACGCGCTTCGCCGACGACGTGCCCGCCATCCTGTGGAGCTCCTACAACGGGCAGCGCAAGGGCCAGGCCCTCGCCGACGTGCTCACCGGTGAGCACAACCCGAGCGGGCACCTGCCGTTCACCTGGTACCGCGGCGACGAGCAGCTGGGCGAACTCGGCGACTACGACATCAGGCCGCACGAGGGCGATCCCGGCCGCACGTACCGGTACTTCCGGGGCGATCCGTCCTACGCCTTCGGGCACGGCCTGAGCTACGGCGACTTCGACTACGGCGAGCTGCGCGTCGAGCGCGGCAGCGTCGACGCCAACGGGGCCGTGACCGCGCGGGCCACGATCACCAACCGCTCGGACACCGCCGGCTCCGACGTCGTGCAGCTGTACTCGAGTTCGCAGCAGCGGGGCGGGAGTTCGCAGCAGCGGGACGGGATTTCGCAGCAGCGGGGCGGGGAGGACCCGCGTCCGGACAAGCGCCTGGCCGATTTCCAGAAGGTGCGGCTGAAACCGGGCGAGAGCACCGAGGTCACCTTCCGCGTGCCCGTGCGCGAGCTGGCCTTCTTCGACGAGCAGCAGAACCGCTACACCGTCGACGACGCCTACGCGCTGCAGCTCGGCAGCTCCAGCGCGGACGTGGCCGACCAGCAGCGCGTGGACGTCATCGGCGAGCTCGTACCGAAACCGCAGTCCCTGTCCGTGACACCGCAGGCCGCCGGTGACCCGGACGGCAGCAACGCCTCCCGCGTGATGTACGCGCCGGGAACCGACATCGACCCGCGCCCGACGGTGGCGATGTCGGACGGCACCCGCCGCGGTCACGACGCCGAAGGCACCGCCGCACCACTGCCACCGGGGATGCGCATCAGCTACGAGTCCAACCGCCCCGAGGTGGTGCAGGTCGACGACAACGGTGTGCGCGCCCGCTCGGCCGGGGTCGCCACGGTGACCGCGACCGTCGAACACCGCGGTCAGACGCAGCGGACGTCCTTCGCCGTGCACGTCGGCAACGGCTCGTGAACACGGCGGGCACGCCTCCGCTGAACGGTGCCGCGCGGTCCCACCTCACCGGGCCGCGCGGCATCCGGGTCGCTGCGGTGCGCAGCGGCGGACCGGTCGCCGCCGAGAGCCCTGCTGGTGCAGGCGGCCCGGCGGCGGTGACCGATTCGCGACCTCCGAAGTGATTGACCGCACTCCACTTCTTCAGTAGCTTCCTCGCCGGAATTTCGTTCGTCGTCCGGTATATCGGACGACGGCGAGGGAGGCGATCCGCGATCCCGGAGCGAGCCGGAACCGCGGCGAGAACGGGGACGTTCCGACATGGTGTTAGCCGTCGACCAGCTGAGGCTGTCCATGAACTGGATGGACAACCTCATCCTGCTCATCTACTTCGCGGTGGTGCTCGGGGTGGCGCTCGCCGCCAAGCGCAGCGTCCGCAACAGCCTCGACTTCTTCCTGTCCGGCCGGTCGCTGCCCGCCTGGGTGACCGGCCTGGCGTTCGTGTCCGCGAACCTCGGCGCGATCGAGATCCTGGGCATGGCCGCCAACGGCGCGCAGTACGGGGCCTACACCGTGCACTGGTACCTCATCGGCGCCATCCCGGCCATGGTGTTCCTCGGCCTGGTGATGATGCCGTTCTACTACAACTCGAAAGTGCGCAGCGTCCCCGAGTTCCTGCTGCGCCGCTTCGGGCCCTCCGCGCACCTGCTCAGCGCCGCGCTGTTCAGCATCGCCTCGGTGCTCATCGCCGGGGTCAACCTGTTCGCCCTGGGCATCGTCCTGCGCGCGCTGCTGGGCTGGCCGCTGACCGGATCCATCGTGCTCGCCGGGATGTTCGTGCTCGCCTACATCGTCATCGGCGGCCTGTCCTCGGCGATCTACAACGAGGTCGTCCAGTTCTTCGTCATCGTCGCCGCGCTCGTCCCGCTGACCGTGCTCGGACTGGCCCGCGTGGGCGGTGTCGGCGGCCTCGTCGACCAGGTCACCGCGCAGCACGGCGCGCAGTTCCTCACCGCCTGGGGCGGCACCGGGTTCGGCCAGGACAACCCGCTCGGCGCGAACTGGCTGACGATCACCCTCGGCCTGGGCTTCGCGATCTCGTTCGGCTACTGGACGACGAACTTCGCCGAGGTGCAGCGCAGCCTCTCGGCGAAGAACCTCTCCGCTGCGCGGCGCACTCCGCTGATCGCCGCGTTCCCCAAGATGCTCATCCCGCTGGTCGTGGTGCTGCCCGGCATCATCGCGCTCATCGTGGAACCGGGACTCGGGCAGCCCGGCAGCCCGTACACGTACAACGACGCGATCCCGCTGCTCATGCGCGACCTGCTGCC
Organism: Salinifilum aidingensis; assembly: GCF_054782015.1. Lineage (NCBI taxonomy): Bacteria > Bacillati > Actinomycetota > Actinomycetes > Pseudonocardiales > Pseudonocardiaceae > Salinifilum > Salinifilum aidingensis. The sequence continues at coordinate 55,550 of NZ_BAAGTH010000001.1, read as the reverse complement.
CAACGGCGTGCTCGGCCTCGCGGTCACCGGCCTGATGGCCTCGTTCATGGCGGGCATGGCGGCCAACGTGTCCAGCTTCAACACGGTGTTCACCACCGACATCTGGCAGGTCTACATCAGGCCGCGCATGCCCGACCGGCACTACCTCGCCGTGGGGCGCGTGGTCACGGTCGTCGGCGTGGTCATCGGCATCGGCACGGCGTTCATCGCCTCGTCGTTCAGCAACCTCATGAACTACCTGCAGACGCTGTTCTCGTTCTTCAACGTGCCGCTGTTCGCCACGTTCATCCTCGCGCTGTTCTGGAAGCGGATGACCGCGGCGGCCGGGTTCTGGGGCATGCTGCTCGGCACGGCGGCGCCGGTCTGCTTCTACGTCAGCTACCAGACCGGGCTCGTGCCGATGGGCAGCGACCAGGCCGCCAACATGACCTCGGCGATCATCGCCTTCGTCGTGGACATCGCGGTCAGCGTCCCCGTCGCGCTGGCCACCCGGCCGAAGCCCGACTCCGAGCTCGTCGGGCTGGTCTACCGCCCGGAGATCATCCGCGACCGCGGCGAGCACCAGCTCGGCGACGACGCGTGGTACCGCAAACCCGCCCTGCTGGGCTGGGGCGCGGTCGCCCTCGCAGCGCTGTGCTACGTCCCGTTCTCCCCGTAGAGCCGCTCGCGGAGTCCGCGGGTCGGCCGTTGAGGAAAGGAAATCGCCATGTCCGATCCAGAGGCCGCGCAGGAACCCGGCACGACCGACGTGGCCGAGCTGAAGCGGCGCTCCGGCTCGGTGCAGCAGCTGTTCGACGTGCGCATGGTGGTCGGCGGGCTGTTCCTGGTCTACGGCGTGCTCATCGGCGGCGCCGGGGTCTTCGCCGGTCCCGCCGACCTGGCCAAGGCCCAGGGCATCAACATCAACCTGTGGACCGGGGCGTCGATGCTCGTCGTCGGTGCGCTGTTCCTGCTCTGGCTCGGGCGGCGCCCGCTGCGCCCGCCGGAGCAGGACTCCACCGCGGAGGAGCCGGCCGAGGCGGACGAGCAGCGCCCGGGCCGGTGCGGAGGTGGCGCGGCTCCGCCGTGAGGTCCCGGGGCGGGCGGTGAGGTCCCGGGGTGGGGAGCGGGCGGGTTCGGCGCTATCTTCGTCCGATGCGCACTGACGAGGTCAAGACGGTGCTGCTCGACGAGGTCGGGCCCGCGCAGCGGCCGCGGCTGGTCGACGCGCTCGGGGCGCTGCAGCTGGCGCCGGAGCAGGAGCGGTTCTGCCTGCCCCCGGACCTCGTCCTGCGCAAGGGCGAGGACAACCCGGCGCGGCACACCTTCGCGATCCTCGTCGAGCAGCGGGCCTGCGCGGAAGCCGTCGTGGTGGGCATCGGAGCGCTGCACCCGGGAGCCGCCAGCCCCGCCGTCTGCCGGGAGCCGCACGTGCTGCTGCGGGGCTTCGTCGTTGACGCGCGGTGGCAGGGGCGGGGAGTCGGCACGGCGGCGACCCGGGCGGCGGTCGAGCTGGCGCGCTCGCGGTTCCCCACCGCGGCCGCGCTCGTGCTGACGGTGCACACCGACAACGCGGCGGGGCAGCGGGCCTACGGCAAGTGCGGTTTCGAACCGACCGGCCAGCGGGTGCACGGGCGCTCGGGCCCCGAGCTCGTGATGATCGCCCGCCTGGGCTGAGCGCGGTGCCCGCGGTCCCGGGCCGCTGCTCTCAGGCCGCGGGCTGCTGCTCGGCCTCCTTCGCTCGGCGCGCCCAGTGCCCGGCCACGAGCGAGCCCGAGACGTTGTGCCACACCGAGAAGATCGCGGCGGGCAGTGCGGCGACCGGGTTGAAGTGCGTGGTCGCCAAGCTCGCCGCCAGCCCCGAGTTCTGCATGCCGACCTCGATGCTCACCGCGCGGCGGGCCGGTTCGTCCAGCCCGCACATCCGAGCGGCGGCGTAGCCGACGACGAGGCCGAGGCAGTTGTGCAGCACCACGGCGATGAGCGCGGCGAGCCCCACCGAGACGAGGTCCGCGGCGCTGCCGGCGACCACGGCCATCACCACGAGCATGATGCCGAGGACGCTGACCAGCGGCAGGGCCGGCTGCGCCCGGTCGACGGCGGGGGTCGCGAAACGGCGCACGAGCACGCCGAGCAGCACCGGCAGCAGCACCACCTGCAGGATCGAGACGAACAGGTCGGTGAAACCGACCTCGAGGTAGCGCCCCGCCAGCCCCAGCACCAGCAGCGGGGTGACCAGCGGCGCGGCGATCGTGGACACCGAGGTCATCGCGACGGACAGGGCGGTGTCGCCGCGGGAGAGGTAGACCATGACGTTCGACGCCGTGCCGCCGGGGGCGCAGGCGACGAGCAGCACGCCGGTGGCCAGTTCCGGACCCAGCTGGAGCGCGGTGACGACGACCCACCCGATGGCGGGCATGACGAGGAACTGCGCGGCCAGCCCGATGAGGAAGGCGCCGGGCCTGCGGGCGACGTAGCCGAAGTCGGCGGCGCGCAGCGTCATGCCCATGCCGAACATGATCAGTGCGAGCAGCCAGGGGACGGCCGGTTCGAGGGAGTCGAACACCCCGGGCGCGGCGAGTGCGATCGCCCCGGCCACGAGCACGATCGGCGCGAACCAGCGGCCCACGAAGTCGCTCACTGCTCTGAGCTGTTGCACAGCGGCCCTCCCGATACCCATCTCGTCCGACTGGGTGAGACTACGCGCCCGCATTGCGAGATGACCACCGGTGTGTGGCGGCCGCGACCCCGCGGTCCCGCAACCGCGCGGCCCCGCGAGCGCGCTCCCGCTGCCCCGCGGCCGCGCTGCCGCGCCGATGCGTTCCGGCGGATCTTCGGGTAGTGGTGGGCGTGGGGCACCGATGGTGGTGTCGCGCGCTGTGATCGCTTCGATACGCTCGGCGAAATCGGGAAATCGCGCGAGTCGTTCCCGGTGGTCTTCGCGGGAATTCTGGCGGTTCGCACGCCGAAGGAGGAATCACGCATTCCGGGCGGGCGGAATGTCCTTCCGGTGCCGAAAGGCGGGAACGCGGCGGAAATCGGGGAGGTCGTTCCGTTCGGCGGAAAGGCGCCGCATCCGGAAGGGTTGTCCGCGGTCGCGGGGTGGCCTGTTAACGTTTTGCGGGCGTCGAGGTCGGCTCGTCCTTCGAACGGTGCAGTGCTGTCACGCGATTCGTGGTCGTGCCGGTTACCAAGTGTGCGAAATCGAGGTTGGCGTGTGCTCGTTTCGGGACGTGCTCCCGTTCGTCCGTGCTGACCGAGTGACGAAACAGGATCGACACAGTGACTGACCAGCATCCAGTGGAGAGCGGCGACGAGGACCTCCGCCGCCCGCTCGCCCGACTCCTCACCGAACGGGCGCGCACACGCGCGGACGCGGCGTTCCTGCAGGACGCGCGCAGCGGACGTCGGTTGAGCTACACCGATATCGACGAGGTGGTGCGGCGCTACGACCGCGCGCTGGCCGGCGCCGGTGTGCCCGGTGGCGGCCGCGTCCTCGTGGACGTGGTGAACCCGGTCGCCTTCGCCGGTGCCTACCTCGGGTTGATCGCCTCCGGCCGCTGCGCCGTGCCGGTCAACCCGAAGGCCCCCATCGCCGAGGTGCACCGCGACACCGCGGCCGCCGAGCCGTGCCTGGCGATCACCGACCGGCAGGAGCGCTTCGACGAGTACGGCCTGCCCGCGCTGGTCGTGGACGTCGACGGGCCCGCGGGCGGGCACGACGACGCCGGCTCCGCCGAGCACCCCGAACCCGTCGGCTCCGCCGGGGCGGGCCGGGCGGACGGCTCGGCGCTGCTGGTGACCTCCGGCTCCACGAGCGCGCCGAAGGCGGTGGAGCTGTCCGAGCACCGGCTGCTGCACGTGGCCGCGTCCATCGCCGCGCACAACGGGCTGACCGAAGCCGACCGCGGGTACAACTCGCTGCCGCTGTTCCACATCAACGCCGAGGTCGTCGCCCTGCTGGCCAGCCTGCACGCCGGGGCCTGCCTCGTGCTCGACGAGCGGTTCCAGCGGCACGGCTTCTGGGAGCGGATGACCGAGCTGGACGTCACCTGGATCAACGCGGTCCCCGCGATCCTGACGATCCTGTCCGAGGAGCCCGTGCCCGCGCGGCCGCCGCGCCTGCGGTTCGTCCGCTCCGCCTCGGCGCCGCTGCCGACCGCCGTGCGCCACCGAATCAGCCAGCGCATCGAGGCCCCCGTGGTGGAGAGCTACGGGATGACCGAAGCGGCCAGCCAGATCACCGCCACCCCGCTGGACGGCAGCGCCCCCGAGGGCTCCTGCGGTCGGCCGGTGGGCGTCGAGCTGGAGGTCCGCGGAGCCGAGCGCGAGGCCCTGCCCGCCGGTGAGGTCGGCGAGGTGTGGATCCGCGGCGCCGGCGTGATCACCGGCTACGTCGGCGGGCGCGCCGCCGAGCGCTTCGACGCCGACGACTGGCTCGACACCCGCGACGTGGGCTACACCGACACCGACGGCTTCGTCTACCTCGTCGGCCGCGCCGACGACGTGATCAACCGCGGCGGGGAGAACATCTACCCGCGCGAGATCGAGGAGGTCGTGCTGGCCGACCCGCAGGTGCACGAGGTCGCCGTGGTCGGCAGGGGCCACGAGGTGCTGGGGTCCGTGCCGGTCGCCCACGTCATCCCGACCGAGATGCCCGAGGGGCGAGCCGGGTGCGATGCGCTCGCGGAGCAGCTGAGCGCGCGGTGCGCCGAGCGGTTGAGCCGCTTCAAGCAACCGGAGGAGATCCGGATCGTCTCGGACTTCCCCCGCGCCTCCACCGGCAAGGTGCAGCGCCACCGCCTGCACGAGCAGAGCTCCGTTCCGGTATGACCGCGCGCAGCACCGAGCAGACCGCAGCGGCCGCGGAGCCCCCCGCCGCGGCCGGTTCCGGCGCAGCGACCTCCGCGGGTGCGGGGGCCGATCCCGCTGGGGGCGGCTCCGCGGACTCCGCTTCCACCGGATCCGGTTCCGCGGGGGCCGCGAGCGCGGGATCCGGCAAGTCGGGCGGGCACGGGTACCTGTACCAGATCGACCTGTTCCGGCTGCTGACCTTCGCCGCCGTGATCCTGGTGCACACGCTCAGCGCCGTGGCGATGCTGCCGCTGTGGCCGGGGCAGCTGGCGCAGACGCTGCTGCACTTCACCCGCGAGGCGTTCTTCGCGCTCACCGGGTTCGTGCTCACCTACCAGGCGCTGCGGCGCCCGCTGCCGGCCGCGACGTTCTGGCGCAAGCGGTTCCCGCTGGTCGCCGGGCCGTACGTGGTGTGGACGGTGGTGTACTGGTTCGTCGCCACCTGGCCCGTGCGCGACGAGGTGACCTTCGGCGAGGCCGTTTTCGGCGGGCTGCTGCCCGGCGTGGTCACCGGCAGCGGTTGGTACCACCTGTACTTCCTGCTGGTCACCCTGCAGGTGTACCTCGTGTTCCCCGCGCTGGTGGGCCTGCTGCGCGCGACCGCCGGCGGGCACAGGTGGGTGCTGCTGATCAGCCTCGCCGCGCAGGTCGGCGTGGCGTGGTGCGTCATCGCCGCGCCGTTCGCCCGCTGGTTGTGGGACAACGTGGACGTCACGGTCCTCGGCTACCAGTTCTACACCGTGCTCGGCGCGGTCGCCGCGATGCACTTCGACGCGTGGCACGCGTGGGTGCGCCGCCACGGCCTCTGGTTCGGCGTGGCGTTCCTCGCGGCGCTGGCCTGGGCGATCGGCTCGTACTCCGCCGTCGTCGCGCGGGGCGAGTCACCGGTGCTGGCCAGCAACGTGTTCCAGCCCTTCGCGATCCCGTACTTCGTGGCGGTCATCGCCGCGCTGTACGCGGTCGGCGCGTGGTGGGCGGCGCGGCGCCGGCCCGGCGGTGCCGCCTCGCGCGTGGTCGACTACGCCTCCGACCGCTCCTTCGGGATCTTCCTCGCGCACCCGCTCGTGCTGGTCGTCCTGGTCTTCCCGGCGCGCGCGCTGGCGGGCGTCATCGGCGTGGTCCCCGCAACCGCGCTGCTGTACCTGGCCACGGTCCTCGGAACCGTGGTGCTCGCGGACGTGCTGCGGCGTCTGCCCGGAAGCAAGGTCCTGACCGGACGTCCCCGCGTCCCCTGGGGACGCTTCCTGCGGTGACGCGGACGGCCATTCCAACGATCGAGGACGAAGAAGCGCCATGGGATCACCCTCGCAAGCCAACGGTGCCCGGCGGTCGCTGTTACCGCGGGTGAAGGTGCGCAGCAGGCTGCTCGCGCTGCTGTGCGCCATGTACTTCATCACCTACGTGGACCGGGTGAACATCTCCGCCGCGGGCCCGGCGATCCGCGAGGACCTCGGCCTGAACAACACCGAGTTCGGGCTGGCGCTGTCCGCGTTCGCCGTGCCGTACGCCTTCTTCCAGGCGTTCGGCGGCATCCTGGCCGACAAGTTCGGGCCGCGCCGCATCCTCGGGCTCTTCGGGCTCATCTGGGCGCTGTCCACGGTGTTCACCGGGTTCGCCGGCGGCATCATCAGCCTGTTCGCCGCCCGGCTGGCGCTGGGCTTCGGCGAGGGCGCCTCGTTCCCCTCGGCCACGCAGGCCATGGCCCGCTGGCTGCCGCCCGAGCGCCGCTCCTGGGGGCAGGGCATCACGCACGCGTTCTCCCGCATCGGCAACGCCATCACCCCGGTGATGGTCGGTGCGATCATCGCCATGTGGGACTGGCGCGCCGCGTTCTGGATCCTCGGCGCGGCCAGCCTCGTCTGGGTCGCCGTCTGGTGGTGGTTCTACCGGGACAGCCCCGCGGCGCACCCCGATGTCACGCAGGAGGAACTGGCCGAACTGCCCGCCGAGCGGGAGCGCGGCGAGAAGCCGAAGACCCCGTGGCGGCGCCTGCTGCCGACCGTGCTGCCGCTGACGTTCGTGGACTTCTGCTACGGCTGGATGCTGTGGATCTACCTGACGTGGATCCCGTCGTTCTTCTCCGGCAGCTTCGACCTCGAACTCGAGAAGTTCACCCTGTTCACCTCGCTGGTGCTGGTGGCGGGCGTCATCGGCGACACCGTCGGCGGGCTGCTGTCCGACTGGTTGCTGGCCCGAACCGGCGACGCGCGCATCGCCCGGCGCCGCATCCTCGTCGGCGGGCTGGCCGGCTCGTTCGTGTTCGTCATCCCGACGCTGCTCGTGCACGACCTCGTGCTGGTCACGCTGTGCCTGGCGGTGGCGTTCTTCTTCCTGGAGATCTGCAACCCCGTGCTGTGGGCCACGGCCATGGACATGGCCCCGGAGCACGCCGGCACCGCCGGCGGCCTGATGAACACCGGCTTCGGCCTGGCGGGCATGCTCTCGCCGGCGATCTTCGGGCTGCTGGTCGACCGGACGGGCAGCTGGGTCGTGCCGTTCGTCGTCTCCGCGGCGCTGCTGGCCATCGGCTGCCTCGTGGCCTCGCGGTTGAACGTGAACGCGCAGGTGAGGAGCGAAACCGCCGCTGCGCGGTAGGGGGGACTTCGCCGGATCGGCTGTTGGGGGCGGGTGGACCCGTTGGCCCGGGGCGCGGGGCTGGTCGTGGCCACCGCTGCCCGCCCGCTCCGCGTCACGCTGATCGCCTCGCCGTGCTCAGCCGCCGTCGCCGTCGTCCTCCTCGTCGTCCTCGTCCTCGTCGTGCGCGCCCCGGGCGGGCACGCGCTCGGCCGGGGGCTCGGGCATGTGGATGCGCGGGCGCGAGTCGAGGAAGCTCTCCATCGCCGAACGGTTCTCCGGTGAACTCCCCGTGATCACGACGTCGTCCGGATCGGCGTTGTCGGCGATGCTCGACCCGCCGCTGCCGGCCCCGCTGACTTCGCTGCTGCGGGCCCCGGTTCCGGGGGAGCTGCTGCTGTTGCGGCCGACGGCGGTGCTGCGCGCCCGGGAAGTTCCGCTGCGCAGGGGACGCGTGTCCTCGTGGGAGACGGCTTCGGCGCGCTCCTGGCGCACGGCGCGGGCCGCGGTGCGCAGCTCGTTGTCGTCGAGCAGGCTGGCGAGGTCGCGGGCGAAGCGGTGCCGCTGGGACGGGGGGAGGGAGGCGACGAGCGCGAGCGCGTGATCGCTCGCGGTGGCGTCCCGGCGGGGAGCGGACCCGGTGGTCGGGGCGGACTCGCGCGCGTTGAGCGTGCCGCCGGGATCGTCACCGGAGTCGTCGGAGTCGTCGGTCGCGCCGGGCCGCCGCGCACCGCCGCGCCGGGTGCGGCGCGCGCCGCGCCCGCTGCGGCGCAGCACGCGTTCGGCCTGCACGTAGGCGAGGATCGTCGGCGCGAGCACGCTGACCACCGCGAGCACGATCCACACCCACGTGGGCCAGCCGCTGATCAGGCCTAAGACGATCCACACGAGCGCGGCGCCGGTGGACAGCACGCGCAGTCTGGTCTTCTGGTCCTCGCTGAGCATGATCACTCCTCGCGTCCGCTCCGACCGGATGCGTCCGCCGGAGCGGGCGCCCGCTCCGGTGAACGTGATCCGCACGCATCATGGCATTCGCGGGCACCGGTGCGTGATCGCCGCGGCGCGGGAGCCGGCGCTGCGGGGCCCGGAGCCGGCGCCGGGGGGGTCGGGGTCCCGCAGTGAGCGGAGCAACGCGCGCACGGCTCGCGATCGTTCGTCGACGAATGTCGAAATAGACGTTCGTCTAAGCATTCCGAGGCGCGGCACCGCGCCGCCGCGCAGGCCGGCGGCATCCGGCCTCCGGACGATCGAGCGGGAGGACGTCGACGTGACGGACGAGCAGCAGCCCCGGGCGGGGGCGCCGCGCACGCGCGACGCCGTCGTCATCGGTGGCGGGCAGGCCGGCCTGGCCGCGGGGTACTTCCTGCGCCGGGCGGGGCTGGACTTCGCGGTCCTCGACGCGCGCTCCGCCCCCGGCGGCGCCTGGCGCGACATGTGGGACTCGCTGCACCTGTTCTCACCGGCCGAGCACAGCCCGCTGCCCGGGTGGTGGATGCCGCGGCAGGACGGTCGGGAGTACCCCGATGCGGCCCACGTGGTGCGCTACCTCGAGCGCTACGAGCAGCGCTACGAGCTCCCGGTGCACCGGCCGGTGCGGGCCGCGTCCGTGCGGGACGCGGGCGGCCCGCTGCGCGTCGACACCGACCGCGGCGCGTGGCACGCGCGGTTCGTGCTCAGCGCCACCGGCACGTGGGACCGGCCGCGCGTGCCCGACTGCCCCGGGCGGGAGCTCTTCACCGGGCGCGAGCTGCACACCGCGGACTACCGCTCCCCGGAGGAGTTCCGCGGCCTGCGCGTCGCCGTCGTCGGCGGCGGCAACTCGGCCGCGCAGATCCTCGCCGAGCTCTCCGAGGTCGCCGAGGCGCTGTGGCTCGCGCGGCGCCCGCCCCGGTTCATGCCGGACGACGTGGACGGCCGCGTGCTGTTCGACGTGGCCACCCGGCGGCAGCGCGCCCGGGGGGCCGGGCAGTCCGACCCGCCGGCAGTGGGCGACCTCGGCGACATCGTGATGGTGCCGAGCGTGCGCGCCGCCCGGGACCGCGGTGCGCTGCGGGCGCACGGCATGTTCGACCGGCTCACCCGCGACGGCCTCGCCTGGGACGACGGCACCGAGTGGTCGGCCGATGCGGTGCTGTGGTGCACCGGGTTCTCCCCGAACCTGGACCACTTGGAGCCGTTGGGCCTGACCTGGCAGGACGGCGTCGTCAAGACCGAGGGGACCCGCTCGGTCGACGACCCGCGGCTGCACCTGCTCGGCTACGGCGACTGGACAGGCCCTGCCTCGGCGACGCTCATCGGCGCCGGCCGGCACGCGCGCGGGGCCGTCGACGAGATCACCGAGCAGCTGCGCGTCAGCGGGCGATGAACCCGCCGTCGACGTAGAGCTCGGACCCGGTCATGAACGAGGCGTCGTCGCTGGCGAGGAACGCGACCCCCGCGGCGATCTCCTCGGGGCGGCCGAGACGACCCATCGGCGTGCTGTCCACCATGGTCTTCTTGTCGCCGTTCTCCCCGGACAGGAGCGGGGTTTCGACGAATCCCGGGTGGATCGAGTTCACCCGGATCCCGGAGGGGGCCCACTCCAGGGCGATGTTCTTGGTGAGCGTGCGCACCGCGCCCTTGGCCGAGTGGTAGGCGGGGTTGGTCCCGAACCCGCCGCTGGTGCCGAAGATCGAGCTGACGTTGATCACCGCCGCGTGCCGCGAGGCGTGCAGGGCCCGCGCCGCGGTGCGCATGCCCAGGTACATGCCCGTCTGCAGGACGGCGACGACCCGGTTGTACTCCTCCAGCGAGACGTCCTCGACCCCGCCCTGGTCGGCGAGGCCCGCGTTGTTGACGAGGACGTCCAGCGCGCCGGACTCGTCCGCGGCCGCCGCCACCGCGGCTTGCCACTGGCGTTCGTCGCGCACGTCGTGCTGCACGAGCTCGGCCCGGCCCCCGCGCTCGCGGATCTCCTCGACCGTCCGGGTTCCGGCGACCTCGGCGATGTCGGAGACCGCCACCGCGGCGCCCTCGTCGGCCAACCGCAGCGCGGTGGCCCGTCCGATCCCGCTGGCCGCGCCCGTGACCAGCGCTGTCCTGCCCTGCAGTCGCGTCATCGTCTGCTCGCCGTCCTCTCCGCCTCGGCTCCCGGGGACGCGGTGGTCTCGTCCACCCCAGCACCGCACGCCGCGGCACCCCAGTACTCCAGCACCGCAGCACTCGCGGCACCGCAGCACCGGTGGCCGCCGTGCCGATCGTAGGACCGCAGGGGGCTCGGCGCGCCGCACGACGCGTCCCGGGGTGAACATGTCGCGAGAAATGTCCACCCAGGCTCGGCGTGCGGGGTCGACGTACCGGGGTGGGCGACCGGGTCAGCTCCGCCGGTCGAGCTCCTCGTGGGCGATCCCGGCGCGGTCCTCGGCCTCCGGCGGCGGTGTGATGGTCACGCCGACGTCGGTGAGGATGCTCAGGTCCAGCTCCCAGGTGACAGCCGAGCGCTTGCTCCACAGCTCGAACGCGGCCTCCACGTGCTCGGTCGCGTCCTGCTCGGACAGGCCCGTCACCGAGCACAGGTGCCGCAGCGCCTCCTCGTCGCGCCCGCGCACCTGCGCGTAGCCGAAGTGCGTGACCGCGTGGCAGTCGGTGCACAGGCAGATCAGCCGCCGCAGCGCCTGCGTGCGCGCCTCCTCGTCGTAGGCCCAGCGCTCGTGCGCCTCCAGCCACCGCCCGCTGTCGCGGTCCTGACCGCGACCGCACACCTCGCAGCTGTGCCCGGTGCGGCGGGTGATCATCCGCCGCAGCCGCTCCCAGTCCTTGCCGCTGACGCAGGAGCGCACGTTGGTGAACCAGCAGGTCGACGGCACGAGGTCGACGAACAGCCCGGAGCCGAACGAGCGGTCCTCGCCGGGCAGCAGGTCGGGAACGTCCTCGAGCGCCTCCCACCTGGACAGTTCCGCCATGCCCGGTCGCGGCGCGTACCAGCGCTTCTCGTGCCGGTCCCACCGCGCGCCCGCGGCCTTGGCCTCGTCCTTCTCCGCGAACGGCACGTCCAGCCACACGTGCTGCGGCTGCTCGGTCTCCACCGGCACGGCCGGCTTCTCGGTCAGCAGCGGCCACCCGTCCGCTTCGGCGCGCACCTGCGCGGCGCGCTGGCGCAGCTGCTCCGCCTCGGGATTGCCGGGTGTGGCCTTGCGCTGGAGGAAGTCCGCGAAACCGCGCTGCTGCTCGCGGTACCACGCCGCCTGCTGCTCGTGCAGGGTGGACAGCGCGGCGTAGCCGATCTCGTCCGGGTGCGCCTTGGCCATCCGCCACGCCAGCCGCGCCGTGGACAGCGCATCGCCGGCGGAGCTGTGCGCCTCCTCCTGCTTGACGCCGTAGTGCTCGCACAGCGCGGTGAGCGTGCGCTTGCCCTTCGGCCCCAGCATCGCCCGCCCCAGGCACAGCGGGTCGACGACCGGGCCCGCCTGCTCCAGGCCGCGGTCGTGGTGCCGCCGCAGCTCCGCGTGCAGCAGCGACAGGTCGAACGGCGCGTTGAACACCAGCAGCGGCACCGATTCCGACCACGGCGCCAGCGCCCCGGCGACCTCGGTCAGCACCGCGGCGGGATCCCGGCCGTGCTCGGCGGCGTGCTCGGTGCTGATGCCGTGCACCGCCGCGGCCTCCTCCGGGATGTCCACCCCGGGCGCGGCCAGCCACGTGCGGATCTCGGGCTCCTGGCCGGGAACGATGGAGACGACCGTGCCGGTGACGATCCGGTCGGTGGCCGTGTCCGTGCCGGTGGTCTCGAAGTCGAGCGCCAGCAGGTTGCCCTGCACCCACGACCCGGCCCGTCCCGACGACTCCGTCGCTGCGATCACGGGTCGAACGTATCGGACCGCGCAACGCGCGCGACCGCCCGGCGGGGCGAGCGCCGCCGGGCTACCGGTGTGCTGCGGCCGGCACCTCGCGGGCCGGGGCCGTGCCCGGCGTCGCCGTTCGCCCGCGCCGCTCAGCCGGGCTGCTGGTGGTGCCCCGCCGCGGTGGTGCCGCCGTCGACGAGCAGGTCGGCGCCGGAGACGAAGCTCGCGCCCGGGCCGAGCAGGAAGGCGGCGGCTTCGGCGATGTCGGCGGACGTGCCCGCGCGCCCGGCGTTGGAGGACTCGATCATCTGCTGCACGACCGCGCCGCGCTCGCCGTCGAGTTCGGACCGGCTCATGGGGGTGGCGATGACGCCGGGGCTGATCGAGTTGATCCTCGCTCCCCGGGCGCCCCAGGGGGTGCTGGCGGCCTGCACGCGCAGGATGTTGGCCCGCTTCGCGAAGGCGTAGGCGCTGCCCGGGTCGGTGAAGCCGGCCGCGTCGGCGACCGGCAGGGACAGCAGCTGGTCGGCCGGGGTGGTGGCCAACTGCCGCGAAACCTCCGGGGAGAAGGGCGGACGGCCGTGCGCTGCCATGCTGGCGATCGTCACTCCCGCGCCACCGGCAGCGATGACCGCGGCGAACTCCTCCAGGACCAGGGCCGTGCCGAGCAGGTTCACGTCGAGGACGGTCCGCACCGGAGCCTGCGCGGGGGACAGGCCCGCGGTGTGCACGACTTGCGCCACCGGTCCCAGTGCCGCTGCCGCCTCGGCCAGCGCGGCCACCGAGTTGCGCGCGGAGACGTCGACCGGTTGGCTCCGCACCTGGTGGCCCTCGTTCCGCAGAGCTGCCGAGTTCGCGTCGAGGACCGCCTCGCTCGCGTCGGCGAGCAGGATGGTGCGTCCGCTTCCGCAGCGGCGCGCGATGGCGAGCCCCATCCCGCCCGCTCCGATGATCACGGTCACGTTGCCGTCCAACGCACGTCCTTTCCGCGGGAGCTCGCTCCGCCGCCTTCCGGGGTCCACGACCCCGGCCGATCCGCGAAGCCCTTCAGTCAATTGACTGAACGCGAGTCTACCCGCTCCCGCGCGGGACGGCGGGTCTCGGCCTCAGCTGCGGACGGCACCGCAGCGCTCGACCAGGTCGACCGCGTTGAGCGGGGCGTGCGCGTGCATGTCGTTGTCGAAGTAGACGTACACGTCGCGGGCCGTGCGCTTCATCGCCGGCGCCAGCGCGTGCTCGGTGCCGCCGTTGTCCCCGGCGCGCCAGCCGCGGATGCGCCGCGCCCACGCGTCCAGCTCCTCCGCCCCGTAGTCGCTGGCGTAGCGCTCCTGCGCCCCGTGCAGCCGCACGTAGACGAAGTCGCTGGTGACGTCCTCCAGGTAGGGCCACTCCCCGGCGGCGTCGGCGATGACCAGGCCGATGTCGTGCTCCCGCAGCAGCTGCACCGCCTCGGCAGCGGCGAAGCTGCTGTGCCGCACCTCCACGGCGTGCCGCAGCGGCTGCTCGGCGTCGTCGACCTCGGTCAGCGCGCGGTCCTGCAGCCGCTCGTCGTGGCGGGCTGCCAGTTCGGCGGCCTCGCCCATCGTCCGCGGCAGCAGGGCGAAGAACCCGGCCAGCCGCTCGGCCTCGAACGGCAGCGACGGCGGCAGCTGCCACAGGACCGGGCCGAGCTTGCCGCCCAGCGCCAGCACGCCGGAAGCGAGGAAGTTCGCCAGCGGCGTCTCGGCGTTGCGCAGCTTCTTCATGTGCGTGAGGAACCGGCTGCCCTTGACCGAGAACACGAAGTCGTCCGGGGTCTGCTCGGCCCACTTGCGGTAGGTCTCGGGCTTCTGCAGCGAGTAGAACGACGCGTTGATCTCCGCCGAGCCGAGACGCTGCGACAGGTGGGCCAGTTCCCCGCCGCGCTTCAGGTCGTGCGGGTAGAACGGCCCGCGCCAGGCGTCGTAGACCCAGCCGGACGTGCCGATGCGGATCGGATGCTTCGCGGAGGACATAACGCCCCCACCGTAGCGAGCCAGGCCCACCCCGACACGTCCAGCGCCCGACCGGAGGGCACCCGGACCGCCCGGACCGGGACACCCCGGCCCGGGCGGCCTCCGGTGGTCAGCGCGCGGCGTTGTCCAACGCGCGCCGCACCAGCACGCGCGCCAGGTGCTCGCGGTACTCGGAGCTGGCACCGGCCTCGTCCGCGGGGGAGGTGCCCTCGGCGGCGCGCTCGGCCGCGTCCGCGCGGCCCGCCCCCGACTCCAGGGCCTGCTCCACGCCCGCGGCGCGCAGCGGGGTCGGGCCCATGTTCACCAGCCCGACGCGGTGGCCGCACACGGCCACCCCGACCACGGCCCAGTCGATCGCGCGGCGGGTGAACTTCTGGAAGTCCCAGCCCAGGCCCGCGGTGCTCGGCACCCGCACCTCGGTGAGCACCTCGTCCTCGCCGACGGCCGTTTCGAAGAAGTCGGCGAAGAACTCGGCCGCGGGGATTTCGCGGGTGCCGCTCGGCCCCTGCGCGACGAACACGGCCTCCAGCGCCAGCAGCACCGCGGGCAGGTCCGAGGCGGGGTCGCCGTGCACCACCGCGCCGCCGATCGTGCCGCGGTGGCGCACCTGCGGATCGCCGATCGTGCCCGCGGCGTGCGCCAGCAGCGGCGCCTCGGCGCGCAGCACGTCCGACGTGGCCAGGTCGTGGTGGCGGGTGAGCGCCCCGATGCGGATCAGGCCGCTCTCGCCGCGGACGTAGGACAGCTCGCGGAGGCCGCCGACGTCGACGAGCACCTCGGGCGCGGCCAGCCGCAGCTTCATCAGCGGCAGCAGCGAGTGCCCGCCCGCGAGCAGCTTCGCGTCCTCGCCGTGCTCGGACAGCAGGTTCAGCGCCTCGTCCACCGAGCTCGCCCGGCGGTAGGTGAATCCGGCGGGGATCATGCGCCACCTCCCGTGCGCTCGGCGGAGCCGTGCGGGCCCGCGCTGGTGGCGGCGCCGTCCCGGGCCGCGCTGAGCAGGGCCCGCACGATGTTGTGGTAGCCGGTGCAGCGGCACAGGTTGCCCTCCAGCCCCGAGCGCACGTCCTGCTCGGTGGGCTCGCCGTTCTCCCGCAGCAGCGAGACCCCGGCCATGACCATGCCGGGGGTGCAGAAGCCGCACTGCAGGCCGTGCTCCTCCTGGAAGGCCCGCTGCACCGGGTGCAGCTGGTCGCCGTCGGCGAGGCCCTCGACGGTGGTCACCTCCCGGCCGTCGGCCTGCGCGGCGAGCACCGTGCAGGACTTGACGGACTCGCCGTCCAGCAGCACGGTGCACGCGCCGCAGGAGGTGGTCTCGCACCCGGTGTTGGTGCCGGTGAGCCCGCAGGCCTCGCGGAGGTGGTGGACCAGCAGGGTCCGGTCCTCCACGTCGTGCTCGCGCGGCTCGCCGTTGACGTTGATGGAAACGTGCACGAAAGCTCCTCGAAGGTCGTTCAGCGCCGGTCGTTCGCCTGCCGGATCGCCCGCCAGACCCGCTCCGGCGTGGCGGGCATGTCGAAGTGCCGCACCCCCAGGTGCGCCACGGCGTCGATGACCGCGCTGTGCACCGCGGGGGTCGAGCCGATCGTGCCGGCCTCCCCGATGCCCTTGGCTCCCAGCGGGTTCAGCGTCGTCGGGGTCTCCTGCTCGAGCAGCTCGAAGCTCGGCAGGTCGGGCGCGGTGACGACGGCGTAGTCGGCGAGGGTGCCGGTCTGCGGGTTGCCCTCCTCGTCGTAGGACATGTGCTCCAGCAGCGCCTGCGCCGCGCCCTGGGCGATGCCGCCGTGCCGCTGCCCCTCGGTGAGCACCGGGTTGAGCACCGTGCCCGCGTCGTCCACCGTGATGTGCCGCCGGTGCTCCACCTTGCCGGTCTCGGTGTCCACCTCGACCACGGCCACGTGCGCGCCGAACGGGAACGTGGGCCGGTCCTCGGTGAAGTGCTCGTCGGCGGCCAGCTGCCCCTCGCTGCGCGAGGCCAGTTCCGCCCAGGACACCGACACGTTCGGCGAGCCGCGGACCCGCCAGGACCCGCTCCGCAGGTCCAGCTCCAGGTCCTGCTCGTCGATCTCGACGAGTTCGGCCGCCAGCGCCCGGCCCTTCTCCAGCACCTGCTCGGTCGCCCGGTGCACCGCGGTGCCGCCGAGCTGCAGCGACCGCGACCCCATGGTGCCCACGCCCCGCGGGATGCGGTCGGTGTCGCCGTGCACGACCTCGATGCGGTCGAGGTCGATGCCCAGCTGGTCGGACACGAGCATGGCGTAGGAGGTCCAGTGGCCCTGCCCGTGCGGGGAGCTGCCGGTGAGCACCAGCGCGCTGCCGTCGGGCCGGATCTCGACGTGGCCGGTCTCGCCCGCGGTCGCGTCGGGCGCGGTGATCTCCACGTAGGCCGACACGCCGATGCCGAGCTGGTGCACGTCGCCGCGCTCGCGCCGGCGCCGCTGCTGCTCGCGCAGCCCGCCGTAGTCCGCGGCGGCGAGGACCGCGTCCAGCGCCTTCTCGTACTCGCCGGTGTCGTAGACCGGGCCGCCCGACGTGGTGTACGGGAACTGCTCGGGACGGATGAAGTTCCTGCGCCGCACCTCGGCCGGGTCGGCGCCGATCTCGGCGGCGAACAGGTCCACGGCGCGTTCGACCGCGGCGGTGGCCTCCGGGCGCCCCGCCCCGCGGTAGGCGCCGACCGGCGTGGTGTTGGTGACCACCGCACGCGCGGTGGACCGCACCCGCGGGATGTCGTACACGCCGGAGACCATCATGCGGGTGAACGTGGGCAGGAACGCGCCCAACCGCGGGTAGGCGCCGGTGTCCTGCGTGATGTCCAGCCGGTAGGCCTCGATGGTGCCGTCGCGGCGGCCGCCGATCGTGATCGTGTGCCACTGCCCGCGGCCGTGCGTCATGCCGAGCATGTTGTCGCCGCGGTCCTCGCCCCACCGCACCGCCCGGCCGCTGCGCCGGGCCAGCCACGGCAGCAGCACGGATTCCTGGTCGATGCCGATCTTCGCGCCGAAACCGCCGCCCACGTCGGGCGTGACAACGCGGATCTGCTCGGCCGCCAGCCCCAGGTTCTCCTGCACCACGTCGCGGCAGGACTGCGCGTTCTGGTTGGACAGCCACAGCGTGACCTTGTCGCCGTCCCAGGCGCAGGCCGCGGCGCGGCCCTCCAGCGGCACGGCGGCGACGCGCTGGTTCTCGACCTCGCGGGTGACGACGACCTCGCAGTCGGCGAAGATGTCCTCGTCGGCCTCGCCGGCGGTCCCGACGGTGTTCGTGCCCGCCTCGTCGAACAGCACCAGCTCGTCGCGGGCGGCCTCGCGGGCGTCGACGACCGCGTCGAGCGGGTCGTAGTCCACTTCGACGAGTTCGGCCGCGTCCTTGCCCTGCGCGCGGGTCTCGGTGAGCACGGCGGCGACGGGTTCGCCGGCGTAGCGCACCGTGCCGCGGGCCAGGTGGGGTCTGCTCATGGCCTCCGGGGCGGGGCCGCCGAGCTGCCCGCCCGGCCCGAGCGGCGGGAGGTCCAGGTCCGCGCCGGTGAACACCGCGACCACGCCGGGCCGGGCGAGCGCTTCGGCGGTGTCGATCGCCGTGATCCGGGCGTGCGCCACGGGGCTGCGGACGAACGTCACGTGGACGGCGCCGGCCAGTTCGGGTTCGTCGAGGTCGTCCACGTAGGTGCCGCCCTCGGTGAGCAAACGCGGGTCTTCGCGGCGTTCGACCCGGGTGCCGAGAATGCTCAATGCTTCCTCGCAAGCTTCGTGGTGGGAAGGGAGCGGTGGCGGTCGGTTCGGGAACGCCGACCGGGCCGGGCGCGCCGGGGCACCGCTCCGCGGCGGGTCATCGACTCTCAGGCGTACGTCGTGGAGCGGGGCGTCACCTGCCCTTCCGTTCCGCGGATGTGCCGGATCCCCTCGGTGGCCGCCCGGCGCATGAGGGTGGCGTCGGTGGCGAGGGTCAGCATCCGGAACCCCATGTCCTGCCACCGCTGGGCGGTGGGCGCGTCGGCGCAGTGGATCCCGGCGACGGCGTCGTTGCGATCGCAGCTGGCCAGGACGGACCGGACGAGCTGCTCGTGCTCGGGCTCGACCACGTCGAGGCGCGGTGCGATCCCGTGCCCCAGCGCGAGGTCGGACGGGCCGACGTAGGCCGCGTCCACACCGGGCGTGGACAGGATGTCGTCCATGTTGCGCACCCCGTCGGGGGTTTCGATCATCGCGGCCACGACGGTGCGGTGGTTCGCGGTCTCCGGCGAGTAGTCGGGCACGTCGAACGAGGCGCGGATCGGACCCCAGCTGCGCGTGCCCAGCGGCGGGTACTTCGCCGCGGCCACGGCCGCGCGCGCCTGCTCGGCGTTGTCCACCATGGGCACGATGACGCCCTGCGCGCCGGAGTCGAGGGATTTCATGACGTGCTCGGGTTCGTTCCACGGCACGCGCACCAGGGTCGGGGTTCCGGTGGCGTGCAGCGCCTGCAGCATCGGTACCAGCGCGTCGTAGCCGATCAGCCCGTGCTGGGTGTCCACGCACACCCAGTCGAAGCCGCACCTGCCCACGAGCTCGGCGGCGAACGGGCTGGGGATGGAGCACCACCCGCCGACGCTCGCCGGTTCCGTCCGCAGGGTTTCGCGCAGCGCGGTCATCGTGCTCCTCCGTGGGTCGGCCGGATCATGCGAGAACACCGGTGCTGACGTGGTTGACGACGTTGAGCGGCGGCCGCCCGGCGAGCACCCGCCGGACGTTGGTGGCCACGCCCTGCTCCAGGCGTTCGCGGGCCTCCACCGTGACCCCGCCGATGTGCGGCGTGAGCAGGACGTTGTCCAGTCCGCGCAGCGGTGAGCCCTCCCCGGGCGGCTCCTGCTCGAACACGTCGATCGCCGCCCCGCCCAGGCGTCCGGCGCGCAGCGCCGCGGCGAGCGCGGCCTCGTCGACGACGCAGCCGCGGCTGGTGTTGACCAGCAGCGCGTGCTCGGGCATGCGGGCCAGTTCGGGCGCGCCGAGCAGGTGGTGCGTGTCCTCGTCCAGGGGCACGTGCGCGGTCACCGCGTCGGAGCGCGCCAGCAGCTCCTCCAGCGGCACGGCCTCGGCGCCGGACACGCCGCGCACGGCGATGTCGTGGTAGAGCACCCGGCAGCCGAAGGCGCGCAGGCGCGTGAGCACGGCCGTGCCCGTGTTGCCCATGCCGAGGATGCCGACGGTCAGCGAACCGAGCTCGCGCCCGGTGCGGCGCTGCCACCGGCCGGCGTGCATCTCGCGGTCGCACACCGGCACCTGCCGCAGCAGGTTGAGCAGCCCGAGCACGACGAGGTCGGCCACGCCCTCCCGGTTGTAGGAGGTCACGTTGGCGACGGGGATGCCGAGTTCGGCGGCGGCGCGGTGGTCGATGACGTTGTGGCCGACGGCCGGCTGCTGGACGAGCCGGCAGCGCCGCATGCTCGCCAGCTGCGCGCGGTCGAGCCGGTGGTGCTGGCGGTTGTCGCCGATGACGACGTCCGCCTCGGCCAGCGCCGCCGCCGTCTCCGCCGGATCCGCCCCGTCCGCCACGTGGACGTCGATGTCGTTGTCACCGGCGAGGTCTCGCACGTGTTCGGCGGAGAACGGGGCGAGACACGCGATCCTGGCCACGGATCCTCCTCTGCTGCGCGGGAACCGGCCCGCGGGTGTAGCGGATCTTGCGGAGCTGCTCCCGACCGCGCGGAGCTGCCGGTTTCCCGGCGCGGCCCGATCTTCCGCTGCTGCCCGCGGCTGCCCGGAGCCGGGGCGTGCCGCGGGAGGTCAGCGGGAGCGGGGAGTCGTCCGGTGCTGCGGCCGCGCGCCTTCGCGAGTCCACTGTGGACTTCCTGGGGGCGGTGCGTGCGCGCGGCGCGTCGCGCGGATTCGCGCGGGGAGGGGTGGACACCGCGCGCCGAGGGCGTCGGCGTGCGCGGGCGCGAAGGTCATCCAGCGCCTCCTGTCGTGAACGGCGAGCGCGGTGCGCACGTGATCGGCGCTGCCTCGCTGCCGCGACCCTAAGCCAGGGCGGTTGTGGCGTGCAATGCACCGCTCGATGTCCGGTGGATCGAACGCGGGGCGGCGGGCGGGCTCCCGATTCGGCCGGCGGTGCTCGGCGATGCGGGGAGGGCTCCCGCGCGACGGTGCCGCCACGCTTTCCGGGTGCGATGCGTGTCGCACTCGCCCGTTGCGGGCATCCTGGAGGTGAGGGTCCCGGTGTGCAGCGAGGTGGCGCGATGGCGGTGACGGGGGAGCTGGCCGATCTGCGGCGGCTCGTCGGCCAGCTGCGGAGCACGGTCAACATCCTGCGGGTGCGGCACGGCGAGCACCCGCAGCTGAGCAGCATGGACGAGGACGTGGAGCGGCTGGAGGCCGATATCGCCGCGCTGGGCGGTCTCCTCGGGCAGCTGCCGCAGCAGCGGCCGTCAGCGGGGGCGGGCGCCCGGCCCGGCGTCGCCGGCCCGGGCGGGGTTGCCCCGGGCGGTGGAACCCGGGAGGAGGGGACGGTGTTCATCCCGGAGACCGCCCACGACCCGTCCCTGTGGCAGCACGTCGACGACGAGGGGCTGGGCGGCCAGGTTCACGGCGGGTGACCGGGCGGCGGTTCCGGTGCGGCTCGACGTCCGCGTCCCTCCGGTGCGCGGTGGCCGGGCCAGCGCCGCGCGGGAGCGCGCGCACGGGCGCGCCTGGCCCCGCGGCCCGTGAGCGCTCGCGGGCGGATGCCCGGGTCGGCGCCGGCCGCGGCTGCCCGCCGGGGGAAGCGCTCCGCGGTGCGGGGGCTGCCGTGCGGGAAGGCCCCAGTGGTGCGCGTTCCCGTGCTGCTTCGCCGGGGAGCCGGTGCGCGGCTCACCTCGGATCGCGGGGCGCGCACCGGTCGTGCCCGCCGCAGTCGGCGCGGCAGCTCTCCTGCCGTTCGCGCGGACTCCGCGGTTCGTGCGGTTCCTGCTCCTGCCGTGCGCGCAGCCGCAGCTCCAGCAGCGCGGCGTTGCTCAACCGGGCGAGCGCTTCCAGGCCGGTTTCGGTGGCGGTCAGGTGGAAGATCTCGTGCCGGTCGGCGAGGCGGAATTCGACCTCGTCGGTGCAGATCGCGTAGTCGATGCTGCACCGGTCCACGTACGCGGCCGCCGTGACTTCCAGCCCGCTCATGGGAGCTCCCTTCGTTGGCGTGCGGGTTCACCGCTACCCCTGGCGAGATCGCGGACGTTCTAGACTCCGCATGATGACCGGAACAAGGGGCAACTTGCCCCTAGATTAAAGGGCAACTTGCCCATGATCACTAACTCGAACGAGTGGACAACGCCGGAGGGTTTGTCGTGGTCAACGCGCGCCCCACTGTCGAACGTCGGCAGCTCGGCCTCGCGCTGCGCCGTTTCCGCGAGGAGGTCGGCTGCTCGCAGCTCGAGGCCGCCCAGCGGATCGGGCGCAGCGACGCCAGGGTCAGCCGCGTCGAAGAGGGCCTGGCCACACTGGGTCCCGGGGAACTGTCCGCGCTGCTGGATCTCTACGGGGTCGGGGGCGCTGATCGCGAGGCCGTGCAGACCCTCGGCGCGCAGTCGCGCCAGCGGCAGCCGCGCCGACCGTACGTCGACTCGTTGCCGGGTGCTTACCAGCGACTTTCCGATTTGGAGGCGGCCGCGACGGGTCTCTTCGCGTACGAGGCCGGCGTCGTGCCGGGGCTGTTGCAGACGCCGGATTACATGGATGCGCTGTTCCGGGCGGCCGAAGGAGTGTGGTGGCAGCCTGCGAGCAGCAACCGGCAGTCGCGCGTCCGGTTCCGGGCACGGCGGCAGGAGGCCATGTGGGACAGCGGGACTGTGCAGAGCGTGCACTTCGTGCTCGGTGAAGCCGCGCTGGACGAACTCGTCGGGGACCGCTCGGTGATGACCGCCCAGATGGACCGGCTGCTCGCCACCGGTGCTGCCGAGGGGGTGACGGTGCAGGTGTTGCCGTGTTCGGTGCCGAACAACCCGGCGCTGGGCGGCGGGCTCACGCTGTTGGAGTTCGGTGACGCCGTGCCGCGAGTCGGGTTCGCCTCGGTTGTGCACGGGCCCTCCGCGTACTTCGACACCGCGGAGGACACCGAGGCGATGTTCCGAACCCTGCAACGACTCGAACACCTGGCCCTGGACGTGCGCGATACTGCTGACGCGATCGCCGAGAAACGCAAGGAGTGGGCGCGTTGAAGGATGCGTTACCGGTGCGGAACTGGTTCAAGAGCAGCTACAGCTCCAACAACAGCGACAACTGCATCGAGGTGTGCGTGCGCGAGAGGCACGTGGCGATCCGTGATTCGAAGGATTGCGCGGGGCCGCGGTTGTGGCAGGACCCGGCCGGTTGGGCGCGTTTCCTCGCCGCGGTGCGCGCGGGGCGCTTCGAGGGGTGAGGTCCGCTCTTCTGCGCGGTGCGGCTGCGCGCGTCTTCGCGACTGCTCTTTTCGGGGGATCTGCGTGCGGATGGCCCCAGTGGTGGAGTGATCACCACCACACGTCTCGTTGTGCGATTCCGCTGCGTCCGGTGAGGGGCGTTCGAGAAGATGGCTCGCTGCAGGCGAGTGCGTCCCAGGGGAGGAGGCGTAGAGGTGACGGGTTACGGCGTGGACCCGGAGGCGCTGCGCGGCGCCATCAACAAGCTGAAGCAGACGCGGAGTCGTGTGGACACTCTTCGGGAGGATGCAGAGTCCCTTGAGCCTGGTGAGCTGACCGCGAAGGACAACGCCACGCAGCTCGCGTACAAGGAGATGAAAAAACGCGCGGTGGGTGAGGAGAATTCTTTGTCGTCCCACTCGGAGCGCTTGACCGAGAAGCTCGAAGCGAAGATCCAGGCTTACGAGGAAACGCTGAAGGAGTACGAGCAGCGGGATCGCGAGGCCTTTTCCGGTTGGGCGTGAGCGTGCGCGGTCGGTGCGCAGGAAGATGTTCGGAGGTAGTGCGTTGAGGCGCGGGATGATGGCCGCGATGGCGCTGGCGTGCGCCGGTGCGCTGGCTGGTTGTGCGAGCGGTGGTGGCGAGGACGCGGGAACTTCGGATGAGGCGCAAGGGCAGCCTTCGCAGGAGCAGCAGTCGGGGGTGCAGATCGACACCCCGAGGGACGCTTCGCAGGTGGACCTGTGCGGTCTGATCTCGCCGGAAACGGCGAAGAAGTTCGGCTTTGCTCCGCAAGGAAAAACCGAAACATCGATCACCACCGGTGAAAAGAAGTGCAGTTGGGACAATTTCGACGAGGGTGGTGGATTGGCCATCTCGGCGATCGGTGAGCGTTCCCTGCAGAGCTACCTCGACAACCGCGACCAGTACGCGGACTTCGAGCAGGTGGAGATCGCGGGGCAGCCCGCGGTGCGGGCGAACAAGGGGACTCCGCCGCAGGAGGGCGGCCGGTACTGCGACTTCTTCGTGGCGCTCGACGAGAACCAGGTGTTGGCCTCGCAGGCCACGAAGACGCCGGGTATCAATAACCCGTGCCAAATTTCTCGCCAGGGTGCGGAGGAAGCCGTGTCGAACATCCCGGCGAAGTGACTCGGTCGGAAACAGCGTGATGGTGGGGGTTTCGTGAGTACGGAAATCGTTTCGCTCTGCTACCAGAGCCCGGCGAAGGAGTACCGCAAGCAGATGGGCGGTTCGGTGGAGGCGACGAGCCTGCCGAGCCCCACGCAGGAGGGCATCCGGGCCTGGGAGCGGGTCGGCGAGGAATTCGACGGCATCATGGAGGACGTCGCCGATGCGCTGCGGAAGGCCGAGGCGGCGCACCAGGGCCGCGCCGCCGACGCGGCGAACGCCTCGATCGCCGAGATCAAGCCGCTCGCGGAGCAGGCGGCGGGCACCGCCCGCGGGGTGAAGGGCTCGCTCGAGCAGCAGGTGCAGTACCAGCACACGGCGTTCAACGACCTGCCCGCCCCGGGGCAGAAGCTGGAGAACGGCCGGCCGGTGCAGCTCGACCCGCCGGAGAAGGGCTGGGTCGAGAACGCGGGGCTCGACGACAACGTGATCACCGGCTGGATGAGCGACTACGAGGAGCGGCAGGAGGACTTCGCCGCCACCAGCGAGAAGGCCGAGAGCGCGATGCGGCGGTACCGCTCGGAGACCGAGGGCGTCGTCGACGGCACACCGCGGTTCGACCAGCCGCAGCAGGACGAACCGGCCTCCCCGCCGCCGAGCAGCACCCGCAGCGCGAGCGCGGACTTCTCCGGCACCGGCGTGGGAACGGCGACCCCGACCGCGACCTCCTCCGCCTCGGCGGCCCCGGCCGCCGCGCCGAGCGCGGTGTCCACCGCGACCCCTTCGTCGTCCGCACCCGCGCCGACGAGCTCGTCCTGGGCGAACTCCGCGGGCGTTCCCGGGCACGGCGGCATGCTGTACCGGCAGAACCCGCAGACCGGCGCGTGGGAGCGGCAGAACCCGCACAACGGCCGGTGGGCGGCGGCGCCCTACGGCCCCGGCGGTCCCGGAACCGGAGGTGGCCCGCGAGCCGCGGGAGCCCCCCGTTCGGCCGGCGCTCCCGGTGCGCGTGCAGGTACACCCGGTGCGCAGGGCGGCCAGGTCGGTCCGGGCGGGCGCTCGGGCGTCGGCAACCCCGCCTCCTCCGGGGGTCCGAACGCGGGCGCCAACGCCGCGTCGAACGGCTCGCAGAACGCGCGCGGCGGCCCGATGGGCGGGCGCGGTGCCCAAGGGGGCGGCCAGGGCGAGGAGGACGAGCACGAGCGTCCCAGCTGGCTGGTGGAGAACGAGGACGTGTTCACCAACGACATGCAGCGGGTCGCGCCGCCGGTGCTCGGCGACTCGGGCGAAGGGCGCTGATGAGCGCCCGGGCGCAACGGCAGCTCAGCTTGTCCCCGGAAGCCGTGCACTACCTGTGCGAGCGGTTCGACCTGCGCCTGCACCCCATGCTGCGCGTGGGGTGGCTCCCGGTGGGAGCCACGGAGGACGACCAGCGCGAACTGGCCCGGCGCGGGCACGACGAGCTCGCCCGGCAGGGCCTGCTCGACGAGGGCGATCCGCACCCGTTCGTCGACGACGCCCTGCACCTGCTGGCCAAACCGCCGCTGGCGGTCGCGCTGGCCGCGCGCGTGCCCGGCGGCGAGGACTTCAACGCGGTCCTCGTCGAGCACGGGCGGGACACGATCCAGGCCTACCAGCCCGACGGGGAGAACGCCGAGCAGGTGCGGGAGATCCGGCTCAGCCGGCACGAGTTCGGCGGGCCCGCGCGCAACGCGGTCGACCTGCTCGGCGGGGTCGGCGCGGCCAGCGGCGGCTCGGTGTCGCTGCCCACCGAACAGCTCGACCGGGTCGGCAGCGGGCGCGGCAGCGGCGGGCTCCTGCCCGCGCTGCGCTCGGCCGGGATCGCGGGCAGCGATGCGCAGGTGCTCGTCAAGGCGCTGACCGGTGAGCGCACCATGGACGGCGTGTTCACCGCGCGGGCCTACGACCGGAAGTTGCGGCGGGTCCGCAAGCTCGGCAGCAACCTGCAGTTCTTCACCACCACCGAGGGGACCTACTTCCTCCGCCGCAAGACCGGTGGTGACGGGCGCGAGTGGTGCACCATCGCACCGGCGGACAACCGCAAGCTCGTGTCCCAGCTGGAGGAGATGGCCAAGGAGCTGACCGCGCAGTCCGCGCGCGCCTGACCGGGCGGACGCGCGGTGCTGCACCTCCCGCGCGGAGGGCGGGCGCCCGGGTGCGCGGAGCGGGTCAGCTGCACCCGGGCGCCCGCCGGTCTCCCCGCGGGCGCCGGGCCGCGGGGACGCTGCGGGCCTCAGCGCTGGATGCGGGTGTTACGCGCGCTGAGCTGCCGGCCGAGCTCGGTGACCTCGCGCTCCATCTTCGGCACGAGCCGGCGCTCGGTGGCGAGCATGAAGCGGCTCACGAGCTTCGAGGCGGGCAGGTTGCGCAGCCAGTGCATGAGCATGATCGCCCGCGGGACGTAGATCCGCCGCGCGCGGCGCTCCACGCCGTCGGCCATCGCCCGCGCGCAGTCCTCCACCGTGGTCGTCGTCCGCATCGGCCACGGCAGCTTGGAGCGCATCTCGCGGAACGTCGGCAGGTCCTGCGAGGCGTCGCGCACCAGGTCGGTGTCGACCCACGACGGGTGCGCCGAGCCGACCGACACGCCGAGGTAGGAGACCTCGGAGTGCAGCGCGCTCGCCAGCGCCTCGGCGCCCGCCTTGCTCGCGGTGTAGGCGGCCATGCCCGCGACGGGGGCGAACGCGGACAGGGAGGAGACGACGAGGACGTAGCCGCGGCGCTCGATGATGTGCGGCAGGGCGGCGTGCACCGTCTCGAAGACGCCGTTGAGGTTGACGTCGACGGTCTTGCGGAACGCCTCCGGGGAGCTCGTGCGGACCGTGGACAGGGGCGCCAGGCCGGCGTTGGCGATCACCGCGTCGAGCCCGCCGAAGTGCTCGACCGCGGCGCTCACCGCGTTGCCGATCGACTCGCCGTCGGTGACGTCCGCTTCGGTCCAGAAGTGGTCGGGCCCGAGTTCGTCGGCCACGCGGGCCAGCTCCTCGGGTTCGAGGCCCACCAGGGCCAGGCGCGCGCCGCGGCGGGCGAGCTGCCGCGCGGTCTCCGCGCCGATGCCCCGGGCGGCGCCGGTGATCAGCACGACTTTGCCGGAAAGGACGGGACCGGACGACTTCGCCATGAGGGCCTCCCTGCTGAGTGCGACCTGGAGCCCGTTCCGCGCCCCCGCGTCCCTGCGGAGGGAGCCGGGACAGGCTCTTACCGATCAGTAGGTTACTGATAGTAGGTTTTCTCGCCCGGCGGCGGAAGGGGCTGCGGCGAGTCGGCTGCGGCAGCGCCCGGCGCGGCGGAGGGCGGCCCGGCGCGGCCCGTCGGCACGAAGCGGCGCCACCAAGCCCGGCCCCACGAAGCCCGGAGCCACGAGAACGGGCACCGCGAAGCCCGGCCCCACGAAAAACGGGCCGACGCGAACGGCGCACCGTTTCGCGTCGGCCCGGGTGTGCGGGACGCCGGCTGCGCGGGCGCGGTGCCGGCACCGCGCCCGCGGGATCAGTTCAGCGCCCGCAGGTCTGCGATCTCGCTCTCCGCCTGGGAGGAGACCTGCTCGGCCAGCTGCTGGACCTCCGGGGGCTGCTGACCCCGGGAGACCGCGTTGTCGGCCAGCTGCAGCACGAACTGCTCGAGCTCGAGCGTCGTCGACGTCCACCTCTCGCGGAACTGCTCGCCGCTGAGCGAGGAGAGCTCGTCGAGCTCCGCGCTGGTCGGCAGCCCCTCGGTCTCCTCGAGCACGGCGTCCTCGACGTTGCTGCGCACCTCCTGCGGCAGCGCGTCCAGGCGGGACTGCGCCTGCTGCCCGAGGCGGTCGGCCAGCTCGCTGATCTGCTGGTCCTGGCTCTGCCGGCCGATCTCGGCGAGTTCCACGACGCGCTGCTGGCTGGCGACCAACTGCTGCTGGAACTCGCGCCCGGAAGCCTGCTCGCCCTCGCCGCCCTCGGCGTTGCCGGCGCCCTGGGCGCTCTCCTGGGCGTGAGGCGGCGGCGTGCCCGGCGCCGGGGGCATCTCGCTCGGTTCCTCCGACGGCGAGCAACCCGCGAGTGCGAGCCCGCCGGCCAGCACGGCGCCGATGATCGTGCTCCTCCGCACGTGCTTCCCCTCCAAGTGTGCGTTGGTCGTCCCAGCGCGGCCCAACCGGTGCGCTCCGGTCCGACGAGCCGGCGAGACCCGCCCGGCGGATCACCCGGTCCCTCGGCGTGCTCCCGCGGTCCGCGCTCGCGGCTCGCCGGTGCGTGGGCTGCCGGAACCTCTCGGCCGTAGGTTAACCGGCGCCGGATCGGCCCGTCCGGGCGAGGTCACCGGAGCGGGGGCGCGCCGGCGAGATCCACCGCGGTGTTGCGCGATGCGGATCACAGCGGGATCCGCCGTGTCGCCTCCGTCTCACCGGGGGTGATCAGCGGTGGCCTCATGACTAGGTTGGCTACAGCCCGCTGCTCGTGTGCGCATGGGCGGCGACTAGTATTCCGCGGGAGACAGGCAGCGCCGCGGGCGTCCGGCACCGGAGTGCACGCGCGCTGCCGAACCGTCGGCCCACCGGGGTCGGGGGGAACTCGGGCGAGTTCCCCGACGCATCGAGGGATCAGTGCAGGAGGCATCGTGACGGCCGTCGCGCCACAGCCGATCGCCACGCGGCCCCAACAGGGGCACAGGCCCAGCAAGGGCTCGTTCTTGCTGCGGATGTTCAGCACCACCGACCACAAGCAGATCGGCATCCTCTACCTCACCACGTCGATGGCGTTCTTCCTGATCGGCGGGCTGCTGGCCATGCTGATCCGCGGTGAGCTCGCCGCGCCGGGGATGCAGTTCCTGTCGCAGGAGCAGTACAACCAGCTGTTCACCATGCACGGCACGATCATGCTGCTGCTGTACGCGACGCCGATCCTGTTCGGCTTCGCGAACTACATCATGCCGCTGCAGATCGGCTCGCCGGACGTGGCGTTCCCGCGGTTGAACGCCTTCTCCTACTGGCTGTTCTCCTTCGGCGGCATGATCGTCATCGCCGGCTTCCTCATGCCGGGCGGTGCCGCGGACTTCGGCTGGTTCGCCTACACGCCGCTGTCGGACGCGATCCACTCCCCGGGGACCGGCCCGGACATGTGGGTCGCCGGCCTGCTCGTCTCCGGTCTCGGCACCATCCTCGGTGCGGTCAACATGATCACGACCGTGGTCTGCCTGCGCGCGCCGGGCATGACCATGTGGCGCATGCCGATCTTCACGTGGAACATCCTGATCACCAGCGTGCTGGTGCTCATGGCGTTCCCGATCCTCACCGCCGCGCTGGTCGGCCTGGCCGCGGACCGGCACCTGGGTTCGCACGTGTTCGACCCGGCCAACGGCGGCGTGATCCTGTGGCAGCACCTGTTCTGGTTCTTCGGCCACCCCGAGGTCTACATCGTCGCGCTGCCGTTCTTCGGCATCGTCTCCGAGATCTTCCCGGTGTTCAGCCGCAAGCCGCTGTTCGGCTACACCGGCCTCGTCTACGCGACCCTGGGCATCGCGATCCTGTCGGTGGTCGTGTGGGCGCACCACATGTACGCCACCGGCGCGGTGCTGCTGCCGTTCTTCGCGTTCACCACGTTCCTCATCGCCATCCCCACGGGCATCAAGTTCTTCAACTGGATCGGCACGATGTGGAAGGGGCAGCTCACCTTCGAGTCGCCGATGCTGTTCTCCGTCGGCTTCCTGGTGACCTTCCTCTTCGGCGGTCTGACCGGCGTGCTGCTGGCGATGCCGCCGGTGGACTTCCACGTCTCGGACACGTACTTCGTCGTGGCGCACTTCCACTACGTGCTCTACGGCACGATCGTGTTCGCCACCTTCGCCGGCATCTACTTCTGGTTCCCGAAGATGACCGGCCGGATGATGGACGAGCGGTTGGCCAAGCTGCACTTCTGGCTGACCTTCCTCGGCTTCCACGCCACGTTCCTGGTGCAGCACTGGCTGGGCAACGAGGGCATGCCGCGGCGCTACGCCGACTACCTGCCCTCGGACGGGTTCACCACGCTGAACATGATCTCGACGATCGGCGCGTTCATCCTGGGCGCCTCGATGCTCCCGTTCCTGTACAACGTGTTCAAGAGCTACCGCTACGGCGAGGTGGCCACGGTCGACGACCCGTGGGGCTACGGCAACTCGCTGGAGTGGGCCACCTCCTGCCCGCCGCCGCGGCACAACTTCACCGAGCTGCCGCGGATCCGCTCCGAGCGCCCGGCGTTCGAGCTGCACTACCCCCACGTGGCCGAGCGCATGCACCTCGAATCGCACGTGGGCCTGACCGGCAAGGCCCTGGGCGGCCAGCACGGATCGGGCAATTCGCACGGTGGTGGTACCGCGGTCAAGGAGCGCGAGGAGTGATCTGAGCGCTAGTACCGGCGCACCGCGGTGTGCCAGGCTGGACGTCCAGCTCGACGACGAGCCCCGGCAAGCACGCCTTGCCGGGGCTCGCGGTGTTTCGAGAGAAAGGACGTCGTCAGCCGTGAGCACAACCAACCCCAGCACGGTCCTCATCACCGTCACCGGGAAGGACAAACCAGGCGTCACCTCGGTGCTGTTCGCCGCGCTGACCGCGCACGGCGTCGACATCGTGGACGTGGAGCAGGTGGTGATCCGCGACCGGCTGACGCTCGGCGTCCTGGTGTCCACGCCCGACGACCCCGAAACCCTCCAGGAAGCGGTGGAGCAGGCCATGGCCACCGTCGGCATGTCCGTGGAGGTCGAGATCGGCGTCGAGGACGGTGACGCGGACACGCTGCGCTCCACGCACGCGGTCGTCGTCATGGGCCAGCCGGTCACCGCGCGCAGCTTCAGCGACGTGGCCCGGGCCCTGGCCGACGTCGACGTGAACATCGACTCGATCAACCGCGTGGCCGACTACCCCGTGACCGGCCTGGAACTGCAGGTGAGCGCCCCCGAGCAGGAGGGCGAGCCCGAGGACCAGCTCACCTCGACGATGGCGGACCTGGCCGCCCGCTCCAAGCTGGACATCGCGGTGGAGCGCATCGGCCTGGCGCGGCGCGCCAAGCGACTCGTCGTCTTCGACGTCGACTCCACGCTCATCCAGGGCGAGGTCATCGAGATGCTCGCCGCCAAGGCCGGCCGCGAGCAGGAAGTGCACGCGGTCACCGAACGGGCCATGCGGGGCGAGCTCGACTTCGCCCAGTCGCTGCGGGAGCGCGTGGCCGTGCTGGAGGGCCTGCCCGCCTCGGTGCTCGACGAGGTGGCCGCCGACCTCGAGCTCACGCCGGGCGCGCGCACCACGATCCGCACGCTGCGCCGCCTCGGCTTCCACACCGGCGTCGTGTCCGGCGGATTCACGCAGATCATCGACTCGCTGGTCGACGACCTCGGCCTCGACTTCAGCGCCGCCAACGACCTGGAGGTCGTCGACGGCAAGCTCACCGGCCGCGTGATCGGCGAGATCGTCGACCGCCCGGGCAAGGCCAAGGCGCTGCGCCGCTTCGCCGAGTCGTTCTCCGTGCCGCTGGAGCAGTCCGTCGCCGTCGGCGACGGGGCCAACGACATGGACATGCTCTCCACCGCCGGCCTCGGCGTGGCGTTCAACGCCAAGCCCGCGCTGCGCGAGATCGCCGACACCTCGCTGTCCTACCCGTTCCTGGACACGGTGCTGTTCGTGCTGGGCGTCACGCGCGCCGAGATCGAGGCCGCCGACGCCGAGGACGGCGTGCTGCGCCGCGTGCCGCTGGAGGAGACGCTGGCCTGACCGCCACCTGCAGCAACCCCGCGCGCTGGGGTTCGTGCAAACCCGGGCGGGTGCGGGGCGGGTGGCGGAGTGAGCGGTGCCACCCCGGCGCGGGTGCGGCGGCTGCGCGCCGGGCGGGGTGCGGACAATGGGCGGCGTGCCGGACGCAGCCGCCGTTCTCGACCCCCTGCTCGCCCGCTACGCCACCTGGATGCAGCTGCCGAGCGAGGCCACGGTCGACACCTCCGACGAGGATCCGGACGCCGTGGTGCTCATGCCGCTCGTGCTGCGCCTGGAGCGCGACGCCCCGCCGGCGCGCTCGGAGCTGCTGGAGGCGGCGGCCGCGGCCGCCCTGGCGGTGTGCCTCGACGAACGCGCCGAACCCGGCGGGACGTGGCACGACGCGGTCCTCGGCTGGACCTCCGGGCGCATCCGCAAGGTGGCGCGGCGCGCTCGCGGCTCGCACTGGCGGGCGGTCGAGGAGCTGCCCGGGCGCACGGTGCGGGTCGGCCAGGCGCAGGTGCGCGCCTTCCCGCCCGGCCGCGTCGCGGACATGCCGAAGGAGCTCACCCGGCTGCAGATCTCCGGCAGCGAGCTCGACGCCGACGAACCCGGGCCGCCCCGCCCGGACGCGCCCGTGCTGCAGCTCAACCCGGACGTGCCCATGAGCGCCGGCAAGACCGCAGCGCAAGTGGGGCACGCCACGATGTTCCTGGCCGCGCTGCTGCGCGGTGCGGACAGGCACGACGAGCTGCAGGCGTGGCTCGACGCCGGGCTGCCGTGCTCGGTGCGGGTCGCCGACGCGGCCACCTGGCGGCGGTTCGCCGCCGGCAGCGCCCGCGAGGCGTGGTTCGAGCACGGGGTGGCCCTCGTCCGCGACGCGGGGTTCACCGAGATCGACCCCGGCACCGTCACCGTCGCCGCCCAGTGGCGGGCCGCCGCCCCGGCGTGAGCCCCCAGGCACAGATCGGACCCGAGAAGCGTTTCGCGATCTCGCGATCGCTAGGTCTCGGGCGGCCCTTGGTCGTCCAGGCCACTAGGTCGGGCGGCCCTGGTCGTCCAGGCCACTGCGCTCCTCGGGTCGATCCCCGGGCATTACCCCGGTAACTCATACGATGCCAAAACGCGGCGGAACGCACAACAGGGACGAAAGTCCTGAACGGGCGAGGATTCGCGGTTCCGGGGGATGGACGGGACGGCAGGGGCGCCGCACGCCTCGCACCCCGCACACCCCGGCCACGGGTGACGGCCGCGCACGCCCGCGCGGCGCACGCCCGCGCGGCGCACGCACGCGCGAGGCCCGGTCACTCCTCGTCGCCGACGCCGCGGGCGGCCAGCGCCTCGCCGAGCTGGTCGGCGTGCCGCAGGGTGCGGACCAGGAACGGCACGGCGAAGGCGAGCACGGAACCTTCCGCGTGCCGCGCCCACTGGGCCTCGCGGGTCTGCGTGGCGATCGCGGACAGCGCCGCCACCGCCTGCATCGTCAGCCCGACGAGCAGTCCGAACCGCTCCGGACGCACCCCGAACCGGCGCAGCGGGCCGAGGCCGCGCTCCACCGCGGTGACCACGTCCTCGACCCGGGTGGTGATCGTCAGCAGGTTGGCCGCACCGAGCGCGGCGGCCAGCCGCAGGCCCACCGTCCAGGCCGCGTCCCAGCCGATCAACCACCACTGCACGAGGAACACGACGACGAGCAGCGGAACGATCAGCCGCAGCATCCGCAGGCACCGCCGCAGCGGGACGCGCGCGAGCGCGTAGGCCGCGGCCACGAGCGCCGCGCACACCGCGAGCGCCGCCGTCCCGTCGAAGACGAGCACGACCACCGCGAGCACGAGCAACCCGAGGAACTTCGGCCCGGCCGGCGCCCGGTGCAGGGGGCTGTTGCCCGGTTCGTACAAGCCGAGCGGAGTCACCCGATCAGCTCCCGGTACTGCGCCAGCGCCGGACGCGGCTCGTCGTCGGCGACCACGCGGCCCTCGTCGAGCACGACGACGCGGTCGAAGTCCTCCACCAGCTCCAGGTCGTGGGTGACGAGCACGACCTGCTGCGGCAGGCCGGCGAGCACGTCCCGGAAGTGGCGCTTGTTGCGCAGGTCCAGCAGGGTCGTCGGCTCGTCGCAGACGAGCACGTCCGGTTCGACCGCGAGCACCGCGCACAGCGCGAGCAGCTGCTTCTGGCCACCGGAGAGCTGGTGCGCCGGGTGGTCCACGTGCTCGCCCAGGCCGTGGCGGGCGAGGATCTCCACCGCCCGCTCCCGGCGCTCGGACTTCGCCAGACCCGTGCGGCGCAGCGAGAAGGACACGTCCTCGGCGGCGGTGGGCATGACGATCTGGCCGTCCGGGTGGGTGAACAGGAACCCGACCCGGCGCCGCACCCGGCGACCGTCGCGCGCCGGATCGGCGCCGTCGACGAGCACGCGGCCCCGCGACGGGTTGACCAGGCCGTTGATCATGCGGGCCAGCGTGGACTTGCCGGAGCCGTTGGCCCCGACGAACGCGACGCGCTGCTCGGCCAGGCGCAGTTGCACACCCGTCAGCACCGTCCGCGCGTCGTAGGAGTGGCCCACGTCGTCGAACTCGATCACACTCGCTCCCAGACCGTCGCCGCGCCGAGACCGCCGCCGGAGGACAGCGCCGCCATCCCGGTGCGCTCCGCCTCCTGCC
Organism: Salinifilum aidingensis; assembly: GCF_054782015.1. Lineage (NCBI taxonomy): Bacteria > Bacillati > Actinomycetota > Actinomycetes > Pseudonocardiales > Pseudonocardiaceae > Salinifilum > Salinifilum aidingensis. The sequence continues at coordinate 21,486 of NZ_BAAGTH010000001.1, read as the reverse complement.
GCACGAGGCGGCTGAACAACCGCACCGCGAGCACCGCGCCGGAGGCGCCCCACGGGTGGCCGAAGGCGATCGCGCCCCCGTCCGGGCTGACGCGCCGCTCGTCGAGCCCGCACGCGTCCAGGCACGCCAGCGCCTGGCCTGCGAACGCCTCGTTGAACTCGACGACCTCCGGCTCGCACGCCCGCCGGGCGGCGCGCATCGCACCGACCGCGCCGAGCCCCAGCCGGTTCGGGTCGACCCCCGAGTGCTCGGCGCGGAGCAGGCGCATCCCCGCGAGCCCGCGGCGCTCCCGATTCTCCTCGGTGGTCAGCAGCACCGCGGCGGCGCCGTCGCTCAGCCCGCAGGAGTTCGCCGCGGTCGCCGTGCCCCCGGCGGTGAACGCGGGGCGGAACCGGGCGAGCCGCTGCGCGGTGAACCCGGCGCGCGGCCGGTCGTCGGCCCCGACCCCGGCGATCTCCACCAGCTCCGCGTCCAGACGTCCGGCGCGCCGGGCCGCCGCGGCGCGGGCGTGGCTGCGCGCGGCGAAGGCGTCCTGCCGCGCCCGGTCGATGCCGGCCTCGGCGGCGACGAGGTCCGCCGCGGGGCCCATCTCCGGGTCGCCGATCTCGGCGGGTGCGAACGGGGCGCGCGAGTAGAAGCGGGGCGGTTCGGTCGCCGAGGACGAGCGCCACGCCCGCCACGGCATGGTCGACGGGCTCTCCGCCCCGCCGGCCAGCACCCACTCGGCCTGCCCGGAGCGCACCAGCGCCGCGGCCGTGGTGATGGCGCTGAGCCCGCTGGCGCACTGCCGGTCCACCGTCATCCCCGGCACGTCGCAGCCGAGCCCGGCGCGCAGCGCCGCCACGCGCGCCGGGTTGCCGCCGGGGCCGAGCACGTTGCCGAGCACCACCTCGTCGACCGCGTCGCGTCCACCGTCGGCGAGCACGGCGCGCAGCACGGGCGCTGCCAGCTGGTCGACGGGCACGTCGCGCAGGCCGTGCCCGGCCGTGGTGACGGGGGAGCGGCGGGCGGCGACGACCACCGGGGTGCGGTCAGCCATCGCCGCTCCCGGTGCTGCTGGGGGCGGTGCCGGTGCTGCCGGTGCCGGTGCTGCTGGGGGCGGTCTCGGCCTCGGCCCCGGTGCTGCCGGGGGCGCCGTCGGCCTCCGGCGGCAGGCCGCGGCCGAGGAGTTCGGCCACCCGGGCGCGGGCCGGTTTCCCCGAGGCGGTGCGCGGCAGCCTCCGGACCGAAAGCCAGCGGCGCGGTCGCTTGTCGGGTTTCAGCTCCTGCTGCGCGCGCTGCCGCGCCGCGGCCAGCTCGGCCTCGCCCGCGCCCTCCACCACCGCGGTGACGAGCTCGCCGAATCGGGGGTGCGGCGTGCCCGCGACGACCGCGTCGCGCACGCCGGGCACCGCGCGGAGGACGGCCTCGACCTCCTCGGCCGAGACGAGCGCGCCGCCGGTGTTGATCGTGGCGCCCTGCCGGCCCAGGATCCGCAGCGAGCCGTCGGCGCGCCGGGCCGCCCGGTCGCCCACGTCGAACCACCCCCGCTCGGTTTCCAGCGGTTCGAGCTCCCCGGCCCGCAGGCGACCGGCGCACAGCAGCGGTGAGCGCGTCCGCAGCGCGCCGGACCCCTCGTCGACGTGCACGTCCACCACCGGGTGCAGGACGCCGCGGCGGCCCACCGCGATCACCGAGGTCTCCGCGGCCCCGTAGTACTCGACGAGCTCGCAGCCGGGCAGCACCCGGTGCAACCGCTGCGCGAGCCGCTCGTCCACGTGGGCGCCGCCGAGCACCACGCGGCGCAGGGGCAGCACCGCGGCCTCCTCGGGGGCCCGTTCCCAGCGGTCCAGCAGCGCCGCGAGCATCGCCGGCACCAGGTGCGCCGCGGTGACGTGGCGGCAGGCGGCCGCGGCCTCGGCGGCGCTCCACCGGTCCAGCAGCCACAGGTCGGCGCCCGCGTGCAGCGCGTGCAGGGCGGCGAACAGGAACAGCGAGGAGCTCAGCGGCCCGGGCACGAGCACGCGGTCCTCGCCGCCGATCCCCACGTCGAAGGCGTCGTAGCTGCGCAGCCAGGACTCCCGGGTGCGCGCCAGCACCCGGGGCCGACCGCTGCTGCCCGAGGTCGTGGGCAGGTAGAACGGCGTGTCCGCGTCACCGACCGGCCCGCGCGGCGGCGCGTCCTGCTCCGCGGGCGGCGGGGAGTCGCCGGGCACGAACACCGCCGGGCGCGCGTCGGCGCACACCGCGTCGAGCTCGCCGCGGCTCCACGACGCGTCGGTGACCAGCGTGGCGCAGCCGGCGAGGTCGGCCGCGAGGAACCAGCACAGCCGCGCGTGCGCGTCGGTGCCGGTGAGCCCCACCCGCACGCCCGCGGGCAGGCGCGTCGCCCCGGTGCGCACGCGGGCGGACCAGTCGGCGGGGGCGTGCTCGGTCGCCCGCCCGCCGTCGGCGGGCAGGTGCGTGATCCGGGAGGCCGGGACGCGGTCCAGGATCGGCAGGCGCACGGCTCACCCCCGCCGGGTCGCCGCGGCGGCCGGGGTCGCCGGGGCGGCGCGGTGCACGGCCGCCGCCACCAGCGACACGAGCACGATCTTCGCCGCGTCGCCGGGCAGGAAGATCACCGACTGCACGGCGGCCGCGGGGAGGTCGCCGACGACCGCGCCCCAGTAGGGGATGCCGACGAGGTAGTCCACCGCGACCCCGGCGAGGTTGGCGACCAGCAGCAGCGGGATCCGCGGCGGTCCGGACGAGCGGGTGGCGATCCAACCGGTCACCACCGCCGAGAGGACCCAGCCGAGGATGAAGCCGCCGCTCGGCGAGAACAGCTGGGCCAGCCCGCCGCGGCCGCCGGACAGCAGCGGCAGGCCGATCGCCACGAGCACGAGGAACAGCAGCACCGCGGCACCGCCGCGCCGCGCTCCCAGCACGCTGCCGGCCAGCAGCGGCCCCATGTTCTGCAGCACGATCGGTACGGCGGCGAACTGCAGCCCGGGGAACAGCCCCAGCACGGCGATGAACGCCGCGAAGACGACGGTGCGCGCGAGGTCGGTTGCGGGCAGTGCGTCGCGTCCTGCGGACAACGGTCTCCCCTCGGTCGTGCTCCGCGGAGCCTGAGCAACGGTCCTGATGTTCGCCGTTCCGGGTGATCCGCGGGGCGAACGCGCACAACGTACCCGGCATCCCCGGCGGTACAGAAAGAAGCGGTCCGCGTTGTGGACGGTCCACAACGGCGGGCGTGCGCAGGATCACGCCGGGTCGGGGCGGGCTCTCACACCGCCGCGGTGAGCCGGTGCAGCGCGCCGCGCACCACCTGCGGGTCGTGCGTCGTCCAGAACGGCGGCAGCGAGGCGCGCAGGAAACCGCCGTAGCGCGCCGTCGCCAACCGCGGGTCCAGCACGGCGACGACGCCGCGGTCGGCGGCCGTGCGCAGCAACCGGCCGGCGCCCTGGGCGAGCAGCAGCGCCGCGTGCGTGCCCGCGATCGCGAGGAACCCGTTGCCACCGCGCTCGTTCAACGCCTTCTGCCGCGCCGAGGCCAGCGGGTCGTCCGGCCGCGGGAACGGGATGCGGTCCATGACCACCAGGCTCAGCGAGGCCCCGGGCACGTCCACGCCCTGCCAGAGCGAGAGCGTGCCGAACAGCGAGGCCGACTCGTCCTCGGCGAACCGGGAGACCAGCTGGGACGTGGACTCCTCGCCCTGGCACAGCACCGGCAGGTCCAGCCGGTCGCGCAGCTCCTCGGCGGCCTGCCGCGCGGCGCGCATCGAGGAGAACAGCCCCAGGGTGCGCCCGCCCGCGGCGGTGACCAGCTCGCTGAGCTCGTCCAGGTACTCGTCCGGCAGGCCGTCCCGCCCGGGTGACGGGAGCTTCCGCGCGATGTAGAGGATGCCGCTGCGCGGGTAGTCGAACGGCGAGCCGACGTCCAGCCCCGTCCACTTCGGACCCGAATCGTCCGCGGGGACGTCGCGGTCGGTGGCCGCCTCCGCCGCCAGCCGCGCCGACTCGCGCGGCGGCAGCCCCCACTGCCGGGCCAGCGTGTCGAACGACCCGCCCAGCGCCAGCGTCGCGGAGGTGAGCACGGTGGTGCGCTTGCCGAACAGCCGCTCGCGCAGCAGCCCGCCCACGCCGAGCGGCGCCACGCGCAGCGCCCGCGGCCGGTTCGGCTCCTCCGCGACCCACACGACGTCGCGCGTCTCGCCGGAGTCGAACGCGTCCAGCAGGCGCACGGCGGTGTCGTGCACCTCCTCGGTCGCCGCGTGCGCGAGCGCGCGGACGCTGTCGCTGCCCGCGTCCTCGCCGCGCTCCGGCCGCAGCGCGGTGACGCAGGCCCAGGCCGCGTCGCGCACCGAGCGCAGCAGCACCGCCAGGTCCTCCGGCAGCTCGTCCACCCGGCCGACCGGCGCGTCGGCGAGGACGGTCTCCACCCCGTCGGCGGCCTCGGCGAGCGCATCGGCGAGGCGCTCGTCCACCGCGCGGCCGCAGCGCCGCGCCGCGTTGGTCACCAGCGGCGCGGTCAGCTCGCCCGTGGAGGCGGAGGTGACGCGGTCGACGAGGTCGTGCGCCTCGTCGACGACGACCACGTCGGCCTCCGGCAGGATCGACCGGTCGTCGAGCGCGTCGATGGCCAGCAGCGAGTGGTTCGTCACCACCACGTCGACCTGCGCGGTGGCCGCGCGGGCCAGTTCGGCGAAGCACTCGTCGCCCGCGGGGCAGCGGTGCGCGCCGAGGCACTCCTTCGCCGTCACCGAGACCTGGCGCCACGCGCGGTCGCTCACGCCCGGGACGAGCTCGTCGCGGTCCCCGGTCTCCGTCTCCTGCGCCCACTCCTGCAGGCGGCTGACCTGGCGCTCCAGGGAGGAGGCGGCGAACGGGTCGAACAGCCCCTCCTCCGGGTCGGCCGGGGCGTTGCCGTGGACCCGGTTGAGGCACAGGTAGTTCCGCCGTCCCTTGAGGATCGCGAAGGTGGGGCGGCGGCCCAGCGCGCCGGTCAGCGCCTCGGCCAGGCGGGGCAGGTCGCGGTCGACGAGCTGCCGCTGCAGCGCGATCGTCGAGGTCGACACGACCACCGTCCTGCCGTTCCGCACCGCGTGCCGCAGCGCCGGGACCAGGTAGGCCAGCGACTTGCCCGTGCCGGTGCCCGCCTGCACGGCCAGGTGCTCGCCGGTGTCGACGGCGTGCTCCACCGCCTCGGCCATGCGCGTCTGACCGGTGCGCTCCGCGCCGCCGACGGCTTCGACGGCGGTGCTCAGCAGCGTCGACAGGTCCGCCACCGGTCCGGAACTCCCGGGGGAGGGCAGCGCCGCGGCGATCTCCGGAGGCGGCGTGTCGTCGTCATCGTGGGCGAACGCATCGGGGTTCGACCAGCGGGGAACGGAACGGGCCACGCTCCGACGCTATCGGAACCGCGCTGCGCGGTGCGTGCGTGGTTGCTCGGCGGTGCAGGAGGTTCCGCTACCGGCTCCACTGCGTCAGCCGATCCGCGGACCCGCTCACGAAGTCCTCCATCAGGCCACGACGGGATCGCCGGTGAGCCCCACACCGGCCTCGTCCATCTCGCGCATCGCCGCGTCCACCGTCGCGGCCGCCACGCCCGCGGTCAGGTCGAGCCGCACCGCGGTGCTCAACCCGGAGCGCGCGGCGTCCAGCGCCGTGGCCCGCACGCAGTGGTCGGTGGCCAGACCGACGAGGTCGACGTGGTCCACGCCGCGCCGGGCCAGCCAGTCCGGCAGCCTCCACCCCTGCGGATCGACGCCGGTGAACCCGGAGTAGCCGTCGTCGTACTGGCCCTTGTCGAACACCGCGGCGATCGGACCGACGTCCAGTTCCGGGTGGAACGCCGCCCCCGGGGTGCCGGCGACGCAGTGGCGCGGCCACGACCGCGCGAAGTCCGGCTCGTCGCTGAAGTGCGCCCCCGGGTCGACGTGGTAGTCGCGGGTGGCCACGACGACGTCGTGGTCGTCCGCGCCGAGCTGCGCGGTGATCGCGGAGGCCACCCGCGCGCCTCCGGCCACGGCCAGCGCCCCGCCCTCGCAGAAGTCGTTCTGCACGTCCACGATGATCAGTGCCCTGGGCATTGCCACCTGTCTTCCTGCCGCGCGCGTGCGGCGGAGGGTTCGCTCCCGATGCGCGGGAGCCGCGCTCCCAGTATGCGCCGGTGCCCCGGCGGCGGTGAACAGGTCCGCGGGCCCCGCGCCGGCCACCGGGGCCTCGGCACCTGGTCAGGGGCGGGGGAAGACCGTCGGGACGGCCGGCTCGCCGTGCGAGAGCTTCAGACCCTCCCACGGCAGGCTCACCAGCGCGTGCCGCAGCCGTTCGCGGTCCTCGTCCAACGCGGGCAGATCGCCCACCCGCTGCCCGCCGCGCATCAGCGGGCGCTGCAGGTGCCGGTCGTGCGGACCCACCGGCGGCTCCGCCACGTCCGGGGCCACGCGGTAGACGACCTCCTCCACGGCCGTGCCGGTGTCCTTGTGCCGCCGGATCGCCGCCTTGCGCCCGCCGCGCGACTCCTTGTGCGAGCTGCGCTTGGCCACCGGCCGGCCCTCCACCTCGGCGAGCTTGTAGACCATCCCGGCGGTCGGCGCCCCGGACCCGGTCACCAGCGAGGTGCCCACGCCGTAGGCGTCGACGGGCTCGGCCCGCAGCGAGGCGATCGCGTACTCGTCGAGGTCGCCGGAGACGACCACCCGCGTGGCCGTCGCCCCCAGCTCGTCCAGCTGCTGCCGCGCCTGCCGCGCCAGCACGCCGACGTCGCCGGAGTCGATGCGCACGGCTCCCAGGTCGGTGCCGGCCACGTCCACGGCCAGTTCGATGCCCCGGGTGATGTCGTAGGTGTCCACGAGCAGCGTCGTGCTCGGGCCGAGCTCGGCCACCTGCGCCTCGAACGCGGAGCGCTCCGAATCGTGCAGCAGGGTGAAGGCGTGCGCCGCCGTGCCCGCCGTGGGGATGCCGTAGTCCACCCCGGCCTGGAGGTTGGACGTCGCGGTGAACCCGGCCAGGTAGGCCGCGCGGGCGGCGGCCACCGCCGAGTGCTCGTGCGTGCGGCGCGAGCCCATCTCCATGATGCGCCGCCCGTTCGCGGCCGAGGCCATGCGCGCCGCGGCCGCGGCGATCGCGCTGTCGTGGTTGGTGATCGACAGCACCAGGGTCTCCAGCAGCACGCACTCGGCGAACGTGCCGCGCACCGTCAGCACCGGCGAACCCGGGAAGTACAGCTCGCCCTCGGAGTAGCCGTCGACGTCGCCGCGGAAGCGGTACTCGGCCAGCCACTGCCGGGTCCGCTCGTCCACGACCCCGTTCTCGCTGAGGTGCCGCAGGGTCTCCTCGTCGAAGCGGAAGTTCTCGATCGCCTCGAGGACCCGGGGCATGCCCGCGAACACGCCGTAGCGGCGACCGTTCGGCAGGCGCCGGGTGAACACCTCGAACACGCACTCCCGCTGCGCCGTCCCGTCGCGCAGCGAGCTGGCGAGCATGGTCAGTTCGTAGTGGTCGGTGCGCAGCGCCGTGGTCGGAGTGCTCGCAGCGGTCATGCCGCAGAGGCTACGGGTCCGGGCTGCGCCGCCCGCGCCAGGACCCGGTGTCCGCGTCCGCTCCGCCACGACCGGCGACCTTCCGCCGGTCGGGTGAAACCGGGTGCCCGCTGGGCGGAGCACGGGCCGTTCCGGCGAGCCCGCGGCCGACCCGCGCCCGGAGGCCCGTGCGAGACTGGGGCCATGACCTCGCCCGCTGAAGCTGAGCGTGCGCAGCTCGAGTCGGCCGAGCTCGGCACCGAAGACCGGCCGTGGGTGACCGTGGTGTGGAACGACCCGGTCAACCTCATGTCGTACGTGACGTACGTCTTCCAGAAGGTCTTCGGCTACAGCAAGGACCATGCGACGAAGCTGATGCTGGACGTCCACCACAAGGGCCGCGCGGCGGTGTCCTCCGGTTCCAAGGAGAAGGTGGAGGGCGACGTGGCCAAGCTCCACGCCGCGGGCCTGTGGGCGACGATGCAGAAGGACTCCTGACCGCCCGCACCGCGACGGCGGCGGGGCGGCACGCCGAGACGAGGAGTGAGGACGTCACGTGGAAGGCTGGACCCGGCGGAACGGTCACGTGGTGACCCGGCTGTCCCAGCAGGAGGCCGCCGTCATCCGCGGCCTCGTGGGGCAGATCAAGGACATGCTCACCGCGCGGGCGGCGGAGGTGCCGCAGGACGAGCTGGCCGAGTTGACCGGGATCCGCACCGGTCCCGCCGAACCCCCCGAGGACAAGGTGCTGGAGCGGCTGCTGCCGGACTTCTTCCGCACCGACGTCGCCGACGCGGCCGCCGGGCCCGGCGAGGCCGACGAGAACGCGGCCGCCGCGCTGCGCTCGCTGCACGAACCGGAGGTCGTGGAGGCCAAGACCGAAGTGGCCGACCTCGTGCTGAACACGTGCCCCGTCGACGGCGGGAACGTGCAGCTGACCGGCGAGCAGGCCGACCAGTGGCTGACCGCCCTCAACGACGTGCGGTTGGCCCTGGGCACCGCCCTCGAGATCGGTGAGGACGGCGAGGACGACCTCGTCGACGACGCGGAGACCGACGAGCTCCGCCGCGAGCACCTCGGCGTCTACCACTGGTTGACCTGGGTGCAGGACAGCCTCGTGACCGCGCTGGTGGAGTGATCCGCGGTCGTGGCGGCGCGCGACGCGATCACCGACGTGCCCGGCCTGCAGGTGGGGCACGACCAGCGGCTCGACGACGAGCGGGCCACCGGCGCCAGCGTGCTCCTCGCCCCGGACGGCGCCGCCGCGGCCGTCGACGTGCGCGGCGGCGGGCCGGGGACGCGGGAGACCGACGTGCTCGCCCCGGACCACCTCGTCCAGCGCGTGCACGCGGTGCTGCTCGCCGGCGGCAGCGCGTTCGGCCTGGCCGCCGCGGACGGGGTGATGCGCTGGCTGGCCGAGCGCGGCCGCGGCGTGCCGGTGGGTCCGGACCCGGCGCACGTCGTGCCCGTCGTGCCCGCCGCCGTGCTGTTCGACCTGCCGCTGAACGAGTACCGCCACCACCCGGACGCCGAGTTCGGCCACCGGGCCTGCGCCGCGGCCGCGGACGAGGAACCGGCCCAGGGCAACGTCGGCGCGGGAACCGGCGCGGTGGCGGGCGACCTCAAGGGCGGGCTCGGCACCGCCGCGACCACCGTGGGCGGGGAGACGGCCGCCGCGGGCACCACCGTGGGCGCGCTGTGGGCGGTGAACTCCGCCGGTCCGGTCGTCGACGCCACCACGGGGCTGCCCTGGCACCGCCCGCCCGAGCTGCGCGCGCCCGACCCGGCCGAGGTGGCCGCCGCGCGCGGGCGCGCGGGCGCGCGCCCGGGACGGCACGGCCCCGCAGGCCGACCGCTGAACACGACCATCGGCGCGGTGGCCACGGACGCCGCCCTCGACAAGGCGCAGGCGCGGCGCCTGGCCGTGGCCGCGCACGACGGCATCGCCCGGGCGGTGCGCCCGGCGCACGGGCTCACCGACGGGGACACGGCCTTCGCCCTGGCCACGGGGCGGAGCTCCGGGTGGCCGGAGGTCGGCTCGGCGGGGTGGGCGGCGGCGCTGGACGCGCTGTGCGCCGCCGCGGCCGAGGTGACCGCGCGGGCGATCGTGCGCGGTGTGCTCGCCGCGGACCCGGTCGGCGAGGTGAGCTGCTACACGGCTCGGTACCCGTCGACGCGGGAATGAATCATGGTGGAGGTGACGTTGGACCGGGAAACCGCACCGGAGGAAAGCGTGCTTCCACATGGTGGGAGGCCGGTGCCGCATTCATTAGGATGGTGTCTGTGCTGGTGATCCGACGCGACCTCGTCGACGCGGTGGTCGCGCATGCCCGACGGGACCACCCGGACGAAGCCTGCGGTGTCATCGCCGGCCCGGAGGGGTCGGAGCGCCCGGAGCGCTTCATCGAGATGATCAACGCCGAGCGTTCGCCCACCTTCTACCGCTTCGACTCGCAGGAGCAGTTGCGGGTGTGGAAGGAGATGGACGCCAACGACGAGGAGCCGGTGGTGGTCTACCACTCGCACACCTCGACGGAGGCGTACCCCTCTCGCACGGACGTCTCGTACGCCTCGGAGCCGAACGCGCACTACGTGCTCGTGTCCACTCGGGACCCGGAGACCTACGAGCTGCGCTCCTACCGCATCGTGGACGGAGCCGTCACCGAGGAGCCGGTCGAGGTCGTGGAGTCCTACATGTTCGCGCACACCGGTGCCGACGAGGTGCCCGACCAGGGCTGAGTCCGCGCAGCACGATGCCGCGCCGGTCGCCGGCGCGGCCTCGCGCCGCTGTCCCGTCCCGCGTATTCCTGATCAGGAGGTATATCCATGGCAGTCAAGGTGTCCATCCCGACGATCCTGCGCTCGTACACCAGCGGCGAGAAGTCGGTCGAGGCCGCCGGTAGCACGCTGGGCGAGGTCATCAACGACCTCGACGGCAACTACAACGGGCTCAAGGACCGGCTCGTCCGGGAGGACGGCCTGCACCGGTTCGTGAACGTGTACGTCAACGACGAGGACGTGCGCTTCACCGGTGGTCTGGAAGCTCCGGTGTCGGACGGGGACAGCGTCACGATCCTGCCCGCCGTCGCCGGCGGTATGCGCTGACGCACCGCTGCCAGGGCCGTTCCCGCCGGCACGAGCAGCGGTGTGACGGCCGCGCGGGCGGTCCTTCGATCGCACAGCCCTGATCTTGGAGGCAGAACGTGGCCCGCTACGACTCGCTGCTGGACGCCCTCGGCGACACTCCGATGGTGGGACTTCCGGGGTTGTCCCCCTCCCCGGACGTCCGGTTGTGGGCGAAGCTCGAGGACCGCAACCCCACCGGCTCGATCAAGGACCGCCCCGCGCTGGGCATGATCGAGGCGGCCGAGAAGGAAGGCCGCCTCACCCCCGGGTGCACCATCCTGGAACCCACGTCCGGCAACACCGGCATCTCGCTGGCCATGGCCGCCAAGCTCAAGGGCTACGGCCTGGTGTGCGTGATGCCCGAGAACACCTCGGAGGAGCGCCGCCAGCTGCTGCAGGCGTTCGGCGCCCGGATCGTCTCCTCGCCCGCAGCGGGGGGCTCGAACCAGGCCGTCGCGGTGGCCAAGCAGCTGGCCGAGCAGAACCCCGACTGGGTCATGCTGTACCAGTACGGCAACCAGGCCAACGCGGACGCGCACTACCGCGGCACCGGACCGGAAATCCTGCGCGACCTGCCCAGCGTCACGCACTTCGTGGCCGGGCTGGGCACCACCGGAACCCTCGTCGGCGTGGGCCGGTACCTGCGGGAGCAGCGGCCCGGTGTGCAGATCATCGCCGCCGAGCCGCGCTACGGCGAGCTCGTGTACGGGCTGCGGAACCTGGACGAGGGCTTCGTGCCCGAGCTCTACGACGAGGACGTGCTCAGCCGGCGGTTCTCCGTCGGCTCCTACGACGCGCTGCGGCGCACCCGCCAACTGCTGGAGACCGAGGGCATCTTCGCCGGGATCTCCACCGGTGGCGTGCTGCACGCGGCCATGACCATGGCGGAGCGCTCGGCCGCCGCCGGGGAGTCCGCCGACATCGTGTTCCCCGTCGCCGACGCGGGGTGGAAGTACCTGTCCACCGGCGCCTACAGCGGCACGCTCGACGAAGCGGCGGAGCGGCTGGACGGCCAGCTCTGGGCCTGATGCGCGGGCTCCACCCCGGAGGCCCCGCGGGGGTGCGCATCCCTCGCGACATGTGCACCCGGGCAGGCCGGTGCTCGGAGCGGACGGCGCTCAACCGGCGAAGGCGGGGGTGCGCACGCCCTCGCCGGCCTCCGGGACGACGAGCAGCGCCGCCGGATCCTCGGCGCCCGCATCGCCGCCGCCGGTGGTGACGTACAGGTCGGTCAGCCGCGTCCCGCCGAAGCAGCAGTCCGTCGGCCGGTGACCGGCCAGCACGACCTCGCGGTCGAGCACCCCCTCCGGGGTGTAGCGGTGCACCGCGCCCGCACCGGGCAGCGCCACCCACGGGCATCCGGCCGCGTCCACGCAGAGACCGCCCACCGGCGCGCCGGGTTCGACCAGCGGTCGGCGCTCGCCGAGCTCGCCGCCGTCCGGGTCGAGCGCGAGCACCTCGAGGCGGCCGGTGGAGCCGTCGGCCAGGTACAGCCGCGCGCCGTCCGGTGCGAAGGCCAGCCCCCGCGGATCCGGCAGCGCCCGCGGGCCGGTGCGCACCGGGCCGGACGCCGCCACGCGCACCAGCCACCCGTCACCGCCCGCGGCCTGCCCGTGCCCGGCTGCTTGCCGGTGCCCGCCGAGCTGTTCGTGCCCGCCGGACCGGGCCTCCTCGGAGACCCTCCCCTCCGCGGCGGGGAGACCGCCGCGGAACCGCGCGGGCGCGGCCAGCGGCGCGCTCGCCGCCCAGGCGCGTCCGTGCAGGTCGACGGCGGTGGTGACGGCGCAGAACCCGTCCCGCGCCCAGTACGCCAGCCACGTGCGCGTGGCGCCGTCCGCCTCGAACAGCGCGAGCCCCTCGTCGAGGTGCAGCAGCAGCCCGCCGCGCGCCCGCGGCAGCGCCGCGCCCACCGGCTGCGGCGTCGGCATGGCCGCGTCGGTCCCGCGGCCGGGGGAGTAGCGGTGCGCGCTCGCGGCCGGGCGGTCGACCCACAGCACGGTGTCGGTCCGGGAGTCCCACACGGGTGACCGGCCGTGCCGCACCGGGGTGCGCACGGCGACGTCGAACTCGGCCAATCCAGACCTTTCCGGGTGCGTTGCGGGGTCCGACGAGGGCGAACGCCGATCAGCGTACCGGTGGGCGCGTGAATTCCGCGCAGCCCCGACGTCAACGGACGTTTCGACCAGTAGCCTCGGGAGTGTGAACAGGCTGCCGCAACGCCCCAACGCGCGCGTGCTCCCGGCCAACCCGGCCCGGTCGGCGGTGGGCATGCTGCTGTTCCTCGTCGTGCTGTACGCCGTGCAGGGCTACCTCGCCATGGGCGCGGTCAACGGGGTGCGCCTGATCCGCGAGTACGGCATCGTCCCGCGGGAGGTGGACGGCCTCGACGGGATCCTCTGGGCCCCGCTGCTGCACGGCGGCTGGCCGCACCTCATCTCGAACACGGTGCCGTTCTTCGTGCTCGGCTGGCTCGCCCTGTCCGGAGGCGTGCGGCAGTTCCTCGCGGTCACCGCGACCGTGTGGATCACCGCCGGCGTGGGCACCTGGCTGATCGGCGCGCCCGCGCCGCACATCGGCGCCTCGAGCCTCGTGTTCGGTTGGATGGTGTTCCTGCTGCTGCGCGGGTTCCTGCAGCGCAACACGGGGCAGATCGCGGTGGCGATCGTGCTGTTCTTCTTCTGGGGCTCGATGCTGTGGGGCGTGCTGCCCGGCCAGCCGGGCGTGTCCTGGGAGGGGCACCTGTTCGGTGCGCTCGGCGGTGCGCTGGCCGCGTGGCTGGTGGCGCGCAGCACGCGCCGCCCGTCCGGCCCCGCGCCCGGTGGCACACTGAGGAGGTGAGCAACGCGCCGATCGGCATCTTCGACTCGGGCGTGGGCGGCCTGACCGTCGCCCGCGCGATCATGGACCAGCTGCCCGCGGAATCCCTGCGCTACGTGGGGGACACCGCGAACGCGCCGTACGGGCCGCGGGCGCTCTCCGACATCCGGGCGCGGACCCTGGCGCAGACCGACGCGCTCGTCGACGAGGGCGTCAAGGCGCTGGTCATCGCCTGCAACACCGCTTCGTCGGCCTGCCTGCGCGACGCCCGGGAGCGCTACGACATCCCCGTGGTCGAAGTGGTGCTGCCCGCGGTGCGCCGCGCCGTGTCCACGACGCGCAACCGGCGCGTCGGCGTGATCGGCACCCGCGCCACGATCTCGTCCCGGGCCTACGAGGACGCGTTCACCGCGGCGCCGGACATCGCGCTGAGCACGAGCGCCTGCCCGCGGTTCGCCGAGTTCGTCGAGCGCGGCAACACCAGCGGCCGGCAGATCCTCGGCCTCGCGCAGAGCTACCTCGACCCCCTGCAGCAGGCCGGCGTGGACACGCTCGTCCTCGGCTGCACGCACTACCCGCTGCTGACCGGGGTGGTGCAGCTGGCGATGGGCGGGCACGTGACGCTGGTGTCCAGCGCCGAGGAGACCGCCAAGGACGTGCTCCGCGTGCTCACCGAGCAGGACCTCCTGGCCGAGCCCGATCGCGTGGCCCACCACGAGTTCCGGTGCACCGGTTCGCCCGAGCGGTTCAGCCGGCTGGCCACGCGGTTCGTCGGTCCCGGCCTGGTGGCCGATGCCGTCCAGCCGCACGACGTGTCACGCTCGAGCGCGTGAAACTGACGGTTCTGGGGTGTTCCGGGAGCATCGCCGCACCGGACTCGCCCTGCTCGGGGTACCTGCTCGAATCCGCGGGCACGCGGATCGCGGTCGAGCTCGGCAGCGGCACGCTCGGCCCGCTGCAGCGGCACGTCGACCCGTTCGACCTGGACGCGCTGCTGCTGAGCCACCTGCACGCCGACCACTGCGCGGACGTGGCGATGATGACGGTGCTGCGCCGGTACCACCCGCGGCCACCGCACGACCCGCGCGGCCGGCGCCTGCCGGTGCACGCACCGGAAGGCGCTGCGCAGCGGCTGGCCGCGCTGTACGCCACGAGCCCGTCCGAGTGGGCCGAGACCGACCTCGGCGACGTGTTCGACTTCCGCCCGCTGTCCGAGGCGCCGCTGCGCATCGGCGCGTTCGAGGTGCAGCCGGTGCCGGTGCACCACGTCTGCCCGACGTGGGGGTTCCGCATCTCGGACGGACGCGGCCTGCTGGCCTACACGGGGGACACCGGAGCGTTCCCGGGGTTGACCGCCCTCGCCGCGGACGGCAGCGCGCTGCTGGCGGAGGCGTCCTGGCCGCACTCCCCGGAGGTGCCGGACGGCCTGCACCTCTCCGGCACGCAGGCCGGGCGGTTGGCCGAGGCCGCCGGGGTCGGCCGGTTGCTGCTCACGCACGTGCAGCCGTGGACGGACGCCGAGCAGGTCCGGCGCGAGGCCGCCGCCGAGTACGCGGGACCGGTGGATCTCGTCGCCGCGGGCGAGCAGTACGAGTTCTGAGGCCGCGGGTCGGGGAGTCCGCGGTCTGCGAGCAAACGACCTGACGACGTCCTGTTGAGGAGAGGCGGCGCGTGGCGGTGCCGAGCGGGTTCCTAAGGTGGGGGTGTGGCACGAGCTGACGGACGGAGCGATGGCGAGCTCCGAGAGGTGCGGTTGACGCGCGGGTACCAGGACTGGCCGGCCGGGTCGGTACTCGTGGAATTCGGCCGGACGCGCGTGTTGTGCGCGGCGAGCGTGCAGGAGGGAGTGCCGCGGTGGCGCGCCGGGTCCGGCCTCGGCTGGGTCACGGCGGAGTACGCGATGCTGCCCTCGGCGACGAACACGCGGGGCGTGCGCGAGTCCGTGAAGGGACGCATCGGCGGGCGCACGCACGAGATCAGCAGGCTGGTGGGGCGGTCGCTGCGGGCGTGCATCGACATGTCCGCCCTCGGCGAGAACACCATCACCCTCGACTGCGACGTGATCCAGGCCGACGGGGGCACGCGCACCGCCGCGATCACAGGGGCGTACGTGGCGCTGGCGGACGCGGTGACCTACCTGGGAGCAGCGGGCAGGCTGTCCGATCCGAAGCCGCTGTCCTGCGCCGTGTCGGCGATCAGCGTCGGCGTGGTGGACGGCCGCGTGCGGCTGGACCTGCCCTACGAGGAGGACTCCCGCGCGGAGGTGGACATGAACGTCGTCGCCACCGACCACGGGACCCTCGTGGAGGTGCAGGGCACGGGCGAGGGCGCCACGTTCCCGCGGTCCACGATGGACCAGATGCTGGACTCCGCCCAGGCCGGCTGCTCCCGGCTGGCCGAGCTCCAGGCGGAGGCGCTGGCCGCGCCGTACCCGGGCACCCTGCCGGGGGGCGCGGCATGAGCCGCCTGCTGCTGGCCACGCGCAACGCGGCCAAGCTCGCCGAGCTCCGCCGCATCCTCGACGAGGCGGGCGTGACCGGGCTCGAGGTCATCGGGCTCGACGACGTGGCCGCGTTCCCGGAAGCCCCGGAGACCGGTGCGACGTTCGAGGACAACGCGGTGGCCAAGGCGGTCGACGCGATGCGCGCGACCGGCTGCCCGGCGGTGGCCGACGACTCCGGCATCGCCGTGGACGCCCTGGGCGGGATGCCCGGTGTGCTCTCCGCGCGCTGGTCCGGCGGGCACGGCGACGACCGGGCGAACCTGGAGCTGCTGCTGGGTCAGATGCGCGACGTCCCGGACGAGCGGCGCGGGGGCGCGTTCGTCGCCGCGGCGGCGCTGGCCCGCCCCGACGGTTCGCACACCGTCGTGCGCGGCGAGTGGCGCGGGCGCATCATCCGGGAACCCCGCGGGGAGAACGGCTTCGGATACGACCCGGTGTTCGTGCCGGACGGGGAGACCCGCACCAGCGCGGAGCTCTCGCCGGAGGAGAAGGACGCCGAGTCGCACCGCGGGCGGGCGCTGCGGGCGCTGCTGCCGAGCCTGCGGGAACTCGCCGGATAGGGGAGTCCGCGCCGGGCGGTCACCGCGCCGCCCGGCGCGCGGATGTGATCGATCTCGCCCAGCTCTGACCGCGCGCGGCGGAGCGACTAGTTTCGACGCCCGTGCTCACCGACTGGTTGGAACCCGCCCTGCTGGCGCTCGTCGGGTTTTTCTCCGGCGCGATCAACGCGGTCGCCGGGGGCGGATCACTGCTGGTGTTCCCCGCGCTGCTGGCCACCGGCATGCCGCCGCTGGTCGCGAACGTGACGAACTCCGTGGCGCAGGGCCCCGGCTTCGTCGGCGCGGCCTACGGCCAGCGCGCCGACCTGGGAGGAGCCCCGCGGCGCCTCGCGCTCACGTCGATCGCGGCCGTGGTCGGTTCCGCAGGCGGGTGCGCCCTGCTGCTGGTGCTGCCGAGCTCGGTCTTCGACGCGGTGGTGCCGGTGCTGGTGGCGCTGTCGGCCGTGCTCATGGCGTTCCAGAAGCAGCTCCGCCGGTGGCTCGGCACGTCCGACCCGGGCGGCGCGCAGGGCGACCGGACGGTGCTGCTGTTCGCGGGGATCCTGCTGGCCTCGGTGTACGGCGGGTACTTCGGCGGGGCCCGCAGCGTCGTGCTGATCGCGCTGCTCATGCTCGGCGCCTCGGGCGCGATGCGCGGCCTCAACGCGCTGAAGAGCTGGCTGGGCCTGCTCGGCAGCGCGGTCACGCTCGCGGTGTACTCGCTCGTCGCCCCGGTCGACTGGATCGCGGTGGCGACGCTGGTGCCGACCACGCTCGTCGGCGGGTTCCTGGGGGGCAAGCTCGCCCAGCGGCTTCCGGGCACGCTGCTGCGCTACGTCGTCGTCGGCATCACGGTCGTCGTGGCGGTCTGGCTGTTCCTCGACCGGGTGTAGCGGACTGCGGGCGCAGCGGACGGGGCGCGGCGGGCTGCGGTCGTGGTGTCCCCCCACTGCCCGCCGGGAAGGCAGTGGAGGGGTCTCCGGGAGCTTCAGACCCCGATCGCGCGGCGCAGCCGGTCGACGTGGCCGGTGGCCTGCACGTTGTACATCGCCTGCGCGATCGTGCCGTCCGGTCCGACCACGAACGTCGAGCGGATCACGCCCTGCACGGTGCGGCCGTAGTTCTGCTTCTCACCGAACGCGCCCCAGGTGGACATGACGTCCTTGTCCGGGTCGGACAGCAGCGGGAACGTCAGACCCTCGCCGTCGCGGAACTCCGCGAGCTTGGCCGGCTCGTCCGGCGAGACGCCGAGCACGGTGAAACCGGCGTCGTTCAGCTCGCCGAGGTTGTCCCGGAAATCGCAGGCCTCGCGCGTGCACCCGGGGGTGCTCGCGGCCGGGTAGAAGTACACCACGACGGAACGGCCCCGGTAGTCGGCCAGCGAGACCTTGTTGCCGTCCGCGTCGGTCAGCGTGAAATCGGGGGCGGGATCACCCACCTGCAACTGCTTCTGTTCACTCATGCTCGTGACGTTATCCGCCGCCGGGAGATCCGAACAGGCAGGGCTGCCGGACGCGCCCGAGTTGCACGTGCCCGCGCGCACGCGTAGGCCGGGGACGGGCCCGCGGGAAGGGCCCGCGCGGGTGCACCGGCGCACCTGCGCGGGCGCGCGAGGACTGCTCCGGCGGGCGGTAGACCGACTCCGAAAGGCGGGGACGATGGCCACGGTCGCCGATCAGTTCATCGAGGTGCTGAAGCAGGTTGGGGTCGAGCGGATCTACGGCATCGTCGGCGACAGCCTCAACCCCGTGGTGGACGCGGTCCGGCGCACGGAGGGCATCGAGTGGGCGCCCGTGCGGCACGAGGAGACGGCGGCGTTCGCAGCGGGTGCGGAAGCCCAGGTCACGGGCAAGCTCGCGGTGTGCGCCGGCAGCTGCGGCCCCGGCAACCTGCACCTGATCAACGGCCTCTACGACGCGCACCGCAGCGGGGCGCCGGTGTTGGCGCTGGCCTCGCACATCCCGTCCGAGCAGATCGGGACCGGGTTCTTCCAGGAGACCCACCCCCAGTCGGTGTTCGCCGAGTGCAGCCAGTTCTGCGAGCTGCTGTCCCAGCCCGAGCAGATGCCGCGGTTGCTGCGCACGGCCATCCAGAACGCGATCGGGCGCCGCGGGGTGTCCGTGCTGGTGCTTCCGGGTGATGTCGCGGAGCGCAGCGCGGTGAACTCCGCGGACCACGCCCTGGTGCACAGCGAACCGCCCACCGTGGTCCCCTCCGCGGAGCAGGTGCGCGAGCTCGCCACCGAGATCAACGAGGCGGAGCGGGTGATGCTCTTCTGCGGCATGGGCACCCGCGGCGCGCACGGCGAGGTCATGCAGCTGGCCGAGCGCGTCAACGCGCCGGTCGGCCACGCGCTGCGCGGCAAGGAGTGGATCCAGTACGACAACCCGTACGACGTCGGGATGAGCGGACTGCTCGGCTACGGCGCGTGCCACGAGGCGATGCACCGCGCCGACCTGGTGGTGCTGCTGGGCACCGACTTCCCGTACGACAACTTCCTGCCGCAGGCCAACACGGTGCAGGTGGACATCGAACCGGCGCACCTCGGCCGCCGCACCGTGCTCGACGTGGCCGTCCAGGGGGACGTGGCCGAGACGATCCGCGCCGTGCTGCCGCAGCTGGAGCAGAAGCGGGACCGCTCGTTCCTGGACCGGATGCTGTCCGAGCACGCGCAGACGCTGGAGCGCGTGGTGGACGCGTACACGCGCAACGTGGAAAGCCACGTGCCGATCCACCCCGAGTACGTCGCCGACAAGCTCGACACGGCCGCGGCCGGCGACGCGGTGTTCACAGTGGACACCGGGATGTGCAACGTGTGGGCGGCGCGCTACGTCACCCCCAACGGGCGGCGGCGCGTGCTCGGCTCCTTCGTGCACGGCTCGATGGCCAACGCGCTGCCGCAGGCCATCGGCGCGCAGCAGGCCGCCCCGGACCGGCAGGTGATCGCCATGTCCGGCGACGGAGGTCTGTCCATGCTGCTCGGTGACCTGCTGACGCTGCGGATGCACCAGCTGCCGGTCAAGGTCGTGCTGTTCAACAACGCGTCCCTGGGCATGGTGAAGCTGGAGATGCTCGTGGACGGCCTGCCGGACTTCGGGACCGACGACGCCGGTGCGGACTTCGCCGCCATCGCCACGGCCGCGGGAATCCCCGCGGTGCGCGTGGAGAAGCCCGGTGAGGTGGACGGCGCGCTGCAGGAGGCGCTCAACCGCCCGGGGCCCGCCCTGGTGGACGTCGTCACCGATCCGAACGCGCTGTCGCTGCCGCCGAAGATCACCGGTGAGCAGGTCAAGGGTTTCGCGCTCGCCGTCAGCCGCACCGTCCTCTCCGGAGGGGTGGGGAAGATGGTGCAGTTGGCGAGGTCCAACCTCCGCAACGTCCCCCGCCCGTGAGGGGGAGGGCTGCCGTCCGGGTGACGAGAGCGTGACGCGCGGTGCGCGCGCGTGGAGACTGGAGATCATGACAGTCAGCCCCACCGTGCGTCGCCGCAGACTGGCCGCGGAGCTGCGCAGGCTCCGCGGTCGGGCGGAGGTCACCCAGAACCAGGCCGCTGCGCACCTCGGGTGCACCCAGGCCAAGATCGGCCGGTTCGAGACGGCGAAGCGCTCGCCCTCCGTGGGGGACGTCTCCGGTCTGCTCGACTTCTACGGGGTGCGCGGGGACGAGCGCGAGCAGCTGGTCAACCTGGCGCGGGACGCGCGCAAACGCGGGTGGTGGCACTCCTACAACGATGTGCTGCCGGAGTGGTACGAGACGTACGTCGGGCTGGAGGCCGAGGCCTCGTCGATCCACACCTACGAGGCCGAGGCGATCCCCGGCCTGCTGCAGACCCGCGAGTACGCGCACGCGATCACGCAGGCCACGCTCATCCGCGCCGACGAGGCGGAGATCGCGCGCCGCGTGGAGCTGCGGATGCAGCGGCAGGCGCGCGTCCACGGCGACAACCCGCTGGAACTGTGGACGGTGATCGGGGAAACGGCCCTGCGCCGGTCGGTCGGCGGATCCACCGTGCTGCGCCGCCAGTTGGAGTACGTGCTCAAGCTCGGGGAACTGCCGAACGTCACCGTTCAGGTCATGCCGCTGGAGGCGGGTGCGCACCCGGCGCAGGCGGGGCCGTTCGTGATCCTGCGGTACTCCAACCACATTGACCCGGACGTGGTCTACCTGGAAACCCAGGTGGGCGGTTTGTACCTGGAGCGGGAAGCTGAGCTGTCGAACTACATGATGATGATGGAGCATTTACGTGCGCACGCGATGAGCCCGCAGGGCTCCGTGCAATTGATTCACGAACGCATAGAGGAGTTGTGATGGGATACATCACCGACTGGCGCACGAGCACTCGCACGCAGGGGCAGGGGCAGTGCGTCGAAGTCGGCTTCGGATCGGACCGCATCGGCGTACGCGATTCGAAAAACCGCGCTGCCGGGCACGTCACGTGCACCCAGCGGCAGTGGCAGCTGTTCACCGAGCAGATCAAGCGGGGCGGCTTCGACGCCTGACCGCCGCCCCCGACGCGGGGAGCGGCTCGACCGCACCGGGCGGTGACCACGGCCGCTCCCGCGCTCCTCGACGCCCGGCCGCGCTCGGAAACTGCTGCGGCCGACTACTCCTCGGTCTCCGCGGGAGCGCCCTCCCCGCGGAACGGCGCGAGAAGCCCCGGCACCGCCCGGTCGGCCAGCGCCCACCCCTCCTCGGCCCCGACGTCCCGCACGGCGTAGTGACCGCTGCCGGCGGCGGTCGTGGCTCCGAGCGTGAGCACCCCGGCGCGCCGCTGGAACCACGTCTGCCGCACCCGCCAGCCGATGATCCCGCCGCGGTAGAGCACCGCGGTGCGGCGCACCGCGGTGCCCGAGCGCGCCAGCAGCACTTCCGCGTCCAGCAGGTGCCCCAAGTTGCGGTAGGCGTCGACGGCGAACGCCGCTGCCACCGCGAGGAGGGCCGCACCGAGCGCCGCGACCACCGGCACGGGCAGCCACCCCCACCACGCGACCGCGGCGAGCGCGGCGAGCAGCGGC